>JAKLIY010000120.1 GCA_022709365.1 Pseudomonadota bacterium
ACCGAGGTGGCCCGGTCAACCGGGTTGGCCCCCGCTAATCAGTCTGTCTCGAAATTCGACAGACAGTTTTTTGATTAGAAAGCTGCCATAGCGCTTGCCAACATCATCAGGCAGTTGTGGGTCGATAGGGTGAGTAGCCCTTAGCAGTAAGCGGTCGCTCGGATTTATCGCCCTTTTTTGGCTGGCCGAGAATGGCGGGTCTGCGGAGAAAAATGACCACGCCCGGGTTCCGTTTATCCAGGTCTGCTGTCGCTCTTCTTCCACGCCACCGCGACATCAGGATAGGTCCTGAGATAAGTATTCACGGCTTCGCCGATGGTCGGAAAGAAGACCTCCGCACCGAGCCGTGAAAAGAGCCCAAAGCGCTTCAGCTTATCCTGGACGGGGTCCTTCATCTCGGCGAAGCACAACTTGATTCCGGCCGCCCGCAAGGTCTCATCGAGCTTGGCGACGATGTCCGCAGCGGTGACGTCCACGCTGGTCACCGGTTCCGCTGTGATCACCAGCCAGCGCACCGGCGTTTGCGAGGCCGCCACGGCGTCGAGGGCGCGCTCGTGAAACCACTCGGCATTGGCGAAAAAAAGGGGGGCCGCCCAGCGGAAAAGGACCAGTCCCGGAACAAGGCGGGCGTCGGGGTAGCGCGAGATATCGTGGTAGCCATTGATGCCCTTGACGCGACCCAGTACGGCGGAATCCGGGCGCCAGCCATCCCAGAGGAACTCGATTACCGCCAGCAGGATCGCCAGGCCAATGCCGGGAATAGCGCCCAGCACGACCACGCCGATGCAGCAGCCGATCGACAACCAGAACTCCCAGCGCTGAATGCGGTAAATGCGCCGCAGATCGGCGATCTCGACAAGTCCGATGGCAGCTGCGATGACCACGGCGGCCAGCGCGGTGTTCGGCAGGTACTGGAGCAGGTTGGGCGCCAGCAACAGCAGCAGGGCGACGGCAACAGCGCCGACGACGCTGGTCAACTGTGTCTTGGCGCCTGCGGCTTCGGCTACCGGGGTGCGCGACGAACTGCTGCTGATTGGAAAGCCCTGAAAGAATCCTCCCGCCAGGTTGGCGGCCCCCAGCCCCACCATCTCCTGGTTGGGGTTCACATAGGCGCCGGTCTTATCGGCATAGGTACGCGACAGCACGCTGGTGTCGGCGAAAGAAACGATCGCGACGGCAAAGCCACCCATGAGGACAGGAACGGCATCGGCGGGCGTGATCCATGGAATGGCAAAGGCCGGCAGGCCCTGGGGCAGCGAACCCAGCACTGAAACGCCATAGCTGTCGAGGCCGAACGTCGCGACGAGGATGGTCGCGCTGATCACGGCGATCAGTATCCCCGGCAAGCGCTTGTGGCGGTTAAGCAGCATGATCAGTGCCAGCGTGCCGCCGCCGACCATCAAGGCGGTCGAGTTGGTCTTGCCGGCCAGCAGTGCCTGGGCGAAGTACCAGACCTTGTTGAGCGGATCGTCGGCGTCGATCGAGAAACCGAACAGTTTGGGTAACTGGCTGATCAGGACCGTCAGCGCAATGCCGTTCATGTAGCCGTAGCGGATCGGTTTCGAGAGCAATTCGGTGACAAAGCCCAGACGGGCGACGCCCGCCAGGATGCACAGCACGCCAGACACCACCGCCATCATGCTGGCCAGAGCGATGGCGCGTAGCGGGTCACCACCGGAGAGCGGCAGGACGACGGCAAGGATCAATGCAGCCAGCGACGAATCCGGCCCGAGAACGAGAATTCGGCTCGGGCCGAACAGCGCATAGGCGAGCAGCGGGATGATCGTGGCGTAGAGACCATAGATACCCGGCACGCCCGAGGCCACGGCATAGGCAATGCCAACCGGCACCAGCATCGTGGTCAGCACCAGACCCGCGGCGATGTCATGGCGCAGCCAGGCAAGCTCGTAGTGACGCAGGGTATGCAGCCCCGGCAGCCATTTGAGCCAGCCGGCCTGGTCGGCAGCACCCTGTCGCGGCGCGATGCGGCCGGCTTCCGGGATTGGGTTACCAGGCTGCGATTCACTCATGGCAGCTTGAGAAGAGAAAAGTCATCGGCACCTACGGGAGTATCTCTGGACCGTATAGCCGCGGTCAATCCTGGTGAATCGCTCCTTGGCCTTCCTCCTTAAGGGATGGAGTTGATCTGTACAGGGTCAGGAATACGCGTTCGCGGGATCGGAAAGCTTCCGCTCAGGACACAGATCACGCCCACGTCGGAACAAACCGTCTGCGTGGTTTCAGTCTGGTACGCCCTCTTCCGATGCCAACACCTTGGTCACCGATTTCGGTGATACGGAAAAATGCGCGGCGATTTCTGCATCGGTCTTGCCTTCATTCCGCATCTTGAGCGCCTGTTCGCGATCAATATGCGCGAGATCCCACCTCGAGAAAAACACGGTCAAATACTTGGGGTGTACCTCGGGAAAGTGCTTTGCGATAGCCGATACACGCATCCCCTGGGCCCGAAGCCGCAAAGCTTCTTCATGGTCAAATTTGGACGGCCTACCCTTGCCTACTCGAGCGCTGGAATCCCCCCGCACCGTCCAAGC
>JAKLIY010000121.1 GCA_022709365.1 Pseudomonadota bacterium
GCTACTTCCGGCCCACCGAAGTCGCGTTCCTGCTCGGCGACCCGACCAAAGCGAAAACCGTGCTGGGCTGGGAACCGCGCATCCGCTTCCCGGAACTGGTGAAAACCATGGTGGAAGCCGACCTCCAGCAGGCTCAGCGCGACCAACTGTGCGAAACCCACGGGTTTGGCGTGCCGCAGCCGGAGGAGTAAGGCCAGGCTGTCCACGGAAGACACGGAAGGCACGGAAAAAGAAAGAAAGAATGAATGAATGAATGAAGCTCAAGGAGAGACCGTCGCTCATTTCGGTTGATCGGCCGTGATCGGCCCCCCATTTTTTGAGGCTCCCCCATGACCCTCCCTTTCGACGCCAAAATTTATGTCGCTGGCCATCGCGGCCTGGTCGGTTCCGCCCTGGTGCGCGCGCTGCGGGCGCACGGCTATGCAAACCTGATGCTGCGCACCCACGCTGAACTTGATCTCCTCGATCAGGCGGCGACCGCCCGCTTCTTCGCCGCGGAACGTCCGGACGTCGTGTTTCTCGCCGCCGCCAAAGTCGGCGGCATCCACGCCAACAACGTCCAGCGCGGCCAGTTCATCTACGAAAACCTGATGGTGCAGACCAACGTCCTCCACCAAGCCTATCTGGCCGGCGTCCGGCGGCTGATCTTCCTCGGCAGTTCCTGCATCTACCCCAAGCTCGCCCCCCAGCCGATCCGCGAAGACGCCCTGCTCACCGGGCCGCTGGAACCCACCAACGCGCCCTACGCCATCGCCAAGATCGCCGGCGTCGAAATGTGCGACGCCTACAACCGCCAATACGGGACCGCCTACGTCCCGGTCATGCCCACCAACCTCTACGGCCCGAACGACAATTTCGACCTGGAATCCTCCCACGTCCTGCCGGCGCTGATCCGCAAATTCCACCTCGCTCAGCTCGCCCAGGCCCACGACTGGGCCGCCATCGCCCGCGATGTCGCCCGCTTCGGCCCCATTCCCGCCGACCTCCAACAAAGTCTTGGCCTCCCGCCGCATCCGCCCACCGCGCCGCGCGTGCTGCTCTGGGGCACGGGTTCCCCCCGGCGCGAATTCCTCCACGTGGACGACATGGCCGCCGCCTGCCTCCACATCGGCCTGCACACCCCCGCCACCGCCCCGATCAACATCGGCACCGGCACGGACATCACCATCCGGGAACTGGCCGACCAGATCGCCGGCCTCGTCGGCTACACCGGCCCCATCGCCGATGACCCCACGAAACCCGACGGCACACCCCAAAAGCAACTCGACGTCTCCCGCCTCGCCGGCCTGGGCTGGCGCGCCCACCTTGATTTGGCGACCGGCCTCCGGGAAACCTATGCCTGGTATCGGGACCAGACACGCTGACGGGATCGGGGACGGATCACCGGCGTCTTCGTTAAGCTGATTTCTGATAAAGACTATACCCGAATGTGGGTTGGGCTTTAGCCTAACCCTTTGAGATCATTGGCTTAAAAATTCAGGCTAAAGCCCGACCCACAGGGATGATCTTTTTGGGCAATCGCCTAAAACCATCAGCGCGGGCGAAGACCTCGGCATGAAAGCCGAAACGCGCCCATTGCTCCGGGGTGACCAACGCCGGCACGTCATCCAGATTGTGCCGATCACCGCTCGCAAAGTGGTCCAGCCCGACGACCCGCTGATCCAGCCGGAGCAAGGTCTCCAACGCAGATTGGAGCCGATAAAACCGGCCACGCCAGTGATCAGCCAGGTCCGCGGACGCTGGGGGAGATCAACGAGCAGGGTTTCGTAACGGGTCGGCATGAGTTTTAAGTTTTAAGGGCCACGGCTCCCAAATCCGCCCCCGGTTTTAGCGACCCTGCAACAGGTCTTTCAGCCGCGCAATTTCCGCCAGCGCCGCTTCTTTCTCCGCCCGCTCCCGTTCTTTCTCAGAAGCTGTCCAAAAACCGAATATTAATAAATCAATGGCTTATGTGTGGGAGCGGCCTTGGCCGCGATTACTGGCCTTCATATCGCGAGCAGGCTCGCTCCTACAATCAACAAGGTCGCACCTGGGGAGCTTGGGCCGCAACGCCCGGAACGCTGAGTAACTGTCGGTCGCAGGGGTAGTGCTTCAGACGTGGATATAGACTCATTAAATTGCTTTATAATCATTGTGTTGTAAGCATTTTATTGATATCCGTATCCACGTCAGGAACACCACCCTACCGATTACACCATCAGGGAGCCAGTGTGTGAAATTGAAATGCACCCCCCGTATCGCAATCGAAGAGAGATCATCCAGTCCGCTCGACGCTCAGAGATTAGTCGATATTAGCCAGCCGTCCAGTTCCTGATAGCAAGGAAACTGGGCGTCAAAGCGGATTAAACGGGCGTTGCCGTGCAGTGCGGTGGCGATGATGATACGGTCTTGTGGATCAGGGCTTTGAATGTGGTCGAGAACTTTCAAGGGGTTGCGGCTTCCTTGGCCGACTGGCGCTGCGCCAGCAGGCGGGCGACGGACACATGCGGTCGGCGGGGATCGTGGGTCCGCTTCACGGGC
>JAKLIY010000122.1 GCA_022709365.1 Pseudomonadota bacterium
GATATGGATTTTGGCCGGATTGCGAACCAGGGCGTTATAGATGTTCGTGCCTTCAAAGACCGCGCCGCCCGGCGAATCAATCCGCACGGTAATCTGCTTTTTCTTGCCCAGCGCATTGAGGTCCTTCACCACCTGATCGGCGCTGATGCCATCGCCCATAAAGTCCTTGCCGACCGGGCCGTACAAATACAACTCCGGCTCGGCGCTGGCGGCGTTTTCAATTCGGTACTGATTCATGTTGCTCTCCAAGCTGGACAATCACGTCGGGCGCGGGAGCAGCCTCGACGGTAATGGCGGGGCGGAATTCAATGGCGGGCGGCGCTTGCAGGTTATTGATGATGACTTCGGCGGGCTGCGAATCGGGCGCAGCAACGTCAATCTGAATCGGTGATTCAACGGTAATTTGAGCCGGCGGTGGCGCGGCGATATTCACGGTCACATCGGGAGCGGCGGGAGCGTCAATCTGGATCGGCGATTCAACCGTGATTTGAGCGCCCTCGACCGTAATACTGGCGGGTTCAGTAGCGGGCGCTTGCAGCGTAATCTGCGAGCCGTCCTGATGCAGAGACCAGTTGAGCGATGGCAGGGTCACGTGAATTGGCGGGAGCGTAATAGCGGGCAACTGGATGGCTTTCAGTACGCTCAGCCAGCGATCTATCACTTCTTCAGTCAACTGCGGCGCTTCCGATTCTGCTTCCGGCTCTACTTCCGGTTCCGTCGCTTCCAATGACTCAGGCGGTTCGGCGGCATCGCGCATGTTCATCGGAATGAGATAAATATCGCCACCCTCCGGGATCGGGTCCATGTCTTCCAGCGCCCGAATATCGTTCGTGCTGAGCCAACCCCACTGCTTGCCCACGGCATAAGCGTCGTAACGGCTTTTCAGGTCACCCCGTAACAACGCTTCCGGTTTGAGCTTGCTATAAATCCGCCCGCGCTGATAAGGGCCGAGCAGCTTGGCGTCGGCTTCCTGTTCCAACCGGGTCAGCCAGGGCACCAGGGTTTCAGTGAGAAACTCGATTTGCTGCTGTTCAACGTTGTTATACGTCGCTCGACCCAGTTCATAGAGCTTATGCGGCGGGACTTTGAACCAGCGACAAATCTCAAGCACTTGAAACTGCCGGGTCTCCAAAAATTGCGCGGTCTCAGGCGGGACAGTCAGCGCCTTGTATTTCATCCCGCCATCCAGGTAAGCGGTCTTGTGGGCATTGGCGGCGCCTTTATGGATGGAGTCGAATTCCGCCAGCATGATCTTTTTGGCATCGGGCGACAGTTCAAACGTCTCCGGGGCTTCGATCACCCCGCCCGGCGTTGCGCCATTGCCGAAGAAGGCCGCGCCAAATTTCTCCGTTGCCAGGGCCAGGCCAATAGATTCACGCGCCAATTCAATCGGCGAATAACCCTTGAGTCCATTCCATCCGAGACCGTGCAGGTGGAACATATCGCGGGCGGGCAGGGTCGTTTTGCCAGTAACGCCGTTGCTGATTTCGTAGACCAGGCGGCCCCGTTCATCCCGCGCCGGATTCACCCGGTCAGGCTCTACGGGCCATAGCGCGATAGGGCGCAACGAGCCATCCCGCTCAATCTCGGCATAGCCGTTGCCCCAGGTCAACGCCCACGACAACAGCGTTTCACGAAACGTGCTGGCGGTCATTTCTTCGGAGGGCGCAACGTGCAGCAGCCAATCGGCGGGATGCGTTTCCAGGCGTGATCGGGAAGTCCCTTGCCGGGCCATGATATGCCAGGGCATCACCGCAATCGCCTCGCTAATGACCCGCACGCAGCAATAGACCGCGCCATAGCGCAGGGCTGTCTGCTCATCGACGGACACGCCCGACGCCGGACGCCCAAACGATAAATCAGCGACCGTCTCCGGCGCGGTGGCGCGAGTCAAGCGGTTCCAAACCTGAAGTAGAGCAGCACGCAAGTTCATACCGCGCGTGTAGCGGTAATCGTACCAAAAAGTCAACCTTTTTACATCGCCCAATAAAAAACCCGCCTTGTGGGCGGGTTCGGTTATCAGTCCCATGGTCTAGCGGCTCTTCTCTCCCCATGGACGGCATAGTATGGAGTCTCCTCCGCCACCGCGCCGGATAACCTTTTAAGCACCAAGGAGAAATTCATCAGCGCGATTTACATCAAACCAGCGCGGGCGTTTGCCCTTACCTGACCAGAGTTTACCACTTTCGGGATCGCGGTATTTGGCCACAGCAACAATTCTTGTTTCTTTGGCTGGTTTGGCCGGAGCGATATTGGCGGTTTCAATGCCGGCAAGAGCCAGCAATTCCGCGCGCCGTTGATCCAAGGCCGATAACTCATCTTGCAGCCGCGTCTTGATTTCAGCGTCGATACTGGCCTTGATTTCAAGCAACTGGTCTAGCGTTAGATCGCCCACTGGAAAAGTCATTGTTGCCTCATACGTTGAATTAGGAGCGGACTATATAAAGCAATTTATTCTATTATTCAATAGGGACATTGCTTT
>JAKLIY010000123.1 GCA_022709365.1 Pseudomonadota bacterium
TTACAGCCTCGCCCATAGCCTGCTCTGGACTCATATAACCAGGACTGCCAACGATCAACCCGGCGATGGTGTGAACAGTTTTTGACTCGACGATTCTGGCTACCCCAAAATCAGTCAATACCGGAGAACCATCATGGCGGAACATGATATTGGAAGGCTTGATATCCCGATGAATAATGCATTTTCTATGCGCATAGCCGAGTGCCCTTGCTATCGCTCTTGCAATCTGAATTGTGGAATCAAAAGACAAACCCTGCTTAATTTTTTCTCCAAGCGTGCCGCCGGAGAGGTACTCGATGGATAGAAAAAGCTGATTATCTTCAGAAATACCAACGTCATAAATAGTGACGATATTGGGATGCAGTAACCGGGCGAGAATTTGCCCTTCTTTTTTAAAACGTTGTACGAATTCATTGTCATCATCAGTCTGCCGCGCTAATACTTTTAAGGCAACCTGACGACTGAGCGATTGCTGAACCGCGCGATATACAGTCGCCATCCCGCCGCGCCCGATTTCATACTCGATCTCGTAGCCCGGAATTTGTATGGATCGCTGTCGGCGGAGACGCCCGCTCTTTTCGCTTGCTCCCGGGGAAGCATCTGGAGGTGAGGGCTGGAAACTCAAAGGCTTATCCCCTCTGTCGTATATCTAAAAATGCAAATCTATAAAGACATTGAAACATTAAAGTTAATGCAAATTATTTAGTCAAGTGGTAAATTTTAAAAACAGGAATCCTGTTTTGCTCTCAATCCGCTCGTTCGACCTTCACCACCTTGATCATATTGGCACCGCCCGACACGCCAATTGGTACGCCGGCGGTAAACACCACGATTTCGCCCTCCCGCACCATGCCCTTGTTCAACAGGCTCTCGGTGGCGGAGGTCAACAGTTCGTCCACCGAACTGATCTTGCCCAGTTGCAAGGGCCTCACCCCCCACACCAGCGCCAGCTTGCGCAGGGTGGCTGGCCTGGAACTGAAGGCGATCAGCGGCGCCAGCGGCCGAAACTTGGCCAGGCCCAACACGCTGGCCCCGCTGTTGGTGAAGCCGACCAGATAGCGGGCGCACAACTTGTCAGCCAGCTCCATGGTGGCGAAATGAACGGCGTCCTCGATCTGCAGGCAGGTATTGGCGAATAGTTCCGCCTGGGTCAGTACATTCTTGTGCATCAGCGTCCTGAAGATGTCGCTGGCCTCGACGTTCAACGCGATGCTGTTCATCATCCGCACCGCCTCGACCGGATATTGACCGGCAGCGGTTTCCGCCGACAACATCACCGCGTCGGTCCCATCCAGAATCGCGTTGGCGACATCATTGGCCTCGGCGCGGGTCGGACGGGGATGGCTGATCATGGACTCCAGCATCTGGGTCGCGGTGATGACCGGTTTGCCGGCGATATTGCACTGGCGGATGATGCTTTTCTGCATCAGCGGCACTTCCTGCGGCGAGGTTTCCACCCCCAGATCGCCGCGCGCCACCATGATCGCGTCGGCCACGGCGATAATTCCCTCGATGTGCCGGAAGGCTTCCGGCTTCTCGATCTTGGCGATGATGGGAATTTTGCGCCCGTAGGTGGTCAGCATGACCTCAATCAGTTCCCTGACATCGTCGGCGTCCCGCACAAACGACAGCGCGACGTAATCCAGATCGTGTTCGTAGGCGAACGCCAAGTCAGCGCGATCCTTGGCGGTGATCGCGGAAATCCTCAGTTTGATATTGGGCAGATTGACGCCCTTGCGCGGCTTGAGCTGACCGCCGTTGACCACGCGGGTAAAAATCTCGTGACCTTCGATCCGCTCGATGGTCAACTCGATCAGCCCGTCATCAACCAGCACCCGGTCGCTGGGCCGAACTTCCTCGTGCAGACTGCGATGGTCAATAGCGACTCTTTTAACGCCATCGTGGATGCCGCCCACCCGATCGTCGGTGGTCAGCACCAGGGTTTCGCCTGCCGTTACGTCCAGACGATCACCGTCCAGTTGACCAAGGCGAATCTTGGGGCCTTGCAAATCCTGAAAAATGGCGACGTGCCGGTTCAACTGGTCCGCCGCTTCCCGCACCAGGCGCACCGACAAGGCGTGATCCTCGTGAGTGCCGTGGGAGAAATTCAGCCGGATCACGTCCGCGCCCGCCCGCAGCAGCGCCTCAATGATGTCCAGAGCGCGGGATTTCGGTCCCAGCGTCGCCACGATCTTGGTGAATTTCATGCTCTCGGCCATGCTTTGCATCCCCCCGGTCGGGAAAAGCGATTAAAAACCGAAAAATAATCAAATGTTTATTTGCTACTGTCAAGCTTGGCGAGTTTATCGGGCGCCGCTCTCATGCTCAAATCGGCGGGTGTGGGCGGGCAATTCGCGCCAGCCGGATTAAACTGAATCTGACAATGGCAAGAACCCCAACGAGGTTAGGCGATGACTGACGTTTTTACCCGCATTTTGCAACTTGATCTGCCCGAAACGC
>JAKLIY010000124.1 GCA_022709365.1 Pseudomonadota bacterium
TGGGCCTGTTGCGCCGGGTGTTCGGCCAGCGTCACCGCGCCGCCGCCCGCGAGCAGGACCCTGGCACAACTATAGTTTCCGCCGGGGTTCCTGTCGAATGTCCGCAGTCACCGAAACTGCGCGTGCACTGAACGCGGACGACGCCAAAATGCCGGGTCAAGCTGGTCTTCTCAACCGCAGCCAGTCCACCATTTAACGTACCGGGGCCGGAACCGGTTGCAGCGACGGGGTAAACGCTGATCAAATCACCATCGAGCCACTCTGCTCAACGTTCGCGGTCTTAACCGGCACGCGCGGAACCAACCCGGAGGCGGTGGCAAAACGGACGACATGCTCCAGTTCCTTGCGGTTGCTGTCGCGATCATTGCAAATCAGCAGCCGATATTTTTCCTGTAAATCGGCCTCGTTCCACACGTTCTGAAGTTTACCCCGCCCAAATGGGGTGATCACCTGAACGACAGGAATCGGCTCAGCGCGTTCCTTGAGGCATTGATCACGGGGTCGCCGATAGACCAGCACAGTGTTACCGGAGCTATCACGGTCTAACTCATCCGGGACTGGCAAGCGTTTCTCGGCAAAATCCAGCGAACACTGGATGACCTGCGTATCCCGAAACTGCACTTTGACCGTAGGGGTGAAGCCCCGCAAATCCCGCAGTTGCTCGTCAATCGCCTCCAACCACTTTTTCAGGCTGCTCGCAAGGCGACCACGAAACTCCTCCACCTCACGGCGTGCGAGTCCCAGCAACGAGCGACCGCTCAACGGACGCTGCCCCTCCCGGTTTTCGATCTCGGTCAATACTGCGTTCAATCCCTTGCTGAGGTTGCGATTCTGACGGGCCAGCATGTCCAGATAGGCGCTGCCCAGCAACCGGGCTCGTTTAACGCAGAAAGGGATCAGGGACGGAGATTTAAGTTGCTCGACCACTGTGCCGATGGAACAAGTTCCGCTCAACGATTCAAGCCGATGGATATGCGGGGCTTTCCGGTAGGCGTTGCACACTACGTGAGCTTCGCCCGGCAAATCGCCGCGCGCCGCCCGACCGATCCGTTGCAGCAGGGCGGCGGCATTGAATCCCTCATCCGTAACCAGCGCCGTGGCATAGGCCAGATTCATGCCGACCTCGACGGCGGAGGTGCCGATAATCAGCCGGCTGTGGTCTGGAATTTCCCAGCCGGCGGGAATCCGGGCGCTGCCGAGGGTCTCGCCGGCCTGCTTGTCCTGGCTGTTGACCACGAACATCTGTTCCCGCTGGAGTCCCGCGGTTTGCGCCACTTTGAGCAGCAGCGACTCGTCTAACCCGAATTCCGCCAGACTGTCGTAAACCAGAAGAACACGCCGGTGCCGCCCCAGCAGGGCCGGGATGAGTTCAGCCGCCAGTTCCCGAATCTCACCCGGGTGCAACTCGACCGACACCTCGCCGTGCATCAGTCGCACACCCGACGGCGCTGCCGCAGTCGCTGGCAAATCCACGATGGTCTCGGTCTGATAATCCACCCACTCCGGCGGCAACCTGATGAGGTTGTTTTCGTCGCACCGGACCAGAAAATCCACCCAGGCGCTGTGGGTAGCCGAGAGCAGCGCCAACCGGGTGCGTCCGCCGCAACATTGACGACGAAAACCCACCAGGGTCGCCCACAAGGCCATGAAGCCCATCGCCCGTTCGTTGAGTAAATGGGCTTCGTCGAACACCAGCCAATCCACATGGGTCAGCACATCCTGCACATCGAAATCGGTTTTGGATTGGGCCGGACGCCCCAGCGTGATGCCGTGAAACGCCTCTAAGGTGGCGACGATCATGCCACCTCGTTGCCGGGCCTCTACGGTCAGGCTGTGCAGGCGCTCGGTCCAGGTAGAGATACCGCGTTCGACGGCGGCGCAGGTTTGCTGGCTGTCCCACTGTTTAGCGTACAAGTCCTCCCGCTCCAGGCTCTCGCAGATGTTTCGGGCCAGGGCCTGGGTGGGCACGATGAACAGCACGACGCTACCCGTGTTTTTGATCAGTTTCTGGAAACCAAAGGTCTTGCCGGCCCCGGTCGGCGCACCGATGATCAGAATGGGCGCGGTATCAGGGCGGGCCAGCAGATTCTGGGTCGCACTCAACCCGTTGGCTTCCAGTGGGACGCCGTGACGCTGAATCATGAACATCGGTGCTTCCTTATGAGGACGATGAATCGCCGGCCAGCGGTTTACGCACCAGCAGCGCCTTGCCGGCCAGAGGGTAAGACTCCTGTTCGCCGGGACGGTCGCGGGTGCGATAGAGATAGGCGGCCAGTTGATCGCCGGTCATGGTTGCCAGCGCCGCCGGCACGATCACCGAAACCGTCGTAC
>JAKLIY010000125.1 GCA_022709365.1 Pseudomonadota bacterium
ATCCCTATCGGGAACAGGGCGTGAAGGCGCAACGCGGGATTGAGTTCTGAGTTGCTCATTTAGCCCGAATATTTCATAAAACCGCCAACGGCGCCAGAGGCCGCCCTACAGAGTCGGATTCAAGGCATGACCAGCAGGATGGATGGGTTATCCATACTCAGATAGATAATGGACGTTGCGGTTGCCCCTGTTAGCCGGGGGTTGTGGTTATACCTACGGGCGCGGTGGCGACCCGACGGGCAGCACGCCGCCGGCCCGGACGGGCCTGGGTGTCCAGGGGGTATTGACCGCAGGGGTCAAGCGGAGAGCGGCGGCGGTCGCGTCAGGAACAGGAGGTCGGTGACCCGGCGCAGGAGGTCCTTGACCGGACAACTCGTCGGCAAGTGCAGTTTGATCCGATCCTGGTAGGCCACCACCCGCACCGCCAACTTGAACAGCTTGAGGATGACGGTCAGCGGTTGGGCCTTCGCCAGTTCGGTGTGGACCAGGATTTCGGTGCGCAGCGCCTGATGGAGGACATAGGCCGCGCCGGCGAAGAACAGGCGCAGGTGGTTGGCGAGGAAGCAGTGGTCGGAGGTCCGGTCGCTGGCCAAGTCGTTCTTGAGCATTGTGATGAAATTTTCGTCCTGGCCGCGGGCGCTGTAGAGATCGCGGTACAGGCACTCCGGGGTGGGCAGGTCCAGCGAGGTGACCACGAATCGCGGGTTGTCGCCCAAGGCCATCACCTCGGCCTTGAGGATCACCCGAAAGGCCTGCGGCCAAGTGTCGGCCCGGTAGGCGAGTTCGTGATAGCTGCGGGTCGGGGTCGGCAGGGCACACCCGGCCCGACGGGCATGCTCAAGGCGGCGGCGGTGAGCGGCCAGGAACGGCTCGGCCAAGGGCGACAGGACGCGGTTACCGGCGAGCCCAAAGAGGAAGTCGAGTTGCGGATCCGCCATGGCCAGTTGCATCAATTCGGGATTAGCGAAGTGGGCATCGCCGCGCAGGATGATGCGGGTCTGGGGCCAGGCCGCCCGCAGCCGCTTGAGCACCCGCCGCACGATCATGGCGTTCTCGGCGCCGGTCGGGCGTTGACCGGGGCGCAGCGCCGCCGTGATGAACTGGCCCGAGAGCCCCTCGAACAGGAACAGCGGCAGGTAGCAGTGATGGCCATAATAGTGGTTGTAGAAGCTGAATTCCTGCTGCCCGTGCGTGGGGTCCTCGGAGTGATCCAGGTCCAGCACGATCACCGCCGGCGGCTGGGGGTAGCTGGCGATGAACTGATCGACGAAGGCCCGCGCCAGGCGATAGAGATCCTTGGTCGACACGGCGTTTTCCAGACGGGAAAAGGTGGGGCCGCTGGCCAGGTCCATGGCCTGCGCCAAGGGATGGCGATTCACGCCCAGCTTAAACAGCGGGTCGGTACGGAGCGCATTGGCGTCGTTGCCATCCGGGTAGCCACAGGCGATCTGGAAGATCCGTTGGGCCAACAGGTCGCGCAAGGGATGCGCGATATACGACGGATGGCGCTGGTCGTCAACCGCCTGGACGAGACGGTCAATCAGCCCGATCTGCTGGTCGACGCCCCGCAGAATCAGGGGACCAAAGTCCGACGACAGCGCCCCGCCGTCGAACGCGGCGCGCACGGTCAGGCCAGCGACGGGAGAAAATCGCAACGGTTCTGGGGTAGACTGAGACATGGGCGACCTCGTTTAGCTTCTCCGAAGCGTTATTGTCGTAACACTCATTATATCAATGAGTTGAACGAGGTTCGCCCTTTTTTATGAATAATCCGGGTTAAAAAAGGTATTAAGGCTCAATTTTCGTTTACCTCTATTGTTTCAGGATTATATCGTCCGTTCGTAAAACACTGGCTTTACTTTGATCGGATGATGAATCATCGGCCTTATTTAATGCCCCGTCTCTTTCCCACACCCAAACACGAAAACATCGTGATTTCAGCAACAGGAATTGGATCAACTAAACCTTTTTCGGCACTGGCTACCAAAACGCTTCCCGATCTGGAAATGATCTCCAAAGGCCAATGCTTCCCCCTTTACTGGTATGAGAAAGCCGACGCCGACACCAGCGCCAAGCCTCAAAGCGAAATATTCGATGCCAGCAGCACGCCGGATGCCGACGGCTACATCCGCCACGACGCCATCACCGACTGGGCGCTGGCGGCTTTCTGCGACCACTACAGCGACCCCACCATCACGAAAGAGGATATTTTCTGGTACGTCTACGG
>JAKLIY010000126.1 GCA_022709365.1 Pseudomonadota bacterium
GGGGTTCGGCGCACGGTGGGTTTCTGTACTCGGTGGCCGATGCCGCTTTCGCGCTGGCGTCCAATTCGCACGGAACCCTGGCGGTCGCGCTCGCTGCGCACATGGAGTATGTGCAGGCGAGTCAGGCTGGCGCGGAGGTGGAGGCGCTGGCGACCGAGGTCCATCTGGGGCGACGCACAGCGGTTTATCGGGTGGAAGTGCGCAGTGGATCGGCCCTGCTGGCGATCTTTACCGGTACGGTCTATCGGCGTACCGGGCAGGACAGTAACCAATTCATTTTTAATGAATAAAATCCAAAGTGAGCAACATCGTGTTTTTCAAATACGTGCGCTCTCCCATCAGCTTTTACCAGATGATCGGTCGGGGCACCCGCATTGATCTGGTCACCGGCAAGCTGATGTTCCGGGTTTACGACTACACCGGCGCCACCGACCTGTTCGGCCTGGGGTTTGTGACGCCGCCGCCTTCGTCTGGCGGCGAAGGCCCACCGCCGCCTTATGCGCCAACCGTAATCCTGGATGGGTTTGACGTGCAGGTGACCGAGGCCGGACGCTTCGTAGTGGTTCAGGAGGATGGCCAGGCCAGGCCGATTGCTGTGGAAGAGTACAAATCCCGTTTGGCGACCCGGTTGATCGCCGAAGCGCCGGCGCTGGAGGAATTTCGCCGGCGCTGGACCCAGCCGGAGGAGCGGCGGGCGCTGTTGGATCGGTTGGTGCATTCCGGCTATGCGTCCAGCGTGCTGCAAATGCTGGAAGAGATGAACGACTACGACTTGTACGACGTGCTGGCCGATCTGGGGTTCGGGCTGTCGCCGCGCACCCGCAGTGATCGGGCGCTGGCGTTCGGCTACAAGCACGAGGACTGGCTGCGGGGTTTGCCGGAGCCGACCGCCGCCGCGATTCGCGCCATTGTCAGCCAGTTCGAGAAAGGCGGCACCGACGGGCTGGAAAATCCTAAAATCTTTCAGACGCCGGAAGTCAAAAAGGCGGGTGGTCTTGCGGCCCTGCAAGCGGGCGGCAAACCAGCGGAACTGCTGCGGGAAACCAAGATCAGGATGTTTTCGGCGTGAGGCCGGTTATGCGGTATTCAGGGGCAATACAAACGAGCGCGTTGGTCGCGCAGCAAGCGTTCCTGCTGTGTGGTGGTATCGTCGGCGTTGGCGGTGCAATTCATCGCTTGGCATAACACAGCCAGTGGTAATAAACCCACTGATTGCAAAATGCCTCGTGTGCAATCGATTGCGAATACCGATCCCTCGTAATCATCCTGGCCGCGCAAATCGAGCCAGCTTTTGGTGGTCAATGGTTCGCCCAGAACGCCCAGATAAAATCCGGGATAAGGATCGCCGTGGTAACAGGGGGGTGATTCCGGGCGACCGTGCGCCCGGCTGGTCAGGAGTCGAAAAATCACGTCGTCTCCAGGCGTTCCGGCTAACACGAGTAGATACTTGGTTTGCCAAAGGCCAGCAGAATTGCGGTAGAAACGACTGTGACGGTAGATTTGTCCGGGGATGACGCCAGCCGGCAGGCCCATGGTTTCAGGAGCCCCTTGTGGTTTCGGCGATGGCTTCGTACTCTTGGGCGGCTTCAAGGATGGCAGCGCGATTCGGATCATCGTTCGTGATAGCCAAGGCATAGGGAATAGTCTGGTCAAATCCCTGGCCGCCGTTCCAGACTTTGGCCCACGCGCCATTTTCAGCATGGGTGACATCAATCATTGCCGGTGAATATTCGTTGCGGTATTTTTTCGCCAGCTCGGCCATGATTCGCAATTCTCGTTTGGAGAAATGACTATTGTCGAATTCAGTTTGTGGAACAACGGTTTCACGAACGTAATCAATCACAGTTTCAGGTTGAATCGTGATGGCGGCGGAAAAATCCGGTTCCGGTTCATCCCATTCCTGATAGAGCGCCACCGGCGCCGGACCGAATTTCCAGGCATGGTAACTGAGTCCAGTCACGCTGCGCCCGGTCATGCGGAAGTGCTCGAAATCGAGTAGATACAGCAGCTTGAACAATTTGATTTTACCCAAGTACTGGGTATTCTTGGCGAAGAACAGGATGGTGTTGATCAGTTTTTCGCGGTGATGATCGAGCAACATTGGTGTACCGTGCGAATTTTTGTGGCTGAATGCGATAAATTTAGTATACCTTTCGGCTGACTTTTAAAGCAACAACTCTTGGAAAGATGCAAGGGTAACTTGATGAGTGAATTGAAAGAATT
>JAKLIY010000127.1 GCA_022709365.1 Pseudomonadota bacterium
AACTCATATTTCTTACTCAGTCGCTCGCGGGCGGCCTGTTCGGCGGGATGATCGTGGATCAGGTCAATCAACTGGACGTCATGCTGCTGGCCGACGCGATCCACTCGCCCGTTGCGCTGGTTGTGGTTCATCGCGGTCTGGGGGGTGTCGTGCTGAATCATCCAGCGCCCGCGCTGGGCGTTCATCCCGACCGCGCCGGCGTCGGAGGTCACCAAAATATCGGCTTGGGCCGGGCCGGCTTCCGGGGCGAACTGCGCTTTCTTCTGGGTCTTGACAGGGCCGGAATCCTTGCCAGTCAGGGTAACGACGCGATGGCCAGCGCGTTTCAACCGCTCGGCGATGTGGCGCACGGCCTCCAGGCTGTGCGCAAAGATCACGCCGGGCTGGCCGTGCAGTTCGCCGCCGGGATTGACTAGCCGGTCAATAGCGGCCAGTTTGCCGCCCTCGGGGTGGGCGTTCAAAACGCGGTGGATGGCCGCCTCTTTCAAGATGCCGATAGGGCCGCTACGGCGGGTTCATCGTCGCGCCACAACAGGAGCGTATGGGCCTGTTGCAGCGGGGGGCATGCCTTGAACAGATCGGCGATGGAGGGTAGACTTTGCTCTGTTCGGCCGCTACCAACGCTGTCTTCGGACAGGTCCGTGGTGACACCCGGGGGAGAAATCCTGCACTCGAACGAGGCTTCAAGCACGGGGGAACGCGGAGGGGGCGAGGCGCTCCCGCAACAAAGGCTCGCTTTCCGAAGCGGGCCTTCGTTGTTTCTGCGGGATTGATGACGAATCAGATCATCAACTTCATGGACCGGTTTGAAGTGGGTGCTGGTGAATTCGTAGACTTCAAGCGCTGCCCGCCATTTCAGGACAACCGTGTAATACTCGTGGTTGATCCGCCCTTCCAGCAGTAAATCCGCATCAAAATTCCGTATCCGCTGTTTTGGATGTTCAATCGTAGGAATCAGTCGATCCAGGGCTTTGGCGCGTTTTTCGTCAAATATTCGCTTGCCGGTTTTGTTATGCCGTCCGCCAGAATCACCGGTATAGGCATGGCTGGTATCGCTGAACCGTACCTTGATGGGGATGGGTTTGTTTTTTTCGTTGTCGGGGTTGGCGCTATGGACGTTCAGCGCCAGCGTCTTATTGGCAAAATGCGCCCGCCAATAGGCGCGAGCTTGCTGAATGGTCGTAATTTCGGCGCTGGACAGCGGCGTTGCGCCGGATGCGCCAGAGACCGGCGCAAACCGTCCATCAGGCCCATGATGGGGGTTGGCTTTGAAAAACAGGATGCGAGTGGATTGAGCGTTCATCCGTCCAGTCTGCCGTCACGACCGGCGGACGGGAACCGGGCGTGGCGTGGAGGATACTGACTATTGAATCAGCACGGGTTGCACGGCCTGCTTCTTGGCCAGGGCGCGGACTTTGCGGATGGAGACGGGCGGACGCAGTACGGCGGTGATGAATTCCTCGTCCAGGGCCACCAGCCGGTCATGGTGATTGACGGCCAACGTCTTTAGGCTTTCCAGTTCGGCCTTCACCTCGTCGAGGTGATCGGGCCGCAACTCGCTGGCGCTGTGCAGACCGTAGGCGAAGCGGATGCGCTCGTTGACGGCGAAGTTGGCTTTATCCTGGAACTTGCAGCAACGCGCGATCTCATGAATCAGATCGCGGAGTTCCTGCCACTGGGCGCTCGTTAAGGTCGGTTGCGGCGCGGGCTGGGCGACCGCTTCCTTCACCCGGAAGTACAGCTTCACCAACTGGCGCTGGATTTGCCAACTGAGATCGTCGGTGAACGACTTGACTAACGTCAGTTCTGGATAAGGATGGAGGGGTGGCTCCTGGGATGGAACCGGCTAAAGTTCCTGGGTATCGCCCCCTCCCAAGAGTCCCCGCCATGAGCTTAGATGAACTGTTCTGCGATGTTGATGATTTCTGCCGGTTGTTCCTACCCGTCTGGCATCGCCAACTGCTGACCGGCGGCGAGCGGAAACGGCAACGAGCGAGCCGGTTAACCCTCAGCGAGATCATGACGATTTTGGTCTATTTCCATCAGTCTCAGTACCGCAACTTCAAGGCGTTTTACCTGCTGCACATCTGCCGGTACTGCCGGGGCGAGTTTCCCCAGATGTTGAGCTATACGCGCTTTGTAGCGCTGATTCCCACCGCCCTGATGCCGATGTGCATCTACCTGCACACCCGTCGGGGCGAGGACACCGGCATCGCCTTCAT
>JAKLIY010000128.1 GCA_022709365.1 Pseudomonadota bacterium
GACAGGACTATCTTTGATGAATCGTTCCAAGATTTCGCTAAACATTAAAGGACACCGGATCAGCCAAAAATTGTGATATTATACAATATGTTCTGGAGGACCTTAAAAGGGCTCGGTTTTGGTGCTACTCAGTGCCTGCCTAGCTTTTATCCTGATATTTAATGAATCGCTAGGCCCACTGGAAGCTTTGTATAAAGTACTTTTCCGTTGGGATACTGATCGTTATCTGCGCATTGCGGAATATGGCTATGAGACCAGCGGTCATTTTGAAGCCACGATTGTCTTTTATCCTTTCTACCCTCTGCTTATCAAACTTTTTCAGATAGTTGTGCATTGAAGTGGACCCCATTGTCCAGACAACTTTTGGTCGAATTTAAGATAGTACCTCTGCGTTTCTTGGTGACAGGATTACTGCCCTATCGGCATACACCTCGGCTGGTGTTCGGTAACCCAGGGCCTGATGGGGCCGCTGGTGGTTGTAGAACTCGAAATAGCGGTGCAGCCCGTGATGGGCATCGTCCAGCGTGCCGTAGCCGTTGGGGTACACCTCCTCATATTTAACCGAGCGCCACAATCGTTCGACAAAGATATTGTCATGGGCCCGTCCCCGACCGTCCATGCTGATCCGGATGCCCACTTGCGCCAGACGGTCCGTGAACGCGGTGCTGGTGAACTGCGCGCCCTGGTCCGAGTTGAAGATCGACGGCTGACCCCACCGCAACGCCTCGTCCAGACAGTCCAGGCAGAACCGGGTCTCCAAGGTGTTGGAGAGTCGCCACGCCAGCACCTTGCGGCTATACCAATCCAGGATCGCCGCCAGGTAGACGAATCCCCGCAGGAGCCGAATGTAGGTAATATCGGTGCTCCATACGTGATCGGGTCCAGTCACCGTCACCCCCCGCAGCAAATACGGGTAGAGGCGATGATCCGGGTCGGGGCGCGACAGCGCCGGTTTGGGGTAGATCGCCGCCAACCCCATCTGCTGCATCAATCGCCTCACTCGCTTGCGATTCACCGCGTAGCCAGACCGGCGCAGCACCGCCGTCATCCGTCGGCTGCCGTAGAACGGATGGGCCGTGTATTCCTCGTCCAAACGGCGCATCAGTTCCACGTTCAGCGCGCTCGGCGCGCTGGCCCGCTCGTACCACGTACTCCGGCTCAGCCGGAGCAACTGGCACTGCACGGCCAGCGACACCGCCGGGTGGTCCGGTTCGATCCACCCCCACCTCACGGGGACGGGTTCAGTCCGGACTTTTTTTTCAGCCACTCCACCTGCACTTGCAGCCGCCCAATCTGGCCGTACAGCGCCTCGGCGTCCGTCCCGTCCTCGACCCGGCGCCGGCCCCGCCGGCGCTCGAACAACACCTTGAGTCCGTCCTGGGCCTCACGTTTCCACGTGGCCACCTGATGCGGATGTACCTCGTAGGCACCCGCGATCTCGTTGACCGTCTTGCGGCCGGCCAGCGCTTCCAGCGCCACTTTCGCCTTGAACTCCGCACTGAATACTTTTCTCTGCATCGCTCGTCTCCGCCTTATCTGCGGTCCTACCCGTGCAGAGTACTACCTTATTTACCTGTCCGGAATTCAGGGACCATTATAATATGCTACTCAACATTGCCACCCATGTTGATTTGAAAAAGTATAAGAAACATCCACGCGGCCCTAAAAAACCGCCAATGGAGAAAACCCAATTTCGAGGACATCCTCATGTATCGACGGCTAAACTTATAAAAGCATCTGCGAAAGCAAGAGTCGCGAACAGGGCCTAGCGACCTTAAAAGGGCTGGATCATGGACGTATCGCGTTCGACGCTGCTCCACTTTATCCGGTCACGCGCATCGGTCAAAGCGTGAGAGGAATCCACCGTACCGGAAGCACCACGTCAGGCCAGTCATAAAAATGACAATGGCATCCTGTTACTCATTTACGAAGGAATCCTTACGCCTACCCGGCATCGCGCTGAACCCGCTGGCTCGCTGGGCGGTTGGTGAGGGAACTACTCAACGGGCGCGTGTGGCGCGGTTGGAGACAGGGGCAATTCTCGCTCGGTGCCGGAGCCGCTGCGCTCTGGGTCCAGGCGAGACGCCCTCGCCCCCCTCCGCCGCCGCCTCGGGCCCGGCGGCGAGTCGGTCGCCCCGCGTGAGGAACGGCGAGTTCGGCGGCGGAGTCTGCGCGCGGGAGGGGAACCCGTGCATCGGGCCGCACGACCGGGGCCTGGG
>JAKLIY010000129.1 GCA_022709365.1 Pseudomonadota bacterium
GTTGCCATGCTGCTGCCGGTAGTGCTCGTCTTCTCGCTGGTCTTCCGCACGCGCAGCGAGGGCGGAAATCGCCCGCCGCTGCTGCCCGGTTTCCTGATCGGCTTCGCGATTCTGGTTGTGATCAACAGCCTCGGCATCATTCCCAAACCGGTGACCGACGCCGCATCGCACCTGTCGCGCTGGTGCCTGGTCGTGGCGATCGCCGCGCTCGGCGTCAAGACCTCGCTGCAGCAACTAGCCAGTCTCGGCTGGCGCCCGGTGCTGATGCTGGCGGTCGATACGGTTTTTCTGGCCGGACTGATCCTCGGTGGCCTACTGATATGGCGCTGAAACTGACACTGTCCATTGTTGTTTCCACACAAACCGAATCGCCCCGAATTTCGTGAGCGCGCCGTGAGCATGATTACCGAAAGCCGAGCCGATCTCCATCGCTGTGGTCAGCCGTTGAATCCATCGCCGCATTACGTTACAGGAGGCTGTTTTGGCTGATCGTCGCTAATCTGACTGATTACAGACGTTCGTAAAGCACCACGCCTCTGGCCGCGTTGGCCGATCGATGTCAGTGGGTAGGTGCTCGGGGAGGCCGCTCCACTCCAAAACCTGCCGCTGAACCACTGAAGGCTTTACCGTCCGCTCGGGGTCGGGTGCACCCAGTGGCGACTGGCCGCTTTCAGGAATTGGAACTTAACTGACCGCTTTCCGGCGATGAATCCGAAGGTAGGACGGTCGCCTCGCGACCCAAACCGGCCCGTGACGAAGATTGGAAGCAGCCATTCGCCGCGCAAACCGAAAAATTGGAAGCAGCCGTTAGTTTAACTGTGTCATAAACTCTAACTTACGCCGATAATGCAGACATCTTCCTTAGCGAGGGTAGCGTCATGAGAATCGACGAAGAACTGGAGCGGTATCTTGAGCGGTTGGCGGGCGTGCTGGGTCACGCGGATCGGCGCGCTGGTCTGCTGGATTACTGCCGAGGTTTGATGCTGCCGATCAAACGCAAGAGCGTGGAGCCGCTGGCGGCGCACCTTGATCCGCTGCACGTGCAAGCCAAGCACCAGTCGCTGCATCATTTCGTGGCCAAGTCGGCGTGGTCGGATGCCGCCGTGCTGCGGGAAGTCCGGGCCGTTGTCGAACCGGCACTGGGGCTGGATCGCGGGTGCTACTGGATCATTGACGATACCGGCCTGCCCAAACAAGGTACGCACTCGGTCGGGGTGACGCGACAATACTGCGGCCAGTTGGGCAAGACCGAGAATTGCCAGGTCGCGGTCAGCCTGTCCCTGGCCAGCGACAGCGGGAGCCTGCCGATCCAGTGGCGCCTATACTTGCCGAAGGAATGGGCGGAGGATCAGCCCCGCCGTGCCACGGTGGGCATACCGGAAGGGATCAAGTTCGAGAGCAAGCTCGAGATTGCCGTGGCGCAGGTGAAACAAGCCCGGGACGATGGCGTGCCCGCCGGGATCGTGCTGGCCGATCCGGCGTATGGCGACAGCGCGGCCTTCCGGGACAAGCTGCTTGAGATGGGTTTGCGCTACGCGGTAGGCATCCGGTCGAACACCAGCGTGTGGGCGCCGGGCGTGGCGCCCTTGCCACCCGAGCCCACGGTTGGCGCCGGACGTCCGAGCAAGAACCTGCGCCGGGCGCCGGGTCATGCGCCGGAGTCGGTCAAGGCGTTGGCGCTGGCGTTGCCGCTTGACGCCTACCTGACCGTAGCCTGGCGCGAAGGCAGCAATGAAACGCTCTTTTCGCGCTTTGCCGCCGTGCGTATCCGTACCGCTCACCGCGATTATTGGCGCAGCACCCAACGTCCGGAGGAGTGGTTGTTGATCGAGTGGCCGGAAGGCGATGCCGAACCGCTGAAGTACTTCCTCTCGACCCTGCCCGTCAATACGGCGATTGAACGCTTGGTGCATGTCACCAAGATGCGCTGGCGCATCGAGCGCGACTACCGGGAATTGAAACAGGAGTTCGGCCTGGGTCACTATGAAGGGCGAAACTGGCGCGGGCTGCATCATCATGCGACCTTGTGCATTGCCGCTTATGCCTTCCTGCTTCACCATCGCCTCAGCCATGGCAGTAAAAAAAACCCTGCTCAACCACAAACGCCTGCATTACCCGAAAATTACCGACCTCGTGGCAGCGGGAAGGGCGCAGCGTCATGTCCCGGATTCGATCGCTACGCTTCGC
>JAKLIY010000013.1 GCA_022709365.1 Pseudomonadota bacterium
ACTCGGCGTTCATGGCAGCACTCCTCCAAAATAGGCCTTATCTGGATAGACTCTTTACTCCGGTTAGACAACTCCATTCAAAGTTGGTTCACCAGGAATATGGGGATCACTATTAGCAAGACTATAGTGCAGAGTTTAAAGTCGCGTTGGAAGCGCTGACGGGTCGTAAGATGGTCAACGAGATTGCGGGGGCTTACGAAGTGCATCCACATCAGGTCGCTACTTGGAAACGCGAAGGCCAAGACGGACTCAAGGGAGTCTTTGAGCATAAGCGGGGCCAGCGGCGGGTGGAGGATGAAACGGACCTGGATGCACTGTACAGCCAGATTGGGCGGTTGCAAGTCCAAGTGGAGTAGCTCAGAAAAAGAGCTGGACAGAACTTGCCACCGTGAGGGGGAGTAGGCGCAGAGGATCTACCTTAAATTCGACCAAAAGTTGTCTGGACAATGAGGTCCACTTCAATCAAAGCCAAAAAGTGACTTTCATAATACACTGATTACATGAAACCTTTCAAAAGGCTAGGAGAGGCCGGAAATTGCTGGGAACTTCCTGCTGGATAACTGACTCATGTACTGAGACATACTCTCGCCAGCCACTTCATAATGAAGTGTGGGAACATTCTGGTATTACAACGCATTCTGGGCCACCAAAGTCTAGCGATGACTCTATGCTATGCCCACTTGGCACCGGAACACCTGCAAGAAGCTACCCACTTCAACCCCCTTGATAAAGTTGACACTTTGTTGACACTAGAAGCCGAGCAGCCACCCACACAAAGCAATAACTCACTGATTTTCTGGTAGGCCCTGTAGGATTTGAACCTACGACCCAGGGATTATGAGTCCCCTGCTCTAACCACTGAGCTAAGGGCCCAGAACGTTGTAATTTTAACCTCTATCCGGCCCTGCCGCCACTGGCTTCATTCCAAATCCAGAAAACTGCGCAACTGTTCGGAACGATTAGGATGGCGCAGTTTGCGCAACGCCTTGGCTTCGATCTGACGGATACGCTCGCGGGTGACATCGAACTGTTTGCCGACTTCCTCCAGCGTATGATCGGTTGGCATATCAATGCCAAACCGCATCCGCAATACCTTGGCCTCGCGCGGGGTTAACGTCGCCAACACCTCACGGGTCGCCTCGCGCAGGCCCTCAACCGTAGCTGCTTCCACTGGCGACATCACGTTGGCATCCTCAATGAAATCGCCCAGATGCGAATCTTCATCGTCGCCAATCGGCGTCTCCATCGAAATTGGCTCCTTGGCGATTTTCAGCACCTTGCGCACCTTGTCCTCCGGCATCTCCATCCGCCGGGCTAATTCGTCCGGACTCGGTTCGCGGCCCATCTCCTGCAACATCTGCCGGGAAATTCGGTTCAATTTATTGATGGTCTCGATCATGTGCACCGGAATACGAATGGTGCGGGCCTGATCGGCAATCGACCGGGTAATCGCCTGGCGAATCCACCAGGTGGCGTAGGTCGAGAACTTGTAGCCGCGCCGGTATTCGAACTTATCCACCGCCTTCATCAAACCGATATTCCCTTCCTGGATCAGGTCCAAAAACTGTAAACCACGATTGGTGTACTTCTTGGCGATGGAAATCACCAGCCGCAGATTCGCCTCGACCATTTCCTTTTTCGCCCGCCGGGCCTTGGCTTCGCCGATGGACATATGACGGTTGATATCCTTGATTTCGTGAACCGACAGCCGCGCCTCCCGCTCGATCGCCCGCAACCGCCGTTGCGCCTCCATCACTTCGTTACGATAATCCGCTAACAGGGCGGAATACTTTTTGGCCCCCTGAATCTGCTCGTCCACCCAATCCAGCCGGGTTTCATTCTGCGGAAAGGACGTAATGAAGGTTTTGCGCGGCATTTGTGCCTTACCAACGCAAACCTGCATCACCTCTCGCTCATGCGCACGGATCCGCTCAGCCATCTCATGCAGTTTGAAAATCAACTGATCCAGAGTTTTCGGGACCAACCGGAACTGCACAAAGCGTTCGCCAAGCTGCTGGCGCAAGGTCTGGACATGGGGGTGCTGCAAGCCCAGTCCGTCCACGCTGGCCAGGGTCTGTTCGTACAGGGCGCGCAAATCGGCAAACCGACGAGCCGTTTCCTCGGGGTCGGGGCCATTCTCGACCACACTGGTCTGCGCTTCCTCCTCTTCCTCGTGCTCGTCGTCGACCGTTACGACCACTTCGTCATCGCTCACTACCGCATCCGGGTCATCCGCAGTGAGCAGAATGTCCTCATCCGGCAACGGTGGCGGGGCTTCCTCGACATCCTTGAAGCCGCTAATCACATCAGCCAACCGGGTGCCGTTTTCGCTGATCGAGTCATAAATGCGCAGCAATTCACCGATAGTCAGTGGATAGCTGGCCAGCGCCGACAGCACCTGGCTCATGCCTTCTTCGATGCGCTTGGCGATCTGGATTTCGCCTTCACGGGTCAACAGTTCGACTGTCCCCATTTCCCGCATATACATGCGCACCGGGTCGGTGGTGCGGCCAAATTCGCTGTCTACCGCCGCAAGGGCCGCTGCAGCTTCTTCGGCGACGACGTCATCGTCAGCGTTGACCGGGTTCTCATTGAGCAACAAGGTCTCGGCATCAGGGGCGAATTCATGGACTTCGATGCCCATGTCATTGATCATCGCAATGATGTCTTCGATCTGCTCAGGATCGACGATATCATCAGGCAAATGGTCATTCACCTCGGCATAGGTCAGGAAACCCTTCTCTTTGCCTCGGGCGATCAACTTCTTCAATTGCGATTGTTGCTGCTCGCTCATGACCTGTTCACGTAATGGAATGTGTAAAAAAATTCAAATCGAAAATGATAGCATTGAAACTACAGTTTTTCAGAAAATCGTTATTAGACTTTTCTTACCTTACCGAAGTTCCGTAAAGCCTCCCGCTCCTCGGCGCTTAACGCACTGGGCGCGCTACGCTGCAATAAAGCTTCCAGCCATTGTTCCTCTGGGTCGTCGCGCTGCCGTAGATAGTCGAGGATATCGGCAAATTCCGCTTCGAAGCCAAACTGATCCTCGGCCAGTTCCGGTTCAGGCGTCCATTGCGCCAGCCGTTCCAGAATCGCGCCCTCGCGGGTCTCTCGATAGCGTTCCAGCAACGCGGCGGCGCGGAGTTGAGGTTGGTTGCGTAAAATGTCCAGCAGATCGACCAGCAGTTTGATGCCGGGCTGGTTGCTGTCGCGCAGAGCGACATCGTCAGTGAGCGCGGTTTGCGCCAGTTCCGGTCGATGCAGCAACAGCGCAATCGCCTTGCGCAGCGGGGTCCGGATCAGCAGCGCATTGTGATCCACTGTGCGGATCGGCGCAGGAGCCGGCGGACGTAACCGGGTGTGAACCAGTTTCGCGTCGTGTTGCAACCGGGCTTCCATGAGGTCGCGAAAGTGCCCCTCGGGCAGCTTTTCCAGCAGTGGTCGAGCAAATTCCGCCATCCTGGCCCGGCCAGCCAAGGTGTCGGGATTCACCCGGCCGCGCAGTTCAGCAAACAGGTAATCGGCCAGCGATGTGGCTTGCGCCAACCGCTGCTCGAATGCGGCCTGACCTTCCCGCCGAATCAGGCTGTCCGGGTCTTCGCCCTCCGGCAGAAACAGAAAGCTGATTTGCCGGCCATCGCGGAGGAAGGGCAGCGCTGCGTCCAGCGCTCGCCAACCCGCCGCCCGTCCGGCCCGGTCGCCGTCGAAGCAAAACACCAGTTCCTCAACCGCCCGAAACAACCGTTCGATATGCCCATCGGTCGTAGCAGTACCCAGGGTGGCGACGGCGTAAGGTATCCCATGCTGGGCCAGCGCCACTACATCCAGATAGCCTTCAACGACCACCAGCCGTTGCAGGCGCTGGCTGTGAGCGCGCGCCTCGTAGAGGCCATACAATTCCGACCGCTTGTGGAACAGCCGGGTTTCCGGGGAGTTCAGATATTTGGGCGTGGCGTCACTGTCCGGCGCCCGGCCACCAAAGGCGATCACCCGTCCCCGACGGTCGCGGATGGGGAAAATAATGCGGTCGCGGAAACGGTCGCGCAGCCGGTTTTGCTCATCGCGGCTGGCCAGCCCGGCTTCGATGAGTTGATCGGGTGTTGCGCCGGCCTCACGCAGTGCCCGAACCACATTCTCCCAGCCGGGCGGGGCATAGCCGATGCCAAAGCGCCCGGCGATTTGACCGGTCAGGCCACGTTGGCGCAGGTAGTCCACCGCCCGTTGCCGGGCTGGATGCTCACGCAGTTGCTGGCGAAAAAAACGGTCAGCCTGGGCGAGCCATTCCAAAAGGACGCGGGATGAACCGTCGTCGCCGCCACCGGTTTTCGGTATTTCGAGACCGGCCAGCCGCGCCAGGTCCTCGACGGCATCCAAAAATTCCAGTCCCTCATAGGCCATCAGGAAGCCAATAGCAGTGCCGTGAGCGCCACAACCGAAGCAATGATAGAACTGTTTGCGGGGACTGACCGAGAAGGAGGGGGTCTTTTCGGCATGAAACGGACAGCAGGCCATAAAATCATGGCCCGCCTGGCGCAGTGGCACCCGGGCGTTGATGACCTCGACGAGGTCAACCCGGCTGAGTAATTGATCGAGGAACTCCTGAGGTATGCGTCCAGCCATAACCCTAAAGGGTAGTGGATCAGCGCTGGTTTGCCAGTTTCCAGGCGTCCGAACGCCTTTGCCCCGCCAGTGAGGAATCGGCTCAGCCGCCGAAATGGGCCTTGACCCGGGCGCTGACGACGGCCATATCCGCCTGGCCCTGCGCCTGATCTTTGATCAAGGCCATCACCTTGCCCATATCGCGCACCGACTGTGCGCCAGTCGTGGTTATCGCATGAGCGATCAAGGCATCGAGGTCGGCTTCGCTGAGCGGCATTGGCAAGTAGGCCTGGATGATCTCGATCTCGAAGGATTCCTGTGCGGCGAGATCTTCACGGCCAGCATTCTGATATTGCGCCAGTGATTCCCGACGCTGCTTGATCATCTTCTCCAGCACGACCAGCGTCTGGACATCGCTCAGTTCGATGCGCTCATCGACTTCACGCTGCTTGATCGCGGCCAGGATCAAGCGGATCGCGCCAAGACGTTGCTTGTCCTTGGCGCGCATGGCGGTTTTCATGTCATCCTGAATGCGGTCTTTGAGGGACATAGCGAGATTCACCGCTGGAGAAGGGGAAAGACAGGCCAGACTCAGTAAAGGCGGGTGCGGCGGGCAACATCCCGGGAAAGTTTCTTCAAATGACGTTTGACGGCGGCGGCCCGCTTGCGCTTGCGCTCCTGGGTCGGCTTCTCGTAAAACTCGCGGCGGCGGACCTCGGACAGGACCCCGGCTTTTTCACAGGAACGCTTGAAGCGGCGCAGCGCGATATCAAACGGTTCGTTATCCTTGACTTTCACGGCAGGCATTAAAACAGCACCTCATCTTTCATGGTTTGGACTCAGGGAAAAGCTGGATTGTTGGAAAACTTTGGATTGTAATCGCCCCTATCGCCAAATGCAAAACTAGGGAAACGCTATGCTGATTCTGGGTATCGAAACATCCTGTGATGAAACCGGGGTCGCGCTGTATGACAGCGGACGCGGTTTGCTGGCTCATGCCTTATACAGTCAGGTCAAGCTCCATGCTGAATATGGCGGGGTAGTGCCGGAACTGGCTTCTCGTGATCATGTGCGCAAGACGCTGCCGTTATTGCAGGACATTTTCCAGCAAGCTGGCGTGGAGCCTCGTCAGGTGCAGGGCGTCGCTTATACCCGGGGGCCGGGCCTGATCGGCGCGTTGCTGGTCGGCGCGGCGATTGGCCGCAGCTTGGCTTTCGCATGGAACACGCCGGCGCTGGGAGTGCATCACATGGAGGGACATCTGCTGGCGCCGATGCTGGAAGCGGACCCTCCTGAATTTCCCTTCGTAGCCCTGCTGGTCTCCGGGGGGCACAGCCTGCTGGTGCGTGTGGATGGGATCGGGCGCTACCAGATTTTGGGGGAGTCCATCGATGATGCGGCGGGCGAGGCGTTTGACAAGACGGCCAAGCTGTTGGGTCTGCCCTATCCGGGCGGGCCGGCGCTGGCGAAACTGGCCGAGCAGGGGACGCCGGGACGCTTCAGGTTTCCGCGACCGATGACCGACCGGCCCGGCTGTGATTTCAGCTTCAGCGGGCTGAAAACCGCGGCGATCAATACCTGGCGGAAGTTGGCGCCGACGCCGGAGAATCGAGCGGACGTAGCCTACGCTTTTGAAGAGGCGGTGGTGGATACGCTGGCGATCAAATGTCAGCGGGCGTTGCAGGAAACGGGGTTGCAGCGGCTGGTGGTCGCCGGCGGCGTCGGCGCTAACCAACGGTTGCGCGCACGCTTACGGGAATTGGCAGCGGAACGGGGCGGGCGGGTGTATTACCCTCGCCTGGAATTCTGCACCGACAACGGCGCGATGATCGCCTATGCCGGCTGGCGGCGACTGGCGGCGGGGCAAGTGGAGGATATGGCGATTGAGGTGTTGCCGCGCTGGCCGCTAGACCGTCTGCCAGCGGTGTAACGTAAAAGACGACGATTCGCCATGGCCCGCTAACGCCGCATTTCAAACGGTTGACCCGCAACCCTCCTTGCCCAGTGAAATTTAACCACGCATTCCCACGGTCTTGAGCGTATCGGTCGCCCGCCCTATTCACGCATCGTTATTCCCCAACACTACCCGCTGTCGTTGCCGGGCGAAGTCCAAGAGCCGGCGAATCGGCAGCGCCGCTCGCTCCCGGAGCGCCTCGTCAATAACAATTTCGTTGTCCCCAGTCTCTAGCGCCTGCGCCAGATTGCGTAGCCCATTCATGGCCATCCACGGGCAATGCGCGCAACTGACGCAGGTCGCGCCCTTACCGACAATCGGCGCTTCCAGCAAAATTTTGTTCGGCGCGGCCAGCTTCATTTTGTGGAACAGCCCATTGTCGGTGGCGACGATGAACTTTTTCGCCGGCAATTCCCGCACCGCCTTGACCAGCGCGGTCGTGGAACCGACCAGATCAGCCTGGGCGATTACGTCCAGCGGTGACTCCGGGTGTACCAGCACCTGAGCGTCGGGGTGTTCCGCCCGCAACTGCCGCAAACCATCCGCCTTGAACGCCTCATGCACCACACAGGCTCCGTTCCACAGCAGCATATCCACCCCGGTTTCCTGCTGCACATAAGCGCCCAGATGCCGATCCGGCGCCCAGATCAGCTTTTCACCTTGCTTCGCCAGATGTCGCACCAGCTCCAGAGCGATCCCGGAGGTGACGACCCAGTCGGAACGCGCCTTCACCGCCGCGCTGGTGTTGGCGTAGACCACCACCGTGCGGTCCGGGTACTGGTCGCAGAAAGCGGAAAATTCATCGGCAGGGCAGCCTAAATCCAGCGAGCATTCGGCGTGCAAATCCGGCATCAGCACCCGCTTTTCGGGATTGAGAATTTTGGCGGTTTCGCCCATGAACCGCACCCCGGCGACGATTAGCGTGCTGGAAGGACTCTCGGTCCCGAAGCGGGCCATGTCCAGCGAATCCGACACATAACCGCCGGTGGCGTCAGCCAGTTCCTGCAATTCCGGCGAGGTGTAGTAGTGCGCGACCAAGGTGGCGTCCCGCTCCTTCAGGAGTCGCTGAATCCGGTCAATCAGGGTCGCTTTCTCGGCAGCGTCCAGGGTTTCAATCACGGTCGGCGGCACCTGCGTTGGCGTCAGGCGGTAGTCCTTCATCATCAGGGTGGCGGCGTTCATGGGGATTCTCCAGCGATTGAGTTAGTTTTATTTTGACACTATTACAAAAACTTGGCGAATATTTTACTGAGCGATGAAGCCGGGCCATGGGTAATTTCGGCTAGAATGCGCACTTTCACCAATTATCCGGTCGAGGAGTGGCTCATGACGGCTCAGCGCGAGACCGTAGTATTAGTGCATGGTTTATATGTTCATGGTTTGTGGATGCGGTTGCTGGAATATTGGCTGGAACAATCCGGCTATCACACGATCAATTTCTCCTATCCCAGCATGACCCGCTCGCCGGAAGAAAACTCCGAGGATCTGCACCGGCAACTGGAACGGGTAGAGTCACCGACCGTACATTTTCTGGCGCACAGCATGGGTGGGCTGGTGGTGCGGCATCTCTTTCATCACTACCCTCAACAGCGCCCAGGCCGAATCGTGACGCTGGGGACGCCGCATCAAGGCAGTTACGCCGCCCAGGTCATGCATTACAGCGGACTGGGCTGGTTCGTGGGTCAGGGCATGGAAAACGGACTGCTCGGTCAAGCGCCGACCTGGACCGCGCCGAATCTGCTTGGCTCCATCGCCGGCACCCTGAATATTGGCGTGGGTCTCTTGTTCCCCGGTATGCCAGCCCCGGCGGATGGCATGATTGCAGTGGTTGAGACACAATTCCCAGGCATGGCTGATCATATCTGCCTGCCCGTGTCGCATATGCAGATGCTGGTGGACCCCTCGACAATTACCCAGGCCTGTGCATTTTTCGCCACTGGCCGGTTCCATCATCCGCCGCATCATCGCTCGTAGAACTAAGGTGTTAAACTGAATCACTCGATACCGCACCCCCAAGCATATCAGACAAGAGGTTTCGCATGGCTGGACATAGTAAATGGGCGAATATTCAGCATCGGAAGAACACCCAGGACGCCAAGCGCGGCAAACTGTTCACCCGCTTGATCCGGGAAATTACTGTCGCGGCCCGCATGAGCGGCGGCGATCCCGGCGCTAATCCCCGTTTGCGGTTGGCGATGGATAATGCGCTAACGGCCAACATGTCCAGGGACACTATCGACCGCGCCATCAAACGCGGGACCGGGACGCTGGACGGCGTCGAATATGAGGAAATTCGTTATGAAGGCTACGGCCCGAGTGGGGTGGCGGTGATCGTTGACGCCATGACCGATAACCGTAACCGCACGGTCGCTGAGGTGCGCCATGCTTTCAGCAAGTGCGGCGGTAATCTGGGCACCAGCGGTTCCGTGGCATTCCAATTCACCGAACGGGGGGTTTTGAGCTATCCGGCGGGCGTTGACGAAGATCGCATCATGGAAATCGCTATCGAAGCCGGCGCTGACGATGTAGTGAGTAACCCCGATGGTTCGGTAGACGTTTTGACCGACCCCGCAACGTTTCAGACCGTCAAAGCGGCGATGACGGCTGCCGGACTGAAACCGGAGGAAGCCGAAGTCACCCAACGCGCCAGTTCCAATATCACCCTGGGTTTGGAGGACGCGCAGAAGATGATCAAGCTACTCGATTTGCTGGAAGACCTGGACGATACCCAAAACGTTTACTCCAACGCCGATATTCCCGACGATATTCTGGCGAAACTCTGAGCGTGACGACCATCCGGCTGATGGGTATCGATCCGGGTTCACGCATCACCGGCTACGGCATCATCGATATAGAGGGGCCGCGCAGCCAGCATGTCGCCAGTGGTTGCATTCAGACCGCCAGCGACCGGCCCCTACCGGAACGGCTGAAAGCGATCTATGAGGGTGTGGCCGGCGTGATTCAGCAATACCAGCCAGCGGAAGTCGCAGCGGAACAGGTTTTCATGCATCGCAACCCCGATTCAGCGCTCAAACTCGGTCAAGCCCGTGGCGCGGCGCTGTGCGCAGTAGTCATGGCTGGCTTGCCGGTCAGCGAATATGCAGCCCGCGCTATCAAGCAGGCCGTTGTTGGCAGTGGCGCGGCGGACAAAGCGCAGGTGCAGCGCATGGTGGCCCTGTTGCTGAATTTGTCGGAACTGCCCCCGTCGGATGCCGCGGACGCCCTGGCGGTGGCGATCTGTCATGGCCACACCCGGCAGACCCTGAACCGATTGGGCGCTATCGCCTTACTCCCCCGGAGACGGCGGCGATGATCGGTCGCCTGCGCGGGCTACTGGTCTGGAAGCAACCCCCCTATCTGCTGATTGACGCCCATGGGGTCGGTTACGAACTGGAAGCTTCCTTGACCACTTTTCAGACCCTGCCGGAAACCGGGGCGGAAGTGACCCTGCTCACCCATTTAACGGTCCGTGAGGATGCGCATACCCTGTACGGATTCGCCAACCCGGCAGAGCGCAGCTTGTTTCGCCATCTGATCCGGGTCACCGGCATCGGTCCGCGCCTGGCGCTGTTGATCCTGTCGGGTATGAGCGTAGAGCTGTTCAGCCGTTGTATCCGCGATGGCGACTCAGCGTCTCTGACCCGACTACCCGGCGTCGGCAAGAAAACCGCCGAGCGATTGATCATTGAAATGCGCGACCGGATTGGCGAACTGGACCTGCGTTCAGCGACGGTTCGGTTACCGGAGGGTCAAATGGCTCCGCCAGCCATTCATCCGGTCGACGACGCCATCAGCGCCTTGGTCGCGTTGGGCTACAAACTACCCGATGCTTCGCGTATGGTGCAAAGCCTCGACACCGATGGTCTCACCAGCGAAGTGATCATTCGGCAAGCCTTGCAAGCCACCGTTCGCCGTTAACGGTCGAATTCAACCTTATATAGCCTTTAAGCTTGGTCATGACCTCCCCCGACCGTCTGATTTCCCCGGCCGCCAGCAGTGAAGATGCCTCGCTGGACCGCGCCGTTCGTCCCCGGCGGTTGGCGGACTACATCGGCCAGCAGGCCATGCGCGAGCAATTGGAAATTTTCATCCACGCCGCTCGCGCCCGCAGTGAAGCGCTCGATCATGTGCTGTTGTTCGGTCCACCGGGACTGGGTAAAACCACGCTGGCGCACATCATCGCTGCCGAGATGGGCGTCAACTTGCGCCAGACTTCCGGGCCGGTGATCGAGCGGCCCGGCGATCTGGCGGCATTGTTGACCAATCTGGAGCCGCGCGATGTGCTGTTCATCGACGAGATTCATCGCCTCAGTCCGGTGATCGAAGAGGTGCTGTATCCGGCGATGGAGGACTATCAGATCGATATCCTGATCGGCGAGGGGCCGGCGGCGCGGTCGATCAAGCTGGATTTGGCGCCCTTCACCCTAGTGGGCGCTACGACCCGCGCCGGTCTGCTGACCTCGCCGTTGCGGGATCGCTTCGGCATTGTGCATCGCCTGGAGTTCTACACCCCGGAGGAGTTGACCGAAATCGTAGCCCGCTCGGCGCGGATTCTCGGCGTGGAAACTGACTACCCGGCGGGTGCGGCGGAAATTGGCCGACGTTCACGCGGCACGCCCCGTATTGCCAACCGGTTGTTGCGGCGGGTGCGGGATTTTGCTCAGGTGAAAGCCGAGGGTCGGATTACCCTCGAAGTGGCGCAACAGGCGCTGGCTCTGCTGAAAGTGGACGCGCAGGGATTTGACGAAATGGATCGGCGGTTATTATGGCTGACCATCGACAAATTCGGCGGCGGGCCGGTAGGGCTGGACACTTTAGCTGCCGCATTGGGCGAAGAACGAGGGACGATTGAGGATGTGTTGGAGCCGTATTTGCTCCAGCAAGGCTTTCTGATGCGCACGCCGCGCGGACGGGTAGCAACAGCCCACGCCTACCGGCATTTCGGGCTGGTGGTTGCGGGGCCAGCCTCTGGCGGCGATTTATTCAGCGTCAGTTGAAACTCCTTGAGGGAACACGGGCGAGGCATGTTAAGGTTTGGGCGGCGGCGCATCTTCATCCAAGAGATTGGGTGGATGAGCGCCATCTGGTGGAGACCAATTCCCCACCGCGATATCATATTCATCGATACTGAGCGTCCCATCTTTGTCCATGTCTGCAGCGTCAAAATCCAATCCCTCGACGGTCGCCGCTTCGTCGGCGCTGACCAATCCGTCGCCATCGGTATCGACCTCCTCAAAGGTCAATGGCGTGGCTGCAAAGATGGGCAACGCAGTCAGCAGCAGAATCGGTAGAATAGCAGGGCGCATTGAGCGGTTCTCCTCGCAAGGGTGGACTTGAGGAACGGCAGCTTTATTATTGGGTTCGATAAGCTGATATTTTAGCGGAAAAAGGAATCTGAGGGAGATTTTGGGTGACCCATGAAACGTCATTTTGGAGCTTGATCGTCAATGCCAGTCTGATCGTTCAGTTGATCATGCTGGTGCTGGCGTTGATTTCGCTGAGTTCGTGGTGGGTGATCGTCAAGAAGCAATTGGTGGTGACCGCTGCCCGGCGAGCAGGTGACCAATTCGAAGACGATTTCTGGTCGGGCATTGACCTGGCTTCGTTATATGCACGCATCAATCGCCAGAAGGAACCCGTCTGGGGGATGGACGCCATCTTTTTGGCCGGCTTTCAGGAATTCCTGCGACTCCGCGCCCAACCGACCATGGATCCGGAATCGGTGGTCAGCGGCGCACAACGAGCGATGCACGCTGCGGGTTCGCGGGAACTGGATGAGTTGGAAATGTATCTGCCGCTATTGGCGACTGCCGGCTCCACCAGTCCGTATATCGGACTGTTCGGCACAGTCTGGGGCATCATGAATGCCTTCATGGCGCTGGGTACGACCCAGCAGGCGACCTTGGCGCAGGTCGCGCCGGGCATCGCCGAGGCGCTGATTGCGACGGCGATGGGCCTGTTCGCGGCCATTCCGGCAGTGATTTTCTACAACCGCTATGCACATGACGTCGACCGGCTGGCTAACCGTTACGAGACCTTTATGGAAGAATTCTCCAACATCCTGCAACGCCAGTCCTACAGCTTGCGCAAGAGCCATGTCGATGCTGCTGCACGGGCTGCGGCGGCTCAGGGTTGAACCATGGCGCGACGCAGTTCACATAGCCGCCTGAAGGCGGAAATTAACATCGTCCCCTACATCGACGTGATGCTGGTGCTGCTGGTGATCTTTATGGTGACCGCGCCACTGCTTAACCAAGGCGTCGAGGTCGATCTGCCCCAAGCCCCGGCGGAACCGCTCGATAACCGGAATCAGGAAAGCGAGGTCGTAGTGATGTCAGTGCAGAAGGACGGCGCCTGCCATCTGAATATCGGGTCAGAACAGGCCCAATCGGTTCACTGCAAGACTCTGGAGCCGCGCTATGGGGAGATTCAGCAACACCTGAATCGTAAGCCGCAACCGCCCGTGCTGGTGCGTGCGGATCGAGAAGTGCGCTACGAACAAGTGATCGAGGCGATGGCCGCCTTGAAGGGAGTAGGTGCCGTTAAAGTGGGCTTGTCCACCGCACCGCCGGATGTGTCGCACAGCGGTCGGTAACTCGCAAGCAATGCCTTCGGAACGCGGTGCACAACAGCAGGATTTGATTGCGACGGTCTCTACCATCGCGGTACATGTTTTTGTCGGAGTTTTTCTGCTGCTGAATCTGAGCCTGTCTGATGCACCCATTCAAGAACCCATTGAGGCCGAAGCGATTTCCGCTGAAGTGGTCGACGAAGTCGCCATCCGGGAAGAATTGAAACAATTAGCTGAACAGGAACACCAGCGTCAGCGGGCGGAAGCTGAACGCCAGGCGCAACTGGCGCAAGCGGCGCGTGAAGTTGAGGAACGTCGGCAGGCAGAAATTCGGCACCAGCGGGAACAGGAAGCGCAGCGCAAGACCGAACAGGCGCGACATGAAGCGGAAGAGCGTCGCCAAGCCGAGGCCGAGAAACGGAAAGTGGCCGAGGAAGCCCAACGCAAGATTGAAGAGGAACACCGTCAAGCTGAGGAGCGCCGCAAGGTCGAAGAACAGCGTCGGATCGAACAGCGCCGCAAGGTTGCCGAGGAAACTCAACGCAAGGTTGAAGAGGAACAACGTCAAAAGGTTGAAGAGGAACAACGCCAAGCTGAGGAGCGCCGCAAGGTCGAAGAACAGCGTCGGGTCGAACAGCGCCGCAAGGTCGCCGAGGAAGCCCACCGCGAAGCTGAGGAACAGCGCAAGATCGAAGAGCGCCGCAAGGTTGCGGAAGAAGCCAAACGTCAAGCGGAAGAGGCCAAGCAGAAAGCAGTAGCAGAGACCAAACGTCAGGCGGCCCAAGAGGCTAAACGTGAGGCCGCTGAAGACGCTAGGCGTGAAGCTACCCAAGAGGCTAAGCGCAAAGCCGCCGCCGAGGCGGCCCAAGAGGCTAAACGCGAGGCTGCTGAAGAAGCGAAACGCGCCGCCGCAGCGGAAGCCAAGCGTAAAGCGGCGGAAGAAGCCAAACGCCAGGCCACCGAAGAGGCGAAAGCAGCAGAAGAAGCCAAGCGTAAAGCGGCGGAAGAAGCCAAACGCCAGGCGGCGGAAGAAGCCAAACGCGCAGCAGCAGCGGAAACCAAGCGGCAAGCGGCAGCGGAAGAAGCCAAGCGGCAAGCGGCAGCGGAAGAAGCCAAGCGGCAAGCGGCAGCGGAAGAAGCCAAGCGGCAAGCGGCAGCGGAAGAAGCCAAACGTAAGGCCGCTGAAGAGGCAAAACGCAAAGCAGAAGCGGATGCCGAGGCTAAGCGTAAGGCCGAAGCCGAGGCCAAGCGCAAAGCAGAAGAAGCGCGTAAGTTGGCTGCGGAGTTGGCGGCAGCAAATTTCGCTAAACAGCGCATTGAACCTTATATTAAAAGGCAGTGGAATCCTTCAGCGGTTGGCTACTCTGGCTTGAGTTGCACAGCGATTATCTCCGTCAGCAGTTCCGGGGCAGTGACGGGAATCCGGATTCATAAATCAAGTGGTGATGAAGGATTCGATAATTCGGTTAAATCGGCCATTCTTCGGGCTTCGCCGCTGCCGATGCCCGCCGACGATTACCAAGCGGCCTACATCGCGAAGGAAGGGCTGAAAATCACATTTAATCTGGATTCCAACTGATGGAAACATCCCAAATTTTGAATTTATACGTTTAGGGGAGACCACTCTTTGAAATCGATTGAAAAACTTTTTATCGGGTTGCTGTTGCTAATCGGCATGACCAGTTTCGCCCATGCCCAGATCAATCTGGACATCACCAAAAAGGCCGAAGGCGGTATTCCCATCGCTATCGCGCCGTTTAGCGGCGGCGCACCTGAAGATTTCGCCGGCATCATCGCCGCCGATTTGCAGCACACCGGCAAGATCATGCCCCAGCCGCCACAAGCGCCTGCCGATTATTCGGTTGTCGGTCAGGCCAGTCCCGGTGGTTCCCGAGGCTATATCGTGCAGTTTCAATTGAAAGACGCCCAGGGCGGCCAGTTGTTAAACCTCTCCTTCGATGTGCCCGCCAATCAACTGCGGCCAGTGGCACACCGGATCAGCGACCTGATCTATGAAAAGCTCACGGGTGAAAAGGGCCTGGCCGGTACTCGCATCGCTTTCATCGCTGGCGGCGGCGGTTCCTGGTACTTGGCGGTCGCCGACGTCGACGGACAGAATCCCCAAGTGATTCTGCGCTCCGGCCAGCCGATCATGTCGCCGGCCTGGTCGCCGGACGGTTCCAAATTGGCCTACGTGTCTTTCGAGGGTCGCCGACCGCAAATTATCGTCCAGGATGTCTACAGCGGTGCCCGTCGGGTGGTCTCCGCTGCCCCCGGCATCAATGGTGCGCCTTCCTGGTCGCCGGACGGCCAGCGGCTGGCGTTTACCCTGTCCAAGGACGGCAACCCGGAAATCTACGCCCTCGGCCTGGGTTCTCAGTCGCCGGTCCGCCTGACCAGCAACGGCGCCATCGACACCGAACCGGTCTGGCTGCCAGATGGCAGTATCGTCTTCACCTCGGATCGGGGCGGCTCGCCGCAACTGTACCGCATCGGTTCCGGTGGCGGCGCAGCGCAACGTCTGACCTTCGAAGGCGACTACAACGCCCGGCCTGCGGTCTCACCGGACGGTCGCTACATTGCGATGATGCACCGACGTGGCGGCCGTTTTCACATTGCCGTACTCGATCTGCAAGCCCGTCAGTTCCGGGTCTTGACGCCCGGCGGTACGGATGAATCACCCAGCTTCGCGCCGAACGGTAAGATGATCATTTATTCCAATGGTCAGCGACTGAAAGCAGTCTCGCTAGATGGCGCCAATCAGCAGGACGTTGTTCTGCGCGGCGTCGCCCGCGATCCGGCCTGGGCGCCTTATAGCCGTTGATTTCAGATGGATTGACTTTTTTTTAACCTTGATAATGGGGAGAATCGCCATGCAATCCTTCATTCGCACCCTGATGGCCGCCGCGGCACTCGCGCTGCTGGCCAGTTGCGCCTCGACCGGCGAGAACGCTGACCAGACGGCAACGGACGCTACTGAGCAACCGGGAGTGACCGCTCAACCGGGACAGGAAGCCTACAGCTATGCCTATGGCCAGGCACCGGGTAGTTACGACAGCTATGATACTAGCGGCGCTGGCGGCTACCCCGGCAGCGGGCAGGCCGGTCGGCCGGGAAAACCGGGGCAGCCGGGACAAGCGATGGCCGGCGGCAGCGTGGTTTCTGCGGACCGCATCGTCTATTTCGATTTCGACCAAGCTGACATTCGTCCGGAAAGCCAGACCGTGATTGAATCAAACGCCCGCTATCTGGCGGGGAATCCGCGGATTATCACCCAGCTCGAAGGCCATACCGATAACCGGGGCAGCCGTGAGTACAACATCGCCCTGGGCGAGCGTCGGGCCAATGCGGTGCGTCAGGTGATGAGCGCCATGGGCGTCCCGCCCCAGCAAATCCGAGTCGTCAGCTACGGCGAGGAACGGCCAGCAGCGGTCGGTCAGGATGAACAAAGCCATGCGCTGAACCGGCGTGTGGAAATCGTTTATTGATAGGGAAGCCGCGATGCCGAAACCGGAGTTTTCCTGGTTGATCGTGGGCTTCCTGCTAGGCAGCCTGGCGCTGCCTGGCAGGGCTGGGGCGCAAGCCCCCGATAATACGTTGACGCTGGAGTTGTTGCAGCGCATCGAACAACTGGAACTGGAAGTCCGGCATATCCGCGGTGAATTGGAACTCTACCGTTATCAGGTCGAGGGACTTCAACGGGAGCGGGCAGCAGCGGCTTCAGCAGCAGCTCCATCGATGGTGGAACGGCCAGCGGTTTCCAACTCGCCAGCACCCGTTCCGCCGCCTTCAGCCACAGCACCTGCACCGGAGCAGACGCCGCCAATCCCGCCACCAGCCGTTAGCACGGGTGCGGAACAGGCGGATTTTGATGCGGCCTTGGGTGAGTTACGTGAAGGCCGCTATCCCCAAGCTATTACGGATTTTCAAGGATTCCTGAACGCCTACCCGGACAGTCGGCTGACGGGCGATGCCCAATATTGGCTGGGCGAGTCCTACTACGTCAGCCAAAATTATGAGGCCGCCAAGGAAGCGTTCATTAATCTGGGGTTGCGCTATCCACAGAGTGCGCGGCTCCCGGATGCGCTATTGAAGCTGGGCTATATCTATGGGGAATTGGGCGATGTCAACCGGGCCAGAGAAGTTTTGCAAAAGCTGGTGCAGGTCTATCCGGACAGTCAGGCTGCCGATCTTGCGGAACAGCGGTTGCAATCGCTGCGCTGATGGTGTTGTGAAAGCTTGTGATTTCGGTGGATTGCTGTAAGATAAACAACCTTTTTTGGGGCCGTTAGCTCAGCCGGTAGAGCAGCAGACTTTTAATCTGTTGGTCGTGCGTTCGAACCGCACACGGCCCACCAATCATTTCAACGCCTTGGCGTAACCTCGCCGAGGCTTTTTTTATGCCCTGCGTAATTCCTGCGTAACCCGTGCCGAAAGCCGGTCCATCGCCGTGCCGTCCCTACCGCTCAAGGGCGAAGCGTGGAGGATGATGAAATGCTGTTCCTGTTATTGGCGGCCTGACGACCATGGTGAATTACGGCTCCCTGTCCTTTGCCGAACAACTGGCTTTCTTCCGCCACAAGCTGAACCTGCCGACGCAGCGCTGGGATGACCTGCTGGGCGCGGCGCATGATCGCGCCTTCGTGGTCGCCGGGGCGATGCAGGCCGACTTGCTGGCCGATCTGCGCGGCGCCGTGGACCAGGCCATTGCCGGCGGGACGACGCTGGAACAGTTCCGCAAGGATTTTAAACAGATCGTCGCGAAACGCGGCTGGACCGGCTGGACGGGCGAAGGCACCAAGGCCGGCGTGGCGGACGCGGGTGATTTACGAAACCAACCTGTTCACCAGCTACAGCGCCGGGCGCACCCAACAGATGAAGGACGTGGCGGCATCGCGCCCCTGGTGGCGCTATCGGCATTCCGACGCCAGCGTTCATCCCTGCAAGGAGCATCGGGCCTGGAGCCGGAAGATTCTGCATGCCGATGACCCGTGGTGGGCCACCCACACCCCGCCCAACGGTTGGGGTTGCAAGTGCTACCTCGAAACCCTCGCCGACCACGATCTGGAACAGCACGGACTGACGCCGACGTCGCCAGAGAAGATTCCCTTCCCCGATAGCGGGATCGACAAGTGCTGGGATTATCCGCCGGGGGCGAGCGTCGCTGAGGAACTGGCACAGTTCGCCAAGAACAAGAGCACGACGCTGGCGCTGGCCGATCCTGCCGCCCAACTCGCTAAAGATTACGTCGCCACCCTGGTTCGGCATCCCCAGTTTCAACGCTTTTTCGCTGGGGAATTGCCGGGGGAATATCCGCTGGCGGTATTGGACGCCGAATTGCGTCAGGCGATGGACGTCTTACAGCCGGTGGTGGTGCTGTCGCAAGAAACGGTTGAGGCGCATCGTCATCACCCCGAAGCGGCGTAGGGCGGGTTAGGGCGTCAGCCCGTAACCCGCCGATGCGGTGATGGACAGGAAGGCGGGTTACGCTTCGCTAACCCGCCCTACGGGCTAGCCCTCCAGCGTCAGCGCCATCTGCGGCGCAGCGCTCGGCAACAGGCCCGCCTCAGCGACTTGCAGGGAGGTGACAAGCGGGTTGCCATCGATTAACGACAGCGCGGGCATAGGAATCAAAGTAGAATGGCAAGGATTCAGCCGCACGGAGAATGCAAATGAAATTGTTAGCCTGCTCTTGGGATGCACGCTCGGCATCGCTGACAAAGTCCTTTATGGGGCATGACATCATCAAGGTCGGGGCAAAAAAATTCAGCCTGCCCGAAGATATTGTGAAAACCCACGTCAGTGCCGAGCAAAACGAAATGACCGCTCTGCGAATGCTGCTTATTATTGTGTTAGCGATCACATTGATCGGCCTCTTGTTCGCGATCCCACTGTACTTCTTGAGCAAAAAAAAAGCGGCTCACTATGGCATTCAAGACCAAAACCGGCGATACCTTTACCGTGTTGGCTAGCAACAATCGTGAATGGAAAATTTTAAGGAAATACTCTGGAATGGGGGTCTTTGATTAACCCCTAGCCAAAAGGAGACCCCGATGGCCGGAGCCACGCATGAAATCCGTGTCGACGATACCGCCCTGCGCCGCGCTGGCCCGGTTGCGGGCGACCACCGGCGACTTGCAACCGGTGTTCCGCGATCTGGGCGAGGCGCTGCTGAACAGCACCCGCGAGCGCTTCCGCCGCCAGACCGCGCCCGATGGCTCGCCCTGGACCGCGCTCTCCCCGGCCTATCGCGCCCGCAAGAAACAGAACAAGGACAAGATCCTCACCCTGCGCGGCATTCTGCACGGCACGCTGGCCTATCAAGTCACCCCCGACGCCCTGCTCGTGAGGACGCCGTTGATCTACGGCGCCCCTCATCAATTCGGCGATCCCCGGCGGAACCTTCCCGCCCGCCTCTTCCTCGGTCTGTCCATCGCTGATCGCGCCGAGATCGACACGATCCTGCGCAAGCATCTGGCCCGCGCCCTAGCGCAGGCGGCGGCACTGGCAACCGTGCTTAAATCCGGTATCGGCGACCTCGCCACGAAAGAGGATTTAACCCGGCTGGAGAGCAAACTGGAATCCCGGCTGAACCTGCTTGAGGAACGTACTGAAGGGCGCTTCAAGTTGCTGCAATGGATGCTGGCGTTCAACTTGGCGATTAGCGTCGCCCTGCTCTGGATATTGATTCGCACGGCGACCGCCGGGTAGTCCCTGCGTAATTCCTGCGTAACCGTGCAGGGAAAAACCGGGTATCGACGGGAATCAACCGCCATAACATAAACCGCTTGACGCTTGATTTTTCAGATAAACGGCAACAATCCGTAGACTACGAAAACGAACGGATATATATTGAGAAGAGTCTTTTAATCTGTTGGCCGTGCGTTTGAACCGCACACGGCCCACCAAATAATCAAAGGCTTAGGCGCTTTGCCTGAGCCTTTCTTTTTTCATGTAGACCCTAATTTGATGACTTTGCGATCGCTGATGATGAAATTCATTGAAATGCTTCTCGAACGCACCATCCTGCTCAGCCGCTGGCTACTGGCACCACTGTACCTGGCGCTAATCGCCGTCCTGATCCTGTTCACGATCAAAGCCGTACAGGAAGTGATCCACTTGTTCGACGTGATTCTGACCGTCAGTGAAACCGATCTTATTCTATCGGTGCTGGGGCTGGTCGACATGGTGCTGGTAGCCAACTTGCTGGTGATGGTGATTCTCAGCAGCTATGAGACTTTCGTCTCCGCGCTGGATACCGCCGAAGGCCAGGAAAAACCATCCTGGTTGGGCAAGATCGACGCCGCTACGATCAAGATTAAACTGGCGGTCGCCATCGTCGCCATTTCCTCGATTCATCTGCTCAAGGCGTTTATGACCACCCCCTCCCAGGACACCAGTCAGCCGTTGTGGAACAACACGTTATTCTGGCTGGTGGTCATCCATCTGACCTTTGTGGTCTCTGCACTGGTGATGGCGTGGATTGACCGGATTGCCTTCGCTCCCCACCGGGAACATCACTGAAGACCCTGCCGGCCCACCCAGTCGCGGGCGAACTGCCAGGCCACCCGGCCACTGCGCGACCCGCGCTGCAAAGCCCATTGCAAGGCTGCCTGGCGGGCGGATTCGTCCAGCCCCGCCGACCAGGCCAGACGCTCCAGCCAACAGGCGACAATGGCGAGATAATCATCTTGGCTGAAGGGATGAAAGGACAGCCAGAGTCCAAAGCGCTCGGATAGCGAGATTTTTTCCTCCACCGCCTCGCCGTGATGCAGCTCGCCCTCGATCAACCGGGCGTCTTCGTTCTCCCGCTGATATTCAGGCAACAGGTGACGGCGATTGGACGTCGCGCAGAGCAACACATTGTCGGGCGCAACGCTGATCGAACCGTCCAGCATCGCCTTGAGCGCTTTGTAACTGGGATCGTTCGCTTCGAACGACAAATCATCGCAATAGAGCAGGAACCGTTCCGGCCGGTCAAACAGCGGTTCAACGATGTCGGGCAAGTCGAGCAGATCGTGTTTATCCACTTCGATCAGCCGCAAACCCCGGTCGGCATATTCATTGAGCAGCGCTTTGATCAATGAAGATTTCCCGGTGCCGCGCGATCCCCACAGCAGGACATGATTGCAGGAACGCCCGGCCAGGAATTGCCGGATATTCAAATCCAGCGCCGCTTTCTGACGGTCGATCCGTTGCAGATCGGCCAGCCGCAAGGGGTGGGAATGGCGCACCGGTTGCAGATAGCCGCTCTGGCCAAGTCGTCGCCAGCGACAGGCTCGCCAGTGCGCCCAGTCCGGCGGATCCAGCGCCGACGGCAATGACTGTTCCCACCGGGCAAGAAGATGAATCAGGCGTTCCGCGAGCGCCTGATCAATGGTTAGCGTCACCGAGGTCACGGCGTCAGTGGCTCATCACCAGCGTGCTGACCCCCTGACCCGCGCTCAACAGGATCAGATCGGCCACGATCCGGGCGCTTTCCTCAAGCGCTACATCCGGGATTACGCTGTCCTTACCCTCAGGAATTTCATCGCCGGGTTTGAGCGGCGGTAATTTCTTCATCGCCCGGTAACGGTTCTCGCGCTCCCGCTGCCAAGTTTCGAGACGTTCCTGCTCAGTCCGGCGCTGCGTTTCCAGCAGCGAGACGGTCGTCTTTTCCCGCTGTTGCCGGGCGAATTCGAGATCATGCAGGAAGGCTTGATAATCCGTATCGTCAGCGATTCGCGCCTGATGCCGCCGCGTCAACTCCGGCACTTGGGCCGCCAGTCGCTGGTTACCCTTATAAGGGGTGGCGGGAATCTCATCCCAGGGCAGGGCATTCTTCTGGGCGCTTTCGCCGATGTCCTCGCTGTCCATCGCCGAGGGAATGGCGATGTCGGGCCGTACCCCACGATGCTGGGTACTGCCACCGCTGACCCGATAGAACTTGGCGATGGTCATCTTCAACTGGCCTTGCGAATCCTTGGCGCGCGTCAGCCGACCCAGATCCACCAAGGTCTGCACCGTGCCCTTGCCAAAGGTCGGATCACCGATGACGATGCCACGCCCGTAGTCCTGAATGGCACCGGCAAAGATTTCCGAGGCCGAGGCGCTGGCGTGATCGACTAACACCGCTAACGGGCCGTCATACGCTTGACCACGCTCGCCGTCCTCCTCAACTTCCACCCGACCGCCGGCATTCCTGACCTGAACAACGGGTCCGTTGTCGATGAACAGCCCGGTCAGATCGACCGCTTCTTGCAGGGAACCGCCGCCATTTTCGCGCAGATCCAGCACTAGGCCATCGATCTGTCCTTGCAGTTCCTTGAGCAGTCGCCGGACGTCGCGGGTGGTGCTGCGATAATCCTTGACCCCGCGCCGGGCCGCTTCAAAATCACTATAAAATGCCGGGATGGTCACCACACCGATGCGTAGTTCGCGGCCACTGGAGTCTTTAAACGTTCTGATTTCACTCTTGGCCGCCTGTTTTTCCAGCTTGATAGTGTCGCGCACCAGCCGCACGGTCTTTTCCGCCGCCGCCGCGCCGACCTTGCCCGGCAGGATTTTCAGGCGCACCACCGTACCGCGCGGGCCGCGGATTTTCTCGACCACATCGTCGAGTCGCCAGCCAACGACATCGGTCCAAGGTTCCTTTTCGCCCTGCGCCACCGCGACGATCTTGTCACTGGGCCGAATTTGCTGGCTCAAATCCGCCGGGCCGCCGGTGACCAACTCGACGACTGTGACCTGCTCATCCTCCATGCGCAGCACACAACCGATGCCCTCCAGGGACAGCCGCATCTGGATATTGAAATTCTCGGTATTGCGCGGCGAGAAGTAAGCGGTATGTGGATCAAAGGCTTGGGCCACCGCGTTCATGTACCACTGAAACACATCTTCGCTGGTGGATTGCAGGGCCTGGTGCAGTCGGTTGTCGTAGCGCTTGCTCAACAACTCGCGGGCGGCAGGCTGATCCTTGCCAGATAGCATCACGGTCAACATTTCGTGCTTGAGCCGCTTGCGCCACAGATCATCGAGTTCCGCCGGGGTTTTAGCCCAAGGAGCGTCTTTGCGGTTCACCTCCAGCGATTCAGGGACATCGAAACGAAAGTCCTGCTTCAATAGTTCCTGGATATGGGTAGTGCGCTCGGCCAACCGGCGCAGGTACAAATTAAAAATCGCATAGGCCGGCTGCAGGTCGCCGCTTTTCAGGGCGTCGTCCAGGGTATGGCGATATGGCTCGAAACTGGCGATATCGCTGGCCAGAAAATAGGAGCGGCTGAAATCGAGACTGTCGAGATAGGCGTTCAGCACCAGCGAGGATAGCGCATCATCCAGTGGACTCTGCCGATAATGATGCTGCGATAACAGATCAGCGATGGTTCGATCCAGCGAATCCTGCCGGGCGGTCGGCACCAGGGTTTTCACCTCGGGGCCAGCGTCTGGCTCAGCCGGTTTGGCAAAAGCTCCCGGTAAAACCAGAATCAGGAGTAGCAGAGTCAGGGATTTGAGGCTTGGCAAATGGTACATGGGGCTTCTCGACAGAAACAGGCCGTGAACGTCGCGTTCTCCAGTTTAGAACGGCGTGGGATGAACCAGCACGATGTCCGTGGCAACCGGTTGCTTGCCATTCGGCTCGGCCAGGGTAAATTCAAAAATATGATTGCGGGACGGCAACTTCATGACGTTGAAGCCATCCGGCAGGCTGGAATCGTGGAAGAACGCGGTCCGATACGGGGATTCCGGATCACGGGAGTCGGTTTTCCACAAATACGGCGACAGTTTGACCAGAAAACGCATGAAGCCAAAACTCTTATTATCGTCATGGTGGTAACAATAGCCGCGCACCCGCGAACCCATCGCTCCCCAGAGCGGTGAGAGGTAATCATCGCCTCGGGTCGGCAGCAGTCCCGGCACCAGGTAACCAGACACGAACATGTCTGATTCCCGACGCAGCTCTTCAGACACGTTATCGAAAGCCAGGGTTTCCACCCGACAACCCTTATTTTGCAAGGCGCGCACCACCTGCACGAAATCGCCGTCGCCGGTCGCCAGCAGCACCCGGTCGAGATTCTCTGATTGCAGCAGCACGTCGACCGCCATGTCGAGATCAGCGTTAGCCTTGCCGTAACGGTTGCCGGCTTCGTCCTGGAACCACTTGACCCGCTTTTCGATCACCTTATAACCGAGTTCGCGCAGCGCGGACTGATAAGCGCGAGCTTTGTCCCGATAGACCGTGTTGGTTTCAGCGCGTTCCTCGTCATAGGACAGATAGACATTCAATCGCAGCGGTTCGGCGTAATCCCGACAGGCGAATTCGCGCAGCACGTCATATTGCATCCGCTGTCCGCCGTTGCGGGAAATGTTGGCGGCGTCCACATAAACGCCAACTTTGGCATGAGATTTGAGGTCAATGGTCATATGCTTGTTTTAAAACTCTTTACGTAATCGTTTGCTGATGTTAAGGGAATTAAAAAGTACCCTTTTGATGACGCTTGCGGAACCCATTTAATCATCAACAGCGTCCACAAAGCGGCGCTATTCTACCGGTTTCTGCGGGGTTCCTGATACGTTCGGAATGAGGTCGGGGTAAAATCAGCCGCTGGCGGCTAGGTTTGTAGGATGTTCGTTCTAAGAGTATTTGTACTATTCTATAGTTCAGTTCATCACGAATAGTAAGAGGTTATCGACATGAATCTATCGCGTCTCGCCACCGCCAGCTTGCTGGCCTGCACCGTCCTTGCTACCGGGTTCATCACGCCTGAGGCCGCTGCTCAACCACGCTCCGGCTACGAGGACGTCGATAACGATCAGGGCGGTCCTCAACAGGGCTATCCAGCCCGAGGCGGTCGACAAGACTCTCAAGACGGCGAGTGGGGTAACCCCCAGCAGGACTATCCAGCCCGAGGCGGTCGGCAGGACTCCCAAGACGGCGAGTGGGGCAGCCCCCAGCAGGAAGATCAAGGCGGTGGCTGGGGTCGCGCCCAGCAGGAAATCGAACAGATCATCACCCCGGAATACCGCCGCCTCGGGATGCGGCTGGAACGACTGCCCAACGGCAGCCTGCGGTTGCGGTTGCCCAGCGAAGTGATGTTCGCCTATGACAGCGCCAACATCAGTCCCGGCTTCGCGCCCACCCTGCGCAAAGTTGCCGGTTTCATGGAGCGTTATCCCCGCACTCGGGCGCGCATCATCGGCCACACGGATAGCGTCGGTTCGGATAGCTACAATCTGGACCTGTCGTTGCGCCGGGCGGAAAGTGCAGCCGCGTTTCTGAACGCACAGGGTGTGCAACAACGGCGATTGCTCACTGACGGTCGCGGCAAGCAGGAACCCATCGCCAGTAATTCGACGCCCGAAGGCCGGCAGATGAACCGGCGGGTCGACATCATCATTATGCGGCCGCCGCGCCGGAATTGACCCCGGATCAGGCCTCCAGCGCAGCGCGGACTTGCGCGGCCAGTACCTTAAGTTGTTCGGGATTCGCCGGTTCGCGACCATGCGCACCGGCTTTCTGCCCTTCCCGCATCGGCACAATATGGACATGGTAGTGCAAAACGGTCTGGCCAGCGGCGGTGCCGTTGAACTGGCCGATGCGGATGCCATCCGGACTCAGCGCCTTTTGCACCGCCCGGGCGACGCGCTGAACGGTCGATGCGACCGCTAGCAGATCGACTTCGGCGATTTCCAGCAGATTAGGCGCGTGCGCCTTGGAAATGACCAGGGTATGCCCCGGACTGGCCGGACGGACGTCCATGAAGGTCAGCGTCTGGGCGTCTTCATGGACTTTAACCGCTGGGATCTCGCCTCGGACGATTTTGCAGAAAATGCAACTGGCGGATTCGGACATGATGGAACATTCCTTGAGTCGTCAAGGGTTTCAAGGGGTGCTGCGCTCAAGCGAGCGGATTTCCAGGCGCAAATCTTCCCGCCCCTTCTTTTGCCGGGCGATCCGCACCGGAAGATATTGCAACTCGGTGGCGAACCAAAAGATCGTGGTCCGGTTCCCATCGGGCCGGGTCTGACTGACACGCACCGTGCGCAATGGACCTAACACAGTCTTCAGGGTTTCCTCGCCTTCATTGCGGATTCGGTAAACCCGAGGTTCGATCCCATCGACCAGGGCGTATTGTTCCGGCAACTGGCCGCGCTGCAAATCCGACATCACTGCCAGATTCAAACTCAGCGGATCGGTGACGCCGGGCGATAATGGCAGGGTGGCCTGTTCAGCGTTGCTGCGCGCCTCAACCTGCGCCACCGGCCAATCGAAGCGCAATTGCACCTGCTGGGTTTCCCGTCCGGTATTCGCCTGTCGCTCGTAGCGGAGGGGCCGCACTTGGCCATCACGGATTTCGCCGTTGGCTTGTTCCTGAATCTGATGGGACGCCAACAAGGCTACTAGTGGATTGGGACGCACCGCGAAACGCAGGGCATAACCGTTCGACCCGGTGGCGTCCAGCGTCATCAACGCCTCGCCGATGGGCAGACCGGAGCCGTATAAATCATAGCGAGCCTGGAACGGCGCTATTGGCAAGTCAGCGTGAGCTGTGGACATCGCCAGCAAGCCGGCTAACACGATGGAGTAGGTCAGCTTCATCAAGGATTCAGGCTGGTAGTTGGGCCAACTGTTGGCGGCGTTCGCGAAGCAGCGTTTCATAGGCGCGGCTCAGCGCATGTTCATAGGCGCAATCACCTTGTTCACCCATCTTGTACAGGCGGCTTTCGAAAAAAGCGATTTCCTGGCGGAGGTAATCCGCCACTCGATAGTCGGCTGCCAGATGCCCCAGACTGACGGGGCGGGCGCCCAGTATAAAACTCGCATACATTTTTGCTTCCCCTCATCGGCTCTCATGGCTGTTCACCATAAAGCCTAGACGCATGAAGTGAATTTTGTATGACGCTGGCGTTAAAACCGCTGCTCAAAGGCTGCGGAAGCGCATGGAGAGATCGACCGCCCGCACGTCCTTGGTCAGGCCGCCGATGGAAATGTAATCCACGCCGGTTTCGGCAATCGGGCGCACCGTATCGAAATTGACATTGCCGGACGCTTCCAGCTTGACTCGTCCACCGGTGATATTCACCGCCTCAGCCATAGTTGCTAAATCGAAGTTGTCCAGCATAACGATATCGGGCTGAGCGGTCAGCGCCTCAGCCAGTTCGGCGAGATTCTCCACTTCCACCTCGACCGTGACGTCTGGATGCAAGCGGCGAGCAACAGCAATGGCCTCACCGATGGAGCCGGTGGCCATGATGTGGTTTTCCTTGATGAGCACCGCATCAAACAGGCCGATGCGATGGTTCCGGCAACCACCGCAGCGCACCGCGTACTTCTGCGCGAGCCGCAGGCCGGGCAGGGTCTTGCGGGTATCAAGAATGGTGGCGCGGGTTCCCGCCACGGCGTCAGCGTAGCGGCGGGCTAGTGTGGCGGTACCAGACAGTAATTGCAGGAAATTCAGCGCGGTGCGCTCGCCGGTCAGCAGGGTGCGGGCCGGGCCGCGCAGGGTGCAAAGGCGTTGATCGGGAGCGATGCGGTCGCCATCTGCCGCCTGCCAGTCGATGACGATTCGGGTATCGAGTTGCCGAAAGACGGCATCGAACCAGGCAACGCCGCATAGAATAGCGTTCTCGCGGCTGATGACGGTCGCCTCAGCCTGAGCGTCTTCGGGAATCAACGCAGCGGTCAGATCGCCACCGCCGATATCTTCGGCTAAGGCCAGCGCAACAGTAGGGTTGGGATCAGGCAGATTCATAGGGAGCCTCAAGTCTGAAAGTGAGCGTTCGCCGTGAGGGAAGACTATACACTGATCTATTGGAGCGTCCGCAGATGATGGCTGAATCCGGCGGCATCTACAAATCCTACCACCCGCTGTTCACGGCGCTCCCTGCCATCGGGGCCAAAAAACAGGATTGCCGGCGGTCCGACAATGCCAAAGTGTTGTAGTAACGCCTGGTCAGCCGCGTCGTGAGCGGTCACATCGGCCTGGAGCGCCGCCATGTCCGCCAATGTTGTTCGCACAGCAGGATCGCTGAAGGTGAAGCGTTCCAGCTCCTTGCAGCTCACACACCAGTCAGCGTAGAAATCCAGCATCACTGGCCGTCCCCCGGCCTCGCGCACCGCCCGTTCCACATCCGCCACCGTTTTGACCGGGCGAAACATCGATCTGGGCGCTTCACGGGCGTTGGCGGTAAAACTGACGCCGCGCAACGGTTGCCAAGGATCGCGTCCGCCCGCTGCTACGCCGACTAATAGCAACACGCCATAGATCAGCAGCACGACGCCAAGACCTTTGACTAGCATCCGCCAGGATGGCGCGCCATGCGCCACCGGTTGCAATGCGCCCATATAGGTCGCAGTCACGATGAACAGCGTCGCCCACAACACCATGATCAGGGCTGCTGGCAGAATGCGCTCCAATAACCACAGCGCTACCGCCAGTAGCATGACGCCGAAAATCGCCTTGATCCGCTCCATCCAGTGGCCGACGCGCGGCAGCCAGTGGCCGGTGGATGCACCGATGATCAGTAACGGCGCGCCCATCCCCAGGCTCAGGACGAACAGCGCCACCGCGCCTAACGCGATGTCGCCAGTGACGGCAATGAAGGTCAGGGCGCCGATCAGCGGTGGAGCCACGCAGGGACCAATGATCAGCGCTGAGAGGAAGCCCATGATCGCTACGCCGGCATAATGACCGCCGCGCTGGCGGTTGCTCCATTCCGTCAGCCGATGTTGGAGGAACGCCGGTAATTGCAAATCGTAAAAGCCGAACATCGACAACGCTAGCAGCACAAACAGGCTGCTGAATATACCGATGACCCAGGAATTCTGGAACCAGGCCTGAATGTTTTGTCCAAGCAGCGCTGCCAGTACGCCAATGACCGTGTAGGTTACGGACATCGCCAGTACATAGGTCAGTGCCAGCATCAGCGCCCGGCGACGGGTTAAATTCGCGCCTTGCCCAGCGATCAGGCCGGACAAGATCGGCACCATCGGGAAGACGCAAGGCGTAAAGGCCAGTAACAGGCCGAAACCGAAGAAGGCGGGAATCGCTAGAAAGCGTTGTTCGCCGAGGAGTCGTGCGAGCCGATCCTGTTCCGCTTCAGCTCTCTCCCCCAACTCCTCTCCCGCTGGGCGAGGGGAGTTCGCCGTCTCCCCGGATTCCTCCGGGGAGTAGGCCGACAGGGCCACCGCGACGGTTTGACTGAGCGGCGGATAGCAGACCCCTACCTCGGCGCAGCCCTGATAGTACGCTTTCACCTCGACAGCGCCAGGACTGTCCGCTGAACGTTGCAGGCGGGCAATGATCGTGGCTTCGCCATGAAACACCTGCTGTGGGCCAAAATAGGGATCATCCTTTGGCTCGCCGACGGGAATCTCCAGGCTGGTGATCGCGATGCCCTGGGCGTCAAGCAACTCCAGCCGGAATTTATCGCGGTATAGATAATAACCCGGCTCAATCACCCAGCGGGCCTGGAGAGTCAGCGGATCCAGGGCGCTGATCGTCAGCCGAAACGCCTGATCCGCCTCCAAAACCCGCTCTTGGGCAGGGCCACCAAAACGGTCAAATAATCCCGCTGCCGCCGGTCCCGCCAGCAACATCGCCAGCAGAGTCCACCAGAGCCATACCGTTCCCGCCTTTTTCAAGGGGTTAGGGGGGATTTCTTTCATATCGGTACTCCCGTGCTCTCCACGATCCAGTCCAGATAGGTCGCTGAACCGGCCTGAATCGGCAAAGCGATGATTTCCGGGACTTCGTAAGGATGCAGTTCACGGATACGCCCCTCCAGCAACGGGTAAACCGTGCTACGGGTTTTGATGATCAATAGCACTTCGGCGTCCCGCTGGATTCGCCCCTGCCAGCGATAGATCGAAGTCAACCCCGGCGCGATATTGACGCAGGCGGCCAGCCGCTCATCGACCACCGTTTCGGCGATACGCTCAGCAGTAGCGGGGTCCGGGCAGGTGCAATAGACCACCAGCGGTTGACTGTCCATGACAGATTCCTCTTCAGCAATGGAGACGGGAACGGGCTAACTACGGGAAGCGTAACGATAGACTCCCGGCCCGGCAATTTTCTTCACTGGGTCCCTTGAAAATTTCTCACCTTGCCCCACTTCATATGTCAACCCCTTGACAGGGGGTTGTCGCTGACTATGATTAGCACTCACCAAGGTCGAGTGCTAATCACCTTAGCGCCAACCTTAAGTCACCGAATTCAACCCATCAGGAGATGTATCAATGAACATTCGTCCATTGCATGATCGCGTACTCATCAAGCGTGTTGAAGAAGAAACCAAGAGTCCGGGCGGCATCGTGCTGCCGGGCGCCGCCGCCGAGAAGCCGTCGCGCGGTACGGTCATGGCGATTGGGCGCGGTAAGTTGCTGGAGAATGGCGACGTGCGGCCCCTGGATGTCAAAGTCGGCGACCTGGTCCTGTTTGGCAAGTACTCGGGTAGTGAAGTGAAGGTGGACGGCGAAGATCTGGTCGTCATGCGCGAAGACGAGATCATGGCGATCATCGAGAAGTAAGCGTCCCCCTACTCCAAATTTCCCTACCCCCACATAATCCGGTTTCAGAGGAATTACGAAAATGGCTGCAAAAGACGTTAAGTTTGGTGATGACGCTCGCTCACGCATGGTGCGTGGCATTAATATTCTGGCTAATGCTGTCAAAGTCACGCTCGGTCCCAAGGGCCGCAACGTGCTGCTGGACAAGTCTTTCGGCGCTCCGACGGTCACCAAGGATGGCGTATCGGTCGCCAAGGAAGTGGAGTTGGAAGACAAGTTCGAGAATATGGGCGCGCAGATGGTGAAGGAAGTCGCTTCCAAGACTTCCGACGTGGCCGGCGACGGCACCACCACCGCCACCGTGCTGGCCCAAGCCATCGTCCGCGAAGGCATGAAAGCCATCGCTGCCGGCATGAACCCAATGGACCTGAAGCGCGGCGTCGATAAGGCGGTTACGGCTGCTGTTGAAGAATTGAGGAAGCTGTCCAAGCCCTGCACCGATGACAAGGCGATTGCCCAGGTCGGCACCATTTCCGCTAATGCCGATGAGGCGATTGGCCAGATTATCGCCAACGCGATGAAGAAGGTCGGCAAGGAAGGTGTGATCACCGTTGAAGAAGGCAAGAGCCTGGACAACGAGCTGGATGTCGTGGAAGGCATGCAATTTGACCGGGGCTACATCTCGCCCTACTTCATCAACAATCAGCAAAACATGAGCGCGGAGCTGGAAGCCCCTTACATCCTGCTGTATGACAAGAAGATTTCCAACGTCCGTGACCTGCTGCCGGTACTGGAAGGCGTTGCCAAATCCAGCAAGCCGCTGCTGATCGTCGCCGAAGATATTGAAGGCGAAGCGCTGGCGACCCTGGTGGTCAACACGATTCGCGGCATCGTCAAAGTCGCGGCGGTGAAAGCCCCCGGCTTCGGGGATCGGCGCAAGGCCATGTTGCAGGATATCGCCATTCTGACCGGCGGCCAGGTGATCTCTGATGAAGTCGGCCTGAGTCTGGAAAAGACCACGCTGGCCGATCTGGGCACTGCCCGCAAGATCGTCGTCGCCAAGGAAAACACCACGATTATTGATGGCGCCGGCAAGACTGACGAGATTCAGGGCCGGGTCGAGCAGATTCGCCGGCAGATCGAGGAAGCGACTTCCGACTATGACCGTGAGAAGCTGCAGGAGCGCGTCGCCAAACTGGCCGGCGGCGTTGCGGTCATCAAGGTCGGCGCGGCCACCGAAATCGAGATGAAAGAGAAGAAGGCCCGCGTTGAAGACGCCCTGCACGCGACCCGTGCGGCGGTCGAGGAAGGCGTGGTTGCCGGTGGCGGCGTCGCGCTGATCCGCGCCCTGCAGGCGATCAAGAACCTGAAGGGTGATAATGCCGATCAGCACACCGGCATTGCCATCGCCCTGCGGGCCATGGAAGAGCCGTTGCGGCAGATCGTCGCTAATGCCGGCGATGAGGCTTCCGTGGTCATGAACAAGATCCTGGAGAACAGCGGCAACTATGGCTACAACGCCGCCACTGGCGAATACGGCGACATGGTTGAAATGGGTATTCTCGACCCGACCAAGGTCACCCGGTACGCGCTGCAGAATGCGGCGTCGGTCGCCTCGTTGCTGATCACCACCGAGGCGATGATCGCCGAACTGCCCAAGAAGGAAGCTGCTGGCGGTATGGGTGGCGGCATGGGCGGCATGGGCGGCATGGGCGGCATGGGCGGTATGGGCGACATGATGTAAACGTCCCCGGCGTTTCAAAGCCTGAGATTGCAAGACCCCGCTTCGGCGGGGTTTTTTTATGGTCGCCTGGATTTGGAGCCTCGCATATGCCAGAGGGGAACCACGGGTATGCTACGATTAAAGTCCCGCTATGGGGGTTCGGGCGAGGAGCCGGTTTTGCAGTTACGCCGCTTTTTGATTTTTCTCATCGCTGGTTGGTCCGGCTTTTTCGTGATGGCCATCGAAATGTTGAGCGGGAGGATTCTCGCGCCGAATTTCGGCAACAGCATTCATGTCTGGGGCGCGGTCATCACGATTTTCATGCTGGCGCTGTCGATCGGCTATTTGCTGGGCGGCCGGCTATCGGTCAATCAGCCTAGCTTGCGCCGTTTGGCAATCATCCTGATGGTCGGCGCTGTGACCACGCTGCCTGTGATCGTACTGGGCGATGCGGCGCTCGACTGGATTTTCGAGAGGGTTCACGATCCCCGTTATGGTTCCCTGCTGTCAGCGACCCTGCTGTTTTTCATCCCCACTGCGGTGTCGGGCATGGTGTCTCCCTATGCCGTGCGTTTGCTGGTCGCTGAATCCCGCCTGAGCGGTCATTTCGCCGGACAGCTCTATTTTGTTTCCACCTTTGGCAGCGCCGCAGGAACCCTGCTGACGTCGTTCTATCTGGTTCTTTATTTCGAAATCCATCAGATTATTGCCGGATTGATAGGTGTTTCGCTGACTTTAGGACCGCTCGCCTTGTTCCTTGGACCTTCTACTGATGACTCAGCGTACAAAAATTAAAATATTGACTCTCCTTGCTTCTATCATGACTCCATCCTTAACAGTCGCTCAGGTCATTCACCACGAAAAATCGCTTTATCGCAATATCCTCGTCTATGAAGAGGATGGACAACGCTGTCTGAGCTTTTCCCGCAAGAACGAAACCGCTCGGCAAACCTGCCAATTGTTGAGTAATCCAAATGAGTTTGTATTCAGCTATACCCGGATGATGATGGGCGCGCTGTATCTGAATCCCAATCCCCGAAAAATCCTGATTATTGGCCTGGGAGGCGGTATTCTGCCGACGGCGCTAGCTAAACTGTTTCCTGAAACGGTGATCGATGTCGTTGAAATCGACCCGGCGGTGGTGAAAGTTGCCCAGCAATTCTTTGGCTTTCATCCTGGCCAGAATATCCATATTTTCGAGGAAGATGGGCGGGTTTTTATCAAACGCGCCGGCCAAACAGATCAACGCTATGATCTGATCATGCTGGACGCCTTTGATCATGAATATATTCCTGAACATTTGTTGACCCGGGAATTTCTGCTGGAAGTTAAAAAGCTGTTGACGACGGATGGCGTATTAGCGGCGAATACCTTCTCCAGCAGTCGCCTTTATGACCATGAATCGGTCACTTATGTTGCGGTATTTGGCGACTTTTACAATCTGCGGGTCAAGCTTAAAAATCGCGTCATCTTGAAAAAGATGGATGGACTTCTGACGATGGACGCGATTCAGCGCCATGCCGATCAGCTTGAAGAAAAACTGACACCCTTCGGTTTTGGCCGCGAATGGCTCCTTCCGCTCTTTTCAACCGAGCGCGACTGGGATCCGGATGCACGAATTCTGACTGATCAGTATTCGCCGTCGAATTTATTGAATTCGCTGTTTTAGCCGGGCACCGGATGAAGAGCGCTTGTTGCTCGCCGCTCCTGACCCATCAGGAGCAGTCCATTGATCAGAAAGCCCGCGAGAAACCCTCATGTAAATTTTCCCGTGATCGCGAGGGTAGCAACGCAGGGCTGATCGTCTACTTCATTCAGGTCCTTCATCAAGGTCTGAATCACGGATTCAGTAGCTTACAGAATAATACGGAACAATCCGTGCCATCCGATCATCTATGCTAATCCGTGATTCAGACTAGGTAGTGTTGCGCGCGCCCCCTGATTTTAGTCACAGGAAAATCCACAGGAGACGTTTTTTCGGGCTACATATTGGGATAATTCGGCCCACCGCCGCCCTGGGGCGTGACCCAGTTAATGTTCTGGGTCGGATCCTTGATATCGCAGGTTTTGCAATGGACGCAGTTCTGGGCGTTGATTTGCAGGCGCGGGTTATTGCCGTCGTTATCCCGGACGATCTCATAGACCCCCGCCGGGCAATAACGCTGCTCTGGCGCATCGTACAGTGCCAGATTGACCCGGATCGGCACGGTCGGGTCTTTCAGCGTCAGATGACAGGGCTGATCCTCTTCATGGTTGGTGTTGGAAATGAACACCGAGGACAGCCGGTCAAAACTGATTTTGCCATCCGGCTTGGGATACTCGATCTTCGGACACTCGCTGGCCTTTTTCAGCTTGGCGTGATCCGGATGATGATGGAGCGTCCACGGCGCTTTGCCCCGGAATAAATAAGTATCGACGGCGGAGTAAGCAATCGCCGCCCACAGCCCCCAGCGGAACGACGGCTTGATATTGCGCACCGCATGGAGTTCCTCCCACAGCCAGCTTTGCCGCAACTGTTCGGGATATGCCGTGATCTCGTCGGCGCTGCGCCCGGCGGTGACTGCGGCGAATACGGCGTCGGCGGCCACCATGCCGGATTTCATCGCCGTGTGCGTACCCTTGATCTTGGGCGCGTTGAGGAAGCCCGCCGTATCGCCGATCAGCAGGCCGCCGGGGAAGGTCAGCTTGGGAATCGACTGGATGCCGCCCGCTGAAATGGCGCGAGCGCCGTAGGCAATGCGCCGGCCCCCCTCAAAGGTCGGGCGAATGTCGGGATGCGTCTTGAACCGCTGGAATTCCTCGAACGGCGACAGATGCGGGTTTTCATAGCCCAGACCAACCACGAAACCGACGGATACCTGATTGTTTTCCAGGTGATAGAGGAAGGAGCCGCCATAGGTGCTGGCGTCCAGCGGCCAGCCGACGGTGTGAACGATCTTGCCCAGTTGATGCTGAGCTGGATCGACCTCCCACAACTCCTTGATGCCGATGCCGTAGGTCTGCGGGTCGACGCCCTCGCGCAGCTTGAAGCGGTCAAACAGGGTCTTGGTGAGCGAGCCTCGACAGCCTTCGGCGAACAGCGTATAGCGGGCGCGCAGTTCCATGCCCGGCGCAAACTGCTCAGTCGGTTCGCCGTCGCGACCTACGCCCATGTCGCCGGTAGCGACGCCGACCACTGCGCCATCGTCGTTGTACAGCACTTCGGCGGCGGCGAAACCGGGGTAAATCTCCACGCCCAGTTCTTCAGCCTGCGTCGCCAGCCAACGGCACAGATTACCCAGACTGATGATGTAATTGCCGTGATTGTGCATCTGCGGCGGGGTAGGCAGTTTGTAGGAAGTTTCGCGGGTCAGCAATAGAAAACGATCTTCCTGAGCCGACGTGTTCAGCGGTGCGCCGCGCTCCTTCCAGTCGGGAATCAATTCATTGAGGGCGCGGGTTTCCACCACCGCCCCGGACAGGATATGCGCACCGACTTCAGAGCCTTTTTCAATGACGCAGACGCTAACTTCCTGATCCTTCTTCGCCGCTTCCTGTTTCAGGTGAATGGCCGCCGACAGGCCGGATGGGCCAGCGCCGACGATCACGACATCATATTCCATACTTTCGCGTTCCACTGGTCACTCCTTCATCTTGGTTTTTTACGGGTTGGAGTCGGCGGGAAATTCTCAGTCTGCGCATGGAATTCCCGCGGTTTTGCGGATTGTAGCAAGCTGCCACCCTGAATGATTGCTCTTTAGCGCCGGGGTCCGTGGCGTTTCATCAGGGAATCTGTGGCTTCTGCGTCAAAGCCACTTCAAACCGATAATGGCGATCCCCCCACAGGGGGTACCCGATAGTGGGAGCCGCATTAGCGACCCCGTTTAACCGCTTTGAGCGGCTCATGAACGAACCTCCCGGCTTTGCCAGGGGATGGTTACTAAAATGTGGCGTCACCTATTGAGTCAATTAAGCAGTATTGGACTCGACTGGAATCGACTTTATTTTCCGATACAGAATATTAAATTCAACATTAAATTATTTTTAATCAATTAGTTATAAATTTTTATTTTTTTATGGACTCATATTTGGACTTAAAAACCGCAGGTGACCTCCCGATATGAAATTTTTATACCACCATCATCATAATGATAGTTTTTGACTAACATGATAAAATATCTCCAAATTAGTCGCTGGAGAATAGAGGATATGGCCCGCAAAGCTGCTGCTGCAAAAACTGAATTTACAGATTCTCAACAGTCTTCTGATACCAAACCTTGGCAATTCAAACCCGGACAGTCTGGCAATCCGGCAGGTCGGCCCACCGGGGCGCGTAACAAATTATCGGAGTCGTTCATTGTGGGTTTGGCTGATCACTTTGCAGAACACGGCCAAGAGGCGCTGAACCGCTGTCTCGAAGAAAACCCAACCGGGTATCTGACTATCATCTCGCGGATCGTGCCGCGCCAGGTTGAGGCTGCCGTCGAAGTCACGGATCGGATCACTGTTCATGAGTTGTCCGCCGATCAGCGGGAACGGATCGCGCAAAGCTGGTTGCTCAGTCATCAGCAGAACGACTTACCTGCAATTGAACCATAAAGCAGAAGACTAACAACTCCACAGACGAAGAATGTTTGTTAGCCACATGGACAGGAAGACTGCTGAATGATCTGTTTGTCTGGCTGGACGACTAAGTGGACGCACCATCGCATCAACAGAGGAGGAGCAAACAGCGACCCCCGGCACCCCCAAGTTCCGCGACTTTGGTAGGTACCCTCTTTGTCCTCGCTCCAGTTTCTGAGCCAATCCGGCCTATAGTGCTTCTGCGGTAATCCCATCAGTACACTTGACCAACTCACGGTTTTTGGCAGCCGCTCAACCAATTTTGCTTTCCAAGACTTCTGCATTATCGTAGCAACATTGCTATCTTTGGGATCACTCCACTGGAGGTTGTCATGTTGCGTCAAGAATGGAAATTCGACTATACCGCCAGTAAGTTGGCGGAAGCCGCTCACACCAAGCGGCAATTTCATCAAGAGCGGTTTGATTGGTGGAAAGACAAGAAAGATCAGGTGATTGCGCAGATTCGGGCCGAGGGATTGGAGATTGATGAAAAGATCGCCTTGGAATACGTTTCGCCCAAAAGCCGAGACTGGGAACGCGGCTCGCAAGTCACCGTGCGGGATGATTTGAGGAAAAATCTGGACGAGTGCCTGAAAAAACTGGCCTACCATACGGGGCTGATCAGTGACTATCACGGTTGGCATCAGGTGTTGAGCGCCAATCCCGAAGTCCGATTGAGTCTGGATCATGAAGATTGGTTGTTTTTCTTTGGGCAAGCGCAATAAGCGTTTACCGCATAAAAAACGGTCGCCTGCGCGCTACAATCCAAGAGGGCTTCGGCTCCGCGTGCATCAGCGACCTTTTTTTGATTTCTGAGAATCTCCCCCGGCGAACAAGGCGCGTGACCTTTCAGCTCGCTATTCCCCTACTCCTCGGGTTATCCAGGCTATCCATAGGCGGTCCTCCGCACGGGGGCACTTCTACGCAGATTTACGCTGCTGCTCTGCATTGTTCCTGAATGAGTTGAAATGCGCGGATTTTCAAATCCATGCCATTCCCCAACAGCGCATAAGCCAAGCGGGAACCGTCGCTGATGTCTTGATGGTGGTCGCAGTATTCGGTAATGGCATTTAACGCCCCCCAAGAGGCAGAAGGTGCTGCCAGCGACTGATCGCCCATTTTCATATTTTTACTGGAATTGCGAAAAATATGTTATTGTTATAATTAACTTTTATAAGAATTTTTTGCATATCTCTCCATTTTGCAAGCAAGTTATGAAGTTTTTTGCGCACGTATCCACGGTTCCCATGCGGGGCCTGGCAAATAGCGAGCGCCGCGCCGCTCGCCTTCGCGGGTTAGCACATTCTGCCGCCACAGTTCTGCAAGCTGTTGGGTGGCGTCCGTGCGATTGACGTTGAAGATTTCGCGGTAATCCGCGTTCTGGATATAGCCTTGCTGGGTCATACGCATTTTCAGCACTTGGTGCGGCGTCAGTTTAGGGGTCAATGGCGATAGCACTTGATAACGAGCGCCCCGACCTTTATTACCAGGTCCTGACACTAAGCCCATGTCCACCATTTCCTTGAGTTCGCGGTACGCAAGGTCGCGGTTGACTTCGTTCACGGTTTGATAGTCGGCGCTGGTAAACGCTAGACCTTGGGGATAGGCAGCAAGCACCCGGCGTTGTCGTTGACTGATCGGCAGAGACTGGACATAACGCACCCATTCGGTATCTGGGGTCTCGAAAATCGGTTGATTACGCAGGATCAAGGTAAAGCTGTGGGTGTCGGTGCGGAATTCGGGCAGACGCAGCCAGGATTGTTCCATTTCCTCGAAAATCCGGGGTATGCCTTCGCCCTGTTCGCGCATCAGGGCCAGTTCCGCCAACACGCGAGTCAGGCGGGGATTACGACTGTAGTGCAGTGTTTCGCGTTGCTTGAGCCGTTCCAAATCCACTTCGGGCGGCAAGCCGCCTGGATTGATCATTTCCAGGCGGTCAGCATAAAGCCAGACTTCGACACTCCGTCCCGCTGGGCGGTAATCACGATGCGCTACGGCGTTAACTAACCCTTCCTGCCAAGCAAAGGTCGGGTACTCCGGCATTTCGCGGAAAAACAGGTTATGAAGTCGGGATGAGCGTTGAATCAAGCCGCTGAGGGTCTGGTAGGCTTGTTCGATGACTTTGGGGAGTGCGCCCTCAATGCGTGGGAGTATCTCCTGGACGTTGTGCCGGGGGCCGGTCTGCCGTTCGGTGCCGTCCACGCGAAAAATACGCACGCCGACGTTGGGATGGTCAATATCTCGGGCGTGTTGTGCGAAGAGCAGGAGTGCGCCTTTGCGCAAAACCAGCTCGTGACCCCGGTAATCCGCCAAACGGCGTTCACGGAGATACTCCGTCGGTTCGAGAGACGCTAATCCAGCGCCGGCCTGGGCGCGGCGAATGAGGTCAGTATCCAAAGTTGTGATAGAAATGCCGGGCGCAGTTTCCATCTCGATGCTTTCTACCCGACTACGGGCTTTGATGGCGTTGATGACTTCTTCGGATTCCATGACGGTTGAGTCATGAACGCGGCGGGGAAAGCCGTCACCATGCACCATAACGGCCCGTTCCGCTGACGACACCTCGAAGATCAGCAGTTCGTGGTTGTTCCAGGTTATCCGCTCGCCGGGGGATTGTGGGGGCGTGAGGCGCGTTACCGGGGTTTGCAGCATGGTTTCAATGGCATCGCTGGGATAGCCATGCCCGCTGATGATTCCATCGTCTTCAATCCCGCAGACCAGCGTACCGCCATCGGCATTGGCGAATGCGGCAACATATTCAGCAATCTGGTCGCGCACATCCCTTTTGTTGCGGGGTCTGCATTGATCCCGTGGCCCTTCCCACAGGGATTTGCGCTCGAAGTATTGGCCCTCGGGCTGATTCAGCAAGCTGGCAAGATCGCGCATGGACTCAACTCCCTCTCAATCCCGCCCCTCAATAATCTGCACGACCTCCAGTTTTTGCAGATCAGCGAGCATTCCAAGCAGCTTGTCTTTGTCCAAGAATACAATCTTGCAGGGAACGCGATCTGTTGATTTCCTGACCGGCAGCGGCATGTAGTGTTAAATCCGGCGCACAATTTCGGCAACCGTTTGAACAAATTTCTTTTTAATCTGCTCCATGCAAACATTACTTAAATTTCCCGCCAATGAAAAAGCTTTTCTTTAACTTTTCCAACACTTCGTCTAAACGGATAGCTTCTTTAGCAAGCTTTTCATCTTGATTAGCTACTATCTGAAATAAAAATTCAACTTTAGCAAGTCTTTCTTCTTGGTTGGCGAGTTCTATTCGGGCTTGATTGAGTAATGGCTTTAATGGCAATAATTCTGTGAGCCTGGAGTTCAGGACCGAAATTTCAGCCGCTTGTGCTTGAGAAACGCGACTGTAACCATCAATTTGCTGCGTAAGATTATGAATCAAGGCATTTTGTCTATTTAAGAATTGAGTGAGCTGATGGTCGATAGCTTGCTGATGTTTTGAAAGATCAGATTTCATTTCTTGTTTAAAAGAATCTATCCGTTGTTCGATTTTACTTTCGATTTCCTTAAAATTAAGATCAATTTGTTTCTCAGCATCAAACAGTTTTGTACGAATTTCAATTTGCAGTTGATCTTGAATAGTATCGAGGATTTTATTCAGCGCTTCAGTTTTTTCAACTACAACGCCTTTTGCATCCATTGCTATTTTGGCGTTTTCCCGTGTACTCCCATCTAACTGCTTGAGTAAATCCGCTTGCTCCATAAGTAGTTCTTTGTTTTTTTCCTTCAAGTTTTTTTCAGATTCTAGCAATTTTTCTTCAATAAGTTTAATAGTTTTGTTAAGTTCAGAATGAAGAGAGTCTCGGGTATCCGAAGACTTAGCCAAAGAATCTTCCACCTCTTGCTTTAAAGTTTGCCAGTTTTGTTGCGATTTTTTAAATTCAGATTCGGCATATTCAATTTTTTTGAGTAATAATTCGCTCTTAGTAGATACGCCTTGGATATCGGCAAGAATTTTTTCAGCATCAACTTTAATGTTGCGAAGAGTTTTCGCGGCACTAATAGCGCCATCCATACGTTCGTCAAATTCGCGCAGCTTTGCCCGGATAGTTTCAACACTGGTAATTTCAGGCATAGAATGCACTCTCCAATTTGCGGGCTTTGCCCTTCAAGGACTCATTTACGTCGGATAAATCTTCTTGTTGGATGAATAGCATGAAGTCTAAACAATCACCCATTGCGACAACTTTGCTATTCCGGCGATTTTCTGGTTTTGTAGCCTGCTCCAAAAGAAACTTCCATCCTTCTGGTGAGTCACAAGCGGTGCCAGCTTCATTCAATATAAGAAGCTGCTCTGATTTAAAAGCTTTAGATGACCTGTATAGCTCTTGAACTTCCTGTAAAGAAAGAGGCTTTCGATTCGCAACTTCAAGTAAAGCTTTAGAATTTCCTTCATATTCTTCTAATGGCGAAAACTCGCGTGCAACAAATAAGGCTGGCAAATTATTAACATTTCCTTCAAGAATGGCTTGGGCCTGCCAATACTTTACATCTGGATAATCTCTAAATTCTTCAATCAATTGATTCATGTTTTTAAACTGAAAATCACCTTTATATAGGATAGTGGCTAATTGTTCCTCTTTTTCACGGACGCTAACATCTATTGCAGGCGGTGGTTTACGTGTATTTAAAATGAAATCCAATTCTGGAACACAAACATCACATAATCCACAACGATAACCTTGGTACTCAGCATTACGTCTAGTATTAAGCTCGGTAAGAATGGGCCTTCTGCGGCATTTCCCGGTTTTATGACTGTTTACTACTGCAAATAAGTTCCACAGCATACGGTAACGCATTTTTACAACATCTTCATAAGTGTGGTTCAGTAATAATAGAAGATGCTGATATACTACTTGAAAAATATTTTCATAGCGTTCAAATGTCTTAAATTCTCTTGTCTTTGCAGTAAATTTTTCCAACGGTTGATAATCTTTATTTTTTAATTCAAGACTATCCTCAAAATTTTGTTCAAGATTTTTTTGTTCCTTATCGTTGTTAAAGTGCGATAAATATTTGATTAACTGATCTTTCATTTTTTTCTGCAATTTTATAACAACATTGGATTCACTGGAAAAGTTAGGCAGAAAAAAATCCACATCGAAATACGGTCTTTGCTTATAAGGATAAGTGACCATATAGTCGTTCACCAAACCTAATACGGTTAACCGGTAAATCGCAAGTTCCGTGTAAGATAAATAAGTTCTTGATGTATGTAATACAACAGAATTATTACTCATTTCTTCACAGGCAGCGATCAGTTTGTCAAGAACTCGCAAGGCGCTTATTGCATCGGATTCAGCTCCCGGATAACTGCGAATGATAAACATATGCTGCTTGCCATAATCACACAGCGCCTGCTTGCCATGTGGACAGCCACCTTGATAACTGCTGCAAAGCGGACGTTTGATTGTCAGCTTTTCAAGCTCATTTAAACAAAGCTCATTCGGTGGATCAACAAGTAGAACAATATGCGCACGTTCGTTATCACGCCCAGCGCGCCCAATTTCCTGATACCAGGACTCCAAACCGGATGAAAGCGACGTATGGATAATGAAACGGACACTACTCTTGTCAATACCCATACCGAAGCCTTTTGTAGCAACAAGAATATCGAATCGATCATCTTTGAAATCATTTTGGTTGTCTTTAATAAGGGTTTCCCATTGGGGTGGTTTCATAACATCAGTTGCTTTAAATTCAAAATTACAATAAGAGCAACTCTTGATACCAGCATTTTGCCCTATTAGCTTTTCCTCATCATCGTCTTCCACCTCCTCATCGTCAGCATTCTGAATCCCAGCCGACTTGCTGGTAAAAGCGTAGGAAAAACAATTCGGACAAAGAGTCGGCGGCTTGCTGGCGAAAGCACGGACTTTACCTGTTGAATATGCTTGCAACTGCCATTTTTTATTCGGAAGTGGCCCAGATTGCCAACGTGCTTCTGGCTCAAGTAGGGCCATTGTTTCGTAGAGATAGTGAGCAGTCCCATCCCAAATTGAATTTTTACCGTGTGGGTCCGCATAAATGCAGAAAACGATGCCCAGCGATTTCTCTCCGCTTGGGTTCTTTTGCTCCAGCAATTTCGTCAGTGACTTCTGCCGTAGCGCCTTTGGTAAATCCCTGGTCAGAATTTGCCGATAGGTCTGCGCTTTTGTTGCCCCTTCTTGCACTGCTACGATCTGGTAACTGAATCTTTCCCGATCCGCTGATGGTTCACGGATGACATGCCCATCACGCAGTTTGAGAATACCCAGCATATCCTTCTCAACTTGTTGACCCGCTGTTGCGGTGAGCGCGATCAGTTGAAGTTGTTCATTGTGAGTGGAAAGCGTCTCCCGAAGCAACGGAAGTTTGAGATAAGAAGGTCGGAAATCATGCCCCCACTCTGAAATACAGTGGGCTTCATCAACCGCCAGAAAGTTGATCGGAACAAATTTTTTGAGTTCTGCCAAATCCGTGAGAAATCTTTTAATCCGAAGTCGCTCCGGCGAAATATAAAGTAATCGGATATAGCCAAGTTTTACTTCCTCTAAAATAAGATGCTGTTTCGCTCGATCCACATCGGAATTAATGAATTCTACTGAGGAAATACCATAATTAAAGAGCGTAAGCCGCTGATCGCGCATTAGTGAACGGAGAGGGCAAATAACGATTGTGAGGCCGGGTTTGAGTAGCGCAGGAAGCCAGAAACAGAATGACTTACCGCTACCTGTGGTGGAGATGCCAAGGACGTGTTCACCATCAAAGACCCGCTGAATCACGCGATCTTGAAAATTGTTGGTGCCGAACGAGTAGCCAAAAACTTCGCTAGTGAAGTATTTAAATCCCTGATGAATCTCTTGGAGCGTCAATCCTTTTCGGAAGCGAACAGTTCCTGCGCCGAGGGGCGGTGCTGGCAGCGATGCAGGTGTAAATTGTACAACCTCTGTACTGAGAAATATTACCCTGTCATCATACGTGTTGGAAATGGAGACAAGAGGATGAAGGTTTTTCGTCCATTTTTCTAAATAGTCAAAATTTGCAATAATTTCCACAATTGGTAAACGAAAATCTATATCTACTACTGACTGCACGGCTTCCAAAAACTTGTAAAGCTCACTGATAGAAAGAGCGACAAACGGGACATTAAAGCCAAAATTGTCCTGCAATAAAATCGGTTCTATACTCTGTTCATTTGATAAAGCCATCTCCACGAAACAATCTTGAACGTGGTAGAAGTCATTGACAGTATCTATCATCTGTGGGTCACAAAAATCAGTAAAAATACTTTGCTGATTTATTTTGTTCTTCTGAATTGCAAGGAAGCTACGTAACTGCGGATCATTAATAAAAAGTGAATAAAGCAGTTTTAGCGTTGCTTCAGTATCCTTCATTATTTGACTATATGTGAAACGAATGACCCGCCAACCTTGACTTGCAATATAGTTTTGGCGCTGAATGAAACCATTTAAATCCGACCGTTCCCTAAATTTGCCAAACCCATCTACCTCAATCGCAAATTTGCTCGCACCCTCGATAGCAAAGTCTACTTGATATTGACCAACGTTTCTCTGTGGCTTAACGCGCAGCAAACCTTGATTATTTAGTAGTGGGGCTAACACTTTCTCAACGAATTTAATCTCCAAGTAGTTATCACTTTGCTCTATTTTATCCTGAGATATAAGTGCATTCTGGAAGTATGCATGTTGTCGAAAAAAGTCAATTTTTCGATTTTTGATGCCTGTTGAATCAAGTAATTGATCCGGCAACGCTCGCTGGCATTTTATCGTTTCAAAGTCATTATTTAATGACATTTGATCTCGAAAGGTATCTACAAGACTCCGAGGAATGAATTTAAGTTTCGCCCGGACAAATCGCTCGAAAGTTTGAGTATCTTTAATCTTCCAGAATTCATCATCTGTACGGTAAACACCCCGCACAATAGATGGAACAAAATGTCGAACAAGGGGATTCATTCTGGATAGACTTTTTTAAGTGAGGACTGAGCTGTAAATGAGAATTAGGCTAGAAAAGAGATTTACCTTTTTCAAGAACTGCTAATGATTCTTTAAAGATATTTTTAATCTGCCACTCTGGTACATGTTTGCGGCGAAGTTCTGTTCGCAATGACTCAAGAAAATCGTTATTCATAAAAGATTGGTAGGATATATCTTTGTAAACTTTCCTGATCTTTGGTTGTTGAAGAATTTGCGATGAATCCAAAGCTTGAAGAATATCAAATTCTAAAAATTGCTGAATATCAGCATCAGTAATTTGTTTCGAGAATTCAAGATAGCTTTCTGGAGGGCTTGCTTTGACTTTCGGGAAAAGTTGTTTGGATATTTCTTTAGCAATATCCGACAGCCTACTTTTCAACTGTTCTTGTAAAGCAATAAAATAAGAATCAAGCAAAAGTCCAAGCTTATCTAATTCCTGTTCAAATTCACTCTGTTGGCTTTTAAAAATAACTTTTCCCATATTTGGTATTGTATAAAGAAACTTTTTGTCAATTTCTTTTCGACGATCTTCAATATATTCTGGGTTTACTGCAATTGTATCTGGCTCTTCACCCAACATTACTGTTACTGATTCCTTATCCAAGACTTGAACAGTATTTTTCCACTTCAAATCCTGAGTATCCAACCCCATTAAATAAGTTGGAATGATTGCTTGCTTTCTGGATATTTTGTAATTATTGACTTCAAATTCAACATACTGCAACTTGGAACTAAACACATTAGCCTGCCGCGCCAAATCGAACGGTTTAGGCGGATTACGCTTCACATCCTCCTCAACCACCTGAATCTCTTTAGGCGTTAGCGCCTGTTTGCCAATTTCCGAAGAGAGCGGCGTCGAAGCCTGATCCGCCCCTGCTGCTACCGCGATATTTTTCACATCAGCACCCGTTAGCATGATCGCGTTCGGTTTTTCAACCGATGTGGAACCGGCTTCAACCAGCAGCGGCGTCGGCGAGTAAATCAGTGTCTTATCATCAGCGATCAGTACACCAATCCGCACCCCTGGCTGGCAGCGCAGAGCAAAGCAGCTTTGATCGGAGTACCCTTTTAGGAGGGTCAAGCCTTCCAGGGAACCCAAGCCCAGCCGACACACTTCAGGATCAGCGTCCAGGATGACGGTAATCGATAATGCGTCTTCTTCGTTTAACCGCACACCCAGCGCCTTGGCGACGGCTTCACTGATACCTGGAGCGATAAACACGATCCGCTGGCGGGCCTGTTGTATCAGATTGGCAAGGGCTTCATCGGTTGCGACCGTAAAAGTGCGTTCTTCGGGCATTTTTGTTTTTTCTTTCATGGATATTCGATACATTGACTGGATGATGGGCGATGTGATTCAAGTGACCCGATTGTATCCCGAGCAAATAACCCACTGGGCACAGTATAGGTGTTCAGATTCAGAACACCGAGATTTCCCCTGCTTTTTTCCATCAAGCTCACTGGACAACTAAGAGCAATGGAGACTCCTGTTGGCGTTCATCGGTTCATGAAGGCTGCCTGGAGCGTTTGGGCATAAAAAAGGTCGGCTGAACCGACCTTTTGCCCTGATCAATCACCACCTTCCCTGGTGGCTGGCCCTCATCCATTAAGGATTCAAGTCAGCATCACCCTCCCCTGTGCTATTGCAGCGATCTTTGTAAAAGGTCAACTGCGTCAGATAGTCGCGGCGCGCATCGAACAACCAGCCGGATTCATCGGGCGGATCGGGTTGGGCAGTGGGCCGGTCGGGCAGCGTGACCTCCAAGTCATCCAGTGCCCGTTGCACATCATCGCGCAACTCGGTTAGATCATCCTCAATCCCGGCTTCCCGATACGCCTCGGTCAAACGGTTGGCGAGGGCCTCCAATTCGGCCTTGAAGCTTTCCAGGATGGATTCGGTACGTTCTCGAATGTTCTCCAATCGATCCTCAAAGGTCTCCTCATCCTCCTCCTGCCGTTCCTGCCATGCCTGATTCAGCGTCTTCCGGGCTTCCCGACCGGCTTCATCCATTCGCTTCGGAAGCGTTTGATCCCGATAGGGCGTTATCGCCGTTTCCACCAGTCGCGCCAGTTCACCGGGATGCAGCGCCTCCAGCGCGTCCAATTCGGTCGCACCGTCAACCCCATACCGTTCCTTGAAGCCGTTTTGCCGCTTGTCGCCTTCTTTAATCGGGATCGGCGGCAATTCATAATGCTTGACCTGCTCGGCGGTCAGCGCCAGCGGTTGCAGCTTGATGTCCGCATCGGGGGCAATGTCCCGCAGCCAAAACTCAATCTGCCGGGCGATGCTGGGCGGCATGAAATCACCCGCCGGATCAAAATCGCTGATGTAGAAAATACGCACCGGTTTTGCGTTGCCATGCAACCGGTACAGCATCCGAATGGTGCCAGTAATCGACTGAAACCCGATGGCCGGCACGTAGTTGGCGGCATGACGGCGACAAATCGGGAGCAATATGTCTTCCATCGTGCTCTTTTCAATCCAGACCTCCAGCAGATAAGGCTGATCGGCCTGGTTAAACTCGTAACCCTCGACGGTCAGGCGCGGCAAACTCCAGTCCAAATCATCGGCCAGTTCCACCTGAATGGTGGGGAGTGACCATGTCCACCAGTAATCAACTTTCCATTGCGGTGTCGGAAGACTCGCCGGTTCCATAAACAAATACGGGTCGGGGTTGCGCCGGTCGTCAAAGATTTCCACGTTGACCAGCTTTAAATACCGGGCCTGCTTGCTGGCGATGCCCAGCGCCCCCCAACAGCCCAGGTTATTTTCATACGCCTTGCCATTCCAAAGCGGCGGCGGTGGTTTCTGGGACACCAGCTTGTAATGCACTCGTCGCAGATGAACATCCTGGACGAGCAAATCCAGCCGGGTCAACTGATCGGCAAACCAGCGCGCTGACAACCAATTCCCCTCACTCCCCGCGTTGAAGGGATCATTCTGGGGGGACATCGCCAACAGGTCAGGCAAATTGCGCTTGATTCCTTGCTTACGCAGGTCGCGCTTCAACTGCTTGATGAACTCATATCCAGTCGCGGGAGTGGCTGGCATATCCATTAGCAACCCTCCTTCATCGGCTTGACCATCTCGCCGTTGATCTCTGCCAAACCCTGCTCCCGCAATTCCATCGCGGCATACATCAGCCGTTCCGTCCCCCATCCCAATTTGCGCGCCAGCGCCGTTGTCCATTCCGCACCCCGATAAAGTTTGAGCACCGCCCACAATGCCGCAGGGTCATCGGTCAGGTTGAGAGGTTCACGAGGAACAACCTCCACGGGGCGATTATTTTTGCAGGAAGGGTCGAGCGACTCACCAGACTCACGCGACTCACCGGATGGGGAGAAAATTTCATTGGTCGTGTGAGTCGTGTGAGTCGTGTGAGTCGATTCACCCTCGCCCGAAAATTTTTGTAGAGCCAATTCAAAAGCAGCGGCGTCCACGATCTTGATGCGCCAACGCATCCGATTTTGGCTCGTGCCATCAGCCTCGAACCGTGCGCCTTGTTCAACACGGCGGGCGTATTGCTTGAGAAACTCACCCATGAAGCGATTGCTGATTTCACCCGTTCGCAGGTCTTTGAAGTGGTCACTGAGCGTCTCGTAAAGAGCTGGATAGCACGGGCGCTCATTGCGGTCTTCATCCAAATCGGTTTCGTGAGCGCAACGAATGATCTCTTTTACCGTTGCTGGAGCCGTTTTAAATACGGAGTACCAAGCCAACATGACGGCGCGTAATTTGTCCCGAACCGGGTCAGCGTCTTCCATCTGCTCCCGCCCCAACAACGGATCGGGTTCATCCAGCCAGACCAAAGCCGAACGCACCCATCCGCTCCAATTCTCAAAGCGGGCAAAATTTTTCAGCGCCTGTTTGGGTTTACCGGCCACCACATAGGCGCGTAATACGGTAAGGGCCGATTGAATCAACCGGGTCCGATTCACTGGAATCCAGTCATGGAGATTGCGCGAAAATTCCCGCTCTTCCGGGCGTTCACATTGCGGATCGAGATTGCAGGGCACAATGCGCGTGGACAGATCACCCTGAACCAGCAAGTTGTTACCGGTCGCCAACCAAGTGCAGGCGGTGGGCGCGGTGGCACTGCGTTGCGTACCAAGTATCCGGTCGGTAAAAGTTTCCTGCGTCAGCACTGAGCAAAGGGTTTGGGATTGCAGCGGTTCCTCCACATTGTCCAGATTGATGACCGCATCCCCCGACAACAACACGGTCAACACCCGCTTGCGCATCTCCTCGGGGTTACCGGTGTAGCTCATGACCGTGGCCGGCTGTCCAGTGCCCACCAGGGCCACCACATCGGCCAGCAAACTTTTACCGCTAGCCATGCGCGGCGCAGAAAACGTGTACATGGGCGCATTTTTCAAGGCATGGCGAATGGTGGCGGTCAACAAGGCTGACAGGGCGGCGCTGTGGTCGCTGTCTTCGGTAAAGGGAAAATCGACAATCACCTCCTTGAGCAGGGCCAAGGCTTCCTGTGCCTGGGTACGGGTTGGCTGAACCGGGATCGGCTTAAAGAGAATCCCGTGATCAATCAGGAGCAAGCCAGTCGCGGCATCGTAACCGGGCTGGTCCAGAATGGAGCCATCCGGGCGCAAGGTGGGGGCGTTGATCGCCGCAACGAGGGGTTGCGCTTTCCAGGCACCGCGTCGGGCCAGCAGCGCACTGGCGACATTACGCGGGGCGTTGCAACGCACAACATCGCCCTTTTGCGACGACCAGCGAGACCAACTGATTAACCGATTCATGCGGTCCAGCAGGTACTCGATCTCAACGGCAATCAAAGCCACTGCGCCACCCGGACGGGTAATCCCCTGAACGGTCTCTGGGCGGCTGATGTACCATCGCACCAGTTGGCCGGAACGCTGGAAGAGATTGTGATCATACTTGCACAGCGCCGCTTCGGCGGCATCGGTAATCTCGGCGAGTTCACCGGGAATCAACGAGATCGTCACTGGTCGGTCAGTGATGCTTATCGGTTCGGCAGAGGTGGGGACTGGGTTTGCCAAAGCGGCCTGGACTGCTACCAAACCATGCAATGCCGCCAGATCATTGAAATCCGTTCCGGCTTCACTTTCAGCGAATTCAGGAACGACTAAATCAGCACGGATCGCCTTTGCCGCTTGACGGGCCTTGGTTAATCCTGGATTCCCGTCCGTGTGCCGATCATTATCGGCACAGATAATAATGTGCAAATCGGGGTAAAGCGCCCGGAGTGCTTCTGCTACCGGTTGGAGGTTACCGGCATCTGCCGCCATCACCGTCGGATACCCCGTCGCTTCATGCAATGTCGCGGCAGTCGCGTAACCTTCGGCGATTAAAAGGGTATCGGCACCGCTCAGATCACCGATGAGGAAGTAGCAACCCCGCTTCCGTCCCCCCGACAGAAAATCCTTGTCGCGGCCCAAGCGCTCGTCACGTTCCGGGAAAATCGCCTGGATCGTACCCAAACGCCCACTGGGGTCGCGCAACGGAATGAGCAGACAACCCGCCCGACCTTTCCAATCACCCTGCAATACGTCAGGGTGGGATTTGACGCCTTTACGCGACAAATACGAATGAGCAGGGATAGCTGGTTGCGCCGCATCAAGAAGGGTTTGCGCTTTGGCAGCGGCTTCCTCCTGTCGGCGACGCTCCTCCGCCTGGCGTTGCGCCTGGGCTTCCTGCCATTTCCGATCCCGTTCGGCGCGTTCCGTCTCGGTCAATTCAGCGGTCGACTTGGCGCACCAGGATTCGGAAATGCCGCGCTTCCAGCAACCGAAACTGCCTGCGGCGGGATCGTCAGGATGCAGGACATACCAGGAATTGGGATTGCGGTCACTATTGGCCTTGATCCGATGCAGGTGACCATCTGCAATGATGTCGCCCGCATAGTCCAGTCCAGTGGGCTGGAACGCTTGGCGAAATTGATTAACAACTTCAATTTCAGTACTATCCATAAGTGGATACCTCAATAAAAAGCGGCAAGGCGCGCCCGTAAGCGCGCTCAAGTCGCGGCTTTGGCTGATGCCCGTCAGTTGTGTCACCAACATGGCGGGCGAAAATGGCTTGTCCGAGCTAATTCAGTGTTTGCTTTCTCTGTTCGCCACTGTCATTTCTGGCAGTGGCTCTCTCCCTCCTTTCTCTTGATGGAACGGCGCAAAGGCCGTTGGTTAATGATCTTTCCCGAAGGTGGCTCATAGGAAGGGTTGGGCCTGGACACAGTAATGCGCTCTCGTATCCACGCCTCCACCTCCTCATCGACCCACGCCACAGCGCGTGCGCCGAGTTGGATAGGCTTCGGAAACTGGCCTTCCTTGATCAATTTGTAAATCATGCTTTTGCCATAACCCGTCGATCCCATAACGGTAGGCAGTCGAATCAGCTTCATCCGCTTGTCACTCCTTAATCAACCCGGATAGCTTACAATGGAGTTCAAGCGATCAAAAAAATTATTCAGCAACGTTTTGCTGTGCGAATAATTTGGAAAACTCCCGGAATATCGTTGCGACCTGCGATACCTCCAGGTCTTCATCACCCATAATCTGCAAACCCAGAGACAACACGGTAGGTACGCTCCGGGTACGCAACTCAATCTTTTCTTCAAAAAACAACTGAACTAATTGTCGAATTCGGCGAGTACGCGGTGTTTTTTTTCTTGAATCCAAAACGTATTTCGTCAAGGGGTCTATATAAGGAGAGTGAGCCTGGAAATGTGAAAGACATTCCCGTGCAGCAATCACGGCTTTCCTTAATGTCTCCATTTCTTCCAAATAATAAACAGGTAAATCAATCCATTGGATTTTTTCACTGATAAAAGGTTGTTCCGATGAAATTGGAAAATGTCCCAAGTACTGAGAACCGACATCAATAAACCCTTGTGCAAATTCACGAACTTTCACAATCAATTCTTCTTGTTTTTTGATACCTTCATCCGTGCGTTCAAGTACGAAATCTGGATCAAGCCCCACGAGCAATAAAATGAGTTTTTTGACTTGCTGCCGGTCACTTTCAGCCAGACGTTTGTAGAAATCATCCAAGCGTTCGTCCCCAAGATTGTTAGCACCCACTAACGCAAAAAATCGCTCTTCTCTGGGCGAAGCAAACTGACCAAACGCCAAGAAATCTTCGGCGAATTGCTGGATATATAGAGGTACGCTACGATGAAACTTCATAGGTTCTCTTTCTTTATTCTGCACAAGATTACCCATCCAGGATCAAAATGAGTGGAAAAGTCAACTCGTCTTACGAAAGTTGAAGGCTAAAATCGCGCGCTCATCGATCAACGCTACAACCCAGTCCGACCAGAATTGCAGCATGGTCTGGCGCTGCTCGCGATACTCCGCCCGGTTGTAAATACCACGCACGCCGACCTGGGTATGATTCAACGCCTTTTCGATGACATCACCGGCATAGCCCATTTCATTGAGGCGCGTACTGGCCGTCCGGCGTAAATCGTGAATCGTGAATTGGGGAATACTGAAATTTACACCATCCACAGCGTGATTCAGCGCCGCATCCGAAAGCGGTTGATTCTTGACGCGCCCCGGCAAGACCCACGCCGAATCACCGGCCAACAGATGCAGTTCACGAAATAGCTCGATGGCCTGGTGACTCAGATAGACAATATGAGGCTTCTCGGTCTTGGAGTTTTCCGGGGGTATAAACCATTCTGCGGTATCGAAATGGACATGCTCCCAACGCGCCCGCGTCAGCTCGCCCTTACGCACCAGAGTCAACAACAGTAGATGGAGCGCCAGCTTGCTGCGGCGGGCGATATTGCTCTGGTAAAGCTCAATCAGGAAGGTACGGATTTCGGCGGGTTCCAGCGCCCGGTCTCGGGAAGTCATGGTAGTGATAAACCGAGTGGGCAGACTGGCAATAGGATTATTGTCGATCAGGGTTTGCGCCATCGCATAGTCAAACAGGCGTTTGAGGATACCGCGTAACATCGCCGCCGCTTTTTCCCGGCCCGCATCCCGTTTACGGAAGACGATGACTTGCGCGTCGGTCGCAGTCACGTCGCGCAAACGCCGGTCGCCAATGGCCGGAAGAATATCGGATTCCAGATAGAGTTCGATGGTCCGGGAGTTTTTGCGAACCCGTTGGACCACATCCTTCATCCACTGGGCGGCGAACTCCCGAACGGTCAACGTCGCTTGAAGTTCGGCTTTGGTCCGTTGCTTCTGCCGGGCGGGGGATTGGCCTTGCGCCACCAGCGCTGCCAGTTCAGCCCGCTTCTGTCGCGCCGCCTTGAGGGTGAGATCGGGATACCGGCCAAGACTGACCTTTTCCTGCTTGCCGTGCAGGCGGTAGCGATAACGCCAGCAGATACCGCCCGTGGGGATCACCTCGACATACAGCCCGTCGCTGTCCGTCAGGATGTAGGACTTTGCCCTGGGTTTGAGCGCTTTGAGTTGAGTATCGGTCATAGCCATGCTTGCCGTCTCCTGTGAGTCCAAATCACCGCTTTTTGTGAGTCCATATCCGTTATGGTCTTAACTTTGGACTCACTAGAGAGAGGCTTTTAGTGTACCGCTATGGACTCTAGGAAACAAACAAATCAAAGACAATCAAAGATATTTCAAGGAAAATTAAACGGTGTTGGACTCGACTGGAATCGACTTTATTTTCCGATACAAAAACTGCTGAAAATCCGCCCCAGCAAATCCTCCGAAGTAAACTCCCCGGTAATTTCCGCCAGCGCATTCTGCGCCTGACGCAACTCCTCGGCAGCCAATTCCCCAGCGCGGATGGTCAACTGCTCATCCGCCACCGCCAGCGCCGCCGCCGCCCGGTCCAGCGCCTCCAGATGCCGCCGCCGGGCCATCAACGTCCCCTCACCGCCGTGATAGCCCATACAGCCCTTGAGATGCTCGCGCAACTGATCCAATCCTGCTCCGTTCTTCGCCGACAGCCACAATTCATGACCCCAGTCCGTCGGTCGCAACATCGGTTCCCGGTCCGTTAAATCGATTTTGTTATAAATCACCGTTATCCCAGTCTCCGCGGGCAACCGCGCCCGCAACGCCTGTTCTTCAGTGGTCAGCCCCTGTCGATCATCCACCAGCAGCAAAATCCGGTCAGCCGTGGCAATTTCCGCCCAGGCGCGGCGGATGCCCTCCTGCTCCACCGGATCATCACTGTCCCGCAAACCGGCCGTATCGATGACATGCAGCGGCATTCCGTCAATCGCAATCTGCTCGCGCAACACATCGCGGGTCGTGCCGGGAATCTCGGTCACAATCGCCGCTTCGCGCCCGGCCAACTGATTCAGCAGGCTCGACTTGCCGGCATTCGGTCGCCCGGCAATGACTACGATCATCCCGTCGCGCAGCAGTCGACCCTGGCCAGCGGCGGTCTGCAAAGCGCTCAACCGCTCCCGCAAGACGCTCAACTGCTCAGCGATACGGTCGTCGGCCAGAAAGTCGATTTCCTCTTCGGGAAAGTCGATAGCCGCCTCGATATACATCCGCAATTCGATCAATCCGGCGACCAATTCCTGAATGCGCTGCGAGAATTCTCCCTCCAACGAACGCACGGCAGCGCGAGCAGCTTCTGCCGTCGTACTGGCGATCAGGTCAGCAATCGCCTCGGCCTGGGCCAGATCAAGCTTGTCATTGAGAAAGGCGCGTTCGGAAAATTCGCCAGGCCGGGCCGGACGTGCGCCCAGTTCCAATGTCCGCGCCAGCAATAAATCCATGACGACGGGACCACCGTGACCGTGCAGTTCCAGCACCTCTTCGCCGGTGAAGGAATGAGGGGCGGGGAAATAGAGGACGATGCCCTCATCGAGAACGCCGCCATCGCCGGCGCGGAACCGGCGAAAAGCGGCATGGCGGGGCTTGGGAAGATCGCCGCAGACCGCCTTAGCGACGGCGGCGCTTAGCGGGCCGGAGAGGCGCACGATGCCCACTCCGCCCCGACCTGGAGGGGTCGCAATGGCGGCAATGGTGTCGCTCATCAAATCCCCTTTCACCTCTGACCACCCAGGGCGATGCCCTGGGCTAAAACTAGCGCACCCCTTTGGGGCTTAACTGCTTTACTTCCGGCGTTTGTTGCCGGACGCCGGTTTCTTGACGAGGCCATCCATCCACTTGCGCCCCTGATCGAACAACTTGCGAGTCTGGACGCCAACAAACCCCGGTTCTGCCTTGGCCTTCGCCACTGCCGCCGCATCAGCCCCTGATTCCACCCGCTTGGTGATCACCCACTGCTGGGCAATGGACAGGATGTTATTCACCACCCAGTACAGCACCAGACCCGACGGGAACCACAGAAACATGAAGGTGAAAACAATCGGCAACGACATCATCACCTTGGCCTGAATCGGATCCGGTGGAGCGGGACTCAGCTTCTGCTGAACAAACATGGTCACGCCCATAATCAACGGCAGCACATAAAACGGATCGGGGATCGACATATCCTTGATCCAGAACATAAACGGCGCCTGCCGCAACTGCACGCTCTCCACCAGCACCCAGTACAGAGCGATAAACACCGGAATCTGGACGAGAATCGGTAAACAGCCGCCCAGCGGGTTGACCTTCTCCCGCTTGTACATGGCCATCATCACCTCGTTCATCTTCTGCTTATCGTCGCCGTACAGCTCCTTCAACCGGGTCAGTTCCGGGGCCAGCCGGCGCATGTTGGCCATCGAGCGGTAGCTGGTTTCGGACAACTTGTAGAAGGTCAGCTTGATCAGGATGGTCAGGATAATGATCGACCAGCCCCAGTTGCCGACAATTGCATGAATGGCTTTCAGCAACCAGAACAGCGGTTCGGCAATCACCGTCAGTTTGCCGTAATCCACGGTCAGTTGCAGGCTGGGAGCCACTTTCTCCAGTACATCCGGCAGCTTCGGCCCCACGTACAGCCGGGTGCGAAAATCGCGGGACTCGCCGGCAGGCACTAACAGCGCTTCCCCGGTCATCCCGACCACATAGCGATTGCTGCCGACCGCTTTGGTGTAAAACGTATCGGTCTCGCCGGGATTAGGAACCCAAGCCCCGAGAAAATAGTGCTGGATCATGGCCACCCAGCCATCGGTGACCGACTGGTTCAACGGCTGTTTAGCGATGTTATCAAAGGAAATCTTCTCGTAGCGCTGTTCCGGCGTGGAGACTACCGCACCCGTGTAGGTAATCACCCCACCGCCGAAAAAACTGCTGCTGGTCTTGGGGGGAGTGCGCTGGAATTGCCGATATTGACTGCCCTTCCAATCGCTGGCGCTACCGTTTTCCACCCGCTGATTCAGTTCCACCAGGAAACTGCCACGCTGAAAAGTGTAAACCTTGGTCACCTTCACCCCGGACGGGTCTGACCAATTCAGCCGCACCTCCAACGTATCCTGGCCATCCGCCAGCCGGTATTCCGTCTGCTCCGGGACTAACGGAGCGTAATGGTTGGGCGCCGGGCCGTCGTTTAACGCGACCAACCCTGACTGGGCGATAAACAGGTCAGGACCGCTGTCCTTCAACAACAGGAACGGTTGATCTCGCTGCCGCACGGAATCCGGATAGGTGCGCAGACCCACCTGGCGCAGATCGCCGCCCATCGTGTCGATTTCGGCCTCAAACAGGTCAGTGACGACCCGCACCCGCTGACCGCCGCTCAGCGTTTGCGGTCCGGCACCGGACGCAGTGGCCACGGCGGGCACATCCTGCCCCGGCGTCACCGCCGATGTAGCAGGTGAAGGTACGGTCGAACCTCTGACAGTCGCCACCGGCGACGCTGGCGGCGGATGTTTCCGGACTTGGAATTCCAGCCAGTTCTGCCAGAGCAGAAACAGCACAAACGTGAGGGCGGCGAAAAGCAATAAACGTTGATTTTCTATCATTCAGCGGTCCTTCGGGGAAGGTTCAGGAACGGGATCGACGCCGCCTGGATGCCAAGGATGGCAACGTAACAGACGCCGGATCGCCAGCCAGCCCCCACGTAACACCCCGTACTGCTCAATCGCCTCGCGGGCATACTGCGAGCAACTGGGATAGAAACGGCAGTGGTTGCCCAGCAGGGGGCTGACGAATAGTTGGTAAATGCGAATCAGCGCGATCAGCAGGGCGCGCATGGTCAGGCGAGTCTCTGCCAATGCCGTTGTAATGAGGCAAACAGGATCGCGTTCTCCTGTTGCGTCAAACTGGCGCGACCCATCACCACCCAGTCCAGGCCGCCGAATTGCGACTGATGGTGGCGGAAACTTTCACGCACGATGCGCTTGATACGGTTGCGCGCCACGGCGGATTTGGCGACCTTGCGCGAAATGGCTAACCCCAACCGGGGATACGCCAAACCGTTGGCACGGGCCAGCACAGTAAAATAACGGTCGCTGGATTTAGCCGGTTGGGCGAAAACGTCAGCGAACGCCGGCTGGCCGACCATCCGGGCGCGGCGCGGAAAACACGCGCCGCTGTTCATCGAGATCAGGGCGTCAGGCGGGCGCGCCCTTTGGCGCGACGCGCTTTCAGAACCCGACGACCACCGGTGGTGGCCATGCGGGCGCGAAACCCGTGGGTGCGTTTGCGATGAATAATGCTGGGCTGGAACGTCCGCTTCATGAGGATTCCTTAACGAGGCTGGTCAAAACCGGTTTGCGCTTTTTAATCAAAAGGGGAAAATTACTCATGGCGAGCCAATATTGTCAAGCTTAATGGCAACAGCCAGAGAGCAGTGAACGATGGATAACCGGCCCGCAGGCTACTAAACTCACCGGACTTTCACTACATTATCATTCGCCTCGAACAGTTCTTCAGCCCGCCGTGAAAGTCCTGGCTCAACATTTCCGTCGAGGTTCCGCAAGGAGAATACGGGTGGAGCATACCCTATGGAAAGCTTGCCAGGATTGCCTGGAACATGAACTGTCCGAAATCCAGTTGAGTACCTGGATTCGTCCACTGCACGCTCAGGAGGAAGCCGGTATTTTGCGCCTGCTTGCGCCGAATCGCTTCGTGCTGGACTGGGTCAAAAAACACCACCTGGCGCAGATCCAAACCGTACTCGAACAGTTGCGACCTGAGCAGCCTCCGGTGGTCCTGCTGGAAATCGGCAGCAACGGCTCGCCAATACCCCCCATCGCGACCCCTTTCGAAGAAAAACCGATCAGCGAACCAACCGCTGAGCCTGCCGATCTCCTCAAAAGTGGAGTTCTCAACCCCGATTTCACCTTTGAAACCTTTGTCGAGGGCAATTCTAACCAGATCGCCCGTGCGGCCTGCCTGCAGGTCACTCAAAACCCGGGCAAGGCTTACAATCCGTTGTTTATCTATGGCGGCACCGGCTTGGGCAAAACCCATCTGATCCATGCGGTCGGTAACATGCTACGCGAGCGGAATCCGGAATCGCAAGTGGTCTATCAGAACTGCGAATATTTCGTGGCGGACATGATCCGTTCCCTGCAGCACAACGCCATGAATGAATTTAAACGCCGCTATCGTTCGCTGGATGCGTTGCTCATCGATGATGTGCAGTTCTTGGCCGGAAAGGAACGCTCCCAGGAAGAATTTTTCTATACATTTAATAGCTTGCTTGAAAGCCGTCAGCAAGTCATTTTGACCTGCGACCGCTATCCCAAGGAAGTCGACGGGTTGGAAGATCGCCTGAAATCGCGCTTTGGCTCGGGTCTGACGGTCGCCGTCGAACCCCCGGAACTGGAGACCCGGGTAGCGATTCTCAAAAGCAAAGCCGAACAGGCCCAAATCGTTCTGCCTGATGAGGTGGCGTTTTTTATTGCCCAGCGCATCCGTTCCAACGTCCGCGAGCTGGAAGGAGCGCTGCGGCGGGTCTACGCTAACGCCCAGTTCACCGGCCGGGCGATCACGATCAGTTACGTCAAGGAAGTCCTGTACGATCTGCTGACGCTGCAGGAGAAGCTGGTCACTATCGAAAATATCCAGAAGACCGTCGCGGACTATTACAAAATCCCGGTCGACGAACTGTTGTCCAATAGCCGACTACGCACCTTGTCCCGCCCTCGGCAGATAGCGATGGCGCTGGCCAAGGAACTCACCACCCTCAGCCTGCCCGATATTGGCGAGGCGTTCGGCGGACGCGACCATACCACGGTTCTGCACGCTTGCCGGAAGATCCGCGAACTCCAGCACGGTGACCATCAAATTCACGATGACTTTACCAACTTGTTAACGACCCTCACGAACTGAAAAAGCTGTGGATAACTTCTGTGGATAAGTGGATAACTTTTTGAACGGTGTTCATCACTAAAAAGCTGTGGATAACTTCTGTGGATAAGTAGATAACTTTTTGAACGGTGTTTATTAAAACTTTTTATCTGCTGTAAATTATTTCATAAAAATGATTAATATCATGGATTTATTTCGTAATATCCGTAATTTTCAGCAAAATTATAAAAAATACTGTAATCGGTTTCGTAAAGTTGAGTATTTTCATTTACATAAATTGTAAATTTTAGAAAATTTTCCGGTTTATTTAAAAGAATTAAGCTGCTTGCAGAAAATAAGGAAAATAGCCTGTGGATAAGTCTGTGGATAACTTTGCCATTTCTGTGGATAACTCGTCCCAACCTGTGGATAACTTTTTGGGCCTAAAAAAGTTATCCACAGGAAAACCGACTTATCCACATTTTATCCACAGACTTATCCACAGGCAAAAAGCTTTTAAGTTATTGATAAATAAAAAATAAAAAAAGTTATCCACAGAAAATGCCCGACACAACAACAACAGTCTTTAATATTTAAAAAGAAGATATGATTGACCGGCCCAGATTCCAGATCGCGCCGGAAAGATAAATTTTAAAACCCCTGGCTTTTGTCAGGAATAGTCTCACCACCCTCTGGCTCGGCGCCACGGGTCCATAAACACATCTGGAGAACTTCATGAAGCTGGAAGTCAAGCGTGAGCAGTTGCTCAAACCGCTGCAATCAGTGATCGGCGCCGTCGAGCGTCGGCAGACGCTGCCCATTCTGACCAACGTACTGCTGGTCGCCAGGGAGCGAGATATCACTCTGACCGCCACTGATCTGGAAGTTGAACTATCAGTCCGGGCTGAACTGCCTGCGGAAACGCCGGGCGAAACGACGCTCCCGGCTCGTCGGCTGCATGACATCCTGCGGGCTTTACCGGAAGACGCCACGGTTACCATCAGTGTCGAAGGCGACAAGGCAACCGTGCGTTGTGGGCGCAGCCGGTTCACGCTGGTCACCCTGCCGGCTACCGATTTCCCGACACTGGAAGACTTGCCGTTCGACGGCGATATCCGCCTGCATCAGGGTGCGCTGCGCGGCATGATCGAGCGCACGCACTTCGCCATGGCGCAGCAGGACGTGCGTTACTACCTGAATGGCCTGCTGCTGGAAGTCAGTCCCAACATCCTGCGCTTGGTGGCGACTGACGGCCACCGGCTGGCGTTTCAGGAATTGCCCACCGAGGACAATACGGTGGAAGCGCGCCAAGTGATCGTGCCGCGCAAGGGCGTGTTGGAACTGCTGCGGTTGCTGGCCGACAGCGACGCCGAGGTGGTCCTGAAACTCGGCGCTAACCATTTGCGTGTACTGCTCGGCGAGATTCGCTTCACATCCAAGCTGATCGATGGCAAGTTCCCCGACTATCAGCGCGTTATTCCTCGCGAGGGCGGCCGGGTGGTGATCGCCGACCGGCAGGTGCTGCGCAGCGCGCTAGCCCGGGCCGGCATCGTCCTCAACGACAAAACTACCGGCGTCGCGCTGCAACTCGATGACTGGATCTTGCGGGCCAAGGCCCGAAATTCCGATCAGGAGGAAGCCGAGGAGGAAGTCGAGATCAACTACAGCGGTGGATCGATGGAGATCGGCTTCAATGTGACCTACCTGCTCGATGCGCTGGGCGCGCTGAACGGCGAATTGGCCAAACTGTCCTTCTCGGACGCCGCCAGCAGTTGCCTGCTCGAAGAAGCCGAGGGCTATGGCGGCAAGCACGTCATTATGCCGATGCGGCTTTGAGTGAGCGTCAGGTTGCCTCCTGAGTGCGTGTCGTCAGCCTCGACATTGCCGGGTTTCGCAACCTGCGTCCGGCGCGGATGGACTGCTCGCCCGGTTTGAACCTGCTTATCGGCCCCAACGCCTCCGGCAAGACCAGTTTGCTGGAGGCGCTGTACTTTCTGGGACGGGGCCGATCATTCCGTGCCTGTCAGCCCCGGGAGTTGATTCAGACCGGCACCGCGGCTTTTCGGGTCGTAGCGGTCATGAGCAGCGGCGATGGCCGACGCATCCCGGTCGGTATGGAGCGCACCGCCCGTGAGTTGACCGCCCGCATCGGCGGCGTCCCGACCCGTTCCCTGGCGGAACTGGCGCGGCAAACGCCGGTGCTGTTGCTCAATCCCGACAGCCACCGGCTGCTGGAGGATGGACCCCAGCAGCGGCGGCGATTCATGGATTGGGGATTGTTCCACGCCGAACCCGGCTTCCTCGACGCCTGGCGACGCTACGGAGCGGCGCTGCGTTACCGCAATGCCGCGCTGCGCTCGGGAGCGATTCATCGGGTGGTTGACGCCTGGGATGGCGAACTGGCGACCGCGGCTGTCATTCTCGACCGACTGCGTGAAACCTTCTGTAAGGCCCTGGGAGGCACCTTAGAGCGATTCGCTGAGGAAACCTTGGGGCAAGGTGGGGTCCAGGTGAATTATCGCCGTGGATGGCCTCTGGAGCCGCCAGAAAGGGGATTCGCTGAATGGTTGCGAAACGGGCGCGATCAGGATCGCCATCTGGGTCACACCCGGATCGGTCCGCACCGGGCCGATTTCGCGATCCGCATCGCCGGACGGCCGCCCGCTGAGGCGTTGTCCCGTGGGCAACAGAAGCTGCTGGTTATCGCCCTGGTGCTGGCGCAGGCGGAACTGTACCGGCGCCATATCGGCGATGCCTGTATTTTACTGATCGATGATCTGCCGGCGGAACTGGATCCGGACAACCGGGTTCGCGTCATGCAAACACTGTCAGCGCTTGATACGCAACTGTTCGTCACCGCCATTGAACCGGGATTGCTGGATATCGCTGCTTGGCGGGAGGTGCAGACCTTTCACCTTCAGCCCGGCGCAAGGATGGATTACGCGGCGCCTGAGGCATGAAACCGGCTTCCCATCGCGCCTCAAGACAGCCAAAGGTGGTATGATTCCCCGTTCTTCACGGATTCAGGAAAATTGGGAATTTATGAACGATTCGTCCTACACCTCGTCGAGCATCACGGTCCTGGAAGGGCTGGACGCTGTCCGCAAGCGACCCGGCATGTATATCGGCGACACCGATGACGGCACGGGCCTGCATCACATGGTGTTCGAGGTGGTGGACAATTCGATTGACGAGGCGCTGGCGGGGTACTGCACCGAAATTAGCGTCACCATTCACACGGACGAATCCATCACCGTCGTGGATAACGGTCGCGGTGTCCCGACGGATGAGCATTCCAAGGGTCGGTCCGCCGCCGAGGTGATCATGACTGTGCTGCACGCCGGCGGCAAGTTCGATGACCGTTCCTACAAGGTTTCGGGCGGACTGCACGGGGTGGGCGTGTCGGTAGTCAACGCCCTGTCCGAATCGCTGCGGTTGACCATCCGTCGCGATGGCAAGGTCCATCAGCAGGAATACCGGCTGGGCGATCCCCAGGCGCCGCTACGGGTCGTCGGCGAAACGGATCTCACCGGCACCGAAATCTGCTTCAAGCCCAGCTCAACAGTTTTCACCCATATCGACTTCCATTACGACGTGTTGGCCAAGCGCTTGCGCGAGTTGTCTTTTCTGAATTCGGGGGTGCGCATCCGCCTGCGCGACGAGCGCACCAGCCGCGAGGATTGTTTTGAATATCAGGGCGGCATCAAGGCCTTTGTCGAACATCTGAACCGCAACAAGACCCCATTGCACGACAGCGTGTTCTATCTGGATGCGGTTCGCGATGACATCCAAGTGGAGCTGGCGATGCAATGGAATGATTCCTATCAGGAAAATGTATTCTGCTTCACCAACAACATTCCACAGCGCGATGGCGGCGCCCATCTGGCCGGCCTGCGCGGCGCGCTGACCCGCACCCTGAATCAGTACATGGAAGCGGAAGGGATTCTGAAAAAGGCCAAGGTGGAAACCAGCGGCGATGACGCCCGCGAAGGGTTGACCGCGGTGTTGTCGGTCAAGCTGCATGACCCGAAATTCTCCTCGCAGACCAAGGACAAGCTGGTGTCCTCCGAGGTCAAGCCGGCGGTCGAATCGGTGGTGGCGGAGAAATTGCATGAATATTTGCTGGAGAATCCTGGCGAAGCCAAGGCGATTACCGGCAAGATCATCGATGCCGCCCGCGCCCGCGAGGCCGCCCGCCGCGCCCGCGAGATGACCCGGCGCAAGGGAGCGTTGGATATTGCGGGCCTGCCGGGCAAGTTGGCGGATTGTCAGGAGAAGGATCCAGCGGCATCGGAACTGTTTCTGGTCGAGGGCGATTCCGCCGGCGGCTCCGCCAAACAGGGTCGCGACCGGCGCTTTCAGGCGATTCTGCCGCTCAAGGGCAAGATTCTGAATGTCGAAAAAGCGCGCTTCGACAAAATGCTGGCTTCCGCTGAAGTCGGGACGTTGATCACCGCCCTGGGTTGCGGCATTGGCCGGGAGGAATTCAATCCCGACAAGGTGCGCTATCATCGGGTCATTATCATGACTGACGCAGATGTCGATGGATCGCACATCCGCACCTTGTTATTGACCTTCTTCTACCGGCAAATGCGGGAACTCATTGAACGCGGCTATGTATACATCGCCCAGCCGCCACTGTATAAGGTCAAGAAAGCCAAGCAGGAACAATATGTTAAAGATGATTCGGAACTCTCGACATATCTGCTGCAAGCAGCGTTGGAAGGCGCGGCGCTAACCACAGACGAAGCTGCTGCGCCTTTGACCGGCGCGACGCTGGAAGAATTGGCGCGCAGCTACATGGCGGTGATGGCGATGATTCAGCGACTATCCCGTCGCTATGACAGTTTGCTGCTGGAGCAATTAATCTATCAACCGTCGTTAGGCGACAGTTTGCTGCGCAACCCAGTGGGTTTGCGCGAGTGGGCTGAAAAGCTGATTGAACGACTCAACGCCCGGCAGAGTGGGCATTCTGTCTACGAGGCGATCATTGAAGCCCGCGAGGATAGTGAGGGTTACAGTGTTATTATCACTCGCTGCGCCCACAGTGTCGTTCGGCAGGTGCGGTTGACCGCTGAGTTTTTCAATTCCCCTGAGTACGCGACTCTGACCCAGTTCGGCGCGCGACTCGCTGGCGTATTTGAGCAGAACGTCGTAGTGCGGCGCGGTGAGCGGACTCAGTCGGTGGATGATTTCCGGGCGGTTATGGACTGGTTGCTGGAGGAAGCCAAGCGCGGCCAGCACATTCAGCGCTATAAGGGTTTGGGTGAAATGAACCCGGATCAGCTCTGGGAAACCACGATGAATCCGGAAAGCCGGCGCTTGTTGCAGGTGCGGATTGAGGATGCCGTGGCTGCCGATGAGGTTTTCACCACCTTGATGGGCGATCAGGTCGAGCCGCGCCGGGATTTCATTGAGCAGAATGCGCTGGATGTGCTCAATCTGGATGTTTGAGCGATGCCAGCGGACAGCTTGTCAAGGGTGGCCTGAATTCCGATACTATCCTCATGACCGAGCCTACCTATCTGAGTCACCAGTTCCTGATTGCCATGCCCACCCTGGCCGACCCGAACTTTTTTCAGACCGTCACCTACATCACCGAACACAATGCGAACGGCGCGTTGGGGCTGGTCATCAACCGTCCGCTCAACCTGACGCTCAACCAGTTGCTGGAACACCTGAATCTCAGCAGCGACCGGCCTGAAGTCGCCGAAATCCCGGTTTATCACGGCGGTCCGGTGCAACCCGAACAGGGCTTTGTCCTGCACAGTCCCGTCGGCCACTGGGGCACCACCTTGCGCGTGAATAACGACATCGGAATTACCACCTCCCGCGACATTCTGCAAGCGGTCGCCCGTGGCGAAGGCCCTGACCACCTGCTGGTCGCCCTGGGTTACGCCGGCTGGGGACCCGGTCAACTGGAGCAGGAGATGGCAGACAATGCCTGGTTGTCGAGTCCCTTCGATTTCGACATCGTGTTCGCAACGCCCAGTGATCAGCGCTGGCTGGCTGCCGCCGCCCTGCTGGGCATTGACTTGAACCTGCTGTCATCCCATGTCGGCCACGCCTGAGTGTGCATCGGATCCAATACCCGCCTCATCGCCTGATATCCCTCCCGCTTGGCGAATCGCGCTAGGTTTCGATTTCGGCCGGATGCGGATCGGTGTCGCGGTGGGCGACGCTGTGACCGACTCAGCCCGGCCGCTGTGCGTCCTGCCGACCCGCCAACAGTATTGGAACGCTATCGCCCGGTTGATCACCGAATGGCGCCCCGATGGTCTGGTGGTGGGTGTTCCGCGCCATGCCGATGATACAGCGAATGCGATGACCCACGCTGCGCTGCGCTTCAGTCGCCAACTGCATGGGCGATTCCGCCTGCCAGTGGCGACCATCGACGAACGGTTGTCGTCCTGGGAAGCGGAACAGCGCCAGTTCCAGTCGACCACTCGTCGCCGGAACAGTCAGGCGCATGTGGACGCCCAGGCAGCGGCGATTATTTTGAAAAGCTGGTTTAACCAACAACGGAGCCTCGCCTCATGCGCGATGCCGAATTCCTGATTGAAGCAATGGCCGGGCAGTTGCGCGATTTGCTGACCCGGCGCCGCATTGCCGAGCCGGCGCTGATTGGTATCCATACCGGCGGCGTCTGGGTTGCCGAGCGTCTGCATCAGCGACTCGGCGTGACGACCCCGCTGGGCCGGCTGGATATTTCCTTTTACCGCGACGATTTCAGCCGGATCGGTGTCAATCCGCAGGTTCGCCCCTCGGAACTGCCATTCGATGTGGATGGTCGTCATCTGATCCTGATCGACGATGTGCTGTACACCGGCCGCACGGTCCGCGCTGCGTTGAACGAGTTATTCGACTATGGTCGTCCGGCCTCGGTGTTACTCGCGGCACTGGTCGACCGGGGCGGACGGGAATTGCCCATTGAAGCCCACGTGGTCGGCGCCCGCCTGGAACTGCCAGAAGGCAGCCATGTCCAGCTCACCGGCCCGGATCCCCTGCAACTGCTTATTCAGACTGCCCCATGAGCGCCACTCATTTCCAACTCGATGCCCAAGGCCGTTTGCAGCATTTTCTGACGATTGAGGGTCTCACCTGTCGCCATCTGACTGAGATACTCGACATCGCTGAATCGCTGCACGGCGTCGCTGAGCGGCGGGTCAAGAAATTGCCGACCTTGCACGGCAAGACCGTGGTCAACCTGTTCTTCGAAGCCAGCACCCGCACCCGCACCACCTTTGAATTGGCGGCCAAGCGGCTATCAGCGGACGTGCTGACCCTGAACATCGCCACGTCATCGGCGGTGAAGGGTGAAAGCCTGCTCGACACCTTGCGCAATATCGAAGCCATGCAGTGCGACATGTTTGTCGTGCGCCACTCGCAAAGCGGCGCAGCGGAGTTCATCGCCCGACATGTCAAGCCACATATCGCCGTTCTCAACGCCGGTGATGGCCGTCATGCCCACCCGACCCAGGCGATGCTGGATGTGTTCACCATCCGCCGCCACAAGCCGGATTTTCCCAGTCTGCGGGTCGCCATTGTTGGCGATATCCTGCACTCGCGGGTGGCCCGGTCGCTGATCCACGCGCTGAGTATTCTTGGCACGGGCGATATTCGGGTGATCGCGCCCCGCACCCTGTTGCCCGCTCAGGTGGAAAATCTGGGAGTGCGGGTCTTCCATCACCTGCCGGAGGGCCTGCGCGATGTGGATGTGGTGGTCATGCTGCGCCTGCAACGGGAGCGAATGGAGGGCGCGTTATTGCCGAGCGAGCAGGAATTTTTCCAGCAATACGGCCTGACCGAGGAACGGCTGGCGTTGGCCCATCCCGACGCCATCGTCATGCATCCCGGCCCGATCAATCGCGGCGTGGAAATCGACTCGCGGGTGGCGGACGGGCCGCGCTCGGTGATTCTGGAGCAGGTCACTAACGGCATCGCCGTGCGCATGGCGATCATGTCGATTACGCTGGGCCATCACGCCCGGCCTGTCGGGGAGGAGGTCTGATGCAGATCGTCATTCAAGGCGGTCGGGTGATCGATCCGGCCCATCATATTGATACGGTGGCTGACCTGTTCATTGCCGATGGCAAAATCGCCGGCCTGGGTCAGTCGCCGGCAGGCTTCATCCCCGAACAGGTCATCGACGCCCGTCACCAGGTCGTTTGCCCCGGTCTGATCGATCTGTGCGCCCGCCTGCGGGAACCCGGTCAGGAACATAAAGCGACCATCGCCAGCGAAACCCGCGCCGCGGCGGCAGGCGGCATTACGACACTCGTTTGTCCACCTGATACCGATCCGCCCATTGATGAACCGTCAGTCATCGAGTGGATTCGTCGCCGCGCCAAGGCTGCTGGTCAGGCCCGGGTTTTGACTCTGGGCGCATTGACGCATCGCCTGCGCGGTGAGCGGTTGGCGGAAATGGCCGCCTTGAAGGAAGCCGGTTGCGTGGGCGTCAGCGATGGCGGCCAGCCCATTGGCAATAGCCGGGTGTTGCGGCGGGCGCTGGAATACGCCGCCACGTTTGACCTGACGGTCTTCCTGACCCCGCTCGATCCCGAACTGAGCCATGGCCTCGCTCATGAAGGTCAAGTAGCGACGCGGATGGGTCTGCCGGGCATCCCGGCGGCGGCGGAAACCGGCCGGATCGCCCGCGATCTGGAACTGGTGCGCGATCTGGGCGTGCGGGTCCACTTCGGTCGATTGTCCAGCGCCCGTTCAGTGGAGTTGATCATTCGCGCCCGGGCTGAGGGCTTGCCAGTGAGCGCCGATGTGGCGGTTCACCACTTGCACCTGACGGAGATGGATCTGGTCGGCTTTGACAGCCGCTGCCACGTTTGCCCACCGTTACGCAGTTTGCGCGACAAGGATGCGTTGCGGGCCGGTTTGGTCAGTGGTGCCGTGAGCGCGATCTGTTCGGATCACCAGCCGCATGAGTCCGACGCCAAGCAAGCGCCGTTTGGCGATACCGAACCGGGCATTTCCGGGCTGGACACGTTGCTGGGGTTAAGCCTGCGGCTGACCCGGGATGGTGTGCTGCCGCTCACGACGGTTATTGAGCGACTGACCTGCGGCCCGGCGCGGGTTCTGGGACTGGACCGCGGCCATCTCGGCGTGGGTGCAATGGCGGATGTCTGCGTATTCGATGCCGAGGCTGAAGGGTTGCTGGAGTCCACCATGCTACGCAGTCGAGGGCAGAACAGCCCGTTTATCGGCTGGGCGTTGCCGGGGCGGGTGACGCAGACCCTGCTGGAGGGGCGGGTGGTCTATGCGCGTGAAGGGTGAAGCCGACATTCTTCTCCCTCCAACCCTCCCCGATGAGGGAGCCTTAATTCCCTGTTGCCTCCCGGGGCGCGTCACTCATCCCATCTGCTGTTTGAACGACGCCTTGTTCTGGGCGTAGGTGATCGCTTCTTCGCGGGAGACCGCCCCTTTCTTGATCAGTTCCAGCAGCGCCTGGTCGAGGGTCTGCATCCCGTAGGAAGCGCCAGTTTGAATCGATGAATACATCTGCGCCACCTTATCCTCGCGGATCAGGTTACGGATGGCAGGAATGCCGACCATGATTTCATGCACTGCCATCCGCCCGCCGCCCTTTTTCTTGAGCAGCGCCTGCGAAATCACCGCCCGCAATGATTCCGACAGCATTGACCGCACCATCGGTTTCTCGCCGGCGGGAAATACGTCGATGATGCGGTCAATGGTTTTCGGCGCGGAGCTGGTGTGCAGGGTACCGAACACCAGATGACCGGTTTCCGAGGCGGTCAGGGCCAGGCTGATGGTCTCCCGGTCGCGCATTTCGCCCACCAGAATGATGTCCGGGTCTTCGCGCAACGCCGAGCGCAGCGCTTCGCTAAAGCCCAGCGTATCCCGATGCACCTCGCGCTGGTTAATTAGGCAGCGCTGGCTTTGATGGACGAATTCGATCGGGTCTTCGATGGTCAGGATATGGCCGTACTCGTTTTTGTTGATATGGTCGATCATCGCCGCCAGGGTCGTGGACTTGCCCGAACCGGTTGGCCCGGTCACCAGAATCAGTCCGCGCGGCACAGCAATCAGATCGCGGAACACCGGCGGACAGCCGAGTTCTTCCAAACTCTTGATCACCGTGGGAATGGTGCGGAATACGCCAGCCGCGCCCCGATCCTGATTGAAAGCATTGACGCGAAACCGGGCCAGCTTGGGAATTTCGAACGAGAAGTCGCACTCCAAAAATTCGTCATAATCCTTACGTTGCTTATCGTTCATGATGTCGTAAATCAGCCCATGCACCTGCTTGTGATCGAGCGGCGGCACGTTGATACGGCGCACGTCGCCGTCCACGCGGATCATCGGCGGCAGGCCCGCTGACAGATGCAGGTCCGAGGCATTGTTCTGTACGGAAAAGGTCAACAGTTCATCAAGATTCATAGCAGCGGTCGCTCCCGCGAAGGGATAGAGAAAAAGCCCGGTAGGGGGCGGTTCAACGGATCGTTATTTCTCATAGTATATCTTGCAAAACCGTGATCGCTGTACGGTTGCCTACTGGAGTATTCACCATGAGCATCGATTTCGCCGCCCGCTTCCAGACGGTGCTGGACCGCATTCGCGCCGCCGAGCGCCAGTTTCAGCGCCCGCCGGGTTCGGTGGAACTGCTGGCGGTTAGCAAAACTCACCCGGCTTCTGCCGTCGCGGCCTTGGCGGCCCTCGGTCAACGCCATTTCGGCGAGAATTATCTGCAGGAAGCGCTGGATAAAATCACCGAACTGGCGGCGCTGGATCTGGAATGGCACTTTATCGGGCCGATCCAGACCAACAAGACACGCGGCATCGCCGAGCGTTTTGCCTGGGCGCACAGCGTAGACCGGCTGAAAATCGCCGAGCGCCTGAACGCCCAGCGACCGGATGACCTGCCGCCGCTGAATGTCTGTCTGGAAGTCAATATCGACCGCGAACCCAGCAAGCATGGCTTTGGCGAGGATGATCTGGCCGACGCGGCCCGGACGGTTGCCGCGTTGCCCCGACTGCGGTTGCGCGGTTTGATGGTGATTCCGGCCCCGTCCGCCGATTTCGCCGCCCAGCGCCTGCCGTTTGCCCGGTTGCGGCAATGGGCCGAGCGGTTAAATATCGAAGGGTTGGATACCCTGTCGATGGGCATGTCCGATGATCTGGAAGCCGCTATCGCCGAGGGGGCAACCCTGGTGCGGATCGGTACGGCGCTGTTTGGGCCGCGCGCCTGAATCGCATGCTTTGCAGTATGCTATAGCCAATTCACACCTTATCATTCCGCCGTCCCGGGAAATCACCGATGCCGTCCACCATTTCTCTATCCAAGGCCGCTGTACGCGGTGGGCTGACTGGCCTGTTGCTGCTGGCCGCGCCGTTCCTGGTGGGCGCGGACGACGCTTACCTGCGCGAGATCGAGGAAGAGGCCAAGCGACAAGCCGGCCTGCTGATCGCCAACCCGGTGCCTGCCAATCCGACAACGCCCGATGTATCGCCCACTGAGGCTGCGACTGACCGCCTGGCTGCCGGGCTGGATCAGGCCGGACTGGATCAGGCACTGCGTGAAACCCTGCCCGGCACCTACGCGCTCTACCAGCAGTTCGACCCAGCTCGCAAAAAACAGGTTTACGAGGCCTATCAAAATGACAATCGACTCGCCGGCATCAGCGAAAAGGTCATCCAGTTGCTGAGTGCCAAACCCTGAAGCAGAAAATCAGCCAGTCGCGAGTCGCGAGCGGCAAGCCGGATTCTTCTAACTCGTTATCTCACGACTTTACGATCTCGCTTTAGCGATCCCATTGAAAAACAGCCTTACAGACTCCACGAGGGACAGATGAAAGACCTCCCCATTGCCTTTATCGGCGGCGGCAACATGGCCCGCAGCCTGATCGGTGGCCTGCTTGTCAGCGGCGCTGATCCTGATCACCTCTGGGTTGCCGAACCCGAAGCCAGCCAGCGCGAACTCCTGCGCGGGCGTTTCGGCGTCCATACCAGCTTTGACAACCGTGAAATCGCAGCCAAATGTCAGGTCATTGTCCTGGCGGTGAAACCACAGATCCTGCGTCCGGTGACCGAGGAGCTGGCCGAGACCGCCCAGGCGCACCAGCCACTGATTATTTCCATCGCTGCCGGGGTGCGCGAACCCGATATCCGCCGCTGGCTGGGCTACGAAGCCGCCATTGTTCGCACCATGCCCAATACGCCAGCGCTGGTGGGTAGCGGCGCCACCGCCCTGTTCGCTAATGCTCAGGTCAATGACACCCAGCGGCAAACGGCGGAATCGATCATGCGCTCGGTCGGGGTAACGGTGTGGGTGGATAGCGAGCGGATGCTGGATGCCGTCACCGCCCTGTCTGGCAGCGGTCCGGCTTATTTCTTCCTGCTCATGGAGGCCCTGGAAAAGACCGGGGTGCAACTGGGCCTGGCCCCGGAGACGGCGCGTCTGCTGACGCTGCAAACCGCCTTTGGGGCCGCCAAGATGGCTCTGGAAAGCCCGGAAAATGTCGCCATTCTCCGCGCCGGGGTCACTTCGCCCGGCGGCACCACCGAGCGGGCTATCAGCGTGTTCCAGGATGAACAGCTTGATCGGTTGATCGCCCGGTCGCTGGCGGCCTCACTGGCCATCATGGAAACCCCGTCGCTGTTGACCGAGCAACTGGATGAGTTGGTGAACAAAGCGCTTGACGCCGCCCGTCGTCGTTCCGAAGAGCTGGGCAACTTGCTGGGAGGACAGCCGTGACTGCCGTCGTCTTCCTGATTCAGACGTTGTTCGGTTTCTACATCCTGGCGGTGATGCTGCGCTTCTTGCTGCAATGGGTGCGCGCTGATTTCTACAACCCGCTGGTGCAATTCCTGGTGCGCATCACCAATCCGCCGCTGCTGCCGCTGCGCCGGATCGTCCCGGGTTATCGGGGACTGGATCTGGCGGCGGTGGTGCTGGCGTTTGTACTGCAATTCATTGAGGTCACGCTGCTGAATACCTTGTCCATTCAGCCGGTCGGCGTTGGCGGATTGTTGATACTGACCGTGCTGGAGCTACTCAAGCTGCTGATCAACATTTATTTATGGGGCGTGATTATTCAAGCTGTGATGAGCTGGTTCAATCCTGATCCCTACCATCCGGCGGCGCGGGTGCTGGCGCAGTTGACTAAACCGGTATTGGAACCCGCCCGGCGCATCATCCCGCCGATTTCCGGGGTGGATTTATCGCCGATGCTGGTCGTGGTGGTGCTGATTTTCATCAGCCTGTTGTTGCAGGATTTTCTCGGTTTATGGACCGGGCTGCGCTGAAACAATGGCAGCGGGCTATGTCTGGGACGGCGCGGATCTGATCCTGTGGGTGCGGGCGCAGCCGCGCGCCAGCCGCGATGAGTGGGTGGGCTTGCAGGAGGATCGGTTTCGCGTCCGCATCACCGCGCCGCCAGTCGACGGTCAGGCCAATGCGCATTTGCGCGAGTTTTTAGCAGCACTGTTTGGGGTGGCGAAAAGCCAGGTGACGTTACTGGCCGGCGAGACGGGGCGTGACAAGCGCTGGCGGATCGCTGCGCCGAAACGGTGGCCTTCGGAGATTGAACCCTGAGACGGAATAGATTGGCCTGCGCCCGGTTGCCCCTGACTCCGGCGCCGATTAGACTTGACGCCCTCGTTTGCTCCATCCCCAAGGACAAAACATCACGGTCAGGAGAACCATGGCCGCACTTTCCCCCCCCGATTCCGTCGGTCTGGTCACGCCCCAGACCCTCCATTTCGATGAACCGCTGGCGCTGGACTGTGGCCAGACGCTGGCGGACTATGAAATCGTCTACGAAACCTATGGAGCGCTCAACGCCGACCACAGTAACGCTGTACTGATTTGCCACGCCTTGTCGGGCGACCACCACGTCGCCGGGTACCATGATGAGGCTGACTTGAACAAACCGGGCTGGTGGGATAACTGTATCGGCCCCGGCAAGCCTATCGACACCCGCGAATTCTTCGTGGTGTGCTGCAATAACCTGGGCGGCTGCAAGGGTTCCACCGGTCCGACCTCGATCAATCCGGACAACCGCAAGCCCTATGGCCCGGATTTTCCCATCGTCACGGTCAAGGACTGGGTGCACAGCCAAGCGCGACTGGCCGACCAGCTCGGCGTCCGGCAATGGGCGGCGGTCATCGGCGGCAGCCTCGGCGGGATGCAGGCCATGCAATGGGCCATTACCTTTCCCGAACGGGTACGTCATGTGCTCGCTATTGCCGCCGCACCCCGGCTGTCAGCCCAGAATATCGCGTTTAATGAAGTGGCCCGGCAGGCGATCCTGTCCGATCCCGATTTCCATCACGGGCATTATTACGACTTTGGCGTGGTGCCGCGTCGGGGATTAATGATCGCCCGGATGCTGGGTCACATTACTTACCTGTCCGAAGAAGGGATGCGCGCCAAGTTTGGCCGCGAGTTGCGCGAGGGCCGGCCCAACTTCAATTTTGATACCGAGTTTGAAGTGGAAAGCTATCTGCGCCACCAGGGCAAGGCGTTCGTCGACCGCTTCGACGCCAATACTTATCTGCTGATGACCAAGACGCTGGACTATTTCGACCCGGCGGCGGACTTCGACCAGGATCTGTCTGCCGCTTTCCACCGGGCGCAGGCGCAGTTTCTGGTTGTTTCCTTCACCAGCGACTGGCGATTTTCGCCGGCCCGCTCACGGGAAATCGTTCGGGCGTTGGTGCGGGCCGGGCGCGAGGTTAGTTATGCCGAAATTCCCTCGGATTATGGTCACGACGCCTTCTTGATGCCGATTCCGTTGTATCACGACACACTGCGCGGCTATTTGATGCGAGTCGCCCACGAGGTGAACCCCGATGCGCCCTGAACTGGAGTTGATCAGCGACTGGATCCGCCCCGGTGCCCGGGTGCTGGACCTGGGTTGTGGCGATGGCGCGTTGCTGGCCTACCTGCATGAACGCCGGCGAGTCAACGGCTATGGGCTGGAAATCGACGCCGACAACATTGTCAAATGCATTCAGGCCGGGGTGAACGTCATTCACGCCGACCTGGAAGCGGGTTTGGAAGATTTCGGCGACGGCAGCTTTGACTATGTACTGATGACCCAGACCTTGCAGACCGTCCGGCATACCGAACGGTTGCTGGACGAGATGTTGCGGGTGGGTCGGCAGGGGATTGTGACTTTTCCCAATTTCGGTTTCTGGCGCTGCCGGATGCAGATCGCCTTGCAGGGCCTGATGCCGGTGGGTAAAACTTTGCCTTATCAGTGGTATAACACCCCGAACGTTCATCTGTTCACCCTTCGCGATTTTGAGAAACTGTGCCGCAGCAAGCACATCGACATCCTGCAGCGTATGGTGCTGGATTACGCCCATCGTCCTTGGCGCGGGGCGCGGTTCTGGCCCAATCTGTTCGGCGAAATCGCTCTATATCGACTGGGACGCGCCTGATGGCGGGTTCTACGCCTCGAATGAGGAGACTCCCATGTTGTTGATAACCCTTCGGCCAGCGCGGCGGGCCGTCCATCGATGGATACGCGGCTTCACCCTGATTGAAGTGATGGTGGTCGTGGTCATTCTCAGCATCCTGGCCGCCGTCGTGGTGCCGCGCATCATGGACAACCCGGACAAGGCCCGGGTGGTCAAGGCCAAGCAGGACATCCGCGTCATCAAGAATCAACTGGATTTGTACCGGCTGCACAATTTCCGCTATCCCACCACGGAACAGGGTCTGGAAGCGCTGGTGCAGAAACCGGTGGATGCACCGCACTGGCAGGAGGGCGGCTACCTGGACAAATTGCCCAAGGACCCCTGGAGCAAACCGTATCAATATCTCAGTCCCGGTCAGCATGGCCAGTTGGATATTTACTCGCTGGGCGCTGACGGTCAGCCGGGTGGCGAGGGGGTGGATGCCGATATTGGCAACTGGAATCTGGATGAGTGACCAGCGGCGCTAGGTTCGGAGAGGTGTCGCAAGTTGATCATGCCGCCCCGTGGTTTCACCTTGATGGAAATCATGGTGGTGCTGGTGCTCATGGGCATCCTCGCCAGCTTAGCCGTACTGTCGGTGGGCGGCGGTCCACGGGATCGCCTGGCGGAGGAAGGTCAGCGGTTGGCGGCGCTGATGGAATTGCAGCAACAGGAAGCCATCCTGACCGGGGAGATTCGCGGCGTTCAGTTTGGCCGGCAGGGTTACGCCATTCTGACCCTGGATGAACAGGGAACCTGGGGACCGCCCGATGCGACGGATACCCTGATTCGCCACGAACTGCCCGAAGATATCGCACTGGGCCTGTGGGTCGATAACCGGCCCGCGCCGCTGGAAAAATCCCGCTTTCCCCAAGTGCTGTTGCTGAACAGTGGTGAAACCACCGAGTTCGTTGTCGTATTCAGCCTCGCGGAGGATCAGTCGCTCAATGCGCCGTTGTATCGGGTTGCTGGCGACGCCATGGGCCGGTTGACGGTCGGAGAAGTCACGCGGTGAGGCGGGTCGCCGGTTTTACGCTGCTGGAAGTGCTGGTCGCGCTGGCGGTGCTGGCCATCGCCATGGGCGCGATCATCAACGTGGCAACTCAAAGCATCGCCAACACGGCCTATTTGCGCGATCAAACCTTTGCCAGTTGGATTGCGCTCAACCAGGTGAATCAACGGTTGCTGGACTCCGAACCCTGGCCCGAAGAGGGTTCCCGCGACGGCAGCGTTGAACTGGCGAATCGCGCCTGGCGCTGGCAAGTCCGCTTCGCCAAAACCGACGATCCTGATTTGCGCCGGATGGAAGTGACCGTTCGCGTTACCGAGAATAGCTCGATTCTGAGTAAGCTGACCGCTTTCAAGGCCAATCCGCCTCAAAGGAAACCGGCCGATGATCAAGTTGATCCATCCACCCAGGATCAGTCACCCAAGAACTCCTCTTCCAAGGACCAGTCCCGAACAACCCCACGAGCAAAAACGCCATGAACCGGACCATGCGCGGTTTCACTCTGCTGGAATTGCTGGTCGCGCTGGCGGTATTCGCGATTATGGCGACCGCCGCCTACAGTGGGTTGAGTAACGTCTTGTTCACCCGGGCGGCGGTGGAGCAGCAAAACCGTCGACTGGCGGCGGTGCAACTCGCGGTATTTCGCTTGGAACAGGATATTCAACAAGCGGTCCCGCGTGGCGTCCGTGATGAGTATGGCGATCCCCAGCCGGCTCTGCGCGGCGGTGATTTGCTCGACGACGTTCTGATTCTGACCCGCGCTGGCTGGGACAATCCGCTTGACCAGCCGCGCGCCACATTACAACGAGTCGCTTACCGGCTCCGCGAGGGTCGGCTATGGCGGCTGCACTGGGACGTGCTGGATCGCGGCGGACCGCTCGCGCCGCGAGAAACCTTGTTGATCGACCAGGTGCGAGAATTCCGGGCGCGGTTTCTGGATCAGAATGAGGAGTGGCGGACTGATTGGCCGCCGCCCGCCGACACTGCCGCCGATGATCGCCCGCCGAATCCGAATAAGCTGCCGCGTGCGGTAGAAATTACGTTGATGCTGGAGGATTGGGGTGCGATTACCCGCCTGTTTCCGCTGCCCGGCTAATGCACCGACTCCCCCGCCCCGGTGTGGGAGGGGGCTGGGGGGAGGGGCATCCGGCGTCGCGCTAATCACCGTCCTGCTGATCGTCTTTCTGGCCAGTCTGACCGCGATCAGCCTCGCCACGGTACAGCAAATCGCCATCCGCCGCAGTACGGTTCTCCAGCACCAGCAGCAGGCTCGCCTGTACACGCTGGGCATCGAACAATGGGCGGGACTCATTCTGATGCGCGACCGGCAGGATAACGCCACTGACCATCCCGGCGAAACATGGGCCAACCTGCCTCCGGTGCTGCCGGTCGATAACGGAGGGTTTTCAGGAAAAATCCGCGATTTGCAGGGCTGTTTCAATCTCAATAATCTGTGGCGTCCAGCACCGGGCGATTCGTCAACCCGGCCTGACGAACCCCAGGATTCCCCGAAAACCGACAAAAATGCTGAGAATCCCGCCCAACCGTCGCCCGTGCCTCAACCGCCGAATCCGACCGATCCCGCTTCACCAAAGTTGGGCAAGGCCGAAATCAATCAGGAGCAACTAAAGGTTCTACAACGCCTGCTGGCTGGTCTGGAATTGAAACCGGAACTGGCTCAGGCTATCACTGACTGGCTCGATCCTGACCCGGATCCGCTGTTTCCCGATGGTGCCGAAGACAGCGACTACACCGTGCTGAACCCGCCCTACCTGGCAGCAAACCAACCCTTCGCCAGTCTCTCGGAACTGCGACTGGTCAAGGGTGTAGACCGGGAAATTTATGCCAAACTGGCGCCGCTGGTTTGCGCGCTGCCGCCCGGCACACCTTTGAACGTCAATACCGCTCCAGCGCTGGTCTTGGCGGCGCTCGACGAAAAGGTAGAGCTTGCTGATCTGAAGCGTTTGCTGGAAGACCGCCCTGCCAAGGGCTATGAACATGTCGATGAGTTCCTGAATGCCGCGAAAATGACCCCGGACGCGCCTACCAAAGCCCTGCTGAGCGTCGACAGCCAGTATTTTTTATTGCAGGCTGAGGCGCGGGTGGGCGATGGCCGTGCGATGTTATACAGTACGATTTTTCGTGACGAAAACGGCGTTCGCGTCCTGCGGCGCAGTTTTGGCAACCAGGACTAGACCCCGTGCCGGCCCCTTTATGCTTTTTCCGTTTCCTCGCCCCGGACCAGGCGGAATGGCTGCGCCCCGATGGCGAAATCCAGCGCGGGGCCTTGGCTGAACTGGCCAGTCAAGCCGGCAGCGTTCGTCTGATGCTGGTCGCGCCGGGCGAGGCGGTCACCTTGCATCGCATTCCCCTGCCGGGCCGCAAACGCACCCTGTGGACGCGGGCGGTGCCTTATGCCCTGGAAGATCAACTGATCGACGACATCGAGGCCCTGCACTTCGCGTTGGGTCAAACACCGGATGGCGACGGCCTGCCGGTGGCGACGGTCGATCACCATGTGCTGCGTGGCTGGCTGGAAACCTGCGCTCAGGCCGGATTGATGCCGGTCGCTGTCATCCCTGATCTCTTGTTGTTGCCTTGGCAGGAGGGCGACTGGAGCGTCCTGCCGGACGGCCAGCGAATCGTGGTTCGCATCGGCCGCTGGGCCGGTTTTGTCACGGAACCTGAAACGCTGGACTGGTTCCTGAACCAGGCTCTGGTCGAAGCCGGCGATGCGAAACCCCAGTGGCTGCGCATTTACGGTAGCCCGCCCCCGGTCACGCTGGATATCGAATGGCAGGTCGAGAATGAACCTTCCGGGTTGCTGCAGTGCTTTGCCGCCGGCTACCGGGCCGAAACCGTGCTGAACCTGCTGCAAGGTCCCTACAGCCGGCAGACCCCGTGGAAACGCTGGTTGCGTCCCTGGCGAGCGACCGCGATCCTGGCTGGGGTGTGGCTCAGTGTGCAGGGCGTCGGGCTGGTTTATGAACATGGACGGCTACAGCAGGAACAGATTGCGTTACGCGCGGCAATCGAGCAGGTTTACAAGGACGCGGTGCCGGGTTCGACCCGGATCGTGAACCCTAGAGTGCAGTTGGAAACCCGGCTGCGGGAACTGACTCCGGTGGGCGCTAGCGGCGGTGCATTTCTCGAACTGCTCTACCAGGGTGGACAACCGCTGGCCAATTTTCCCGACATCACCCTGCGCGGTCTCAGCTACCGTGAAGGTCAACTGGATTTGGCGCTGGAAGGTGGCAACCCGGCGGTGCTGGATCAACTTCGGCAACAGCTCGAACAGCAACCGGGCATCCGGGCGGAAATACGCACGACCCAGCGGGAAGGACAGATGGAAAGCAAAGTGACGCTGAAAAAGGCGACATCATGAAAGCTTGGTGGGAAAGCCTGGCGACCCGTGAACGCGCCCTGATCAGCGGCGGCGCGGTCGTAGCGCTGGCCGTGCTGGGCTATCTGCTGATCTGGGAACCGTTTCAAACCCGCCACCGCCAGCTCCAGCAGAGCGTCGCTGAACAGCGCGCCGACTTGGCCTGGATGCGGCAGGCGGCTCAGGAGATTCAACGCCTGAGCGGCGCAGCGCAGCCTAAAAGCGACGGTCGCTCCCTGTTGACTCTGGTCGATCAAACCGCCCGCACAGCGGGACTGGGCGCCGCCCTGAAACAGATCGCCCCGCAGGGCGACGATAAACTCAGCGCCCGACTGGATAGGGTCGAGTTCGATAAACTACTCCCCTGGCTGGGCGCACTGGAGCGCGAGCACCCCATCGTCCTCATCAATCTGAGTGTAGACCGTACCGAAACTGCCGGCTTGGTCAACGCCCGAGTCATTCTGCAGGGGAGCCAGCCATGAAAAGCGTCTGGCGCTACGGACTGTTGGGTGTGCTGGCGTTCCTGCTGTTCCTGCTGCTGCTGGCCCCGGCGACCCTGATCACGGAACCTCTCGCTGAACGGTTGCCAGGATTCAGTGTGCAAACGGTCGAAGGGACGACTACCGATGGCGTGGCGCGCGGCCTGCGTTGGCGCGGCGTCCAGGTGGATCGACTGGTTTGGGACTGGCGGCCGCGGGCTTTATTCACCGGCTGGCTGGAATTTCACCTGAAGATCGACGATCCTGAAATCAGTCTGGCTGGAAAAGCAGCGATCAATCCAGTTCGGCACCTTCGTCTCCGGGACTTGACGGGTCGCCTGCGCCTTGATGAACTGGCGGTGCTGGCTGGACAGCCCAAGTTACCGTTGCAAGGCGTGGTGGAATTCGACTTGCAAGAACTCCGCCTGGACCCCGCTGGTCGGCCGCAGGCGGCGGAGGGTGTAGCGCATTTGCGCAACTTGCGCGTGACGCTGGGTCAATCGTTGGTGCTGGGCGATTTTACGGCCCAACTTAAACCGGTAGACCCGGAAGGCGTTCAGGGGGTTATTCAGGACAATAACGGCCCCCTGGTGCTGGAAGGCGCTTTCAGCCTGATGCCAGACGGTCGTTATCGGTTCAGCGGTCAAGCTGCAGTTCGCGATGCGAACAACCGCGCCCTGCGCCAGGCGATGAACCTGCTGGGGCCGCCCGGCAACGACGGACGCTGGGCTTTGAGCTTCTCGGGTGCGCTATCCTTATGAGGATAGTTACCGGCGACTGCGCCCGTTAACGCCTTGTGGGATTCCGCAAGATTTTTACTCACGCAACCAGGGGGAAAGCGCTGATGCGACTGCGCGGATTCTCAATCATTTTGACGATGCTTGTACTGGCAGCCTGCGCCAACCAACCGGCGCCGCCGCCCGCCAGAATTCCTATGACCTTCAATGATGCGGTGTTCCCGGCCCCGCCAGCCTTGCAACCGCAAATCACCTTCTGGCAAAACGTCTATGCGGTTTGGGGGCGTGGTCAGGTCGCGTTGCACGACACCCGTTACCTGGATCTGATTTACGAGGTGATCACCCTGCCCGACGAGACCGGCGAAGGCTATACCGACAGCCAGAAAGCGTTGCTTAAGGCACGTTATGAAAACCTCAAAATCGCCTTGAGCCAACTGGAGTCCAAGTCCGCTATCAGAGCGCCGTTGACGTCGAGCGAGCAGGCGCTGGCCGTCCGTATTCAATCCAGCAGCGGCGGTCTTGGAGCTATCGCCGGCGCCAGCGACCGGCTGCGCAGCCAGCGAGGCTTGCGCGAGCGATTCAAACGAGGTCTGGAAATCAGCGGTCGTTACGATGCTGCATTTCGCCAGGTATTCCGCGAAGCCGGTTTACCCGAAGATCTGGCCTATCTGCCGCATGTTGAATCCTCCTTCCAGAATCATGCGGCTTCTTCGGTCGGCGCAGTGGGCATGTGGCAGTTCATGCCGGACACCGCGCGGCAATTCATGATGATGAACGCAGCAGTGGACGAGCGGCGTGATCCAGTGGCCTCGGCCCAGGGTGCGGCCCGCTATCTGGGGAAAGCCTACAGCCGTCTCGACAGTTGGCCGCTGGCGATCACCTCCTACAATCATGGCATCGGTGGCATGGCGCGGGCGAAAGAGGAATGGGGCGACGACATCGTCGCTGTCGTAAAGAATTATTCGGGGAAGGGTTTTGGCTTCGCCTCGCGGAACTTTTACGCGGAATTCCTGGCGGCCCGCAACATCGCCCGTAATTCTCAACGGTTCTTCCCGGAAGGTCTCAGCTATGAGCCTCCGCTGAATCTGGATCGGATCCGGCTCCGGCAAACGGTGGCCGCCTACACCTTGGCCAGTTACTACGAGGTGAATCCGGGCGAATTGACGGCATTGAATCGGGCCTGGAATCCACCGGCCCAGAATGGACGTATCCCCCTGCCGGCGGGAACCATGGTATGGCTGCCGGCGGGAACCATGACACGCCTGGCGCAACGCGGCGCTGCTGATCGGGCGCTGGTGTTGGCTGAACCCGTGTCCACCGCCCAATTGCGTTGACTTTTCTGCTCTCCTCTCCCTGCGGGGGAGAGGAGAGTTTGGGGAAAGTACAAGGCTGAAAATTAGCCCAACTTCTTGAGCAGATCCTCAGCCCGCTTCTTCTGTGCGGTATTTCCCTCTTGCAGAGCATCCTCCAGCAAGCCACGGGCGCCGACCTGATCGCCCATATCCAGGTAGGCGGCGGCCAGATCCAGCTTGGTCTCGACGTAATCAGCGCCGGCCTCGTCGCCGTCCGGCGGTGAACTGAGCGCCATTTTGCCCAAATCCAGCCCGCCGCCAAAGCTTTGCAGTTCCTCATCCAACCGCGCCAGATCCTCGCGGTTTCGTGCCTGTTCCTGATTGACGTCGGTGAATTCGAATTTCAAATCTGACACTTTGGGTGATTCTACGGTGGGTTCCGTGCGAGGACCCAAGGGTGCCAGATTCGGCAAGTTGAAATCCAGCGCCGCCCAATCGTCGGCTTTGGCGGGCGCAGCGGGCTTTAGCTCCAGAGGCTTCAGCTCCAGAGGCTTCAGCTCGGCCGGTTTGCGGGTAGAATCCAGGCCCAGATCGCTCAGGTCAAAATCCAGTTTGTCAAATTGCAACCCGCTAGGCAGCTCTGACAACGGCTCGACCAACGGTTGCGGCGGCGTCGGGGCAGGCGTCGAGACGGGCGTCGAGGCAGCAGGCTTGGCGGGCGCGGCAGACGCAAACGGACCAGGCGTTCGGGTGACTGAGGCGGTGGGCGGCTCGGCATCGGGCATTCGCCGCGCTTCGCCGCCGCGCGCTGGCGATATCTCCTTGCCTTCAGTGGCCGTTCGCGGTCGCTCATCACCCAGATTGAAATCGATATCCTTCAATAGCTCGTCGATCGGCTTGGGCGGCGGAGTCGCCGCAGCTTTGGGAGCGGGCTTAACTACGGGTTCAACCGCCAGCGACGGTTGGGTGGCGGCGGTTTCCTCAGCCGCAGCCGGTATGGAGCGTTTTGATCTTGCTTCGGATCGACGAACCGAAGCCCGGGTTTCTGATCTGGCTGCTACCTCTCCAGTCTCCCCGATATCGGCAGACGGTGCCGATGCTGTAGTGGTCGGACGCGCCGGACGCCGGAGTAACGGCAACAACAATACCGCACCGACTGCCAATACGATCAGCGCGATAGCAATCCAAACCACCGGATTGGATAACCAATCCATGCCGGTTTCCTGAGGCGGCGCGGGCGGCTTTGCCACAGGCACCGGCGCCGGTTGCGGCGGCGGTGTTTCGGCGACGGGGGGCTTGGTTTCGGTTGCTACAGACGGCGGCGGCATACCCTTGGACGGAGCCGGCTGAGGCTCTACCTGGGGAATTGTCGCCTGGGGAACAATCTCCTGGGGCGGTGGAATCGGCATGGGCGGCGGCGATTCTGCAACAGTGGGCGCAGTCTCGGCTGGCGGCGGTGCGATTGGTGCGGGCGATACGGTGGCCTCGGGCGGCGAAACCGGCAACGTCGGCGGACTCACTGCGGGTTCGACCGAGGTAACGGCAGCTACATCGGGAACTGGTGCCGGAGCTGGCGCGCCGGACAGGCCCAAAGCCTGCGGCGACGGCACCCTGAGTACTGCGCCGAGGCGCAACGTATTGGGATTGTCGTTGGTGAAAGCCTGCGGGTTGCCCGCGACCAGAATGGCCATCATCTCAGGTACGCTGATGGTGGTCGAAGGACGGACCTGGTTAGCGATCCGGGTGAGGTTTTCACCCCGCTTGACCGGACCGTAAAATGACGCGCCTTCAAAACTGACGGCGCGCACGGGCGGCAGGCTGGGAGCGGCTGGCACCGCTGCGACTGGCGGCACCTGGATTGGCGGCGCTGCGACCGGCGGCACCTGGATTAGCGGCGGCGGCGAGGGCTGCCGGCGATTGGCGTACAGTTCGGGATCCAGTTGAATAGGGAAAGTCCGCAGCAACCGGCCACGCGGCCAGATTACTTCCACCAAAAGATCGAAGTTGGGTTCACGAATCGGCTGGATTGATGTGATCTTAATGAAGCTGGGGCCGTTGGGCGTGGTTTGAACCGCAAAGCGCAGCTTCGATAGAAATTCCAGCCGTTCGATTCCCGTCCGGTCAAATTCCTGTTGACGCGGAATCTGCACGGTCAATCCGACCAGTTCAGTGGGATTGTTCACGATCAGGGGAATTTCGGCCTCAAGGTTTTGATTGAGCGCCGAGCGGACTTCGAGCGGGCCGACGCCTAAAGCCAACGCGCACAACGGCGTCGCCAGCCCGGCCAAAAGCAGTAATCGGAGTAATATCCTGGTCGGCATGACCTGTCTCCATTCCGCCGCCGGAGGGTCATGGTCCCGGCGGGATTGGCTTGGATGCCACCGGCGGCAATCGGGTCGGCGGCTTTTCTGCTTCAAACCACTCCGGTTACCGGGGGTTCAAAGCTTTCATTAAAGATACTCCCTAAAGCGCATTTCTGCGATTTGGATGCATGATGCAGGCGAAAAAAATCACCCCTCCAGCAGAATGCGTAACATCCGGCGCAAGGGTTCAGCCGCTCCCCACAACAACTGGTCGCCACAGGTAAAAGCGCCCAGATAATGCGGCCCCATGTTGAGCTTGCGCAACCGGCCCACGGGTACGCCCAGCGTCCCGGTGACCGCAGCGGGAGTCAGTTCGCGTATGGACTGCTCCCGTTCATTCGGCACCACGGTGACCCAGTTGTTGGCGGCGCCGATCATTTCCACCAACTCATCAAGCGGTGCATCGCGGGTCAGCTTGATGGTCAGCGCCTGGCTATGGCAGCGCATGGCGCCAATCCGAACGCAGAGACCATCAATCGGGATCGGCTGTTCGGCGCGGCCCAGAATCTTGTTGGTCTCGGCCTGACCCTTCCATTCTTCGCGGCTTTGACCGTTATCCAACTGCTTGTCAATCCAGGGGATCAGACTGCCGGCCAGCGGCACGCCAAAATTAGCGGTTGGGAACGTGCTGGAACGGATGGTGTCGGCAACGATACGGTCGATGTCCAGAATCGCCGAAGCCGGCTGGTTCAGCCGATCGGCGACTGCGCCATGAATGACGCCCATTTGTTCGATCAACTCACGCATATTCTGCGCGCCAGCACCGGACGCAGCCTGGTAGGTCATCGCGCTCATCCACTCGACCAGCCCGTGGGTGAACAGTCCGCCCAACCCCATCAGCATCAGGCTGACCGTGCAGTTGCCGCCGATGTAGTCCTTGATGCCCTTGGCGAGCGCATCCTGGATGACGTGGCGATTGACCGGATCGAGGACGATGATCGCATCGTCCTTCATGCGCAGGGCTGAGGCAGCGTCGATCCAGTAGCCTTGCCAGCCGGCGGCGCGCAGTCGGGGATAAATGTCATTCGTGTAGTCGCCGCCCTGGCAAGTCACGATGATGTCCAACGCCTTCAGATCATTAATCGACCGGGCGTCCTTCAATGGCGGCGTATCGCGGCCAATCGCTGGACCTTGGCCACCCACATTCGAGGTGGTGAAAAATACCGGATCGATCAGGGCGAAATCGTTTTCCGCCCGCATCCGGTCCATCAGCACGGAACCCACCATGCCCCGCCAACCGACTAGACCTACGCGCTTCATTCGCTTTCCTCAATATTGAAAGGGAGGGTAATGTCAGGAAATTCTACAGCGCCGCGATCACCGCGTCGCCCATCGCTTGCGTACCTACCGCCGTCATGCCCGTCGCGGTGATGTCCACGGTGCGCAGGCCCTGATTCAGCACCCGTCCGACGGCGGTTTCCACCCGCTCCGCCAGTGCTGGTTGATTCAGGCTATAGCGCAGTAGCATCGCTGCCGACAGAATCGTCGCCAGCGGATTGGCTATGCCCTTGCCGGCGATGTCAGGCGCGGAGCCGTGAATCGGTTCATACAACCCTTTGCCGTAGGCGTCCAGCGAAGCCGAGGGCAACATCCCGATGGAACCGGTCAGCATAGCGGCGCAATCGGACAGAATATCGCCGAACAGGTTGCCGGTGACCAGCACATCGAACTGTTTCGGCGCACGCACCAACTGCATGGCGGCGTTATCCACGTAGAGATGCGCCAGCGCCACGTCGGGATAATCCTTCGCTACCCGCTCAACCACTTCCCGCCACAGTTCCGAGGCTTCCAGCACATTGGCCTTATCCACCGAACAGACCCGGCGCTGCCGCTTGCGAGCCGCTTCGAACGCGACGCGAGCGATGCGGTCAATTTCCGACTCACGGTAGGCCATCGTGTTGAAGCCTTCGCGTTCGCCGTTTTCCAGGGTGCGAATGCCACGCGGTTGGCCGAAATAAAGATCGCCGTTCAGTTCGCGGACAATGAGGATGTCCAGCCCGGCGACCAGTTCCGGTTTCAACGACGAGGCAGCGGCCAATTGCGGGTGGAGAATCGCCGGGCGCAGGTTGGCGAATAGTTGTAGATCGGCGCGAATCGCTAACAGGCCGCGCTCTGGGCGCAGCGGGCGATCCAGCGATTCCCATTTCGGGCCGCCGACTGCGCCGAGCAGAATCGCGTCGGCGGCGTGAGCCTGGCGACGAGTGGCTTCGGGATAGGGCGAGCCGAGTTCATCAACAGCGCGACCGCCCAGCAGGCCATAGTCCAGGGTCGCGTCGAGACCGTGTTCCTGGCGCAGGCATTCCAGCACTTTCACTGCTTCGGCGATGATTTCCGGGCCGATGCCGTCGCCGGGGAGAACCAGAATCTGATGATGGGGCATGGCGTTTTCCGATATGCACACACAGGCAACGAGTGCGAATCGCTAAGGAGAGGATTTGTACAGCAGATTGAAAATTGGCGCTCCCTAGGGGTTTCGAACCCCTGTTCCCGCCGTGAGAGGGCGGTGTCCTGGGCCACTAGACGAAGGGAGCGGGAGATATGGCGTCTTGCGGGGAAAGTTGTATTATACGCACGCTTTAGGATCATACAAGAGTTCACCAATATTCCTTGGAAGCGCTAACCCCTTCACTGACGGTTATTCCTCGCCCCGAACACCCGATCTCGCGGGCCAATATCAGTCCCAATGCCGTCTCTGTTTTGTATCGATTGCACCATGCCGGCCATCGCGCCTGTCTGGTTGGCGGCGGTGTGCGGGATTTGCTGCTGGGCCGCGAACCCAAGGATTTCGATATCGTCACCGACGCCCGGCCCGAGCAAATCCACCATCTGTTTCGTAATTGCCGGCTGATTGGTCGGCGCTTCCGGCTGGCCCATGTCCGGTTCGGTCAGGAGATTATCGAAGTTGCTACCTTTCGCGCCTCCAGCGATGGCGACAATGAGGACGACGGCGTCGAGCGTGCTAAAGATGGCCGCATTCTCAGCGACAATGTTTACGGCAGCATCGAAGAAGACGCCTGGCGGCGGGATTTCACCATCAACGCCCTGTATTACGACATCGCCAACTTTACGGTGCTCGACTATGTCGGTGGCATTGCTGACCTTAAGGCCGGGCTGATCCGGTTGATCGGCGATCCGGTGCAACGCTATCACGAAGATCCAGTACGAATGCTCCGGGCGGTGCGTTTCGCCGCCAAACTGGGCCTGCGCCTCGACCCAGCGACCGAAGCGCCGCTGCATCATCTGGGTCATCTGCTGGCCCAGATTCCGCCGGCGCGCCTGTCCGATGAAGTTCTCAAGCTGTTTCTGGGCGGCAGCGCCTTGCAAACCTTTGAATTGCTGCGGCATTACCGGCTGTTCGGCTGGCTGTTCCCGGCGACCGAGCGGTGCCTGAATCACCAGCAGCAGCATTATCCAAAAACCCTGCTCATTCACGCCTTGGCCGACATTGACCGCCGATTGACCGAGGGCAAGCCGGTGAATCCCGCTTTCTTGTCGGCGGCGTTGATGTGGGAGCCGCTGCGCGAGCAGCAGCGCCGGCTGCAAGAGCAGGGTTTGGATGAGCACGAAGCCCTGCAGGAAGCCATTGATCTTGTGATTCAGGCGCAAATCTCCCATGTGGCGCTGCCCCGCCGCTGCAATACCCTGCGGGAAATTTGGGAGATGCAACCGCGCCTGGCGCAGATCACCGGCAAACGGCCGCTGCGGTTGCTGACGCATCCCCGGTTCCGGGCTGCGTATGACTTTCTGGTGTTGCGCACTGAGACCGATGAGCAAGCGGCCAGCCTGGCCGACTGGTGGACCCGGTTTCTGCAACTGGACGATGCGGGCCGCGTGGCGATGACCCAGCCGGTCAAGGGTAAGGGCAAAAAGAGCAAGCCCCGTCGCCGGCGCAAACCACGGCCAGTCGCCTCGGGCGATTCCGCCCCATCGCCCGTGTCGGATATCTAGCCTTTCTGTGATTCTATGCCTTCCGTCCGGGCCTACATCGGCATCGGCAGTAACCTGAACGACCCGGTAGCCCAGGTTCAACAGGCGTTCCGGGCGCTGGCGGAATTGCCCGCCAGCCGGTTGATGGCCTGTTCCCCGCTCTATCGCTCCGCTCCGGTCGGCGGGCCTCCCGATCAACCCGATTATGTCAACGCGGTGGCCGCGCTGGATACGGCGTTGAGTCCAGAGGAGTTGCTGACGGCGCTCCAGGCAGTGGAAATCCAGCAGGGCCGGGTGCGAACGGTCCGCTGGGGGCCACGCACGCTGGATCTGGATGTATTGCTGTATGGTTCAACGATCCGCAACGATTCTTGGCTGACTCTGCCGCATCCCCGCCTGCATGAACGGGCCTTTGTCCTCTATCCCCTGTACGACATTGCCCCGGATTTGACCCTTCCCGGTGGGGGTCCATTAAGCGAATTGCTTGCTCATGGGTCGCTGCTGACCTTGACCCGTCTGGACAGCGAAAATTAACCGGTTAGGATAAGCCGATTCGTTCAGCTCCTCTTATCATTCCATGAACCCGCCGCCGCCGCTCGATCCATCCTCGACTGGCGCGGCTCCACTCCGAGTACGCCATGTATCAGCCATCCCCGACCCGTAAATCGATCACGCTCACCACCCTGGCGAAAATGAAACGCGACCGGGAGAAATTCACGGTGCTGACGGCTTATGACGCCAGCTTTGCAGTATTAATGGAGGCCACCGGCGTAGAAGTCCTCCTGGTTGGCGATTCGCTGGGTATGGTGATTCAGGGCCAGCGCACCACCGTGCCGGTCACTATGGAAGATATGATTTATCACACACGCATGGTGGCGCGAGGTTGCCAGACGGCGCTGTTGATGGCTGACATGCCGTTCGCCAGCTACGCTACGGTTGATCAAGCGGTGTACAACGCCGCCCGGTTGATGCAGGAAGGCGGCGCGCAGATGGTCAAGCTGGAGGGTGGCGGCGCTCTGGCCGAGACGGTGCGCCAACTGAGTCGCAACGGCATTCCGGTCTGTGCGCATCTGGGTTTGCTGCCGCAATCGGTTCACAAGCTCGGCGGCTACAAGGTGCAAGGCCGGGACGCCGCTGCCGCCCAGCAGATTCTCGATGAGGCGCTGGCGTTGCAGGAGGCCGGCGCGGATGTGGCGCTGGTGGAATGCATCCCGGCGGAACTGGCGGGGCGGCTCACGGCGGCGCTGGATATTCCGTTGATCGGCATTGGCGCCGGGCCGGACTGCGACGCTCAGGTGCTGGTGTGCTACGACATGCTGGGCATCACGCCGGGACGCCGGCCCAAGTTTTCCAAAAATTTCCTGACCGGCTGCGATAGTGTGCAGGCGGCGGTGGAAGCCTATGTCCGTGCGGTCAAGAGCGGCGAGTTTCCCGGCCCGGATCATTGCATCGCCTGAACGCGGAGGTGCGCTATGCAAACTGTCCATACGATTGCTGAATTGCGCGCCCAGGTCGCGGTCTGGAAGCGGGCCGGGGAACGGGTCGCTTTTGTGCCCACCATGGGCAATCTGCACCGGGGCCATATTCATTTGGTGGAACGGGCGCGGGCGTGGGCGTCGCGCATTGTGGCGAGTATTTTCGTCAATCCATTGCAGTTTGGCCCCCATGAGGATTTTGCCGCCTATCCCCGCACGCTGGCGGAAGATTCCCGCCAGTTAGCCGCCGTTGGCCTTGATCTGCTCTTCGCGCCGGGCGTGGCCGAGGTCTATCCGCGCCCTTTGGAGGCCATGACGCAGGTGACGGTACCCGAATTGCCAGCGGTGTTGTGCGGGGCGAGCCGACCGACCCATTTTCTCGGCGTGACGACCGTAGTGACTAAGTTGTTCAACATGGCGCAACCGGATGTCGCGGTGTTCGGCGAGAAGGATTGGCAACAATTGGTGATTATTCGGCGGATGGCCGCTGATCTGGATATGCCGGTGGAGATTGTCGGTGTACCGACAGTGCGGGAAGCGGATGGTTTGGCGATGAGTTCGCGCAATGGTTATCTGTCGCCCGAACAACGGGCGGTCGCGCCGACGTTGTATGCGACTTTGCAAGCCTTGGCGGAACGGTGGCGGTCTGGGGAACGGGATGATCTGCGTCTGGAAGAGGCGGGCAAGGCGCAACTGGCGGCGGCGGGTTTCCGCCCGGATTATCTGGAAATTCGTCGGGCGGATAATTTGCAGCGTCCTGCCCCGGAGGAGGCGACGGCGGATTTGCGGATTTTCGCGGCGGCCTGGCTGGGTCGGGCGCGGCTGATGGATAATCTGCCGCTGGCGTTCTCGGCGGATGCCTGAAAATCAGGCGTGGAATAGGGACATTCTCGATATTCGCCTCGCTGATGAGTCCCCCTGACCCGACGGAGCCTCTTGATGACCCCGGATCGCATTCGGCAATGGCATCGCCTGTTTGGGATCACCCTGACCGACGTATTCAGTGACAGCCCTTGGCGGGTGGAACTGGAAAAGGAATTGGCGTTGCAAAGCCAGTTACTGGATGTGGTCATCATCGAACAGACCCGTGGGGTGACGGAGGGTCCTTCCGCTACGGGTGTGGAGCTGCCTGATGGACTGGACGGCTTGCGCGCCCATAATCTGCTGACCTACAAATCCCACCATGAACCGCTTGACGGTTGGGCGCTGGATGAATTGATCGGGCATTAGGTGATTTCCTAAAAAGAAGTTACCATTTCAAGCGGTTTGATCAGGATATCCTATTTGGGTAAAAGGGGGTTCCTTTCCAATTTTTTCCCTCCTGTAAATTTTCCTGTGATCGCCTACGAATTTGCAGCCAATCGTAATTGTTCCGTAGTCTACCTAATAGTAATCCCTACATGATCGAGGAACTAAGTTATAGATAAATTGTCTGAATTGCTGCGATTCGGATTGATAGGCCACTATAAAATATGAGGATACTATCATGAAAGCTGAATGGTTATTTGATGCACGTAAAATCCCTGATGAAGTCATGAATTACCTGATGCGAATTGCGGTGCAAGCCATAGAAGAAAAGCACTATAGTCCCGAATGAGTTACGGATTTATTGGGTATTTCTCGAAGCAGTATTTATGATTGGCTGAATTGGTATCGCAATGGTGGAGAAGAAGATCTCGATACTAGAAAAGCTCCAGGAGTACCTTGGGTTATGACCCCAAACATGGATGAATGGCTAAAAGAAACGATTATTCATTCAACTCCTGAAGATCATGGTTATGATACCGTATTGTGGACATTAACTATCATCGTTGATCTATTAAAGGAGAAATTTGGTATTCTGGTATC
>JAKLIY010000130.1 GCA_022709365.1 Pseudomonadota bacterium
CGCCGGAACAGCGCGTTCTTGGTCTCCAGATCCTCGATGATGGACTCGATGATCAGATCACAACCAGCCACATCGGCCTCGTTGGTGGTGAACTGCAGCAGGCCGAGGGTGGCGTCCTTTTTCTCGGCGGTCATCTTGCCGCGCTCGACCATCTTGCCCAGCGACTTGTCCAGCCCCGCACGAATCTTGTCGGTCGAACCCGGCGTCGCCTTGACGGCTACCGTCGGAATACCGGCCTGTGCGCACACCTGCGCCACGCCCAAACCCATCGCGCCACAACCCATGACACCGACTTTCTTGATTTCCATCGTTTATCCCTTTTCGTTGCTCTTAAAAACTACGTTGCTGTTGACTACAGAGTTTTCGACGCTCCGAAGCGCGCCGGCTTAAACAGGATTTAGCATGAACTTCCCAACTGGCCCGGCGGATACGCCCGTTCGCACGGTGCTAACCGGAACACGCCCCGCACATGCACCTCAACGATGCTTAAATTCCGGTGCGCGCTTGCCGGCGAACGCCTCCATGCCCTCTTTCTGGTCCTCGGTGGCGAACACCGCATGGAAGGTGCGCCGCTCGAACAACAGACCTTCGGCCAGCGTAGATTCGTAGGCGCGATTGACGCATTCCTTGGTCATCATTACCGCCGGCAATGAATAACCGGCGATGGTCTCGGCGGTCTTGACCGCTTCCTCGATCAGATTAGCGACCGGCACGATCCGGCTGACCAGGCCCGCCCGTTCGGCTTCCTCAACATCCATCATCCGCCCGGTCAGGCACAGTTCCATGGCCTTGGACTTGCCGATCAGCCGGGTCAGACGTTGTGTGCCACCCGCGCCGGGCAGAATGCCGAGCTTGATTTCTGGCTGGCCGAATTTGGCGGTGTCAGCGGCCAGAATAAAATCGCACATCATCGCCAGCTCACAGCCGCCGCCCAGCGCGTAGCCGGCCACCGCCGCGATCACCGGCTTGCGGCACTGGCTGGCTCGCTCCCAGTTGCGGGTGATGAAATTGCCCTTATAAGCGTCCATGTACGAGTAGTCCTTCATCCCCTTGATATCGGCGCCCGCAGCGAACACTTTTTCGCCACCGGTCAGAACGATGGCGCGGATCGCTTCGTCCGCCTCGGCCACGTCCAGCGCCTGACTCAACTCGTTCATCAAATCATTGGACAGGGCGTTGAAAGCCTTGGGCCGGTTCAGGGTGATCAGGGCCACCGGGCCGCGGGTTTCGACCCGGATGTTCTCGTAACTCATGGGATCCTCCTTCCTAACGTGGGCTGGGGCGTTTCAATTTTGGCGGAACTGGCGGCAGCGGGCTTGCACAGAAACGCTAGGCGCACGCCGCCCGTTGGCCGAAGCGGCGGATAGTATACGTCAGGCCGGAGAAAACAGGGTAAATTGAAAGGGTTTTCAGGGGGACGCGCCCTGCTGGATTGCGGAACTTGATGTGGTTTGACCCTACGGCTAATAGCTGTCATAAATAACTATTCACTCGCGCTATCCTGCCTGACTGGATCGGCGTTCACTCTACCAATTTCACTCTCAAAGCCACCCAATGAAACGAGACCCGATCAGCCCGTATTTCGATATCAAAAAGGATGCCGAAGGTCGTGACTACATGGAGGTTTATCTGGAGGGCATCGCCCTGTTGCGGCTGGTCCTGAGCAACAAGGGCACCGCCTTTACCGAGGATGAGCGAGTCGCGCTGGGGCTGGATGGCCTGCTGCCACCACAGGTCAACACGCTGGAGCAGCAGGTCGAGCGGGTCTATCGCGGTTTCCTGCGCGAGCCTGACCCCATCGCCAAATACCAGTATTTGCGCGCCTTGCAGGAACGGGCCGAGACGCTGTTTTACGCTCTGCTGGAACAGCATCTTGAAGAGATGATGCCGATCATCTACACCCCGACCGTGGGTCAGGCGGTGCAACAGTTCAGCCACCTGTATCAGAATCCGCGCGGGCTGTCGTTCTCCCCGCTCAACATTGACCGCGCCGACCGGGTAGTGCGCAACTTCCCGTGGAACGACGTGCGGATGATCGTCGCCACCGATTCCTCGGCCATTCTCGGCATCGGCGACCAGGGCTA
>JAKLIY010000131.1 GCA_022709365.1 Pseudomonadota bacterium
TTGATCGTAGCTGGCCAGCGGTACAGCGGCGCTGGCTTGCGTATCGTTGCCAACCGTTTTAAAGGCCGACGAAATCACTACCAAGCCTTCAGCGAGAGAAACATTCGGGTACATAATCGGCTCCTTAGCGAGCAGCCAGAGTGACAAAATGAGACAGGGTATTGCTGCCCGAACGCCGGGCAATCGGCGCGGACAGCCACGGCTGGCCACCCACTCGGAACGTCCAGCGGAACGCAGTCACCGCCTGGTCAAACCATAAATGAATGCTGATGGATTCCTTCAGGCCGCCCGCTTTATAAGGCGCGAAATAACCGGGCATATAGGCCAGGATAATATCGCCCACGGTTCCAATCGTAGAGCACGCCTCAGTCGCAATGATAGGACGGCCCATCAATGTGCCATTGGTCGGGTCATAGCGCAGACCGCCTTCTGGAATCAGGCCACTGGTTCCGGCAGCAATTTCCGCACTCCCGGTTTTAGTCTGGAAGGTCAGATTGATGTTGAGCAACTGCGGCTCAATATCCTGGTTGATGAGCCAGATGGCATTGCGCCGCACCCAGTCCGGCATCCGCGAATACATCTTGAGGATGTTGGCGGCGACGATAGTGCCATTAGCCTGCGAGGACTCTTTGGCCACTGAAACGGTCGCGGCGCTGTTCAGGATGCCGAGCATCTGGCCGCCGGCACCGGTGCCATTGATGATCTCGTGGTTAATGCGGAAGTTGATCTTTTCACCGGCCTTGCGCGCCAGCCAGCGGCCCATCATCGGGCTATCTTCCAGCAGTTGATCGGTCATCGGCACAAGGGCATAAAGCTCTTCCACGCGCACCGTCAGCTCTTTCAACGACGGCTTGGATTGCGTCATCGTCCCGGCTTCGGCCCGGCGATAGACCTGCACACCGCCCGAAGTGCCCCAGGCGGTGTCTTCGTCGGTCGGCACAATGACCATGTTGCTTCCGGTGGGCATGGCATCGCAGCGGCCCAGCAGGCCGTCTTCACCCATCACCAATTCTTGCACCGAGGCACGGAATTCCGGCGGAACCGCAAAGCCGCCTTCGGAACCGACGCCCTCGGAGCCGTAAGTAGACAGCGTGGCGTTTTGCAGGCGAGGGTCTACCATGCCGCCGTGCTTCGTCGCATTGCGAACAGAGACGGCAAAGTCGGCCAGGTTGTTGAATCCCCATTTGCCATCTTTCCGGCTATTCGGTTCGCCGACGCTAATCCGGCCCGCCGCAACGGGAGCGGCAACCGGCGCGGACTGGCGGCCCTTGGAAGCGGTCAGATTCTGCTCCAGGGCTTCCAGCTTCTGCACGCGGGCAATGCGCGAATCCAGCTTGCTGGCATCAGCAGCCAGTCTTTCCAGAGTCGCCTCTTCCTCATCCGTCAGGTCACGATCTTCATCATGCGCACGGGCTTCAATCCCCCGCGATTGCTCAATGAGTTCCAACTGCCGGGCTTTCAGTTCTTCAACAGTATTCATAGTCACTCCAGATCAAACAGAAACAGAATCAGTGGCCAAACGGAACATCCGGCCATGCTTGGCGCGGTAAGCTTCCAGTTTGGGTTTTTCTCGATTGGAAATCAGATAAGACGGGATATTGCGATAGCCCAATTTGGCTAACAAAGTCTTGTCAAACGAGGCGGCATTATTGGCGGTCTTGGCGGGCAGAATATCGGTCACGAATCCGGCTTGCAGCGCCTCCGTGGCATTGAACCAGCTTTCCGCCTGCATCAGGCTGGACACTTTCTCGTTATCCAGTCCCGTCCGTTTCGCATAAATGCCGATCAAATTGCCGCGCGTTTTATCTAGCAGATTCGCCAGATCGCGCATATCCTTCGCAGTGCCCATGACCACGCCAGCGGGTTCGTGGATCATCATCATCGCGTTATCGGCGATCCGAATTTGGTCACCGGCCATGGCAATGATGCTGGCGATGCTGGCGGCCAAAGCGTCAATCTCGATATGGATTTTGGCCGGATTGCGAACCAGGGCGTTATAGATGTTCGTGCCTTCAAAGACCGCGCCGCCCGGCGAATCAATCCGCACGGTAATCTGCTTTTTCT
>JAKLIY010000132.1 GCA_022709365.1 Pseudomonadota bacterium
GAGTTCCTCGGTGATCAGCAGGGTGACCGGCGCGACCAGCAGCACCGTGGTTACGTTGTCCAGAAGCGCCGAGGTGGCGGCGGTGACCAGCGAAATCATCACCAGAATGCCCCAGGGCCGGGCATCCACCTTTTTGGCCGCCCAAATCGCCAAAAACTGAAAGACGCCGGACTGACGGGTGATGGCGACGATCAGCATCATGCCGATCAGCAGGCCGATGGTGTTGAAATCAATGCCGCGAACGGCGGCTTCCTGGTTAAGGATGCCGAGCACGATCATCAGCCCCGCCGCCAGCAGCGAGACGATGGCGCGGTTGATCTTCTCGGTCATCACCACCACGTAGGTGAGCGCGAACAGAATGGCGGCCACCCACATCGGGTTGAAGCCGAACAGGACCGCCGAGGCGGCTTCGCTGGAACCGTGCATCTCAGGAGTTCTCCCCAAGCAGCTTTTCCAGGACATCCCAGAACGAAATGATGCCTTCCAGCCGGTTATTGGTCTTGTTCACCACCGGCACGCTGGTGGTGCGCCCATGCAGCATCAGGAGCATCACTTCCATGGCGTGGGTGTCAGGACGGGCGACCTCGTGGATGTTCAGCCAGTTTTTCACCGGCTCGTCGCGGCGCCGGCCCAGGCGCTGGGCCAAGTCCTCGACGCTTTCGGTCACGAAAGACACGTTATCCAGCCCATGCTTGTCCAGCACCGCCTTGGGCAAGGTCAGCTTCAGCAGCGAGTAAACGCTGAACGTGCCCAGGTAGCGGCCCTGTTCGTCCACCACCGGCAGATGGCGCAAGTGATGCTTGAGGATGCGGTCGGCGGCGGTTGCCACCGTGTCGCTCGGCCCCAGCGTCATCGGATGGGGGTTCATGATGATGTTTGCTTTCATGCAGCGTCCTTGGTTGTGGGAGGGGATAGCCGAGCGGTCGAGTCCTGAAAAATCAGTCCCCAGTCAACCAGCAAGTCAGGAAACAGGCCGGGCGCCAGGGTTCCCGTGGTTTCGTGAATGGCGGGTTTGCCGTAACCCCCATCGGCGCTCAAAGTGTAGACGCTGATGACGTGATCGGTGGGATGAACCAGCCAGACCTCGGCTACGCCGGCGCGCTCGTAGGCGGCCAGCTTTTGAATCTGATCCTTGGCGGCGGTGCTGGGCGACAACACTTCGATCACCCAGTCCGGCGCACCGCGACAACCGCGCTCATCCAGCTTGGCCGGGTCGCAAATGACCGAGATGTCGGGCTGTACGACCGTCGTCACGTCGTCATCAGCTTCATTGCTGCGCGGCAGGCGCACGTCGAAGGGTGCGACAAAAGGCCGGCAGGGTTTATCAACCAGATGATTAGCGATCTGTCGGAACAGTTCGCCGACCACCGTTTGATGGGCCAGACCCGGCGCGGCCATGGCGTAAGCCTCGCCATCAATCAGTTCCCAGCGTTCGTCGTCGGGCCAGGCGCGGTAATCCGCGTAGGTAAAAATCGTTATCGGTTTGCGCAAAGGTTGTCCCATGGTGGGCGCTCCTTATGAGGTGAATCGGTGGAATCTAGCCGAACGTGCCGCCGTTCCAGCCCCAGTTTTCGGCGCTGACGCTGGCGAACCCCAGGTAAACCCGGTCGGGCGGAATGTCGAGTTGTTCTTGCAACAGCGCGCAGAGGCGTTCCGACAGCTTGCGGTTGACCGCGCCGTTCAAGCCGCCGATGCTGCGCACGTCGGCGTAGGCGGCGGGGCCTTCCGCGCCACCCATCAGCATCGCGGCTTCGCTGACGGTGACCATAACGTAACGTTCCGGTTTGCCGATGCATTCGGCGACGATCTGCGAGAGCGGCGCGAGCAGGTTGTAGCGTTGCTGGTTGGTCAGGCGCACCGAGGTTTGCAAGGTGAGAAGGGGCATGGAATAACCCTCCAGGTAGGGAGTGGGAAACAGAAGCCCGGCGGCGGGCGAACACCAGTATTCCGGAAGCTGCACGCCGGCAAAAATATTCCACGTGGAATATTCGGAGTGAGGGGCGG
>JAKLIY010000133.1 GCA_022709365.1 Pseudomonadota bacterium
CGCGCCGCGCGGCTGTGGCGGTGCCGACCTCCAGCGTGATTACCCGCACGGTGCCGATGCCGGCGGAGTTCAAGGAGAGCGATGTCGAGACCAATATTACGATTGAGGCGATTCAATATATTCCCTATCCCATTGAGGAAGTCTATCTGGATTTTGAGATGAAAGGACTGTCTCCGGCCAGCAGCGACATGCAGGATGTCATGCTGGTGGCGACGCGCAAAGAGAATTTGGACACCCGGGAAGCGACGCTCAAGAATGCGGGGCTGACGCCCGCGATCGTGGATGTGGAGGCCTATGCGTTGGAGAACGCTTTCCGGTTGTTGATGGAGCAACTGCCCAAAACCGGCGGCGAAGGGGGATTGAGCCCGGGCAAGGCCCGAGACAGCCTGGCCGTGCTGGTGGATATCGGTTCTACGATCACCAGCCTTTATGTTTTACAGCAGGATCATGTGATCTTCACCCGCGAGCAGCGGTTCGGCTGTGACCAGTTGACGGCGCGGATCGCCGAGGCTTATGGCCTGTCGCGCGACCAGGCCGAGCAGGCCAAGCGTTCCGGCGTAGTGAGTGAAGATTATCCCACCATGATTCTGGAGCCGTTCAAGCAAATGCTGGCCGAACAGATTGGCCATGGCTTGCAGTTCTTTTTTTCCTCCGACCAATATGTTTCCGGCCACTATAATGTAGATACCATCGTCTTGAGCGGTGGGGGCGCCGCGATTATCGGGCTGGACCGGGTGGTGGCGGACGTACTGGGGATTGCGACGGTGGTGGCTAATCCCTTCAAGAGCATGGGAACCGCCGCGCGGGTCAACAGCAACACCCTGCTGCGCGATGCGCCGTTGTTGCTGATCGCCTGCGGGCTGGCCCTGAGGAGCTTCGACTGACATGACACGCATCAATTTATTGCCCTGGCGGGAAGCGCGCCGCGCGCAACGACAGCGTGAACTGATCGGGATGCTGGTCGCCGCGGCGCTGGTCGGAATCGGCATCGCGTTCGGGGTGTACACCGAGATCGCCCACCGCATCCAGTATCAGCAGGAACGCAACAACTACCTGCGTGACGAAATCGCCCAGCTCAAGAAAGCGGCTGAGGAGATGCAGGAGTTGCAAAAAGTCAAAAGCCGGCTGGTGGACCGGCTGAACGTCGTCCAGAAGCTGCAAACAGTTCGCCCCGGCATGGTGAGGATGCTGGATGAACTGGCGCGGCTGGTGCCGCAGGACATCTATATTACCAGCTTTAAAGCCGCCACCAATCTGGTGACGCTGAGCGGCGTCGCCCGCTCTGATAATATCATTTCCGAGTTTATGCGCGACCTCAAGAACAGTCCGAGCCATCTGTTCGGCGAACCGGCATTACAAGTGATCGAAACCCGCAGTGTTAACAACGTGCAGGCCCGGGTGTTTGATCTGACGATTCCCCTGAAACTCGGGGGAAGTGCAGGGGACGGCCAGACCCAAGCGGGGGGGTAACACGATATGAATCTGTCCGAGATCAACCTGAGCGATTTCGATCTGCGCGAGGCGGGTGAGTGGCCGCTGGCGGGCAAGGCGGTGCTGATGGTGCTGATCATCGCCGCCATTCTGGGCGCCGGCTATTATTTTTTCACGGACGATCAACTGCAAGAGCTGGATAAGGTGACCCGGGAAGAGCAGACGCTGCGTCAGGAATATGTGGAAAAGTGGCGGGTGACCGCCAATCTGGAAGCGTTTCGCAAGCAGATCGAACAGATGGGAAAGGACCTGGAGGTGATGCTGCGCCAGTTGCCGACCGGCACCGAGATGCCCGATCTGTTGGAGGACGTGTCCAACACCGGCAAGAAGAACGGCCTGGACTTTGAACTGTTCAAGCCCGAGGCCGAGCAGCCGAAGGATTTTTACGCCGCCAAGCCGATCACCGTTAAAGCCAAGGCCAACTATCATCAGTTTGGCGCCTTCGTGAGCGGGGTGGCGGCGTTGTCGCGGATCGTGACTCTGGAGAGTGCGACGCTGACCAGCGC
>JAKLIY010000134.1 GCA_022709365.1 Pseudomonadota bacterium
TCCCCTATTGGGGTCTATAATTCCCAATATGGGAACGAAAATAACAGGTCTGGCGGATGCGCTTTTCTCCAAAGTGCAACAGCGGATCTTGTCGGTATTGTTCGGCCAACCGGACCGGAGTTTTCACAGTCGGGAAATTATCCGTCTGGCGCACTCCGGGGTTGGCGCCGTGCAGCGCGAACTGGCGCGGCTGGCGGCGGTGGAGTTGGTCACCGTCGTCCGGATCGGCAACCAGAAACACTATCAGGCGAACCGGGCCGCGCCGATTTTCAACGAGTTGCGCGGGATCGTGCTCAAGACCTTCGGCGTGGCCGGCGTGCTGCGGCAGGCGCTGGCCGGGCTGGCGGACCGGATTCAGCTTGCCTTCGTCTTCGGTTCGGTAGCCAGGGGCGAGGATACCGCCGGCAGCGATGTGGACCTGCTCATCGTCGCCGATGCACTGAGCTACCCCGAGGTTTACGCCGCGCTGGCGGCGGTGGAGCCACAACTGGGCCGCCCGGTGAATCCGACGCTGTACGACGAGGCGGAGTGGCGACGCAAACAGGCCGAGGGCAACGCTTTTGTCACCCGGATCGGGGCGCAACCGAAAATCTGGATCGTGGGTACCGAAGATGACCTCAACTCCGCTGGATAATCTGGTCAAGCTCAGCAAACTGAAGCGCGAACCCGGCGATCAAACCGAGTTCGATAACAAAAATTTTCTGTCAGAATAAAAAATATTATGCTTCCAGCCGCCCACGGATCAGCCCTCACATCGCTGATCTATTACAAGCTATTGTATCGTATAGACAAAAATACAAGCCAATGATTGGCACACCCCCTGCAAAGTCCACCTGCCAACCCACATCCTTGTGTTGAACGCAGGTAGACCATGGACACGATGATTGAATCGCTTGAATCAGCCCCCTTCGACCAGCCCGAACTGACTTTCACCTCGGCCAGCGACCGGTTCGACCATATCCACCTCGATCTTTGGCTACGGGACGCCGATTTGGTACAACCCTTGTTGGAGTACCCCGAAGGTCGGGAACGGGATGAATTCGCCCGGCGAGCGTTGCGGATCGGGATTCTGGCGCTGCAACAAGCGCAGGCGCGCATTGATACCGACAGCGTGCGCCGCGAGGGCGAACATTTCATCAGCCAGTTGGGCAGCCATCTGAATACCTTCCAGGACCGAATCGGTACTCTGCTGACCACGACGCTCAAGGACTATCTCGATCCCCGTGATGGTCGGTTTGCGGAACGGGTCGAGCGCCTGGTGCGGGATGGCGGCGATCTGGAAAGCCTGATGCGCTCGCAGACTGAAGCGGCCAGGGCGACCTTGCAGAGTGCGCTGGAAACCTATCTCGGCACCGACAGCCACATCGCCCGACTGCTGACCCCCAATGAATCGAATACCCTGCTGACGACGCTCCATCAGACCGTCAACGATCTGGTCGCCAGCCATCTATCGCAGGTTCTGCACGAGTTTTCGCTGGACAATCGGGAGGGCGTATTGGTTCGCCTGATCGAGGAAGTCCATACCCGTAACGGCCAACTGTCCGGCGATTTGCAATCCACCGTGCAGGCCATGACGCAGGAACTTTCGCTGGACAAAGCCGATTCCGCGCTCAATAGGCTCATTCAACGGATTGAGAGCACGCAGCAACAGGTCAAGGCGGAATTTACCCTGGATAACAAGGATTCGGCTCTCTCCCGGGTGCGGGCGGAACTGGCTGAGATCACCAATGCGCACCGGGCGGACAGTGCGAACTTCCGGCAAGAAGTGCTCGCGGCATTGGCGGCGATGCAGGCGCGCAAGGCGGAACGGCGAGCCGGCGTCCAGCATGGCCAGGATTTCGAGGAGGCGGCGTATATGCTGATCGAAACGGCCTGTTTGAACGCTGGCGATATCATCGAGCATGTGGCGAACCACACGGGGCGAGTTCGCAATCAGAAAGTGGGCGATGCCGTGATCACGCTGGGGCCGGATACGACCGC
>JAKLIY010000135.1 GCA_022709365.1 Pseudomonadota bacterium
TGATGGCGATCATTGGCGAGGTCCTGTCCTGCCCAGGTGCCCATGGCGATCATCAGGTCAATATCGCCCTGCTCCGCGAGGCGCTTGATCAGGCGCTCGCGCACCTCGGGGCGAAGCTTGGGGTCAAAATTGCCGGCGTTGTAATAGCCATCGGGAACGAACTCGAGGTAGTTGCTGACGGCATTGTTAGCGAGGTAATTCCAGAAGCCACCCGGGGCCGGGTTATTGTCGGCTGACATTTCCAGCGGATTCATCCACTTGAGCTCAATCAAACCCCGCACAACAGCCTTCAGAATCACCTCGTAGTCGGGATACTGCCCGCCTTCGTAGTACCCGATGCGCCATTTGCCCTGCGCTTTGGCTTTTGGTGCGGTAGAAAACCGTTGGGTATCAGCCGCCGTCACCGGGACCACGCCCAGCGCCAGGAACGCCACGCCGGCCAGCAGCCACCGGAATAACCTTTTCACCATTTCAGGCTTCCTTACGGATTTGCTCCAACCCACAGTAACGAACCACGAGCACGGTAATGTCGTCGGACTGTTCGGCTTCGCCGGCATAGTGGCGAACATCACGCATGATCTGGTCAACCACCGGTTCGGCGGCCAGTTCCGTACAGTGCGTCATCAGTTGGCGTAACCGCTCGTCGCCGTACAGATGGCCCGCCGGGTCCATGGCCTCGGTTACCCCGTCGGTGTAGAGGAGCAGGCAGTCCCCGGGTTCGAGTAACGTTTCGAGCAAAGTGAATTCAACGCCCTCCACGACGCCAACCGCTGGCCCACTGCGCGCCGACAGAACCTGGATTGCGCCGCGCCGGCGCAAGGCCAGTGGCGGATTGTGCCCGGCATTAACATAATTCACCTGCCCGGTACGCACATCCAGCACCCCAACTACCAGGGTGACAAACATGCAGTTGGGGTTGTCGCGACTGAGATTAGCGTTGACCTCATCCGCGATCCGGGCCGGGTCGGACTGGTGATCGGAGGCCACCCGAATCAACGTCATGGCGATGGTCATAAACAACGCCGCTGGCGCCCCCTTACCGGATACATCACCAATCGTAAAGCACAGGCGATGCTCATCGAGGAAATAAAAATTATACAGATCGCCGCCCACCTCCCTGGCCGGAACGACCAGGGCATGGATATCCACCTCGGCGTGATTGGGAAACGCCGGGAACACCTTGGGCAGAAGGTCCATCTGGATGTCGCGGGCTACCTTGAGTTCGCCTTCAATCCGTTCGCGCACCGATACCGCCTGCATTAACTGGCGCACGTTGGTATACAGACTGTTCTCCATGAACACGAAGGCCTGGGCGAGTCGCCCGACTTCGTCGCGCCGACCGACCGGCAGTTCCATGGCGCCGGAGCTTACCGGGTCGCTGGCCGAAAAATCGGTCTCAGGCAACCGCATCGCGTGGACCGACAGCCGATTGAGCGGTAACGCAATGCGGTGGGCAAAGAAGTAGGCCAGGATCAACCCGACCGCCAGCGCCCCGAGAAAAATACCCGCCTGACCGGCGACCAGCTTGCGGGCAGGCTCGCGCAGGGCGTCGCGTGAAGCCAGCGCGGCGATATACCAGTCAAACGGCTTGATATAGCTGGCGCGACCCACCAGTTCCTGACCGCTCGCCGTCGTCACGTTCAGCATCGCGTCGCCCGTCATTTGCCGCGCCAGGCGCATGAGCGCAGCACGCATCTCATCGGTCATAGCCCCCAGGTAGGGGGTATCCCGGGGAGGGACCACCATTTTTCCCTGGCCATCAAAGATGAATACCGCAGCGTTCCCGCCGGTCACAATAAGGGGCAGGGTATCGGCCAGTTCGGTGCGCAGTTGGGTAAGCTGGCGCTGTGCCTCGACTTCTACCCGGTTCACATCGCCGATAGCGCCGATCACCCATTGCCAGCGCGGAAAGCCGAAGAAATGCCCAAACTTGGCGCTCGTC
>JAKLIY010000136.1 GCA_022709365.1 Pseudomonadota bacterium
TCGCCAAGTGGCGCCCTTCAGCGCCACCGGTTGCCATCCCTTGAAGGTCGCGATCTTCTGTCCTCCGGCATCCAGCAAGCTGAGTTGACCGTCCTCGATTTGGTAAGCCCTCGTCGCCGCCAGCGCCGCCATGAACGGCTGTTCGACGGCCGTCTGGGGTTCGGGGCACGCCATCATCGTGCTCGCCGCCATACCGATGGTCAGCTTGCCATCCTTCACGGTGTAGCTGGTGGTATAACGATTACAGCCGCCGCTGCCGCTCACCGAGCCACTGGCGAAGATTGCAGTGGCCTCGACGCTATCTGGAACGGCGTGAAGCTGGCCATCCGCATGAACGACCTGGGTCAATCGCCAGGTTGCGCCTTCAAGTGCAGACTTATCCATCGTAAGCGCAGCCTTATCCATCGCACAGGCCCACACTAAAACCGGCGCCACGCAAACAACCCACATCCCCAACCAGCATCTATTCACCATTTCCATCCCCTTCCATTGCCGTAGCGGATTGGGGAAACTCCGCGGCAACTTGCGTCGTTCGGAACAGGAGCCAGAGACTCAGAATCAGCACGACCAACTCGGCGAAAACGAAGAGGCTTAAAGCCATCAAACTCATCATGTCGACGGCGGACACCCAACTCGCCGGGCCAGTGCCGGGCGTTTGGATCACGGGAACACCTCCTTGAGGCGCCGCCAGAAAATAAAACAGCAGGTGCCCGGTCTCGATCACCATCACCAGCATGGAAAACAGCAGACCAATACTGCTGGCCACCAATCCCGTCGAGACCGATCGAAGGACCGAGGATGCCGGCGGACACGTTTGCGGATCCGCAATCCTTTTAGCCAGGCGGGTATGCCGGTGAAACCAAACGATGGTGAAAATCAGGATCAGTAAACTGGCTAACGTCAGGTACTCAACGACAGCCAGCCCGGCGCGCGGGCCGGAAGGAGAGCGGGTGAAGATGAAGGCATAGGCCATCAAGAGAAGGGGAATTGACCCCACCACGATCTGCACCCAAAAACCGATCCGGCCCAGACGGGAAAAGGTTTTGGCAAGGTTCTGGATTCCCGACCGTTGCAGACTTTCCATGAGTTTTTTCAGCATGATCATTCCTGCCTGTTTAGTGTTTGCTCTTGGAAGGCACGAGCGGGAAATACCCACTCGACGAAAGACAGCGCCGATTTCCAAATCCGGCGAACGGCGCGGCTAAAGCCTAACGAATCTCAAACTCGGCGCGGCAACCACGGTCCACCCATACCCCGCGCCGGTTGTAGCCCCAGGAACTGTTGAAGTGACAAGGCGCTCTGCTCAATTGCCGGACCAGGATCACCTCGTTCCGAACGTCCGCCCGGCACAAGTGACGGCCGCTGCCTTCGGCGGAGCAAGTCAAACGCTCGCCGCGGCGGCGATCGCTGCCGCCGATGCGAAATTCGGCCCGGCAACCGCGATCCACCCAGATGCCGCCCCGGTCATAACCCCAGGTCTGGTTTTTCCGGCACGCCGCGTTACTCAACTGCCGCTGGAGCTGCACGCCGCCCCGGGTGTCGACGCGACAATACTGGTAGCGGTTATTGATCGACTCGCAGGTGACATGACGCGAGCGCGCTTCGGCATCCCGAACCGGCAAGCCAGTAAATGCCCCCACCACTACGCTGCCCAGCAGGGCCGTCGTCAAGGTGATCAGTCTGGTTTTCATGGTTAATAGTACCCTCAGCTTGCGTCGTGGACTTCGATGGTTGTGTGGCCGGGATCAACGCCCGCCGAACATCACGCCACCCAGGATCAGAATCAGTATCAGCAGGGACAGACCCGCCACCGGCCATTGCCGCAGGACGCCTTCCACCCGTTCCAAAGCCTCTTCGCCGCGAATGACGACGCGCATGGCGGGTTGACCCACGACCACGATGTCGCCTTCCGGCGCCTGGGGCAGATACC
>JAKLIY010000137.1 GCA_022709365.1 Pseudomonadota bacterium
ACCGGTCCACCCGCTCGCGCCAGCGCCGCGTCAGTTCCCGTGGCAACTGCTCCTCGGCCCAGCGTTTCCTTTGCGATGCGCTTTCCAGCTTGAACAGGGCGCCGCAGGCCGCGAGCGCCACCGCCACTGCTGCACGCGCCCCGTGCTGGCTGCGAAAGCTTTTGGCGCTGCCGTGACCGTCGGCCAGCGCCACGATCAGGGACAACCCGTCATTCGCGCGGGCGATGCGAACCGCGTCCTGATTGGGCAGGCCGGCCCGCCGGTGGGCCGCGCCGCGCACGCTGGCCTGGAGCGTCCGCCAGTCGGTCATGGCAGCGCTACCACACGTCACCCGCCGAACTCGGGCCGGCGGCGCTGGGCGGCGTGGGAATCGGTACGTTGAGGCCCGGGGTCACGCCCGCCGCCTGACTGGCGGGGGAGGAGGCGGATTTCAGCACAGCGGTGGACACCCATTTGATATGCCGCACCAGGGTTTCGGGGTTGTTGGCCTGCAACGGCTTCAACTCCGGGTGGCCGATGAATTTCTGCAACACCTCGGTGTCGGCGTCCTCGCCGATGGCGATGGCGATGCGCACCGCCTTCTTGCCCCAGGGTTCGTTCAGCAGGGCTTGCAGGCCCTGGTTGAAATCGTCGGTCGGCTGACCGTCGGAGATCAGCACCAGCACCGGCGGCAGGGCGCGGTCGGTCATCGGCGGGATGCGCAGTTGTTCCGCCACCATCGCCAGCGCCCGGCCCAGGTCGGTGACGCCCTCGGTCTGCAAGTCGGTCCACTTGAAATCGGCGACCGGGGTTGGCTGCGAGACATGGGTAGTGTTCCAGACATGGATTTCACACCAAAACCCCAAATTCATATCGATTGATAAAGAGGCCAATAACGATGTCATGCATTTTGTCGAGTTTGGAGAAACAAATCGTCTTCCTGACTAATCTTTTAATGCGCGTCCGTAGGGTGAGGTGTTTCCGTTCAATCTTTTGAGTATTCGCCTTACCGATTGTATGCTGTTCAGGTGCTGTTCAGGTGGTAAGTGGCGTTCGTAGGCTCCCCAGCCATCCGTGTAAAATCGGGTAATTCCGAAAGGTTCTAGAAGCTCTTTAAGCTTTAAGAACACTTCGTCTTTGTGATCACCGAGGGTATAAGCAAGAATTTTCCCGGTATTGTGATCGATGGCATGCCATAGCCAACGCTGATGTTCTTTGCTCTGGACGTAGCTCCACATCTCGTCCAGTTCGGCTTCTGGATCTTCAACCTTTTGAATATCAACGATAATTTCATGTGGGTTTAAGCTGTTCAGCACGGCTCGATTGACCGACTCGAGGCACGATTCTTTTTTTTAACTCATTGATGACGGTGGTCGGACTGATTTCTAAAACGCGCGCAGTATCCCGAATGCCACTACCATTGATCGCCATATCAATGATCTTCTTTTTGACTTCAGGTAAATATCCGTTGTAATCGTAGTCTAAAATAAATGTCTTGACAGAGCATTCTGGATGCTGACAAAAGTAGCGCTGTTTTCCGTTCTCTGTTTTCCCACGTTTTGAGATTTTATTATGACCACAAACGGGGCAAAGGACAGGAATTAAAACCATATTGAAACTCCTTAAAAAGATTAAAAATACCCAAGTGAATTCAAGGCTAAAAATATAGCACATCCAAGTCTAGAACACTACCCGCTGACCAGCACGAAAATCTCCCGTTTGTACTGCCCGCAATAATCCTTCAGCAGCGCCTCACAGCGGCGCGGGTCATCACATAAAGAGCGGCCATATTCGATGATCAGGTCACGGAGTTTCTGGCGAGGCAGGTCGTGCATGGGAAGTTCTCGCGGTAGGTCAGGCGAGCCATTTTACCCCC
>JAKLIY010000138.1 GCA_022709365.1 Pseudomonadota bacterium
TTGATTTCGTCGGCTGTGAGGCTGTGTTCGATCATCCAGTGGTAACGTGGGAAGACGACCGCGAAGAATATGGCGAGCAGAGAATCAATCTGTTGGGCTTTTTGAACGGTCGTCTGGTACATCTGACTTATGTCGAGGATGGCGACGAGTTCCGCGCCATCTCGTTGCGGAAGGCGGAAAAACATGAAATCAAACGTTATCGAGCGGCCTTTTCCAAAGACCGATGAAGAGTGGGAGGCGTTGATCGCGGAAGCACCGGGCGAGGATCGCCCGCTCGACCCCGACGAAGAGCGGGCTTTTTGGGAAAAGGCGGTCGTGGTGCGCGAAGGCGGCCCTGCCGCCGTGCGCGCGGCGTTGGCCGAACGCCGCCGGACGCGCGGCCCGCAAAAAGCGCCGCTCAAAGTGCCCACCACCGTCCGCTTCGACGCCGACGTGCTCGCAGCCCTGAAGGCCACCGGCAAGGGTTGGCAAACCCGCGTCAACGAAGTGATGCGTGATTGGGTTCGGACGCACCCGTAAGAAGGAAACAGGAATCGTATGGCGCACGGGAAGCAGCGGAACTGAAGAGCGTTGGCTTGAGCCTGCCGCTGACCCGAATCTACGAAGATCATTCCAGAATGAAAAAAGCCGGGGATTCAATCCCCGGCTTTGGTTATTCAGGCTAAAGCCTTAAAATCTGTAGGTGCCCTGGATGCCGACGATATCCGCCGAATTGTCGTAGTCCAGCAGCAGGTTCTGAGTCACCAGGCCAGGATAGGCGGATATTAGATTGAGGTTTTCATCCGTACTGGCGCTCTTGAACCAGATGTGCATATAGCCAAAATCCACCGACATGTTCGGGGCGGGGCGGTAGCTGAACCCCAGTGCGATGGCGTTGCGGTCGCTGTCGGGAATGCTGGGATTGCGGTATTCGTCCTGGACCGGACTCTGGTCAAAGACATAGCCGGCCCGGAAGGTCCAGTCTGGGCTGTAGTCGTAGCTGACGCCGAGATTGAACGACCAGCTATCCTCCCACTGCTGTTGAACGACAGTCAGCGGGCCGCCGCCGCTGGCCAAATCAATTTGCAGCTTCTCATACGTGCTCCAGTTGGTCCAGCGCGTGCTGGCCATGATCGCCCACTGGTTATCCAGCCGCTTGTAGAAGGCCAACGCCGCCCAGTCCGGCGCGGTCCAGTCCGCAGTAACGTCATATTTGCCGCTGCGGGCTCCGACACCACTGATTTCGGCATCTCCCTCCAGACCATGGTCCACCCGCGACCGGTAGCTCAGACCCACCCGGGTGGTGGGATCGAACTCGTAGGTGGCGCCCAGGTTGAAGCCGAAACCCCAGTCATCACCCTTGACTTCAGAGTAACCGTCTGGCCCACCGGTGAACAGCGACTTGCCCAAGGTAACGTCGATATATTGTGCGCTCACGCCGAAACCGAGCGATAACTGATCATTGACCCGGTAGGCGATTCCTGGATTCAGGTCTATGGTTTTCATGTCGGATTCTACTGCAGAATAGCGACCCACCCACTGCTTGCCGTAGCTGCTGTTAACCGCGAACGGCGCGGTAATGCCGAAGCCAAACCGCATCTGGTCGTTGATGTCCATCGCGAAAAACGTATTCGGCACCACGTTATCGGTGCCGCCGTCGTCGCTGTAACCCCTGTCGGGAATGGTCACGAACACCGGCAAAGTGCCTGGTTTGCTGATCACGTCGCTCAGATTGGCTGGCAGCCGGTTGGTAGTGCCGGCGTTTTCCGCTTTCAGTTCGGCGCCGATGAACGTAAAGCCGGCCTGCGCCTGCATGCCCTTGCTCAACATCATGTCCGCCGGGTTGTAGAACACC
>JAKLIY010000139.1 GCA_022709365.1 Pseudomonadota bacterium
GGAATATCGCGAGTAAACTCGCTCCTACAGATAACTTTTTGATTTAAAACTACTCGGTTTTTAGAAAGTTTCTGAGAAGCTGTCTAAAAACTAACTTGTTGATTGTAGGAGCGAGCTTGCTCGTGATATGAAGGCCAGTAATCGCGGCCAACGCCGCTCCCACACATAAGCCATTGATTTATTAATATTCGGCTTTTGGACAGCTTCTGAGGCAGATGCTTTCCTTTTGTCCGGCCAGCGCAATCTCGCCGAACGAGGGATTCGCCCACCGTAATTGGCGGGCGCAGATTAAACCCAGCAGACTTGGATTAAAGCGATGACACTGAACCGTATTTCTTTCTTGTTAGTCCTGGCTTTGCTGGCTGGCCTGACCGCGCCGGCCCGCGCCGCTGAACCGGTGATCACCAGCGAGGAGCATGATTTTCGCGTGGTGGTCCTGACCCGTGGACTTGAACATCCATGGGGACTGGCGTTCCTGCCCGATGGCCGCTTGCTGGTGACTGAGCGGCCGGGCCGGCTACGCCTGGTGGCTGCCGATGGGACCCTCGACCCTCGACCGGTCGAAGGCCTGCCGCCCATCGCCGCTCGAGGACAGGGCGGTCTGCTGGATGTGGCGCTGCATCCCCGGTTCGCCGAAAACGGTCTGGTGTACCTGTCCTACGCGGCGCGGGGCGAGGGTGGCGTCGGCACCGAGGCGGCGCGCGGCCGGTTGGTGGATCACCGCCTGGAAGACGTGAAGGTACTGTTCCGCCAGCAACCCAAGTCCAGCGGTGGGCGACATTTCGGCTCGCGGTTAGTATTCGACCGGCAGGATCAGCTTTACATCACGCTGGGCGACCGGGGCGAAATGGCGCGGGCGCAAAAACTGGACGATCTGGCGGGAAAAATCGTGCGGCTGACCGCTGACGGCCAGATTCCGACCGACAATCCGTTCGTGAACCAGGCCGGCGTCCGACCAGAGATTTACTCACTCGGTAATCGCAACGTGCAGGGCGCGGCGCTGCATCCAATCACCGGCGAACTTTGGACGCACGAGCACGGCCCCCAGGGCGGCGATGAGGTCAACGTGATCCGCGCCGGTCGCAACTATGGCTGGCCAATCATCACCTACGGCGCCGAGTACGTGATCGGAACCAAGATCGGGGAGGGGACCCACAAACCGGGCATGGAACAACCGCTGCACCTCTGGGTTCCGTCCATCGCACCGTCCGGCCTGGCCTTTTACCAGGGCGACCGGTTCCCACGCTGGCGTGGCGACCTGTTCGCGGGCGCTCTGCGCGGTCAGATGCTGGTGCGGTTGCGCTTCGACGGCGAGAAACAGGTGCGGGAAGAACGTCTGCTTCAGGGTGAATTGGGCCGCATCCGCGACGTGCGCGCCGGACCCGATGGGTATCTCTACCTGCTGACGGACTCTGACGATGGAGTGATCGCCCGCCTGGAACCCGTGGCGCGATGAAATACAGCCGGGGCGCATGGACCCTCCTGCATTGCCCACTCCAGACTCACCCGAACAGCAATAGCCTGAGAGGCTGTCAAAAAACTGAATATTATTAAATCAATGGGTTATATGTAGGAGCGGCCTTGGCCGCGATTGCTGACCCTCATATCGCGGCCAAGGCCGCTCCTACAATCAATAAGTTAGTTTTTAAACAGCTTCTGAGAGACGTTGTTGGATGGCC
>JAKLIY010000014.1 GCA_022709365.1 Pseudomonadota bacterium
GCAAGATTCGTGCACGTATAATTGACTGGCGTGCTAATCAAATATTGAACGTATTGCTGTTTGGTTATCATGTCGAGATTATACCAAAACAATCAACAACCTGGAACTCCAAGCGAAAGTCCTGAATTGAAGAAAAATATTGAAAGAATTCGCTCATTTTTCAAGCTTCCCACGACTCAGTATGCCAATCTCGAAGAGGCCCCTGTGTAAGGTATGTCTGGATATCTATTGGATAAACTACGGTACCGTCTGGGCCGGCACCCACTACTCCTGCGCAAAGATCATGCTGATTCTGAGAGGATTTACCCAAGGGATTCCCACGTTACAACTCGCTGACGAATTATAATGTGACTATGGAACATTAATAAACTATCGTTATCAGATCCAAGGGGCAGCGCTGCGAAACTTGGACCGCTCGCCTTTAGTCGATACCGTCACCGAAGGAGATGAGATGTTCCAGAATGCCGGTGAAAAAGGGGATCCACATTGAGATCCAGCCGATCCGCCCCGCACTCGCGCCCATCAACAGCGTGGGCGTGGCACGATGGCCAACGACCGTCCACCCATTCAGGGCGTCCTCGGGCGGGAGACCGGTGAAATCCGCTGGACGGTTTGTGAGGATACCCGGCCAGTCACCGTCCAGCCTGAGGTGGAGTCCAAGACCCAGGAAGGTGTGATGCTTTATAGTGACGAATCCTCCGCTGACAACCCGGTAGAAGCTTCAGGACGGCCTCACAGCACGGTTTGCCATTCACAGCATGAGTACGCACGCGATGAGGATGGCGATGGCGTCCGTGAAGTGCATTGCAACACGATGGAGGGAATTTGGACCGGGTTGCGGAATTTTCTACGGCCTTTTCGAGGGGTCCACAACGGGTATCTGGCGCAGTACGTCGCCCTGTTTGAGTGGGCACATCCTCTCAAACGAGTCACTCACGGGTTCCTGCAAATTCTGATAACGCCTCCCTTCATCCAATTACCAACATGAGCGAAGAATTTTGCATCAATGCCGGTCGCCCAAATGCCGTTATTCGCATTGCTTGCTGCGAACTGGAAAGTTTCTATTTGGCCGATCTGGCGGCCGTCGAACAGGGGCTGGGCATTACCGGGATTGCCAAGCGCCAGACCCACCAGAAATTTCGCACTCCAGACCGGTTGGGTTCCCCATCACAGGAATTGAAGAAATTGACCAAGGGGCAGTATCAGAAAATCAATGGCTCGCGTGCTATCGGACTCCATCTTGATACCGAGAATACCCGTTCCCATAGCTTCAAGATGCTGGTCGAAGCCCTACGACGAATCAACGTTGAAGAATAAAATACCGCACCATCAATTCGTAAACCGTGCGGGCCGTTTCTGCATGGCCGCCGCCACCGCCTCGCGGGTATCGTCCGACAGCAGCATGGCGGCGTTCCAGGTGGCGACATACTCCAATCCGTCGGCAACTCCATGGTCGCGGCTATAATTCAGCACCTGCTTGATGCCGCGCACCGTCAACGGCGACTTGGCGGCGATGCCCGCAGCAATGATTCGCACACTCTCCCCAAGCTGCGCCGCGTCGGCGAACACCCGGTTCACCAGTCCCATGGCCTGCGCTTCGGCGGCGTCGAACTGGCGCGCGGTGAACGCCAGCTCCCGCACCCGGCCCTCGCCGATCAGGTACGGTAGCCGCTGCAAACTGCCGACATCAGCGACGATAGCCAAATCCGCTTCTTTCAGCGAAAACGCCGTATCCGCCGTCGCATAGCGCATATCACAGGCGGCGATCAAATCCAGCCCGCCGCCAATGCACAAGCCCTGAATCGCCGCCAGCACCGGCTTGCGGCAGGTTTCCAGCGCCGTGAATGCCGCCTGTAAATCGAGAATGATCCGCCGCAACCGCTCCTCCCGCCGCCCCGGCTTCATCTCCCCGACTTTGTCCAGCAATTCACCCATCAACTCAAAATCAATGCCCGCGCAGAAATGCCGGCCTGCACCACTCAATACCGCGACCCGCGCTTCCGGCGTTTCATCCACCCAGCGAAACGCCTCGCCGATTTCCCGCCAGAGCGTTCCATTTAACGCATTCGCCTTGTCAGGGCGGTCGAGTTCGATCTGCGCGATATGGTCAGTCAGGGTCAGATTCAGACCGGCAAATTCCGGCATGGCAGTTCTCCAACATCAGGATCGGAACGATTTACCGCGCAGCCACCACGCTTTCACCAAAGCAACCAACTTGCGACTAAGGTTCTGGCGTTCATCCGCCATCATCTCCAGAAAATCGGACAAGGCTTTGGACTTGTTGATGGTGTACAGAGTCAAGGCGGTGGACAGCGCGAACATAAACGCGAACAGCAGCAGGCGATACCCACCCGGTTCGCCCGCATCATCAAACAAGTTCATGCCCAGAATACCGGTCGTGATCGTCCCGATCATGCCAAAAGTGGTCACCACGGTCAGCCGGATGACGGTATTGGCTTGCCGCCGCAGACCGTCGCTATCCAGATATTGGTGCATGTCATAGACCGATTGCCGCACCTCAGTAAACAGGCGCGGCGTATCCAGATGCCGGACGCACATTTGATAAAGGTCCTTCATCTGCATCTGGTTGGTAATTTCGTGGAACCAGTAACGATGGGTAAAGCGCAGGAAGATTTCCATCGTGTGGCGAATTTCCCGCTTGAAATGCTTGACCGATTCCAAATTGCCGATTTCCAACTGGCTAAGCGCCACCACCAGCCGGTCGGACAGCATGAGCAGTGCGGTCTTGTGGGTATGGGCGATCAGGAACAGCAGGAAATACTGGTGGCGGAAATGACTGAGCAGGCCGCTTTCGGGATCGGTGAAATAGCGGTCGCGGGCGTTGCCGACGAAGATGAAGGCATGGCCGCAACAGATGGTGCGCGTGTCGATCCAGTCGAGACCGTCACGGTCTTCGCGGTAGCGGTCGTAGCAGTAGCGGGTTTCGAAATCCTCCAGGAAATGGGATGAGTACGGCAGTGTCCGGGAATCGCCCGGCCCGGTCGCCAGCCCCAGCCGTACATAATCGCCCCGGGTCAACTGGCGCAGATCGTCGACCGCCAGATACCCCATGATCGGCATACGGTGATACTCAATCTGCCGATAGCGCAACGGACCTTTCCTATCGGAAAAATGCAGCACCATCGGCTGCAACAAATATTCCCAGTGCGCCGCCAGACGCGGCGTGCGGTGCTGGCAGGCGAAACTCAGGAATTTCTCCCGATTCTCGTAATCGGACGCCGCTAGCACTTCCCCGCCCGGCGACAACCATTCCACTTTGCTGAAACAGCGTCCAGCTTGCCCGTCCGGCTCCCAATGCGGTGGATAGGCGCGTCCAAACCGGAACAGCGCGTCCTGAGCCTGCTCCAGGCACAAATCGCTGGCGTAAACCTCCACGACCAGAATAGCGATGTCGAGATCGAAGAAGAAATACAGATCGACATGGGCGATGTCGAAGAGAACGGGCATTTCACCCCGGTTGAACGTGACTCGCGCCTGGGCGACATCTGTACGGCGGAAGACCTTGATCGGCGATTCCCCGTAGCCCACATGGTCACTCGCGCCGCGCCCACTGCCCTCGCCGTAGAGAAAGCGCTGTACATAGGGCAGGAAGGTGATGAATTCGGCGTAATGCCGCTCCTTGAATTCGCTGGGGTCGCTGGGAAATTCGTCGGCTAATTCTACCCAGGGATTGTCCGGCGCCAGCTTCAGCAATTCCCAGTGCTGCTGGATTTGCGAACTCTGGAACGGCATCAGTTGCAGCGGCCAGAGCAGGATTTGCCGAAAGTGTTTAATTTGAGCTGGCTTGTTTTTTTCGATGTCGCTCACGGGGTTCGACTCTCGCTCAATCCGTCACTAATGGGCAGGACCGCGCGATGCGGTCCTGCCCGGTCTTGCTGCTTAAGCGGCTTCCACCACCGGAATCTTGCCGATCCGGGCTTGCCACTCTTTCGGGCCGGTCTTATGGACGCTGGAACCCTGGGAATCGACCGCCACGGTTACCGGCATATCCTTGACCTCGAATTCGTAGATCGCCTCCATGCCCAAATCCGCGAAGGCGAGAACCCGTGCGGCCTTGATCGCCTTGGAGACCAGATAGGCCGCGCCGCCGACCGCCATTAAATAAACCGCCTGGTTGTCCTTAATCGCGTCGATAGCAATTTGCCCCCGTTCCGACTTGCCGACCATGCCCAGCAGGCCGGTCTGCTCCAGCATCTGCCGGGTGAATTTGTCCATGCGAGTCGCGGTGGTCGGGCCGGCGGGGCCGACGACTTCATCGCGCACCGGATCGACCGGGCCGACGTAGTAAATAAAGCGGTTGGTGAAATCGACCGGCAATTTCTGGCCAGCGTTGAGCATGTCGGTCATGCGCTTGTGGGCGGCATCACGACCGGTCAGCAATTTGCCATTCAGCAATAGCACCTCACCGGTTTTCCACGTTGCGACATCGGCGCGGGTCACGGTGTCGAGATCCACCCGGCGGGCGTTGGTCGGCGCATAGGTCAGCTTCGGCCAGTCGTCCAGACTCGGCGGAACCAGCTTGGCCGGGCCGCTGCCGTCGAGATGGAAATGGGCGTGGCGGGTCGCGGCACAGTTCGGCACCATCGCAATCGGCAGGTTGGCGGCGTGGGTCGGATAATCCAGCACCTTCACATCCAGCACCGTGGTCAGGCCACCCAGCCCCTGCGCGCCGATACCCAGCGCATTGACCTTCTCGTACAGTTCGATGCGCAACTCCTCGGCGCGATTCTTCGGGCCACGGGCGATGAGTTCCTGAATATCAACCGGAGCCATCAACGACTCTTTCGCCAGCATGAACGCCTTTTCCGGCGTGCCACCGATGCCGATGCCGAGAATGCCGGGTGGACACCAGCCCGCACCCATCTGTGGCACGGTCTTCAACACCCAATCCACCAGATCGTCGGAGGGATTGAGCATGGCGAACTTGGATTTCGCTTCGGAACCGCCGCCCTTGGCCGCGCAGATCACTTCGACATGGTAGCCGGGGACAATTTCGTAATGCACGACGGCCGGGGTGTTGTCTTTGCTGTTCTGACGCTTGCCGGCGGGATCGAGCAGCACCGAGGCGCGCAATTTGTTATCCGGGTTGAGGTAAGCGCGGCGCACGCCCTCGTTAACCATGTCCTGGACGCTCATCGTGGCGTCCCAGCGCACGTCCATGCCGATTTTCAGGAACACCAGGGCAATGCCGGTATCCTGGCAAATGGGCCGATGACCTTCGGCGCACATCCGGGAGTTGATCAGGATTTGTGCGATAGCGTCTTTAGCGGCGGGCGATTGTTCCCGATCATAGGCCGCCGCGAGCGCCTTGATGTAATCAACCGGGTGGTAGTAGCTGATGTACTGGAAGGCGTCAGCGATGCTCTGGATAAAGTCGTCCTGGCGGATGGTGGTCGCGATGCTGTGGACCAGATCTTCTTGGCGGATGTTGGTCATGGGGTTACCTCACGGGCAAGGAAGGGCGCAGCGCTGCACCCGGAAGTGATAATACGAGCGATATTTTAGCAGTATTCCGGTGGGCGGCGCTGATCTGGTCTGCGCCGGGCGCTGCTGATGAACGTAGGTTAACGCGACCCACCAGGAATTGACCTTGCCGAATTTGCGCCTCGTGTAAATTTTCCTGTAATGACGAGAGTTCGGGAGGTTGGGGTTCCATGATGCGGCGGATCACAGGAAAATTTACCGGAGGAATTAATGCTGGCGATGCCGGCCCAATCGGTGTTCTAAACGTCGGAACAGCCGCGCCAAGCCAAAGCACAACAGAAAATACAGCGCCGCCACGGTCAGCCAGACTTCGAACACCCGCCCGGAAGACACCGCCAGCTCTGTTCCGGTAAATGTCAGTTCCTGAATGGAGATCAGCGAAATTAATGACGAATCCTTGATCAGCGAAATGAACTGGCCGGCCAGCGGCGGGATCATCTTCTCTATCGCCTGTGGCAACACCACGTTACCCAGCACCTGGCCAGAATGCATCCCCAGCGCCTGGGCGGCTTCCGACTGTCCTTTGGGAACCGCCTCGATGCCGGCGCGGACGATCTCGGCCACATAGGCACCCTCGAACATCGCCAAGCAAATCAGCCCGGACAGGAAGTTCGGCAGCAATTCCGGCGGGCCAAACAGCCAAGCCAGAATCCTCAAGGTTTCCGGGTCAGTTGCGGCGATCCGCTCTTCCACATTCAGCACCGGCATGATCTGACCGCTGATGAAAAAATAGAAAATGAAGATGAACACCAACGGCGGAATATTGCGGATCAACTCGACATAAACGCGACTGATCAAACGCAGAAACAGGCTGCGTGCGACCCGGCACACCCCCACGACCCCGCCGATCAACGCCGCCAGCAATCCACCCCACACGGTCAGCCGCACGGTCGCCAGAAAGCCTTGACCGAGCAGATTCAGTACCCAGCGCCCCGAATCGGCATCCTGGCGAATCAAGTAACCGGGGATTAATTGCCAGTTCCAATTGTAATGGAAATGGAATTGCGCCCGATAGAAAACATAACCGACCAGGCCCAATCCAATCGCCAGAATCAACGCATCCAGCCAGCCAAAACGCCGTTTTTGTAGCGGCATGATTTAATGTCCGGTGCCAGGACTGGGCAAACGGCGCTCCAGCCAATTCACTACCAGCGACAGGCTGGTCGTCAATGCCAGATAAAGCGCGGCAACGGTGAACCACAGCTCAAAGGTCATAAACGTGTCGGCGATCAGATTGCGCCCCTCGGTCGTCAAATCAGCGACGGCGATGACGCTGACCAGGGCGGAGTGCTTGATGAGCGAAACCGCCAGTCCGGTTAACGGCGGCAGCACCAGACGGATGGCCTGCGGCAAAATGACGAAGCGATGAATCGCATGGGATGACAGACCGAGGGCGCGTCCTGCTTCCCATTGGCCACGGGGAACCGCTTCGATGCCGGCGCGGAATATTTCCGCAGCAAAAGCGCCCTCGAAAAGGGCCAGCGCCAAGACTGCGGCGACAAAGCGGTCGAGGTCGAGGATCGGCGCCAGGATGAAGTAGACCAGATAGAGCTGCACCAACATCGGGGTATTACGGACGATCTCGACATAGAGGCGCGCGGCGGCATGGCCGGCCCAGGATGTGGAGCGTTGCAACAGTGCAGCGGTCAGCCCAAAGAAGACCGTCAACAATAAACTCCAGCCGGTCAGTTCCAGCGTGACGCCCATCCCGTACAACAGCGGGCCTGGATAAAATGCGCCATCCTCGATGCGGTAGAGATACTGGGGAATCCGGTACCATTGCCAGTTATAGTGCAGAGCGCCGGCGCCCTCGACGATCAACCAGCTCAGTCCCAACAGGACCGCCAGAAACGCCAGGGTATCGAACACCCGCCGCCAACGGCGTCGACGCCGGCACAAACGGTGTATCGTGGTTATGCTCATGGCTGGCAAGGATACCGATCCCGTCCACGGCTGTCATGGCTGGCGGCTTCTTGCTGGTTTGCGCCGGGATTCATGATAAATTCCAACCAAAACAACCAGTCTTGGTGTAAAAACCCGGAAAACCAAAAAACATCGCGCCGTCCTGGGCGCAACCACCGCGCGAGGCGAAAGAACTCCCATGCAGGCTTACCAGAATCTTTACCGCGATCTGCAAACCTTCATCCCGGCGACACGCCTGATCAACGACCCGTTGCGCACGCTCGCTTACGGGACCGACGCCAGCCTGTACCGGCTGATTCCCCAATTGGTGGTGCGCGTGGAGAGCGAGGAGGAGATGCAGCGCATTCTAGCGCTGATTCACCAATATGGAACGCCGGTCACTTTTCGCGCCGCCGGCACCAGTCTGTCCGGGCAGGCGGTCAGCGATTCGGTAATTCTGCAACTGGGCGATGGTTGGCGCGGTTGGCGGATCGGCGCGGATGCGGCGACGATCAGTCTGCAACCGGGCGTCATCGGCGGCCACGCCAACCGCTATCTCGCCCCGTATCAGCGCAAGATTGGGCCGGACCCGGCGTCGATCAACGCCTGCTGGATTGGGGGCATCGCCGCCAACAACGCCAGCGGCATGTGCTGCGGCACGACGCACAATAGTTATCAAACCTTGCAAAGCCTGCGGGTGATGCTGGCCGATGGCGTGGTGCTGGATACCGGCGATCCCGCCAGCCGCGCCGCCTTTGCCGCCAGCCACAGGCCATTGCTGAGCCATCTGGCTGAACTGGGTCAACGCACCCGCGCCGACGCCGCACTGGCCGAACGCATCCGCACCAAGTTCAAGATCAAGAACACCTGTGGTTATAGCCTCAACGCGCTGGTCGACTACGACGATCCCTTCGATATTTTGCAACATCTGATGATCGGCTCCGAAGGCACATTGGGCTTTATCGCCGAAATCACCTATGACACGGTTGAAGAGTACACTCATAAAGCCACGGCGCTGATGATTTTCTCTGATATTCAAACCGCCTGCGAAGCGGTGGCGGCGCTGAAAAACCAGCCGGTCGCGGCGGTGGAATTGATGGATCGCGCTTCGCTGCGTTCGGTGGAGAACAAGGCCGGCATTCCCGACTATTTTAAGACCCTGCCGGAAACCGCCGCCGCTTTGCTGGTGGAGACACGGGCGATGGACCCAGCAACTTTGCAAACCCAGGTTGCAAGGGTTACGGACGCTATCGCCGCTCTGCCCACCCTCTTCCCCCTGCAATTCACCGACCGACCCGAAGAATTCAACCAACTCTGGGCAATCCGCAAGGGGCTATTTCCCTCGGTCGGTTCGGCGCGGGCGACCGGCACGACCGTGATCATTGAAGATGTCGCCGTCCCGGTTCCTCAATTAGCCGCGATGACTGTGGATTTACAGAAGCTGTTTGACCGACACGGTTACAACGGCTCGATCATTTTCGGCCATGCGCTGGAAGGCAATTTGCACTTCGTTATCACCCCGGACTTCGGCCAGTCGGGGGAAACGGAACGCTATCAGCGGTTCATGGATGATGTTTGCCACCTGATCGTCGAAAAATACGACGGTTCGCTGAAAGCCGAACATGGCACAGGCCGCAATATGGCTCCCTTCGTCGAACTGGAATGGGGGCGGCAAGCTTACGAATTGATGCGAGAGATCAAGGCGCTGTTCGATCCACATCACCTGCTCAATCCCGGTGTCATTCTCAATGACGACCCGGAAGTCCATATCAAGAACATCAAACCCATGGCCGCCGTCGATCCGCTGATCGACAAATGCATTGAATGCGGATTCTGCGAACCCCACTGCCCCTCCCGCGCCCTCACGCTGTCGCCGCGCCAGCGCATTGTCGGCCTGCGCGAACAGGCGCGGTTACGGGATTCGGGTGAGGACCCGGAGCGATTGCAGGCGCTCGGCGCGGCCTATGTCTATCAGGGTGTCGAGACCTGCGCCAGTGACGGGCTGTGTGCGCTGGCCTGTCCCGTGGGCATCAATACCGGAACGATGATGCTGAAACAGCGCGAACAGGGACGCGGCGCGCTGGCCCGCACCATGGGCCGCCGGGCGGCGGGGGCGTTTGCCGGAGTCGCTTTCGCCACCCGCGCCGGTTTGACCGCGGCTGATCTCGCCCACCGGGTCTTGGGCAAAACGCTATTAGGTGGAGTGACGAACATCGCCCGTCAACTGTCCGGCGAACGGATTCCGTCGTGGCATCCTTGGTTGCCGACGGCCAGCACCCTGCCGAAATTGAAGAAAATCGCCGCCGACGCCGACCGTCCACGGGTGGTCTACTTTCCCAGTTGCGCCAGCCGCACCATGGGGCCGGCCCGCAATGATCCCGAGCGGGAGGCGTTGCCCGTGAAAACTGTCGCGCTGCTGCGCAAAGCCGGCTTTGCGGTGATCATGCCCGACCCTATCGCGGCCCTCTGCTGTGGCCAGCCGTTCGCCAGTAAAGGTTTGCCGGAACAGGCCAACGCCAAGCAGCAGGAACTGGAGCAGGCGCTGCTAGCCGCCAGCCGCGATGGTCAGGATCCCATCGTGTTTGACACCAGCCCCTGCGCGTTTCGGGTGAAGCCGCAGCAAGCATCCCGGCTCAAGGTCTATGACATCGCCGAATTCATTCGCGATGTCCTTTTAGAGCGGCTGACGTTGCGCAAGCTGCCGGAAACCGTCGCCCTGCATTGCACCTGCAGCAACATCAAGATGGGCTTGCAGGACAAACTGCGCGCTATCGCCGAAGCCTGCGCGGAACGGGTCATCATCCCTGACCACATCTCCTGCTGCGGCTGGGCCGGGGACAAGGGCTTTACTCACCCGGAACTGAACGCCAGCGCCTTGCGGGATTTACGGGCGGCGTTGCCGGACGATTGCCCGGCCGGCTATTCCACCAGCCGCACCTGCGAAATTGGCCTGTCGCTGCATGGCGAACGCCCTTATCGCTCCATCGTCTATCTGGTGGATCGCTGTTCACAGGCCAAAACTGACTGATCTATCGAATATCCTTGCCTGACACTTATCACTCTTCGAGGCTGATCTGATGAAAAACCGTCTATTGACATTGCTGACAACGATTGCGCTGGCGCTGCTCCTGTCGCCCTTGGTGAACGCCCAGAAATTTAATCAGGAACTGGCCACGGGCAGTGTGCTGGAAGTGATCAAGAAACGCGGCGCGGTCAAAATCGGTATGTCCACTTTTATCCCTTGGGCGATGCGCGACAAAAACGGCCAGTTGATCGGCTATGAAATCGACGTCGCCACGCGACTGGCTGAAGACATGGGCGTTAAAGCCGAATTCGTCCCGACCGCCTGGGACGGCATCATTCCCGCACTGCTCACCGGCAAATTCGACATCATCATCGGCGGCATGTCCATCACCCCGGAACGCAATCTGACGGTCAACTTCACCGCGCCCTACGCCAATTCCGGTACGCAAATGGTCGCCAATAAAGAAGTCGCCGCCGGTTTCAACTCCCTGGACGATTTCAATAAACCCGAAGTGGTGCTGACGGCGCGGCGCGGCGCAACTCCAGCGACTGCCGCGAAACGATTGATGCCTAAAGCCACGCTCCGGCAATTCGATGAGGATGCACTGGCTCTGCAGGAAGTATTGAATGGTAAGGCTCATGCCTTTGTCACCAGCACGCCGACCCCAGCGTTCGAGGCGTTGAAGCATCCTGACAAACTATTTCTGCCCATCGCAGAACCGTTCGTTCAGGGCGCAGAAGGTTTTGCACTGCGCAAGGGCGACCCCGACGCGCTGAATTTCTTCAATAACTGGATTCTGTTGCGTCAGCAGGACGGCTGGCTGAAGGAACGTCACGACTACTGGTTCAAGACCCGCGACTGGGCCGGGCAGGTGGTCGAATAGGAACAGATATTCAGTTACGAAGCCGCGATCCAGGATAAACACGGCACCCGGTTGAAACTGCGGACTCATGCTGTGGTGAGTATCGATCTGGCGCGTTTGGTGTGGGAATAAGCCGGCAGGATGCCGGCTCTACGGTTTGGGAAAGTCGACTAGGAAAACGCAACAGTGCGTTTTTCTGCGTTGCTCTGCACAGCTAATTCAATGATGCGGATCGTATTTCGCGCTTCTTCCGGTTTGACGATCAGCTCGGCTTCTCCCCGGATCGCCTGGTAGACATTCTCATAGTAGGCCGGATAACTCCCCCGTGCCGTTTCGATTTTTCCCTGAAAATGCAGGTCGCCGATCTGGGTATTGAGGGTTCCCCACGCATCCTCCGGCTCCATGCCCCACTCTGGCTCCTGCGGCGACCGCCCGCCCTTTAGTGCGTCTTCTTGCGGATCAACCCCGTATTTCACGAAAGAGCCTTCCGTGCCATGCAAGGCAAACCGGGGACCGGGCTGGCGCACCAGCAACCCGGCCTTCAGGGTCACTTTCAGGTCGTCATAATGAAGGATCAGTTCAAACTGATCGTCAGCTTTTCCGGCGTCTCGTTGACTGCGGATATCCGCGGTGACCCTCCGGGGCAACCCGAACAACACCTGCGCCTGATCAATGAGATGCGGACCGAGATCGAACAGGACACCGCTTCCGGGCCCCGCCGTTTCCCGCCAGGCGCGCTCCGGGCTGAAATAGTTCCGAAAGCGGTCGAAATGCGATTCATACTCGACCAGCCGCCCGAGATAGCCCTGTTTCACGATCTGGCTGACCGTCTGAAAGTCGCCATCCCAGCGCCGGTTTTGAAAGGCGCTGACGACTTTGTGCTGTTGACGCGCCAGATCAATGAGTTCCTGCGCCTGCGCCGATGTCAGGGTAAAGGGTTTGTCCACCACGACATGCTTGTCGGCCAGAAGCGCCTGGCGAGCCAATTCAAAGTGGGAGCTGCTGGGCGTGGCGACTACGATCAATTCGATCTTGTTATCCGCGAACAGGGTAGCGGCTTCGCTGGCAACCTCGACCCACGGATACCGCTCACGCGAGGTCTGACCGCGCCGCTCCACGACCCGGCTGAGTTGTAAGTGAGGAACGGCCGTGATCACCGGCGCATGAAAAACCCGTCCGGCCATCCCGTACCCAATCAAGCCTACTTTCATCTCGTGCATGGTATTTCCTCCGCCAGCAATTTCATGGTCCGCAAAAAACGATAGATGGTCGCCTTGGGCATGGCATGGCAAGCCGTACCGAGAGTTCGGAGATGTCCGCGGGCAGGATTTTACCATCTCGGGCACGATGAACTTGTAGATCGTGCGCCGGTTGCTGGTGTTATCACGATGCTCCAGGGGTCGACGACCTGGGTGCGACCAAAATTTTTGAAACGACGTTTACACTTTTCAATACGCTATTCTATAGTTTAAAAAATGGTTTCGATTGGGTACGGATATTTTTTCAGCATACCGCTTTTCCGAAACTCTAACCCAAGAAATCCAGAGCGTATGGAAGTTCCGTCACGCGCTGAATCTGCTCGCTGTCGTACCACCTGCCGCGCATCGCGCGGATCGACTGAGGTAGTGAGGAATTATGATGACTCTCCGCATCGGACCTTGGACTGGAAAAAGGTCGCATCGCCGCAGCGATAGACTTCCCACGCCCGTTCCGCCGAAATTCGACGACAAGCTCATCGCTAACGAGGCTTGCCCACACTGCCAGCGGGATTTGACTGAGTATCGATTCACCACCGGCGATGGCCTGCCCATCATCACCTATCATTGTGCAGAACACGACGACGTGATCCCCATGCATGGCACCATCGTGCATGACCTATAACGAGGAGGAGAAACTGTGGAAATAAATCGTGATCTGGATCCGCTGGAAACCCAGGAATGGCTTGACGCCCTGCGAGCCGTTCAGCAACACCTAGGCCCGGAACGGGCCAACTTTCTGGTCGACAAGCTGGTACAGGAGGCACGACGCGAAGGCATCTATATCCCCGCGTCGCTGACCACCGCCTACCGCAACACCCTGGTTCCCGAGAAAGAGGAACGTTCTCCGGGCGACCGGGACATCGAGCACAAGATCCGCTCCGCCATCCGCTGGAACGCAGTGGCCATCATCCTGCGCGCCAATAAAGAATCGTCCGAACTGGGTGGCCACATCGCCAGTTTCCAGTCATCCGCGCTGCTCTACGACATCGGCTTCGGCCACTTCTGGCACGCGCCGACCGAGGACCATGGCGGCGACCTGATCTACTTCCAGGGCCACATCGCACCGGGCATCTACGCCCGGGCGTTTGTCGAAGGCCGGCTGACCGAGGAACAACTGCTCAATTACCGCCAGGAAACCGAAGGCAAGGGCATCTCCTCCTACCCGCACCCGTGGCTGATGCCGGAGTTCTGGCAGTTCCCCACCGTCTCCATGGGGCTGGGGCCGCTGATGGCCATCTATCAGGCCCGGTTTCTGAAATACCTCGATGGGCGTGGACTGGCCAAAACCGAAGGGCGAAAAGTGTGGGCGTTCCTGGGCGACGGCGAGTGCGACGAGCCGGAATCGCTGGGGGCCATCTCGATGGCGGGCCGCGAAAAGCTGGACAATCTCATTTTCGTCATCAACTGCAATTTGCAGCGTCTGGACGGTCCGGTGCGCGGCAACGGCAAGATTATCCAGGAACTGGAATCGGTATTTCGCGGCGCCGGCTGGAATGTGATCAAGTCGGTCTGGGGCCGGGGCTGGGATCGCCTGCTGGCCAAGGATCAGACCGGACTGCTGTTGAAGCGCATGGAGGAATGCGTCGACGGCGAGTACCAGGACTTCAAGTCCAAGAACGGCGCTTACGTCCGCGAACACTTCTTCGGCAAGTATCCGGAATTGCGGGAACTGGTTGCGGACATGACCGATGACGATATCTGGGCGCTGCGCCGTGGCGGCCACGACTCGACCAAGGTGTTCGCCGCCTATGCCGCGGCGGTGAAGCACCAGGGTCAGCCGACGGTGATTCTCGCCAAGACGGTCAAGGGCTATGGCATGGGCGAGTCGGGCGAAGGGCAGATGATCGCCCACCAGGCCAAGAAGATGACCAGCGACGCGCTCCGGCAATTTCGCGATCGCTTCGAGATCCCCGTTACGGACGAGCAACTGGCGGAGATCCCGTTCATCCGGTTCCCGGAAGGCAGCCCGGAACTGAACTATCTGCGCGAGCGCCGCCAGGCGCTGGGCGGCTATCTGCCCAGCCGCCGGGTCAAGTCCACCGCACTCGAAATTCCGCCGCTGGCGAACTTCACGCGCTTGCTCAAGGCGTCGGGCGAACGCGAAATCTCGACGACCATGGCCCTCGTCCAGATGCTCGGCACGCTGGTGCGGGACAAGGCCCTCGGCAAATACGTCGTGCCCATCATGCCCGACGAGTCGCGCACCTTCGGTATGGAGGGTATGTTCCGGCAACTCGGCATCTATTCCGCCGTCGGCCAGCTCTACAAGCCGCAGGATGCCGACCAGCTCATGTATTACCGTGAGGACAAGTCGGGCCAGGTGTTGCAGGAAGGCATCAACGAGGCGGGCGCCATGTCGTCCTGGCTCGCGGCGGCGACGTCCTACAGCACCAACAATCTGCCGATGATCCCGTTCTACGTCTACTACTCGATGTTCGGCTTTCAGCGGTTCGGCGACCTGGCCTGGGCGGCGGGCGATCTGCGCGCGCGCGGCTTCCTGATCGGCGGTACGGCGGGCCGCACCACGTTGAACGGCGAAGGTCTGCAACACGAGGACGGCCACAGCCATGTCCTGGCTTCGACCATTCCCAACTGCGTCGCCTACGATCCAACATTTGCCTACGAAGTCGTGGTCATCATCCGCGAAGGCTTGCGCCGCATGGTGCAAGAGCAGGAAGACGTCTATTTCTACCTCACTGTGATGAACGAGAACTACGCGCACCCCGAAATGCCGGAGGGCGCGGAGGCGGGCATCGTCAAGGGGATGTATCTGTTCCAGGACGGCGGCAAGTCCCAGGCGCTCCGCGTGCAACTGCTCGGCTGCGGCGTCATCCTGCGCGAGGTGATCGCTGCGGCGGAGCTGCTGCGGGAGGACTTCAACATCACCGCCGACGTCTGGAGCGTCACCAGCTTCAACGAACTGCGACGCGACGGTCTCAGCGCCGAACGCTGGAATCTGCTGCACCCGTCGCAACCGCCCCGGAAGAGCTATATCGAAACCTGTCTGGAAGGACACACGGGGCCGGTGGTCGCGTCCACCGACTACATGCGCACCTTCGCCGATCAGGTTCGTGCCTACATCCCGAGGCGCTACATCACCCTGGGCACCGACGGCTTCGGTCGCAGCGACTACCGGGTCCAGTTGCGCCGCTTCTTCGAGGTGAACCGGTACTACGTTGCCGTCGCCGCTCTCAAGGCGCTGGCCGACGAGGGCCAGATCAAGGTCGAACAGGTCGAGGAAGCCATCCGCAAATACGGCCTCGATACCGAGCGGCCTGATCCCTGGACGGTTTGAATTCATCAGGATCGCCCAACGCCTCACGAGGAAGAACTAATGAGCCAAACAGTCGAAGTCAAAGTCCCGGACATCGGCAACTTCACCGATGTGCCGATCATTGAAGTGCTGGTCAAGCCGGGTGACACCGTCAAGGCCGAAGATCCGCTGATCACGCTGGAATCCGACAAGGCCACCATGGAAGTGCCTTCACCCGCCGCCGGAATCGTCAGGGAGATCAAAGTTCAAGTCGGCGACAAGGTGTCGGAAGGCACACTGGTGTTGCTGCTCGCCAATGCGGATGCCGCCGCTACGCAGCCGATTCTGACCATAGCAACGGCGCCCGCACCGGTCAGCGCGCCGGGTGGGGTCGCCGAGGTTCGCGTCCCGGACATCGGCGATTTCAAGGATGTGCCGGTGATCGAAATCCTGGTCAAGCCGGGCGACACGGTGAAGGCTGAAGATGCGTTGATCACGCTGGAATCCGACAAGGCGACCATGGACGTGCCCGCGCCGTTGGGTGGCGTGGTTGGAGAGATCAAGGTGCAAGTGGGTGAGAAAGTATCGGAAGGCACGATCCTTCTCACGCTGGCCACTGGCGCTGCGGGTGTCGCGATCCCACCGGCGGTGGCCAGCGTGGCTCCAGCCGCTCCCACGCTCGCGGCGTCCGCGGTGGCCGCGCCCTCGACTGGATTCGACGAGGCCGTTTTCAAACTGGCTTACGCCGGACCGGGCGTGCGCAAGCTGGCGCGCAAACTGGGCGTCGATCTGGGCAAGATCAGGGGCAGCGGCAACAACGGCCGCATTCTCAAGGAGGATGTGGAGAGCTTCGCCAAGGGCGGCGCAGCGGCAGTCGCGCCGAGTGCGGTCGCCGGTGCTGGCGCGGGTCTCGACCTGCTGCCGTGGCCGCAGGTGGACTTCAGCAAGTTCGGGCCGGTGGAAAGCAAGCCGCGCTCGCGCATCAAGAAGATCTCGGCTGCCAATCTGCATCGCAACTGGGTGATGATTCCGCATGTCACCAATCACGACGAGGCCGACATCACCGATCTCGAAGCGTTCCGGGTCCAGCTCAACAAGGAGATCGAGAAGAGCGGCGTCAAGGTGAGCATGCTCTCGTTCATGATCAAGGCAGCCGTCGCAACGCTGCAGAAATTCCCCGAGTTCAACGCCTCGCTCGACGGCGACAATCTGATCCTCAAGCAGTATTACCACATCGGCTTTGCCGCCGACACGCCCAACGGCCTGGTGGTGCCGGTCATCCGCGACGCCGATAAAAAGGGTGTGGTGGAGATCGCCAGGGAAATGGGCGAACTCGCCAAGCTGGCGCGCGAGGGCAAGCTCAAACCCGATCAGATGCAGGGCGGCACCTTCACCATCTCCAGCCTGGGTGGGATCGGCGGCACCTACTTCACCCCGATCATCAACGCCCCGGAAGTGGCGATCATGGGGGTATGCCGGTCCTACTGGAAGCAGGTATCGCCGGATGGCCAGCAGTCGGCGTGGCGGTTCATCCTGCCGTTGTCGTTGTCTTGGGATCACCGGGTGGTCGACGGCGCGGGCGCGGCGCGCTTCAACGTCCATTTCGCTAACCTGCTCGCCGATATGCGGCGCATCCTGATCTGAGGAGAAGTAACCATGGCAAATCTCGTCGAAGTCAAGGTACCCGATATTGGCGATTTCAAGGACGTGCCAGTCATCGAGATCCTAGTCAAGCCAGGCGATGCGGTGAAGGCCGAGGATGCGTTGATCACGCTGGAATCCGACAAGGCCACCATGGACGTGCCTTCGCCCGGCGCGGGCGTGGTCGCGGAGATCAAGGTCAAGGTCGGCGACAAGCTCTCCGAAGGTTCGCTGATTCTGATGCTCGATGCGCAAGCGGGCGCTGGCGTGCAAACCGTGGCGCCCGCTGCCGCCCCGCCCGCCGCGCCAGTGACCGCGCCAGTGGTCGCGCCCGCTGCCGGCGCTTATACGGGCAGCGCCGACGTAGACTGCGAGATGCTGGTGCTCGGCGCGGGTCCAGGCGGTTATTCCGCCGCGTTCCGATCCGCCGATCTCGGCATGAAGACGGTGCTGGTGGAGCGTTACGCCACGCTGGGCGGCGTGTGCCTGAACGTCGGTTGCATCCCGTCGAAAGCGCTGCTGCACACCGCGGCGGCGATGGACGAGGTCAAGATCATGGCGCACCACGGCATCGAGTTTGGCCCGCCCCGGGTGGACATCGACAAGCTGCGCGGCTTTAAGGAAGGCGTGGTCAAGAAGCTCACCGGCGGACTCGCAGGCATGGCCAAGGCGCGCAAGGTCGAAGTGGTGCGCGGCGTGGGCCGGTTCCTCGATCCGCACCATGTCGAAGTCGAACTGACCGAGGGAAACGGCCAGGACAAGACCGGGGCTAAAAAAGTTGTGCGCTTCCAGAAGGCGATCATCGCCGCCGGTTCCCAAGCCGTGAAGCTGCCCTTCATGCCGGAGGACCCGCGCGTGGTGGATTCCACTGGCGCGCTCGAACTCATGGGCATCCCGAAACGGATGCTGGTGGTGGGCGCGGGCATCATCGGCCTGGAGATGGTCACCGTCTACTCCGCGCTCGGCGCCCGCATCGACGTGGTGGAAATGCTGGATAACATGATGCTCGGCGCTGATCGGGATCTGGTCAAGGTGTGGGAGAAGATGAACGCCCACCGCTTCGACCATGTCATGCTGAAGACCAAGACCGTGTCCGCCGAGGCCACTCCCGAGGGTATCCGGGTGGGCTTCGAGGGCGAGAAGGCACCGAAGGAGCCGCAGGTTTACGACCTGGTGTTGGTGGCGGTAGGGCGCAGTCCCAACGGCGGGAAGATCGCCGCCGATAAGGCGGGCGTGGCGGTGAGCGAGCGCGGGTTCATCGCGGTGGATAACCAGATGCGCACCAACGTCCCGCATATCTTCGCCATTGGCGACATCGTCGGTCAGCCCATGCTCGCCCACAAGGCAGTGCACGAGGCGCACGTGGCGGCGGAAGCCGCCGCCGGACACAAGGCCTATTTCGACGCACGCCAGATTCCCTCGGTGGCCTACACCGATCCGGAGGTCGCTTGGGCAGGCAAGACCGAGGAGCAGTGCAAGGCTGAAGGCATTAAATACGGCAAGGCGGTGTTCCCGTGGGCCGCTTCGGGCCGCGCCATCGCCAACGGCCGCGACGAGGGCTTCACCAAGCTGCTGTTTGACGAGGCGACGCACCGTTGCATTGGCGGCGGCATCGTCGGCACCCACGCCGGCGATCTGATCGGCGAAGTCTGCCTGGCGGTGGAAATGGGCTGCGATCCGGTCGATATCGGCAAGACCATCCATCCGCATCCGACGCTCTGCGAATCGGTCGGCATGGCCGCCGAGGTGTTTGAAGGCGTCTGCACCGACTTGCCGCCGGCGAGGAAGAAGTAGGGTACGGGAACCAGCTTGCGGACGAGGATCCCCCGCAGTCCGCGTCTGGATTTTGACGAGGCATGCAAACTGTATGTGAGGGCTGATGATTCTTTGGTGGTGACAACGTGGGGCAACGAGTCCCACCCTCCTTCCCACGGCCAGCGCAAATGCCGTCCGTGGTTTTTTTCATAAATTCAAGCGAGGTTGTTCCTCATGAAGGCTCAAAAAAACATCGCGCTGGTTGCGCACGACAACCGTAAGAAAGACATGATCGAATGGGTTGAATGGAATGTTAAGATTTTGCTACACCATCGTTTAACGTGTACGGGCACGACCGGCAGACTGGTTGAGAAAGCCATTCAGGGAAAACACACGGATTTGGAAATTCCCGATGATTTCACGATTGAGAAGCTCCGCTCCGGTCCTCTAGGGGGAGATCAACAATTGGGCGCCCTGATCACGGAAGGGAAAATCGATTTGATTGTCTTCTTCTGGGATCCGATGCAGCCTCAACCCCACGATGTGGATGTCAAGGCACTGTTAAGAATCGCGGTGTTGTACAACGTCCCAATCGCCTGTAACCGCTCGACGGCGGATTTCATCATTTCATCACCCTTGATGACCGAGGAATATATGCCCACTTTGAGAAGTTATGACGACTATTTACAGAGAGAATTCTTCATGGATGAAGGCGCACACCGGAGAACCGATCTTGCCGCTAAGAGCGAAGTTGTCAAAGACGATAGCAAAGTTGAAATCGTAGCCGATGAGGACAAAGCTGACATTGCGGACAACAACAAGGTCAACATCGTTTAATGTTATGTTGAAAGATATCGTCAATCTACCCCCTGGCGGGTCGAATTCGCAATCGGGGATGATAGCTGATGAAAATCGCCGTGTTCAGCAGCAAATCCTACGACCGCCAGTCGCTGAAATGCTATATAGGTCGCCTGTTTAATTGATTAATCCAGTTCATAAAAGGTGAATTGACCATGACCGAGTACATCAAAGCATGGCAGTGCATCGGCTGTGGAAAAGTTGACGTGCCGCAGCCTCCCTGTATTGGGGTCTGCCAGGATCGCAAGGTCGAGTTCGTGTATGCCTCCGAACACGAGGAAGCCCTCGCGCGGGCGGCGCTCGCGCTCCAGCGAGCGCGGACTCTTGAGGCGCTGGTGCGGCGGATGGCGTGGACGATGCCGCGCGATGGCGAATGGGAACGCTCTTACCGAGTCTTGCAGGACCAGGCGCGACAGACTTTGGCGACGCTTGCAAGCGAGGTTTCAAACCTCGACTGCTCCGTGGTGGCTGAAGGCAGGGCAGGGGCGACATCCGTCAGTTAAGCGCCCAAATCCTCAATTTACCCGAATGAACGCTTAACGTATGGGACCCAACCAAGGAAGGCTAGCCTTCGTCGAGCGGATAGGACGGGCACCCCAACTCCAACGAAACCGCGCGGCCGGCCGCGATGACCAGCGCGGCATACTCGTCCTGCCGGGCCGGATCGAAGCGAAATGCCGGGAACGAGACGCTCAACGCGGCCACGACACTATTCCAGTGGTCGAAAATAGGCGCCGCCATGCAGATCATGTGCTCCTCGAATTCTTCATAATCCAGGCCGTACTTGCGCTCGCGGGTGCGCACGAGTTCCTCCAGGAACTGTGTCGGGGTGGCAATGCTGTTCTCGCGAAACCGGGTAAAACACATCCCAGCTATGATGGCGTCGCGCCGCTCCGGTCTCTCCCAGGCCAACAGCGCCTTGCCTAGCGCGGTGGCGTGGACCGGCGCGCGCCTGCCGATCCGGGAATACATGGCAAGGCTGTACTTCGCGTCGACCTTGTCAATGTAGATGACCTCATGATCGACCAGAACGCCGAGATGAACGGCCTCCCCGATTTGGTCAGACAGAATCCGCATCTGATGTCTGGCTAGCTCGGTCAGGTCCAAGTGCTGCATCGCCTGGGTCCCCAGCTCGAACAACTTCAGTGTCAGGCTGTAGCGCTCGCTCTCGGACTCCTGGCGGACGAAACCCAGCTCTTTCATCGTCTGCAGGAAGCGGTAAATGGTCGCCTTGGGCATGGCCAGTCGTACCGAAAGTTCGGAGATGCCGGTTTCCTTCCGCTCACCCAAGGCCGCCAGGAGACCAAAAACCCTGAGCACGGCGGCGACGGGTTCGGGTGGATTGCGATGATGGCTATCTTCATCCATTTGAGTTTCCTTCCTTGATTCTGAAAAGTTTGATTACCGAATTCGCGCCGCTGACCGTCGCGGCGTCACTCACGCCAGGGGCCACTCAGCGCGCCAGCCAGCCGCCGTCCACTGCAAGCGTGTAGCCGTTCACATAGTCCGATGCCGGCGAGGCAAGGAAGACCACCGGACCGGCCAGATCTTCCGGCAGGCCCCAGCGGTTCGCGGGAATGCGCCCCAGGATTTCTGCGTTGCGCTGCTCGTCCGCACGTAGTGCCGCCGTGTTATCGGTGGCCATGTAGCCGGGCGCAATCGCGTTGACGTTGATGCGTTTCGACGCCCATTCGCAGGCGAGCAGGCGGGTCAGCCCCACGACCCCGCTCTTTGATGCGGTGTAGGATGGTACCCGGATGCCGCCCTGAAACGACAGCATTGAGGCGATGTTGATGATCTTGCCAGGCGAATCCCGGGCGATGAACCGGCGTGCGGCGGCCTGGGACAGAAAAAACACCGCCTTGAGATTGAGGTTGACGACATCATCCCAATCTTTTTCCGAGAAATTCAGCGAATCCTCGCGCCGGATGATCCCGGCATTATTCACCAGGATGTCAAGGCGTCCGAACGCCTGGCAGGCTTCCTCAACGACGGGCTGCACGCACGAAGTATCCGCCAGGTTGGCGCGGATGGCGTGGAACCCACGCCCGAGGGCCGTCACCGCCGTGGCTGTCGCGGTCGGCGCCGAAGTGTTGACGCCCACAATGTCTGCACCCGCCTGGGCCAGCGCGACCGCCATGCCCTGCCCCAGCCCGGTACTGCATCCGGTGACTATCGCCACCTTTCCAGACAAGTCAAAGAGTTTCAGCATTCTGTTTACCTCCACATCAGGAGAAAAGGGGATCCATCAATAGAGGTCGGTCATCGCGACCGGGTCCATATCGTCGAACGTCTGGTTCTCACCGACCATGCCCCAAATGAAGGTGTAACTCCGGGAGCCGACCCCCGAGTGAATCGACCAACTGGGGCTGATGACCGCCTGCTCGTTCCGAACCACGAGGTGGCGCGTCTCGTTCGGCCTGCCGAGGAGATGGAACACCACCGCATCCGGCGCCATATCAAAGTAGAAATACACTTCCATCCGCCGTTCGTGAGTATGACACGGCATCGTGTTCCACACGCTGCCCTCGTCCAATACGGTCATGCCCATGGTCAGTTGGCAGGACTTGACCACCTCGGGCACGATGAATTTGTAGATCGTGCGCCGGTTGCTGGTGTTGGCGTGCCCCAGGGTCGTGGGGAAAGCCTGTTCGAGCGTGATCTTGCGGTGTGGAAAGGCGCAATGCGCCGGTGCGCTGTTGAGATAGAGCCTGGCGGGATGGTTGGCGTCCACGCTGCGGAAGCTGAGTTCCCTCGCTCCAGCGCCGACATACAGAGCCTCGCGCGTTTCCAGCGCGAAGCATTCGCCATCCACCTGGACCTGGGCCGGCCCGCCGATGTTGATCAAACCGAGTTCGCGCCGGGCCAGAAAATACTCCGCGCCGATCTGCCTGGCGATGCGGGTGTCGAGCGTGACAAGCTGGCGCACCGGCATCACGCCGCCGACGATGATACGGTCTATGTGGCTGTAGGTGAACGAGATCTCGTCGGGCATAAACAACCCCTCGACGAGAAACTCACGGCGCAGCCCGCCGGTGTCGAGGGTCCTGAAATGGTCGCTGTGGATTGATTGTCTGACTTCCATCACGATTCTCCTGGGGTCAGCGATCTGTGCGCCACCCAAATTTTTGAAACGACGTTTACATTTTTCAATACGCTATTCTATAGTATAAAAAGCTGATTTCGATCCAGCAGGCTGATTTTCTCAGCGTACCGATTTTCTGGAACTCCAACCGAAAAAAGTGATGTATGAAAGACTGCTTTTACGAGGATGCGCGGTGCCCGTGGATCGACATTGAACCGGGAATCCGCCGGAAGATCGTCGGCCACACACCGAACCTGCTGGCCGCCGTAGTGCTGTTCGACAAAGGCGCGGTCGGCACCGTACACGGTCATGCCGGGCACGAGCAGATCGCCTATGTACTGGCCGGCGCGTTCGAAGTGGAGGTGGAAGGCGAAAAGCGCGTCTTGCGGGCGGGTGACGCCTTCATAGCGGATAAAAACGTCAGGCATGGCGTGGTTGCGCTTGAACAGGGCAGCCGGTTGCTGGACGTCTTCTCCCCCCGGCGGGACGACTTTATCGAATGAATTGAGAGAGGTTGCCATGTTCGCGCTCAACCGTTCCACGCTGCCCGATCCGCCGAGGCCGACTGACGCTCCACCGAAGACCGGGGTGCTGCAAATCGGCGATGGTAATTTCCTGCGCGCTTTCGCCGACTGGATGATCGATATCGCCAACGAAGCCGGCGTACTTGACGCTGCCGTGATCCTCGCGCCGCCACGGTCCGCCGGCATCATCGACCCGCTCAATGCCCAGGATGGCCTGTTCACCGTTCTATCCCGTGGCGTGGTAGCGAGCACGCCCACCACGTCGGTGCGGATCGTGCGCTGCGTGACGCACGGCGTCGATCCGCGCCAGGATCCCGCAGCCCTGTTCGCCGGCGCACGCGACCCGAAGACGCGCTTCGTGATCTCCAACACCACCGAGGCGGGTATTGTCTATCGCGAACAGCCGCGTTCTCCCGGCGAATGGCCGCGCAGCTTTCCCGCACAGGTCGCGGCGCTGTTGTTCGAGCGGTTCCAGGCGCTGGGCGGCCAGCCGGAAACTGGACTCGTGTTCCTGCCCTGCGAATTGATCGAAGCGAACGGCGCCACCCTGCGCGACATCGTGCTGCGGCATGCGCGCGACTGGGCGCTACCCCAGGAGTTCAGCGACTGGGTCACGCGACACAATGATTTTCTCAACACTCTGGTCGACCGCATCGTGCCGGGTTATCCGGCGACCGAGGCCGATAAGCTGTTCGCCGAATTCGGTTACACCGATGCCCTGCTGGTGGCCGCCGAACCCTTTCATCTGTGGGTCATCGAGGGGCCGGAGCGCCTCGCCAACGAGTTCCCGCTCCACAAGGCCGGCCTCAACGTGGTGTGGACCGACGACCTGCAACCCTACCGTGCGAGCAAGGTGCGCATCCTCAACGGCGCGCATACCGCCAGCGCCTTGGCAGCGTTTTGCGGCGGACTGGACACGGTTGGCGAAATGATGAACGACAGCGTGACGTCACGTTTCCTCCAACATGTGGTGTTCGATGAGATCGTACCCTTCGTGCCCCTGCCCGAAGCCGAACGTCGGCGCTATGCCGAGAGCGTACTGGAACGTTTCGCCAATCCCTACATCCGCCACGAACTGCTCTCGATCACGCTCAACTCGGTGTCGAAGTGGAAGGTGCGGGTATTGCCTTCGCTGCTGGACTATGCTCATACCCATGGCCGGGTGCCGGCTGGACTGGCGTTTTCGCTGGCTGCGCTGTTGTGGTTTTATCGAGGCCGGTTCGACGCGGCGGGTGAATTCGTCGGCCAGCGTGAAGCTGGGAGCTATCCGATCCGCGACAGCCACGACGTGCTGGACCTCTTCGACGCCGCCTGGCGTGACCCAGCCAACGTCCGCCCAACCGACGCGGCACCGGCGCTACTCGCCGATGCGCGGCTGTGGGGCATGGATCTTAATGCAGTGCCCGAACTCGCGTCGCGGGTCGCGAACGCGCTCGACCGGATCGAGGCGGTCGGGATGCTGCCGGCGCTGGCCGAAACGCTCACCCGCTGACCCACTGAAAAACCAACCCGGAGGCTGGAATGACCTCACTCCGTCGAATCGCGCTGTTTGGCGAATGCATGATCGAGCTGCGCGGCCAGGTTTTCGGCGCGATGCAGCAGGGCTTCGGCGGCGACACCCTGAATACCGCCATCTATCTGGCCCGGCTGTGCCGCGACCAGGACATCCGGGTTTCCTACGCCACCGCGCTGGGTATCGATGTTTTCAGCGACTACATGATCGCTGCCTGGCAGGCGGAGGGCATCGATACCTCGCTGGTCCGCCTGCTCAGCAACCACCTGCCTGGCTTGTACGCCATTCAGGTCGATCCCTCTGGAGAGCGCCATTTCTTTTACTGGCGTGACACCAGCACCGCACGCAGCTATTTCGATGCCCCGAACACCCCTCTGGAGGATGCGGTCAGCGAGCTGTCGGCGTTCTATCTCAGCGGCATCAGTCTGGCGATCCTGCCACCCGAAGGCCGGGAGCGGCTGCTGGCCACGATGGCGCGGGTGCGCGCCAACGGGGGCATGGTGGCGTTCGACAACAATTTCCGTCCCCGCTTGTGGCCAAACCTCAGCGAGGCCCGGACGCTCTATGACCGCGCGTATGCCCTGAGCGACCTGGTGCTCATCACGCTGGACGACGAGATGGCGCTGCGGGGCGAAATCGACGCCGACCAGGCGCTGGCTAATGTGCTTGCACTCGAAGTCCCGGAAGTGGTCATCAAGCGCGGCGTTCAGCCCACCCTCGTCAGAATCGCCGGGACGCCGCCCCTGGCCGTCCCGGTCGAAACCGTCCCCCGCGTCGTCGACACGACGGCGGCGGGAGATTCCTTCGCCGGCGCCTATCTGGCCATGCGCTTGACCGGAACGCCCCCCGCGACCGCCGCTCGCGCCGCCAACCGCATGGCGGCGGTGGTCATCCAACATCCCGGCGCCATCATTCCGGCGGAGGCCATGCCCACCCCAACCGTCCTTCTAACTACCGAAGCCACACCCCCTGTTTAAGCCTGTCCACCCGAGGAGGATACATAATGAAAATGTCATTTCGATGGTACGGTGATTCCGATCCAGTGTCACTGGATTACATCCGCCAGATTCCCGGAGTAGAGAACATCGTGTCCGCGGTCTACGACGTACCCGTGGGCGAAGTCTGGCCGGTTGAAAACATCCAGGCGCTCAAGGCCAGGATCGAATCGCACGGCCTGCGCTTTGAGGTGGTCGAGAGCGTGCCGGTACATGAAGACATCAAGCTGGGCAAGCCCAGTCGCGACCGCCTGATCGAAAATTACTGCCAAACGCTGCGCAATCTGGCCCCCTGCGGCATCAAGGTGGTCTGCTACAACTTCATGCCGGTGTTCGACTGGACCCGCACCACGCTGGAAATGGAGTTGCCGGACGGCTCGAAAACGCTGGGGTTCGACATGGCGACCGTCAACCAGATCGATCCCTCGGAGGGCATCCAGTTGCCCGGCTGGGATACTAGCTACAAGCCCGACGAACTCAAGGCCCTGCTGGCCGAATACGCCAAAATCGACGAAGAAAAACTGTGGTCGCATCTCGAATACTTCCTGCACCGGGTGATCCCGGTCGCCAAGGAAGTCGGCATCAAAATGGCGATTCATCCAGACGATCCGCCCCGCCCCATCTTTGGCCTGCCGCGCATCGTCAAGAACCGGGATGACCTGGCCCGCCTGCTGGCTATCGAGGACACCCCCGCCAACGGCCTGACCTTGTGTTCGGGTTCGCTGGGAGGCGATTTTTACAACGACATCGCCGCCATGGTGCGCGAGTTCGCTGGCCGGGGCCGCATTCATTTCGCCCACCTGCGCAACGTCAAGGTCAACGAAGCCGGCGACTTTTACGAAACCGGCCATCGTTCCGAGGATGGTTCGCTCGATATGGCCGAAATCGTGCGGGCCTACTACGAGGCCGGCTACGAGGGCTATGTCCGCCCGGACCACGGCCGGATGATCTGGGGTGAAACCGGCAAACCCGGCTACGGCCTCTACGACCGGGCGCTCGGCGCGGTGTACCTGAACGGCCTGTGGGAAGGCATCGCTAAAGCGGAAAGCCGCCAATAAGCGTGGAGAATCCAATGAAACTGCCATTCAAAATTGACCTGAGCAACAAGGTGGCCGTGGTAACGGGCGGCAGCGGCGTGTTGTGTTCGGAACTCGCCGCGGCGCTGGCGGCGAACGGCGCCAAGGTCGCGGTGCTGGGTCGCAACGCCGAGGCGGCGGAAAAGACTGCGGCTCGACTAAGAGAGTTCGGCACCACTGCCATCGGCATCAGCGCCAATGTACTCGAACGTGGGGAACTGGAAGCTGCCGCCGAACGGGTGGCGAAGGAACTGGGTCCCTGCGATTTGCTGGTGAACGGTGCCGGCGGCAATAATCCCAAGGGCACCACCAGCAGGGACTGGTTCGAGCCGGCAGATCTCTTCGATAAATCGCTGACGACCTTCTTCGATCTCGATCCCAAGGGCGTCGAATTTGTCTTCAACCTGAATTTCCTGGGCACGCTGTTGCCCACCCAGGTCTTCGCCCAGCAGATGATCGGCCACACTGGCTGTTCGATCATCAATATCTCGTCCATGAGCGCCTTTTGCCCGCTGACCCGGATCCCGGCTTACAGCGGCGCCAAGGCGGCGGTCAACAATTTCACCCAGTGGCTGGCCGTCCATTTCTCGAAAGTGGGCATCCGGGTCAACGCCATCGCGCCCGGCTTTTTCCTGACCGCGCAGAACCATAAGTTGCTCATCGACGAAGCCACGGGCGAGTTCACGGCGCGCGCCAAAAAAATCGTCGAGTACACGCCGATGGGCCGCTTCGGCGAATCTCACGAACTGGTCGGCGCGTTGCTCTGGCTGGCTTGCGAAGAAGGCTCGGGTTTTGTCAACGGCGTGGTCGTGCCGATTGATGGCGGGTTCTCCGCCTACTCGGGCGTCTGATCCATCGAGAATTCTTTTTTTACCCCCGACATAACTAATCCAAAGGAGAATCCATCATGCTTCGTCCGTTATTGTCCAAACTTTGTGTGTGTGCATGGGCAGCGGGTCTGATCGCTGCCCCGGTCATTGCCCAAAGCGCCACAGCCTTCAAGGCCGCCGATGTCCATCCGAAAGGCTATCCGAACGTCGTGGCCGTCGAGAATATGGGCAAGAAGCTCGATGCTGCCACGAACGGCCGCCTGAAGATCCAGATGTTCCCCGGCGGCGTGCTCGGCGACGAGAAGGTGATGATCGAGCAGACCCAGATCGGCGCGATCCAGATGCTGCGGGTTTCCCTGGGCGGGATCAGTCCGGTCGTTCCCGAAGCCAACGCCTTTAGCCTGCCCTATCTGTTCCGCAACCAGGAACACATGCGCAAGGTGATCGACGGTCCGATCGGTCAGGAACTGCTCGACAAGATCACCGCCAGCCCCGGCAAGCTGGTCGGGCTGGCCTGGATGGATAGCGGTTCGCGCAATGTCTACACCAAAAAGCCGATCAAGACCCCGGCCGACCTGAAGGGCCTGAAGATCCGCATGCAAGGTAACCCAATGTTCATCGACACCATGAACGCCATGGGCGGCAACGCCATTGCCATGGGCTTCGGCGAACTCTACAGCGCCTTGCAGACCGGCGTGGTGGACGGCGCCGAAAACAATGAACCCAGCTATTTCACCCAGAATCACTTCACGGTGGCCAACGTTTACTCTCTCACCGGCCACCTCAGCATTCCCGAGATCCTCGTGTTCTCCAAGCCCGCGTGGGACAAGCTCGCCAAAGAAGATCAGGAACTGATCAAGAAGCTCGCCCGTGAGGCGCAGATGGAACAGCGCACCCTCTGGGATCAGAGCGTCGCGGACGCGACCACCAAGCTCAAAGCCGCCAACGTGACCTTTGTGGAAGTCGATAAAAAACCTTTCATCGAGGCCACCGCTCCGGTTCGCGAGAAGTACGGCGCGCCCTTCGCTGACCTAGTCAAGCGTGTCCAGGCCGTCGAGTAACAGCGTTTAAAAGTTGTTCACTCCCCTCTCCCGCCAGCGGGAGAGGGATAAGGGTTACAGTCTCAAAGGCTACACCCTAACCCTTTCCCCTGCGCCAAGGAGAGAGGGGACTGAATGATGACTTCTGGATCTGCTCAAAAGGATTCCAAAATGGTCGAGAAATTTATACGGTTTTTAGACTCTGTCTATCTCGCGTGCATCTGGATTTCGGGCGCGGCCCTGTTCACGATGACGATTGTCATTCCCTGGGGCGTTCTCAATCGCTACGTTTTCGGCGCCGGTTCGGACTGGCCGGAACCGATGGCGATTCTATGCATGGTCTTGTTCACGTTCATCGGCGCCGCGGCCAGTTACCGCGCCGGCGCACACATCGCGGTGACGATGTTCACCGATCGCGTTCCAGCCTCCTGGCGTACCCCGCTGATGTGGATTGTCGATATCTTGATGGCGCTGCTGGCCCTGTTCATCATGATCTGGGGCGCCCAGTTGTGCATCGGAACCTGGCACCAGTCGGTCGCCGAGTTCCCCGTGTTGAGCGTGGGCTTCACCTATCTGCCGCTGCCGATCGGCAGCGCACTCACCCTGCTGTTCATCATCGAACGGATGATCGCCGGCCCGCAGACCGGTCGGGCCGTGGTCCAGTTCGATCATGATCAAACGAATGTCGCCGCCGATTTGAAGGGGGAAATCTGATGGACGCCTTGGTCTTGCTGGGTAGTTTGTTCGTGCTGGTAGCGATCGGCGTTCCGGTCGCCTACGCCCTCGGTCTGTCCGCAATCGTCGGCGCGATCTGGGTCGATCTGCCGCTCGACGCGGTGATGATCCAGATCGCGAGCGGCGTCAACAAGTTCTCGCTGCTCGCCATTCCGTTCTTCGTGCTTGCCGGCGCGATCATGGCGGAAGGCGGCATGGCGCACCGGCTGGTCTCGTTCGCGGCGGTGCTGGTGGGATTCATTCGCGGTGGCCTGTCGCTGGTCAACATCATGGCCTCGACCTTCTTCGGCGCCATTTCCGGTTCCTCGGTGGCCGATACCGCATCGATCGGCAGCGTGCTGATCCCGGAAATGGAGAAAAAAGGCTACCCGCGTGCGTTCGCCACAGCGGTGACGGTCAGCGGTTCGGTGCAGGCGATCCTGATTCCGCCGAGCCACAACGCCGTGATCTATTCGCTCGCCGCCGGCGGCTCGGTGTCGATCGCCAGCCTGTTCCTCGCCGGGGTCGTGCCCGGTCTGCTGCTCGGGTTCACCGTAGCGATGCTCTGTCTCTACATAGCCCACAAGAAAAATTACCCGAAGGGTGAAAAGATCCCGTTCCAGCAGGCGCTCAAGATCGCCGTCGATGCCCTGTGGGGCCTGATGACCATGGTGATCATTCTCGGCGGCATCCTGTCCGGTGTCTTCACCGCCACCGAATCGGCGGCGATCGCCTGCGTCTGGGCCTTCTTCGTCACCATGTTCATCTATCGCGACTACAAGTGGAGCGATCTGCCGAAGTTGGTTCACCGGACCGTGAAGACGGTCACGATCGTCATGATCCTGATCGGTTTCGCCGCCAGCTTCGGCTACATCATGACGATCATGCAATTACCGGATCAGGTCACAACCTTCTTCACGACGATCTCGGACAACAAGTACGTGATTCTGTTCTCCATCAACATCATGCTGCTGCTGCTCGGCACCTTGATGGACATGGCGCCACTGATCCTGATCCTGACGCCGATCCTGCTGCCGGTGGTTAAAGACCTCGGCGTGGACCCGGTGCATTTCGGCATGATCATGATGGTGAATCTGGGAATGGGTCTGATCACTCCGCCCGTCGGTTCGGTGCTGTTCGTCGGCAGCGCCGTTGCCAAATTGCCGATTGAAACGGTGGTTAAGGCGCTCTATCCGTTTTTCGTCGCCCTGTTCCTGGTACTTATGCTGGTCACCTATGTCCCGGGCTTGTCACTCTGGTTACCGCGCGCCTTCGGACTCTGACGTGCGCCACCGAATGATTCGAACGCATTGAACCTACCCACAACAATATTCAAAACATTTTGAGGATCGCAGCGTGAAACTCAAAGGCATACGCTGGTACATGGTGGCCCTGCTGATGGGTGCCAACATCGTCAATTATCTGGACCGCAACTGTTTGTCGGTGGCGGCCCCCACCTTCATGAAAGATCTCGACATCAGCAAGATCGAGTACTCCTACATCGTCAGCGGCTTTTTAGTCGCCTACATGATCAGTCAACCCGTCATGGGCCGGTTCATGGACTGGATCGGCACGCGCATCGGCTTCATGTTCTCGGTGGGTTGGTGGTCCATCGCCAACATGCTGCACGCCTTGGCCGGAAGCTGGGTCTCCTTCAGCTTCTTCCGCTTCCTGCTCGGCATCGGTGAAGGGGGCATGTTCCCAGGGGCGATCAAGACCATATCCGAGTGGTTTCCGGCCAAGGAACGCACCGTCGCCACCGGCTTCATGAACATGGGATCTTCCGTGGGCGGGATGATCGCGCCGCCCCTGATCGCGTTCATCATCCTGACGTGGCACTGGCAAGCGGCGTTCGTCATCACGGGCGCGGTGGGCGTCGTCTGGGTCGCGTTATGGTTCCTGTTCTACCAGCCGCTGGACAAACACAAACATGTCACCCAGGAGGAAGCCGATCACATTCGGGCCGGACAGGCCGACCAGCGCGCGGCTGAGCAGGTGACTGCCCAGGACAGCAGCGTGTGGGGGATGGTGCTGCGCCAGCGCAATTTCTGGGGCATGGGTATAGCCCGGTTCCTCTCCGAACCCGCCTGGCAGTTCTTCGTCTTTTGGATTCCCGTCACCCTCATGGACACACGCGGCCTGGACCTCAAGGGCATCGCCATTTTCGCGTGGATGCCGTTCCTGGCCAGCGACCTGGGTTGCATCTTCGGCGGCTACCTGTCGCCCTTCTTCATACGTCTGGGCATGCCCGTGCTCACCGCGCGCAAGGCGGCGGCCACCGTATGTGGCATCCTCATGATGACCGCTATCTTCATCGGTACGGATCCGCCCGCCTGGATGGCGCAGATGTTGGCCAAGCCGCAGGCGACGGTAACCAGCATTGACGCATCCCGCACCTTGGTGGGAATGCACCTTAAGGATGGAGGCATGATTGATATGGCGGTAGCCCGCCCCGGCGCGACCGCGACCGCGACCGAGCGGCTGACTCTGTCGCAGGATCAGTTGGTGGCCAAAATGCAGGAGCTGGCCAAGGACAACGTGGGCAAGGTAGAGGTGGGGTTACCGTCTGGCGATAGCACGCGGAATTTACGCAAGCTGCTGGATGATAAATCCCTCGCCGATGCCAAACTCCATATCACCGTGGTGCCGGCTAAGTTCCTGCCGCACGTGGCGAGCGCCGACTCTCAGGCCCAGGGCAACGCGGTCATGCTGGTCGATGGCCTGCGTCAGGATGCGCTGGGTTCCATGGTCATGCTCTCGGCCGGATGGGCGGTTTTGTTCTTCTGCATCGCGGCTTTCACGCATCAGGCGATGTCGAGCACCCTGCTCACGCTGCCGGCTGATCTGTTCCCTCACCGCGCCGTGGCTACGGCCTACGGACTCGGCGGAACCATTGGCTACATCGGTGGCTGGCTGTTTACCCTGATGGTGGGCTGGCTGGCCACGAATGTTGGGTATGCGCCGATCTTTGTCACCATTGCCTTCCTGGATTTGATCGCGGCGGGAGTCCTCTGGGTCTTTTTGCGTGCGCCACAAGAGATGGCGGCTGAAGCAAGCGGGATGGGCGCGCCGGTCCTGCGGGGCCACTAAACAGGAACGCCATCAGCAACCTGAAACTTTCCCGCTGCCGGAGTACTCGGCGGCGGGATTCCACTGAACTGGAGGGCAACATGGCCAAGCCGTTTATGGACGAGGATTTCCTCCTCGAAACCCCGACTGCACTCACGCTGTACCACGAGTACGCTGCGCCGCAACCGATTCTCGATTACCACTGCCATCTCCCACCGGCGGAAATCGCTGGAAACAAGCAATTCCGCAACATCACCGAGATCTGGCTCGGCGGTGACCATTACAAGTGGCGCTTCATGCGCTCCGCCGGGGTGCCCGAGGAGTTCATTACTGGCAATCAGCCAGACCAGGAAAAATTCCGCCGTTTCTGTGAAGTGCTGCCGCTGGCCGTCGGCAATCCGCTTTACCACTGGTGCCATCTCGAACTGCGTCGCTTTTTTGGCCTTGACACCCTGGTCAGCGCCGAAACCGCCGATTCGCTGTGGGACGCCTGCAACGCCAAGCTCGGCACACCCGAGTTCTCTACCCGCAGCCTGATGGTGCGCGCGAAGGTGCGCGCGGTCTGCACGACCGACGATCCCATCGACGATCTGGCGAATCACCAAGCCATCGCCGCCGACAGCAGCTTCACGGTCAAGGTACTGCCCACTTTCCGCCCCGACCGGTCCTTCAACATCGACCGCGCCGAATTCGCGGATTACATCGGCAAACTGGGCGACGTGAGCGGCGTCAGGATCAACCGCTTCGCTGATGTGTTGCGGGCGCTCGATGCGCGTATGGACCACTTCGCCCGGCACGGCTGCCGTCTCTCGGATCACGGCGTGGACGTGACCTTTTTTGCCGAGGCGACCGAAGCGGAACTTGATGCCATCCTGGCGCGGCGGCTGAGCGGCGAGACGCTGACTCCGAAGGAAGTCGAGCAGTACAAGACTGCCGTGCTGCTGCATCTCGGTCGCGAGTACGCGAAACGCGACTGGGCCATGCAACTGCACATGGGCGCGCTGCGCAACAACAATACCCGGATGTTCAAACAGCTCGGCCCCGATACCGGATGGGATTCCATCACTGACAGTCTGGTGGCGAGCAATCTTTCACGCTATCTCGACGCGCTCGACCGCGATGGCTTGTTGCCCCGCACCATTCTCTATTGCCTCAACCCGGCCCAAAACGAAGTGCTGGGCACCATGATCGGCAATTTCCAGGATGGCCGCGTGTTCGGCAAGATGCAGTTCGGTTCCGGCTGGTGGTTCAACGACCAGAAGGACGGCATGATCCGCCAGATGACCGCCCTGGCGTGCCTGGGCAATCTGGGCGCGTTCGTCGGCATGCTCACCGATTCGCGCAGCTTCCTGTCCTATACCCGCCACGAATACTTCCGCCGGATTCTGTGCAACCTGATCGGCGGTTGGGTCGAGAACGGCGAATACCCGCAAGACTGGGCGCAACTGAAGCGGGTGGTGGAAGGCATTTGCTACGGTAACGCCAGCCGCTACTTCGGCCTCGGCACTGACTAGGAAGCTGTATAGATGTAGGGCGGGTTAGCGGAGCGTAACCCGCCTTTAACGGGGATTCGGCCCATGGCGGGTTACGGCTCACGCCTAACCCGCCCTACGATGGGTCTTTGCAAAAACCAACCTATTGATTATGCGAGATAGGTAGGGTACGCAATGCGTACCCTACTGCTCTGATCCTTTGAGGAGGAAATGGATATGCATCTCTATGAAGAGCAATCCCTGGAAAATGCGCCCGTGGACCCATCAGGGATGCCTATCTCTCCCGTTATCCGGCTCCATCCCCACGATGATGTGGTGATCGCGCGCCGCCAGTTGGTCGGCGGCACACGCATTCCCGAGGAAAATCTGGTGGTGGCGGGTTTGATCCCGCCGGGTCACAAGGTAGCGACCCGGCGCATCGCCTCGGGTCAGCCGGTACACCGATATAACCAGATCATCGGCGTCGCCACCCAGGATATTGAAGCCGGCCAGCATGTGCATACCCACAACCTGGCAATGGCTGAATTCACGCGCGATTACGCCTTCTGCGCCGACGTGAAACCCACTGACCCGGTTTCCGCGCCGGCGACGTTCATGGGCATCGCGCGGTCCGACGGGCGCGTAGCCACGCGCAACTACATCGGCATTCTGAGCAGCGTCAACTGTTCCGCCACGGTGGTGCGCGCCATCGCCGACTATTTCCGGCGCGATATTCATCCGGAGGCACTGGCCGCTTATCCCAACGTGGACGGCGTGGTCGCGCTGAGCCACAGCGGCGGCTGCGGCATCGATCCGCAGGGTCCGGGGTTGGCGCTGTTGCGCCGCACGCTGGCCGGCTACGCCCGCCATCCCAACTTCGCCGCCGTGCTCTTCGTCGGCCTGGGCTGCGAGACCAATCAGATCGGCGGCATTTTCCAGGCGCATGGTCTCAAGGAAAACGAACGTCTGCGGGCGTTCACCATTCAGGATACCGGCGGCACGGCGAAAACGGTGGCGCGCGGCATCGAAGCCGTCCACCAACTGCTGCCCGAGACTAATACCGTAACGCGCCAGCCGGTATCGGCCAGCCATCTGACCGTCGGTCTTCAGTGCGGCGGCTCGGACGGTTATTCCGGCATCACCGCCAATCCAGCGCTGGGCGCGGCGGTGGACCTGCTGGTGCGGCATGGCGGCACGGCGATTCTGTCGGAAACGCCGGAAATCTACGGGGCCGAACATCTGTTGACCCGCCGCGCCGTCTCACGCGAAATCGGGGAAAAGCTGATTCAGCGCTTGGACTGGTGGGAAGAATACTGCGCGCGCAACCACGCCGAACTGAACAACAATCCTTCCGCCGGCAACAAGGCGGGCGGGTTGACCACGATTCTGGAAAAGTCGCTCGGCGCGGTCGCCAAGGCCGGCACCACCAATCTGGTCGAAGTCTACGAATACGCCGAACCGGTCACCGCCAAGGGCTTTGTGTTCATGGACACGCCGGGCTATGACCCGATGTCCGCTACCGGCCAGGTGGCGGGAGGAGCCAATCTGATCTGCTTCACCACCGGCCGCGGTTCCGCCTACGGCTGTCAGCCGTCTCCCTCGCTGAAGCTGGCGACCAACACCGCGCTCTGGCAGCGTCAGGAAGAGGACATGGACCTCAACTGCGGCGAGATTCTCGACGGGACGGCCACGATTCAGGACGTCGGCGCCCGTTGCTTCCAGATGATGCTCGACTGCGCGTCGGGCCAGCCATCAAAGAGCGAGTTGCACGGCTATGGACAGAACGAATTTGTCCCCTGGCCGATTTCGGTCGTGACCTGACCAGGCGCATTCATCATCGACGAAAGCTGATTTTGTCGTTAACCGTTCACACCCCCTCCCCCCAACCCCCTCCCACGAGGGGAGGGGGTTGGGGGGAGGGGGTGAATGCTTATATTTTGTCTTTACCAAAAAGAGAGAAACTCCATGAACGTACTGGACGTCATGCGCACTGGCCCGGTCATCCCGGTCATCGTCATCGAAGAACTGGCGCAAGCAGTTCCCTTGGCCAAGGCGCTGGTCGCCGGCGGGGTGCGGGTGCTGGAAGTGACCTTGCGCACCGCCCCGGCGCTGGAAGCGATCCGCCTGATCGCCCGCGAAGTGCCGGACGCCATCGTCGGGGTGGGCACCCTCACCCGTCCCCAGGATTTCAAAGATGCTCTGGATGCCGGCGCCAAGTTCGGTGTCAGCCCCGGCCTGACTCCGGCGATGATTCAAGCCGCTCACGAAACGGGGTTGCCCCTGCTGCCCGGCGTGATGACGCCATCCGACGTGATCGCCGCCCGGCTGGCCGGATTTAGCGAATTGAAGCTGTTCCCCGCCCAGCAGGCGGGCGGCATCGGCATGTTGAAGGCGCTGGGCGGGCCGTTCCCGGATGTGACCTTCTGCCCGACCGGCGGGGTTTCGGTGGAAAACGCCCCGGATTTTCTGGCGCTGCCCAACGTCGCCTGCGTCGGCGGTTCCTGGCTCGCGCCCAAGGCCGCGCTGGTCGCTGGCGACTGGGACAGGATTACCGCGTTGGCGAAAGAAGCGAGCGCCTTGAAGGCGCGTTGATCGCCCCCACCCCAACCCTCCCCCGCGAGGGGGGAGGGAGCCTGAGGAAAAGAAAATGGCTGAATTGATGATCAAATCTGCGGCGGAAGCGAAGTGGGACTGCGTATCCTTCGGCGAAGTGATGCTGCGTTTTGATCCCGGCTTTGGCCGGGTGCGCAATGCCCGTTCCTTCCAAGTCTGGGAAGGCGGCGGCGAGTACAACGTCGCCCGAGCCATGCGCAAGTGCTGGGGCAAGCGTGCCGCTGTGGTCACGGCCCTGCCCAAAAATGACCTAGGCTGGCTGGTGGAAGATTTCATCATGCAGGGCGGCGTGGATATGTCCCATGTCATCTGGCGCGATTTCGACGGTCTGGGCCGCAATACCCGCGTCGGCCTGAACTTCACCGAGAAGGGCTTCGGCATTCGCCCGGCGCTGGGATGCTCCGACCGGGGTCACTCCGCCGCGTCGCAAATTCGCCCGGGGGAAGTGAACTGGGAAAAACTCTTTGGTGAGGAAGGCGTGCGCTGGTTCCAGACCGGCGGCATTTTCGCCGCGTTGGCGTCCAACACCGCCGAAGCCGTGCTTGAAGCGGTGCAAGTCGCCAAGAAGTACGACACGGTCGTCGCTTATGACCTGAACTTCCGCGCTTCCCTGTGGAAGAGCCAGGGCGGCAAGGACGGCGCACAGCGGATCAATCGGGAAATCGCCAAATATGTCGATGTAATGATCGGCAATGAGGAAGACTTCACCGCCTGTCTGGGCTTCGAAGTGGAAGGCGCTGACGAGCATCTGACCCAGATCCAGACCGAATCCTTCGCCAATATGATTAAGACAGCGGTCAAGGAATTCCCGAACTTCAAGGTCGCCGCCACCACTCTGCGCAACGCCAAGACTGCGACGATCAATGACTGGTCCGCCATCGTCTGGTACGACGGCCAGATTTATGAATCGATGAAGCGCGACAACCTGGAAATCTACGACCGGGTTGGCGGCGGCGACGGTTTCGCCTCCGGCCTGGCTTATGGCTTCCTGGAAGGCAAGGGTCCACAAGCGGCTGTTGAATACGGCGCGGCCCACGGTGCGTTGGCCATGTCCACGCCGGGCGATACCTCCATGGTGCGCGTGGAAGAAGTCGAAGCGGCGATGAAGGGCAAAGGCGCTCGCGTCATCCGCTGAAGGTAACGCTCTCACCCCCAACCCTTCTCCGCTGGGCGAGGGGGGGGTTTTGTACAGCCTCAGCGAATGAACCCATAAGGACGCCCCTTGAACGCTTCAACTCCGAATCCAGTCTTTGCCATCGCGCCAGGAGCGGGCGATCTGCCCAAGCTGACGCTCACCGCCCCCGACGGCGCACGGGCAGAAATCTACCTCCACGGTGCGCAGGTGACCTCCTGGGTTCCTGCCGACGGTCAGGAACGGCTGTTTCTGAGCCAGGCTTCCCAGTTCTGTCCAGGCGTGCCCATTCGCGGCGGCATCCCTGTTGTATTCCCGCAATTCGGCATGTCCGGGCCGTTGCCCCTGCATGGGCTAGCGCGTCTGATGCCATGGGAATTCGCCGGCACGGAAGTCGTGAACGGGCAGGCGTCCGCGACCTTCCGCCTGCGCGATACCGAGGACAGCCAGCGGCTGTGGGCCTTCGCCTTTTTGGCGGAACTGACGGTCTCCATTGGCGGGAACCAGTTAGCGGTCACGCTCACCATCACCAACACGGGTCCTGAGCCGTTCACCTTCACTGCGGCGCTCCATACCTATCTCGCGGTGGCTGACCTCGCCGCGACCCGCGTTGAGGGACTGACCGGCCTGCTTTATCGCGATGCCGCCGCTGGCTGGACTGACCATCAACAGGTTGTCCCGTGCATCGACTTTACCAGCGAGGTCAACCGGATCTACTTCGATGCCCCGGCTGAAACGCGCCTGATCGAACCCGGCCAGACGACCCGCATTCAGACTGCCGGCTTTCGAGATGCGGTGGTGTGGAATCCGGCGGCGGACAAATGCGCCACTATGTCTGACCTGAAACCGGACGACTATCAGCGATTTGTCTGTGTTGAGGCGGTCACGGTCGGTACGCCCGTCAACCTGGCACCCGGTGAACGCTGGCAGGGTACGCAGCGGTTAGTCGCTTGAGCGGAGGCTAACCCCTTCGCACCGGCAACCCGCCGAAAATCCCCCTAACCCTCCTCTTTCAAAGGGGAGAACTGAACCGATACCGTGGGAGATTCCCTTGATCGTCGATCACATTAGCCACGCCGACCGCTATACGGCGCTCGGTCCGCTATTCAAGCAAGCCTTCGATTTTCTGCGCACTACCGACCTGAAGACCCTGGAAACGGGTCGCTATCCCCTGGCGGGCGATGCGCTCTTTGCTCTGGCGCAGGTCTACCACACCAAACCCTTGAGCGAGGGGTTCTGGGAAGCCCATCGTCGCTACATCGATTTACAGTTCATCGTTCAGGGCACCGAGCGGATCGGTTACGCTCCCCTGCACCGGATGCAGTTGGCATCGCATGACGAACAGCGCGATCTGTCCGTGCTGAATGGCGAAGGCGACCTGCTAACCCTGACCGAGGGTTGTTTCATGCTCCTGTGGCCCGAAGACGCGCATCAGCCCGGCTTGCAAACCGATCAATCCGGGCCAGTGCGCAAGATCGTGTTCAAAATCGCCATCTAATTTTTCACTTTACCCAATTTAATTAAAATCATGCAGATATTCTATTTTATTCCAACCCGGCAGAATGTCGGCCTGACCTCCGTCACCCTGGGCGTCGTTCGCGCCCTGCAACATCAGGGCTACCGGGTGGGCTTCGCTAAACCGGTGGCGCAGGAGGATACGGCTAACGAACACTCGGTCCACTTTGCTCGCGAGATCTGTCTGATCGACACTCCTGCTCCATTATCGATTATCCAGGCCGATGACCGGCTGGCAGCGGGTCAGGAGTCGGAACTGCTGGAAGACGTGGTCAGCCTGTGTATGCGCGCCGCCGAAGACGCCGATGTGCTGGTGATCGAGGGGATGCACACCGATACCATCCATCCCTTCACGCCGCGCCTGAACGCCGAAATTGCCCGCAGCCTGAAGGCCGAGATTATCCTCGTGGTCAGCGCCAAAGGCGGCAACGCGGTCGAAGAGATCAGCCACATGGCGATGCGCATGGGTAAGGTCGGTTGTCATATCGCCGGGGCGGTGATCAACAAGGCTCCTGCGCGATTTAACGCCGAAGCCGCTCACGAGGCGCTGGGCAATGTTGCGCTCTGGGGCATCATCCCTTACGACCCGGCCCTGCTGGCGCCGCGCACACTGGATGTGGCGCGCTGCCTGAACGCCCGTGTGCTGGTCGAGGGCGAGATCGCGACCCGCCGGGTGCTGGAAACCGCGATCGCCGCCCGTTCCGCCGCCGAGATGATTCATCGTTTAACTGCCGGCGCACTGATCATGGCGGCAGGCGACCGGGACGACATCATGCTGGCCACCGCGCTGGCGGCGAGTAAGGGGGTGCAACTGGCCGGGTTGGTGCTGACGCATGGTTCGGAAATCGATCCGCGCATTCGCCGGCTGGCCTCGCACGCCTTCGAGAGCGGCCTGCCGATCCTCAGCGTGGCCAATGACAGCTTTATCACCGCCACCCAAATCGACCATCTTCCGGGCGCTGTCCCCGCTGACGACACGGTGCGCATGAACACCGTGCTGGATATGGTAGCCGAACATCTCTCAACCAATGTGCTCAACGCCAGCGTTCGGATACCCGCCTCGACCCAGATGTCGCCGCCCGCCTTCCGCTACCGGCTGATCCAGAAAGCGCGTGCCGCTAATAAGCGTATCGTGCTGCCGGAAGGCAATGAACCCCGTACCCTTCGCGCGGCGGTCATTTGTGCGGAAAAGGGTATCGCACGCTGTGTGCTGCTCGGCCAGCGCGCAGTCATCGAAGCGGTAGCCGCCGCGCAGGGCGTGGCCTTACCGCCGACATTGGAAATCATCGATCCTGAAGCGGTCTGCGACCAGTATGTGGAACCCATGATCGAACTGCGCAAGAGCAAAGGCCTCACTCCCGGTCAGGCGCGTGAACAACTGCAAGACACCGTCGTACTCGGCACGATGATGCTGGCGGTGGATGATGTTGATGGCCTCGTCTCCGGCGCTGTACATACCACGGCCAACACGGTGCGTCCGGCCCTGCAACTCATCAAGACCGAACCCGGCTCGTCAATCGTGTCTTCGGTGTTCTTCATGCTGATGCCGGACCAAGTGTTGGTTTACGGCGACTGCGCCATCAATCCCAACCCCAATGCTACGGAGTTGGCTGAGATCGCGTTGCAGAGCGCCGCCAGCGCGCAGGCGTTCGGCGTCGAACCCCGAGTCGCCATGATCAGCTATTCCACCGGCAGTTCCGGCGCTGGCGCTGACGTTGACAAGGTGCGCCAGGCGACCGCTCTGGCCAAAGCCAAGGCCCCTGAACTGCTCATCGATGGCCCGCTGCAATACGACGCCGCTTCCGTGTTCGAAGTCGGCCAACAAAAAGCGCCAGGTTCCAAAGTGGCTGGTCAAGCGACGGTGTTCGTGTTCCCCGATCTCAATACGGGCAACACCACCTACAAGGCCGTCCAGCGCAGCGCCCACGTCATCTCCATCGGCCCCATGCTGCAAGGCTTGCGCAAACCGGTGAATGACCTGTCGCGCGGCGCGCTGGTGGATGACATTGTGTTTACTATTGCCCTGACCGCCATTCAGGCCAACGCCCGCAAGGTGTGAGCGAGACAGCCAACGCCTGGCGCTTGAGTATGTGGAAACCTGACGCCTACCAGTAATTCTCCACCGCCAGGTTTCCCGGTTTGCCGCGCAAGCTGACCGTCAACCCCCGGTCGGTGAGGATTTGCCGGGTTTCCTGCACCATGTCAGGATTGCCGCAAATCATGACCCGAGACCGCTCCCGGTCAATCGGCAACCCGACATGCGCTTCCAGTTCGCCATTCGTCAGCAGGTTCGTGATCCGGTCATTGAGCATCGACCGCTCGGCCTGGTCACGGGTCACCAGCGGCACATACTTCAGCTTGTGGGCGTACTCAGTGAACAGCTCATTTTCCTTAAACGAGTGGATAAACTCCTGGTAAGCCAGCTCATGCCGATAGCGGACGCTATGCACCAGCACGATGTTTTCGTACTTTTCCCAGGTATCAAACTCCTGAAGAATAGACAGGAACGGGGCCAGCCCCGTACCTGTGGACAGCAGCCAGAGATCCTTGCCGCATTCGAAGCGGTCGGTCGTCAGATAGCCGTAGTTCTTCTTCTCCACCAGTACCTGATCGCCTACCTTGAGTTGCGCCAGCCGTGAGGTGAATGCGCCATCGGGAACGACGATGGAGTAGAACTCCAGAAACTCGTCATAAGGCGCTGAACAGATCGAATAAGCCCGCCACACCAACTCGCCATGATCACCCTCGACGCCCAGTCGGGCAAACTGGCCGGCGATGAAGCGATAAGACTGGCTACGGGTGGTCTTGAAGGAAAACAGATTAGGGGCCCAAGTGTAGAGTTCCGTAATCGTTTCCGCAGTGTACTTGTCGCTGGCTTTCATTGCGGTCGATCCTGTTCATGTTGATTTAAATCAATTAATTGCCAATTGGCTTGCATCAATTCCTGAGTAATTTACTAGGTTTAAAAGTGAGTTTAAGGGAAAATTGACTTATAAAAAAGGAATAAAAAATTATTTATTTATATCTAAAAATCATCTTTGATCTTCCGCTACAACGCATAGCTATGGATTCGCTATGCTTTTGACGAACTCTCCATAACCAGGCCCAATGTTGTGATCTCCCAGGATTTCATCCAACGAGCTGCATCGACCATAAAAATTCCGACGGCGTTGCTCACTGACCTGCGCGGCGGCCTCGTTGCGGCAGCGGTCGTGCTGCCACAGGCCACCGCTTTCGGCGTGACCGTATTCGCACCCTTTCTCGGCGCAGCTTCGGGCGCACTGGCCGGCCTGATCGGCGCCATCCTTCTGCTGTTCATCTCCGGCGTGGTCGGCGGCGCGGTCGGAGTGATCAGCGGTCCGACGGGTCCGAGCATGGCATTGCTGACGGGTACGACCGTTATTCTCACGGCTTCCGGTTTGCCGCCCGCCACCTTGGTTCTCGCCCTCCTGGCCGTGACCCTGCTGGCCGGCTTGCTCCAGTTGCTGATCGCCCTGGCTGGCGGAGGGCGGTTGATGAAATTTATCCCCTACCCGGTCATCGCCGGTCTCGCTACTGGCACTGGCCTGCTGCTGATGCAGTCTCAGATCAAGCCGTTGCTGGGTCTTCATCACCAGACCACCTGGAGCCAGTGGCATTGGCTGCCGGTCACCGTCACGGTCGTAGCCTTTGGCGCCGCCCGGCTGATTCCCCGGCTCCTGCCACGCATTCCCGGCCCTATTGCCGGTTTACTGGCGGGTACGGCGCTCTTCCAGTTGATCATCTCCAGCGCCCGCCTGCCCGCCATGCCGGAACACTGGGTCGTCGGTGCGCTGCCCGCACTGTCTGAATTTCATCTCACCGCGCTTCCGCGTGAGGCCTGGTTAACTCTCCCCTGGCCAGTCATCCTTCACGCCGCCTTTGCGTTAGCGATTCTTTCCTCGCTGAATACCCTGCTGGCCTCGGTGTTGGCGGACACGACCACCGGTTTACGGCACAACGCCCGCCGCGAGTTGTTGGCGCAGGGCGTAGGCCAAATCGCGGTCGGCTTGGCGGGCGGTCTGGCCGGTTCCGCCAGCGTAGGGGCCACCGCGACTGCCGTTCAGGCGGGTGCCCGCCGCTGGGCGGCGTTTACCGCTGGTCTGCTCCTGCTCCTGATCCTGTTGTTCTCTGGTCCTGTAGGGCAATGGCTGCCGACCAGCGCGCTGGCCGGGATCATCATCGCCTCAGCGCTCAACCTGCTGGAGACCGATATTATTGCCTGGGCGAGGCGACCAAGAACGCGCCTGGACGCTGTAGTGGCGGTACTGGTTGCCGGCGTTACCGTGGGTTATGACCTGATGGCGGCGGTGCTGGTCGGTTTGAGCATCGCCATTTTGCTGTTCATCCGCGCCCAAAGTCAGTTGCCGATCATCCATCGCCGGTTGACCGCTATCGAGCGGCCCTCGGTGCGGCAACGACCCTCGGAACAAGCCGGGCGGCTGGCCCAGCACGGCGACCGCATTGTGATGTACCAACTGCGCGGCACCCTGTTCTTTGCCAAAACCGATCAACTGTTTGAAGAAATGTTGCCCGACCTTGACCGTTCGGCCTGGGTGATCCTGCACTTGCGCCGGGTGATGCAAATTGATTTGTCCAGCGTCCGCCTGTTACAACAAATCGCGGCGCGGCTGGAAGCCCATGGTGGAGAACTCCTGTTCTGCGAAGTCCGTCAGGATTTGGGGTTGGGCCGGGATGTCGAGCGCACGCTGCGCAAGATCAGCCTGCGCCCCGGACGGCTGAACGTTCACACCTTTACCAGTGCTGATCAGGCCTTGGAATATGCCGAGAACGCCCTGTTGAACACGCTGGGCGTCGCCACTACGGTCCTGGAGCGGCGCATCGATCTGGCGGAAATGGATTTGTGCCGCGACATGCAGCCTCTCGAACTAGCTGAATTTGCCGCAGTGCTGCGACCGCGCGAGCTGGACAGCGGCGAACGGTTATTTGCCGCCGGCGATGGCGGTGCGGAATTGTATCTGGTGCTGCGTGGGCGGATTGATATTCGCCTGCCGGCCACCGTGGATCGCTATAAACGACTGGCGATTTACGGGCCGGGGACGGTGTTTGGCGAAATCGCCTTCCTCGATCCCGGTCCACGCGCTGCCGAAGCTGTGGCGGTCCGACCGACCGAGCTACGTGTGTTGAACCGGGCAGATTTTAACCAGTTGCGGAAAACCCACCCGGACGCGGCGATTACACTGCTGCTGGCCCTCGGTCGACTGCAAAGCCAGACATTACGGTGGAGCGCCAGGGAAATCCAGCGGCTCATTCAATGGTAGGACAGGATTTTCAGCAGCGGCGGGCGACGCGGCATCATACCCGGCGCGCCTGATCTGCACCGTTGCCGGTGTAGCCGGCTGGAGTCAGGGCCAGCAAGCGCTGTTTTGCCTCGTCGGGAATCGCCAGACCGACAATAAAATCGCGCAATGTGGCCTGATCCACCCGGTGACCTCGGGTCAGCGCCTTGAGTTTTTCATAGGGCTGGTCGATGCCATAACGACGCATCACCGTTTGAATCGGCTCAGCCAACACTTCCCAGTTGGCGTCCAGATCCGCGTCCAGCGCCGCCGCATTCACTTCCAGTTTGCCGATGCCTTTCATCGCCGACTGATAGGCCACTAACGAATGCGCCAAGCCTACCCCCAGTGTCCGCAATACCGTCGAATCGGTCAAATCCCGTTGCCAGCGCGACACCGGCAACTTGTCCGCCAGATGATCCAATAACGCATTGGCGATGCCCAGATTGCCCTCGGCATTCTCGAAATCAATCGGATTGACCTTGTGCGGCATCGTCGAGGAGCCGACTTCACCGGCGACCGTTTTCTGCCGGAAATAGCCGATAGCGATATAGCTCCACACATCGCGGCAAAAATCCAGCAATACAGTATTAAACCGCATCACCGCATGGAAAAACTCCGCCATATAATCATGAGGTTCAATTTGAATGGTGTAGGGATTCCAGGCCAGTCCCAAATCTTCGGTCACGAAGCGGCGGGCGAACATTTCCCAGTCCACATCGGGATAAGCCGCCAGATGGGCGTTGTAATTGCCGACCGCGCCATTGATTTTACCTAGCAACACGACATCAATGAGCTGCGCCCGTTGTCGCTTCAGCCGATCCGCAACATTCGCCATTTCCTTACCCAGCGTGGTTGGCGAGGCCGGTTGACCATGCGTGCGGGCCAGCATCGGCTGGTCGGCGTATTGATGCGCCAATCGAACCAGAGCGTCGATCAATTCGTCCCATTGCGGCAGTAACGTCTGCGTCCGCGCTTCGCGCAGCATCAGCGCATAGGCCAAGTTGTTGATGTCCTCGGAGGTGCAGGCAAAGTGGATGAATTCGCTGACCGCCTCCAGTTCCGCGTTGCCGACAATCCGCTCCTTGAGCCAATATTCCACCGCCTTCACATCATGGTTCGTGGTGCGCTCGATGTTCTTGACCCGCTGGGCGTCGGCCAGCGTGAACTGTTCGACCAGCCCGTCGAGGACTTGGCAGGCGGGTTCGCTCAGCGGCGGAACTTCGGGGATACCGGGATGGCGGGCCAGCGCTTGCAGCCAGCGCATTTCCACCTGCACCCGGTGGTGGATCAGGCCATATTCGCTGAAGATCAGTCGTAATTCAGCGGTCTTGTCGGCATAACGACCGTCAATAGGGGAAATAGCGGTTAATGCAGTGAGTTCCATGGGATAAATTCCTGAGAAGAGCGGGCAAGAGATCGAATCCGCTCATTTTAATCCGGCTGTCAGCGCCTTGCCCGGAAAATCACCGCGCCCAGAATGATCGCCCCACCGACGATAGCCCATGGACTCGGCTGCTCACCCATCATCAGGAACACCCAGACCGGATTCAGCACCGGTTCGATCATCGGGATCAAAATGCCTTCTACCGCCATGACATGGCGCAACGCCAGCGCGTACAGGATATACGGCAGACCCAGTTGCACCACGCCCAACAGGATGAGGCCGATCCAGCTCGACAGATCCGGCATGGACTGGAACATGAACGGCAGGCCAATCATGCCGGCCAGCAGATTGCCGAGCAGCAGCGAGGGCAAGGCGGAACCGTCCTTCTGTCGGCGCAGAAACAGGGTCAGCCAGGCGAAGCACAGTCCACTTAACAAGGCGATGCCATTGCCCAGATAGCCATCCAGCGTCAGCTCATCGAGGAAAAACAACACCATGCCGCCCATCATGATCAACAGAATCAGCCAATCGCGGCGACTGACTCGTTCACCCAGAAACCACGGGCTGAACAGAACGACGTAAACCGGCGCGGTGTATTGCAGCAAAATAGCGTTCGCGGCGGTGGTCAGCTTGTTAGCGATCACGAACAGCACGACCGTGCCAGCATAGGCCAGCGCACCGCCGATCTGTTCAAACGACCAGGTGAAGCGCAATTCATGGCGGAAAGCGATGCCGATGAGCGCCGCGCCGATCAGGCTGCGGGTTCCGGCAATCGCGACCGGATGCCAGTCCACCCATTTGATCAGCACCCCGCCCAGACTCCACAACACGGCGGTTGCTACCAGCATCCATACCGCACGGCGGTGCAGGGCGGCGGAATCAGTCGTTTTCAAGACGGGCGGCAGCGTAGACAAAAGCTATTTCCCGGCCCCGCCCAGATAGGCGTCGCGGACTTCGGGATTGGCCAGCAACGCTTCGGCGCGATCCTCCAGCACGATCCGCCCGACCTCCATCACATAGCCGCGATGCGCCAGCTTCAACGCGGCGCGGGCATTCTGTTCCACCAGCACGATGGTGACGCCGGCTTCGTTGATTTCCCACAGGGTCTGAAAAATCGCCTTGACCAACAGCGGCGCCAGTCCCAGGCTCGGTTCGTCCAGCAGCAAGATGCGCGGCTGGGCCATCAATGCCCGGCCAATCGCCAACATTTGCTGTTCGCCGCCGCTCAGCGTACCGGCCAGTTGTTCACGACGGTCCGCCAGCACCGGGAACAGTTCATGAATCCAGCGCAGGGTTTTAGCCATCCGGGGACGGTCGGTCTGGGTGAACGCGCCCAGATTCAGATTTTCCTGGACGGTCAACGTCCCAAAAATCCGGCGACCTTCCGGGGCCTGGGCAATACCCATCCCGACCAGTCGATGCGCGGGCGTTTTGTGAATCGGGCGACCCTCAAAGCGGATTTCGCCCCCCGCTGGACGCAGCAGGCCACTAATAGCGCTCAACGTCGTGGTTTTCCCGGCGCCGTTTGCGCCAAGCAGGGTCACGATTTCGCCCTGACGGACGGACAGGTTGACGCCGTGCAACGCTTCAACATTGCCGTAGCGGACGTGCAGATTTTCGACTTCAAGCAACATCGGTGTGTTCCGGGATCAGGCTATTTTGGAAGATGCCAGCGGTTTAATTTCTTCGATCACTGTTTGCGGGTTCCTGCAAGCGTGAAACGCCCACTGCCCCAATTGTCCCCAATGGTTCACCGCGCTGACCCAGCGTTGCGCCGCCTGATGCTTGGCCCGATCTTTTTCCCGCTCTTCGCCCTTGATCTCCAGCAGCAGGGTCAGGCCGCTGGTCAACCGGACGACGAAGTCAGGGAAATACGCATGGGTGATGCCGAGATATTCGTAGGGAATCGACAGTTCCAGATGGTCATTGCGCGCGTAGCAAGCTACCACGTTCGTGGCTTGCTCCAGCCGGAAAACCGTTGCCTGCTCCCATGAACCGGTGTCGGCGACCACTTGATTGATGTGGCTGCGGATCGTCGGTACACAGGGTCGCGTGGTTTTGAAGTTGACCTCACCGGTGTTGCCTATCGGCTTATAGCGGTTCAAACGCGGCAGCAACGGTGGTTCCCCGCCACTCGTATCGGGTTCAATGGCGGCTGTCAACCGCTCGACAATCCGGCGGACGTAGGTTTCGAGGCCCAGCTCACAGGGATGGCAACCGTTAAAATTGACCCGTTGCGTGACATAGGCATCGACGATCCGAAACACTTGGGGAAAGAGTTGATGTCGCCCCTGCAACCGCAGCTTGGGCGTTGCGCCTTCAATTCCCTCGCTCAGGGCTGCAACGATCAGGCGCGTGATCTCGAACTGGATGGTTTGGAGATGGGTGCTGGCGTAGTACGCCTCGCGATCCTGCGTAGCGGTGGCGAAACCGCCAGCGACCGAGGGATTGCCCACCTGATAGCCGACCTGGGGCTTCACGAAGACCGCAGTGGGCGTCAAGTCCGGCGCGAGCGACAGCGGTTCTATCGCTCCAACTTTGGCGGTGACGATGTTGTTGCGCAAGGCAAACGCATAGCCCTCGACGATGGGAAAACGAATTTCGTAGTGCTGATGCGCTTCATCGGCGTGGACATGGTTCTTCGGTTGATCTTCGGGCGCAGCGGCCTGAGTCTGGCGACCCCGGAACGGAATCACCGAGAACGGAACGCCGTAGATGTCCACATATTCCTCGGTGAGCAGGCCGGTTTCCGGATCAACGGTGTAATCCATCCGGCGCAAACCCCGGCCCACCACCTGCTCACAGAGCAACTGACTGAGGAAGGCGCGCAGGCCGAGAATTTGCGTGACGTTGTTCGCATCCCAGCCCTCGGTCAGCATCTGCACCGAAACCACGCAGCGCACCTGCTCGCCCGGCTGACCGATCTTGCCAACGGTATCAATGATCTGGCGCAACGCTTGGGCCGCTTCCTTTCTGGACGTTTTTGCATCGTCCGACTCGGCCTCGGCCAGCAACCTGGAGTCGATGCGCAGGGTGGGCCGAAAGCCCTCACGGTTCGAGAACAGTTCCGGGAACAACTGACCCGTGCCGTAGACCGTCCGGGTCCTGGGCTTCTTTTTCCTGCTGGCCGTTCCCTCCTCGTCGTCAGTGCTTTCCGCTTCGTCGTGGGCTTCAACGATTTCCATAGTCTGCTCGCCGGAAATATTCCGGTAGAACAATTCGGCAATCTGAGTATTGTCGGCCACGATGATCATGACCGGCGGCGCCTGTTCCTGTCCGGGCTTGGCGTCCTGCAAATAGCTGGCGCGCTCCTGCCACTGGCTGGCCAGCGTGGTCAAGGCATCCTGGGCTTCGCGCCAGATTACCTCGGGTTTGGGCTTGCCGCCGGGCAGTTTTTCACCCGGCTGTAGCTGGCTGACGATGGCTTGCCACAGGCGGAAGAATTTTGGCTCCGGCTTGCCGGTGGTGTCCGACACGGGCAGGCGGGGAATCTTGACGATGCCCGACTCAATCGCATCGACCAGCCCGAAGTCGGAAACCAGCCACGGAAACGGCGAACCCTCAATGTAGCCACTGCCGCCCAGATAAAACGGCGTGGCTGACAAATCCACGACGAATTTCACGCCGCACGAGGCCTTCAGCCGATCCAGGCCGGATACCCAGACCGTCGCCTCCTCACGTTCCACCTTTTCCTCGGCGGTCAGCGCGCTGGTTTCCTCGACCGGTTTGGGTCGATAGGCATGGTGCGCCTCGTCATTCAGCACCATGATCGGCGCTCGTTCATACAACTCGCCCAACACGCGGCGGGCGAACGCATCGGGGCTTTCCTCGCCCTTGTCGACCACGAGCCAGGTTTTGCCGCCTTCGGCGTGCGGACTTTCCGGGGCAAATTTGTGCCAGTTGGTGATCAACACCCGGCCCTTGAGCAACTCGGGCATCAGTTGGGACGGCACGATGTCGAACTGGCGGTAATAATTGTCGTCCCGATCAGTGCGCAAGACTTGCAGGCGCTCGTAGATGGTCAGGTTCGGACACACTGCCAACACCGCGTTCGGAAAGCGCGCATCGCCCGGTACGCGACCGCGATTGCAAAAGGCCCAAGCGATCAGCATCGCCATCACCACCGTTTTGCCGCTGCCGGTAGCCATTTTGCAGCCGTAGCGCAGCAGGGCTAACCGTTCAGTCCCCCCTTTTGAAAAAGGGGGGTTAGGAGGGATTTGTGACTGAGGGTCGCTCAGGGTCGGGAAAACCCTCGGTTCACTTTCGGTGATGAAGGAGGGCCGGAGGCCGGCAAGCAGCGCGTGGTAATCCTGCGGCGACAGACGCGGCGCGAAGCCGGTCTTGTGTCCCGAGGCCAGAATTTCATTGAGATAGATGATGGTCTCAACGGCTTCCTGCTGGCAGAAAAACAGCCGACGCGGGCGGTCGGTACGCCCCCAGTGCGCTAACAATTGTCGGGTTACTGGCGTCGCGTTGCGGTAGTTCGAGTCCCGCCAGCGGCGCACATCCTCACGCAGCAGGTTCACCAGGGGCAAATCGTCGCGTTCTTCTTCTGCCAGCAGCGAGCGCTGGGTCGAACCGGTGCGCTGGGTGCGATACCAGTAGGACGCGGGCCGACGCCCCGCTTCTTCCCGAGCATCGCCAGTTTGCGTGTCGTACACCCAATGCCGGTCCGGCTCCAGATAGGGACTGCACAGGATCGGTTTGGAAACCGGTTGAATTGGAATCTCTTGCTGGGCCGGGTCGGCAGCTTTTTTACGATAAGACTCCCTCCCCCCTTGTGGGGTCGGGTCGGGGTGGGGGGTGGAATTACGCGCCATAAGTCGCTTGCCCCTCCAGCCGCAACACGCGCATGACTTCGTTGCCGCGTGGATCGATCACTTTGACCGCGACGCGCTGATGTTTACCCGCCGCAAAAGGCAGGGACTCCGTGCCCGACAGCGCTTCAAAGGCGGATTCATCGACGACCGATTTCAGCGCTTTTGCCAGCTTTTCCCACGCGCTCTTGTCCGGGAAGAACGCCTGGGTGATGCAGAACACCCGCCCGTCGTAGTCGGTATCGACGAACCACGCGGCGACCTTGTCCACCTTCGTAGCCAGAATGGTGTTTTCGACCGGGTTATAGATATCGACGCCTTCCAGCGTCACGGTGAACAGGCTGTCGTCGGCGGGGTTCAAAGCCACGCGCGGGCTGCCGAACACTGAGAACAACTGGGCGTTGGGCGTGTCCTTGAGCAGATTGCCCATGTTGACATCGGGGCGGATATGGGCCAGATGGCAACGGACTCGCGGGTTCGGATCGTCCTGAATCGTGGCCTGGGCGGCGGCATCGAACGAGAAGCCGGCAAATACCAGATTGTCAAAGCCGCGTCTGGCCGCGTAGAACAGCGCGTTTTCCACCTGCCAGGCGGTCACCGGCCCAAACTCCGGCCCGATTGACACTGCCACCGACGCTTTACTCCCCTCTCCTGTCGGTGGGAGAGGGGCCGGGGGAGAGGGCAACTCCCATTCCCCTTCGGCGTGCAGGAACTCCTCGCCCATCGGGGACAGCCGGGAAAACACCGCGACCTTGTTGTTGGGGAAGCGCACGCCATCGGCGGCCAGCAGCCGGATCATCTTGTCGAGGAACGCCTCGGTATTCTGCGGCGCATCGGCGACTGATTCCGCCGCGAAGCCGTCCAGGTCCTCATCCGCGCCAGCCATCGGCGAAGGCTCGTCGAGCGTCAGTTCCGACGGCATCACCGCTTCCATGGTGAACGGCCCGGAGACGCGCACGACGTTCTTGCGAATGCGTGGCTTGTCCACCAATTCCTCGTTGTCGGCATTGGCGGCGATGGCGGCGTTGACCTCGTCCATCTTGGCGCGCCAGGCGGTGCGGTAAGCGGTCAGTGCGGTTTGCAAGTCTTGCGGCCAGTCCGGGTCAGTATCGAAAGGCGCTTCCCATTCATACCAGCCGGGGAAAGCGGCATCGACGGTCAGCTTGATCTTCGGATCACGGTTCGCCGGCGGCAACAGCCAGCGGCGACGATCCGCTTCGGTAATGGCCCGTTTGCCTTCGGTTTTCTGCTTGGCGGCGAGCTTGGTAGCCAGTTTCTGGCGCAGGTCTTTGCCAACCTTGCCCACTTCGGCATTCAACGCCACTAGCGCCGCATCCAGTCCCGGTTGATGACGGGCAAAAATGGCGTCAAGGGCGCTGTTCTGGGCGATAGATTTCAGCGTGACGTGGGGGACGGTTTCACAATCGAGCGTGGCAATGCCGCCCGATGCGGTTTTCAGCCACTGACCTTTGGGATTGCGGCGGCGGTCATCGTCGTTGAGTTCGCGCAGGGCAAAGTAATCGAATTTTGCCGTCAGCAGGCGTTGACGGGCCAAGGCCAAGGCAACGCGGGAGGTGTCTATCGTGATCCAACGTCGGCCCCATTGCTCGGCGACGTAGGCGGTGGTGCCGGAACCGCAGGTCGGGTCGAGGACGAGATCGCCGGGGTCGGTGGTCATCAGGAGGCAGCGTTCAATGACCTGACTTGATGTTTGAACGACATACCGTTTGGGATCGGAGCGTGACTGAACTCCCCAGGTGTCTTCCCAGAAACTCGATAAAGGATAAACGGGAAAGTCCTCAAGGTATCGAACAAACGCGATCGACCGACCCTCTTGAACTATACGGCGCGCACCGATTAGTCGTGCGATCCCGGACTGGTTTGTTTTCCAGTAACCACTTCTTGGGACGCATACCACACCCTCAAAGTCGACATCGAATGCGGAGTTTTCGCCACCGCTTTGTGAAACCATCGGACTCGGCCTGAATCGCTTACCGTCTGCGAACACGGATGCCGGCCCTCGCTCCCCGGAGGCACATTCAACGCTTGTATATTTTGAGGCACCCTCACCGCCAATTTCCTTTCCAGAAAACAACTGGCGAAACTTGACGCGCTGACGGTCACGAGCAAACCAGAGCAAGTAGTCGTTGGTCCTTGATAACAAAATGCTGGTTTGACTACTTGTGGTCACAAATGGGATCACCGCGCAGAAATTCTCCGCCCCAAAAACCTCATCCATCACCATTCGCACCCGATGCAGATTCTCATCCGAAATCTGCACGAAGATCGAGCCGCTGTCCGCCAGCAACTCCTTCGCCACGATCAACCGGTCGCGCAAATAAGCCAGATAGGAATGCACGCCCAGCGTCCAGGTATCGCGGTACGCCTTGACCATTTCCGGCTCGCGGGTCAGGTCAGATTCCTTGTCTTTGACATCCCGCTTGCCCACTTCCGGCTGGAAGTTCGACGCGAATTTGATCCCGTAAGGCGGATCGACATAAATCATCTGCACTCGCCCGGCCAGGTTCTCACGCCGCGCCAGTGACGCCATCACCTGCAAGCTGTCGCCCAGGATCATACGATTGGCCCAGTCGATATCGTGCTGATAGAACTGCACCGCCTCGCGGTAGCTCAACTTGGGATCAGCAAACAGATCGCGCTGCACATCCTGCCGCGCCGCCACCTTGACGATAGCCTGCGCCGCAATGCGCTCATGCATGTGCAGGGCCACCGGCTCCACCTCGAACCCGCGCTTTTCCCGCTTGCCGGCCCACTCCAGCCACGGCTGTTGTTGACGCAGCGCCTCAGCCAACAGCGCGATTTCTTCACGGGTCAGCGCCCGCTGTTGCGCCGTGGTGAGCAGTTCCGGCCACTGATCTGCCGCGCCGGAGTTATCGAAACGCAACACCGGCGGGCGGTGCGGGTCGTAGGCATAGCGAATGCGCCGAGATTCTTCCAGCTTGCCCTGCGCGGCCAAACCCGCCGGTGGAATGTTGGTGCGCTTGGCGTCAAAGCGGTAATCAGCAATCAACTCCGGGGCTGGCGCGGGATCTTCAGCTTTTTTCCTGCCGCGTGCGGCCATGAATTCTCCCTGTTCAGTTTTTATGCCCACAGGTCAGCCAGTGGAAACGCAATCGCGTCGAAAGGAACCGCGCTGACTTGATCAGCTTCCTGATGAACGCCTTCCAACTGCCAGCGCCCGTTGCTCAATACAAACACTTCCAGCGTATGCAGCGCGGGGTCAATCAGCCATAGAAAGGGAATGCCCTGTTGGGCGTAAATCGGCATCTTGTCCACCCGGTCGGTGCGCGCCGTACTGGGCGAGAGAATTTCACAGACCCAGTCCGGCGGCAGGGTGAAAAAGGCGATATCCGGGATGACCGGCAAGCGTTCCCGCCGCCAACCGGCTAAATCGGGTACGAGGATGTGCGGCCCCAGATGCAATTCCGGTTCATCCAGAATCCACCAACCACCTGGACCCCCGCGCCCTTTATGAAATGGCCCAACCAATTCATCGCCGAGAGCAGAACTGGTTACCGCATGTTTGGGCGCCGGGCGTGGATGGGTAATCAATTGGCCGTGAATGATCTCCCCAACAAGGTTATCGGGCAGATCAAACAGGTCTTCGTAAGTTGCGAATTGATGAGAGGGCGTCTTAATGTCAGGGTTCATCTTCAGCGCCTAAATACGCCTCGATCACTTTCGGATCATGGCGCACCTGTTCCGGCGGCCCTTCAGCGATTTTGCCGCCGTATTCCAGCACCACCAGTTTCTCGCAGGCCCGCATCACCAGACGCATATCGTGTTCAATCAACAAGATCGTGACGCCGCGCTGCTGAATTCGCCCGATCAGTCCAATCAACGCCTCGGTTTCTTGTTCATTCATGCCGCCCGCCGGCTCGTCGAGAATCAGCAGGCGGGGTTCCGTCGCCAGCGCCCGGGCGATTTCCAGCCGGCGCTGATCGCCATACGCCAGATTCCGCGCCATGGTCAGCGCCTGCGAGCCGAGGCCGACGAATTCCAGTTCCTGCAACGCCCGATCCGTCGCTTCCTGCTCTTCGCGGCGTTGGGCCGGCAACCGCAACATGGCGCTCAAAATGCCGGAATGCATCCGATAATGGCGACCCGCCAACACATTCTCCAAGGCGGTCAACCGCTGAAAAAGCCGAATATTCTGAAAGGTGCGGGCGATGCCCAAGGCAATGATGCGGTGGGTGCGCAGGTCAGATAGCGATACGCCATCAAACACCATGTCGCCCTGGTTAGGTCGATAATGGCCGGTAATCAGATTAAACACTGTGGTCTTACCCGCGCCGTTGGGACCGATCAGCCCCACCACCGCGCCCTTCTCGACGGTGAATGAGACCTCCTTGACCGCAGTCAGTCCGCCGAAGGTTTTTGTCAGGTGATGCAGGGTGAGCAGGTCCATGGTCGGGATGTCAGCGATTTAGGATAGGCTTATGTGGAAAAATCCATCCGGGCTATGCGGCCTGAAGTAATGGCGCCAACTCAATATCATCCATCGGCAATAAGTCCAAATCGCTGAGTACATGATTAATATCCGCTACGGTGACTTTCGTAGGCGCTGTGATTTCAATTCCAATGGGATTTCCGCTTGGACCAAAATCAATGACTATGCCTGGTTCAACTTTTAACGTGCGGCAACTTTTCTCCCCGGTCTTCCTCGGTAAATAGAGGTATGCAGCAATCGGCTGGCCATGACGAAACGTGACTTCCAAATATAATTTTTTCATCATTAATCATTCCAAACTGGGTAGGCAGTTACAACCACAAGTAGCCTGCTAATTACATCCGGTTCAACGATAATTTCCCAAGCTTGTTCTTTATACCGCGTCCCTATCACCCAGCGGCTTTCGACAATATTTTTTCGGTATGAACAAGCATGCTGCAACATTGCTCTTAAATCGACTTCATTAAACTGACGATCCTCCATGCGCTTGATCAAGTGTGGAGTGAATTCCAGTTCCCAATCCCACCATTCTGGCCACCTTTTTTCAAAACCGCCTCCGAATTATCGGCCCCGCGCCGGCAACAATCCCTGGGGCCGAACGATCATCATGATCATCATGACCAGGCCGAACACCAGCATCCGGGCGCTGGAAAATTCCCGGAACAGTTCCGGCAGGCCGATCACCAGAAATGACGCCAGCAGCACACCGGCCATATTGCCCGCTCCGCCGAGAATGACGATCATGAACAAGACGACCGATTCCCAGAAACTAAATGATTCCGGGGAAATAATCGTCATTTTGGCGGCGAATAAAGTCCCTGCCATTCCCGCCCAGGCCGCGCCCAAACCAAAAACCGCCAGCTTGTAATAAGCCGTGTTAACGCCGCTACCCTCCGCCGCGACCTCATCCTCGCGCAAATAATTCAGCGCCCGGCCAAACCGTGACTGCTTCAGGCGATAGAACAGGAAAATCGTCAGGGCAACGAAGCCCCAAATCAGGTAATAGAAATGCTGCGGCTGGCGAATCACGAAGCCAAATAGCTTAGGGCGGCTGATGCCAAAAATGCCGTTCGCGCCACCGGTAATACCAAAGACATCATTCACCAGCGCAATGCGCACAATCTCGCCGACGCCGATGGTGACAATGAGCAGATAATCGCCGCGTAAATGTACAACGGGCCGCGCCACCGCCAGCGCAAACAGGCCGGCCACTAATCCACTCAACGGTAAAGTCCACAGAATGGGAATCTGATAGCGGGTGTTCAAAATCGCCGCCGTATAAGCGCCCATGGCGTAAAAAGCGGCGTGACCCATATTAAACAATCCGGCCTCGCCCAAAATCAGGTTCAAACTCAGCGCCAGCAGTGCATACAGGCCAATGCTGTTGAGTACGTCCACATGATAGGCATTCAGAAATAGCGGCGCGATAGTCATTAACACGGTGAACGCTACCACGAACGGCAGATCGAGACGGCCCATGATTTTATGGTGATATCCTGTTAAATATTCTATTTTTTTCATGATTTGCTTTTGAGCGTTTCCCCGTCTGCATACACTAACAAACTGAACCCGCCAACATCAAACATCCATTTTTAGCGCCTGCTTTGCCCAAATCCGCACTCGTAACTCTTCCCCCACCAACTCGAATTCCGGTTCCCGCCCGGACAGCAGGCGCGACAGGCGGATAATCAGCCGGGGAATGCCGGTACCGATGGCGCTCATGTAGCCCAGTTGAGTCAGCAAGGTGGCCAACCGTCGATTACGTTCCGCATGGACCCCCAGTCGGATGTTGTCCAGCGTGATCGAATTGGGTAATCGCCCGGGACTCCGTACCTCCACGCGATCGGCAAACACGAACAGGCGGATTTGCGAACCGCTCAGACTGTAATCACGATGAGCAACGGCATTCACTACGGCTTCGCCCAAAGCCTTGCGGTCATATAATGGGAGATCTTCCCGCTGGAATCCCAGTTCCCGCGCCGGCTGGCGGATATTTCGCTCCAGGAACAGGCGGGCGTCAGTGATGACCTGCGGCAACCGTCCGGTGATCTCGCGCCGATCCAGAATATCGGCGTCTTCATCAAACCCGGCAAACGCCACCGCGGACAGCCGACTCTGCGGCATGAACCGTTGCGGATCAGCGCCGAAGACCAACAAGCCAGCGACGGTCAACCGCCATTCACCATCGACGTTGTCGGCCAGTCGCAGGTTTCTCAGCAAGGCTTCCACCGATAATTGGCTTTGTTCAAGATGATCGGCCAGCGGTAAACCAAATTGGGCCTCGTGATAGGCCGCGAACGCCTCCAGCGCTAAATCATGCAGCGTCGTCTCCCAAACCGGGCTTTCATCGTAGTGCAACTCGCCAGCCGCCTGGGCGATGCGCATTAATTCTCGACCCGTTGCGTCTTTCTTGTCTTGGCCGACCCGGAGGTAAAACCGGCCACCTGCCGTGCGATACGGCTTCAAGCGGTTCAGGGCCGGCATTACGGTCAGGGCGACGATGTCGCGGTCTTCAACCGTGTGCTGCTCTAATACCGGGCTGATCGGTGGAATGCAGCGATCCCGGCAGAGATGGCTCAGTGTTTGGAAAACCTCGGCGCTGTTGGTTAAACCCACAATGGAACCGTTATCATCCACGCCGACATACAAACAGCCCCCCTCGCTGTTCGCAAAGGCGACGATCTCACCGGCGATACTTTCCAGATTTTCCAACTGGCGCTTAAATTCGCGGCACGGGCCTTCGCCTTGGGCAATGTCGGCCAATAGGTCATGCGTGTTCATTCAATCCTGCTCTTCCATCACCGGCGCATCTAAACCTTGTCCGCCACTCGTTCGCCCAATAATCCCGTAGGCCGAACAATGAGAATCAGAATCAGCACCAGAAAGGCAATAGCGTCTTTCCAGGCAATAGAGATGTACGCCGCGCCTAATGCCTCGATCACTCCGAGTAATAAACCGCCGACCATCGCGCCGGGAATGTTGCCGATGCCGCCGAGAATCGCCGCAGTGAACGCCTTCATGCCGTAGACCCAGCCCATGGTGAAATTGATCTGGCCGTAATACAGCCCGACCATCAGGCCCGCGACGCCGCCCAGCGCCGGCCCTAGCAGAAACACCAGCAGGATCACCCGGTTTACATCAATACCCATCAACCGCGCCGCGCCCTGATCAATTGCCGCCGCGCGAATCGCCGTACCAATTTTAGTCTTCTGAATAAACAGATACAGGGCGATCATGATCAGCACCGAAGCCAGCACAATGAGAACCCGCATCAATGGCAGGTACAGGCCGAACACATGCAGCGTCGCTGCCGGCAGGATGTCATCGGGGTAAACCTGAAAGCGTGCGCCGTAAATCAGCATCAGGGTGTTTTGCAGGAAAATCGACGCGCCTAATGCGGATACCACCGCCGACAATCGGGGCGATTCCCGCAACGGGCGATAGGCGGCCCGTTCCAGAATCGCCCCCAGCACCGCAACTAATCCCATGACCATGAGCACCAGGACCAACACGCCCAGAGCAAATCCAAGTCGGTCGGTGAGCGCCAAAGAGGTCAGCAGGGTCAGGCCCAGATAAGCGCCGTAAGTGAATAAATCGCCATGAGCGAAATTGATCAGCTTGAGTACGCCATAAACCATGGTGTAGCCCAGGGCAATCAAGGCATAAATGCCGCCCACCGCCAAGCCGTTAGTGAGTTGCTGGAAAAATTCTTCCATGAGAGGGTCGGAAAGCTTCAGATTGAAGGAAAAGAAATGCCGAGTTGCCGACAAATGCCCGCAGCCGTGAAATCGTTGATTTAGCGCTATTTTGCAACGAGACCTTCGGCCCCTCTCCCAGGGGTCGGCATGACCGGAGAGGGGCTGACCATGCCCTACAACTTCTGCATCACGAAGTTGCCTTCCGCATCGACCTTGTAAACCCGATACACCTCACCCTCGCGGTCGCCCTTGGCGTCAAAGGAGATGGGACCGCTCAGGCCGGAATAGCCCTTGAGGTTCTTATGCAGGTATTCAGCGACCTTGTCGCCGTCGACAGATTTAGCGCCCGCAATGCCGGCGGCCGCTACCCGGAAGCCATCACCGGCCAGCACCACCCAGATCGACGCCGGGGCTTCGTGGTACTTCTTCTGGTAATCCGCCAGGAATGCCTTGGCCTCCGGGGTATCGAGATCTTGCGGTTGCGGCGGGCTGAGGAAATAAAAGCCTTCGGCGGCTTCCTTACCCGCACTCTTGACCAAATCCGGATTGTTGGTGGCGTCACCACCGATAAACGGCACCGGCCAACCCATGCTCCGCTTTTGCCGCAGCAACAAGCCCGCTTCGGGGTAGTAACCAGTGAACAGCACAACGTCCGGGTTAGCGCCCTTGAGCTTGGTCAGAATGGCGGTGTAATCGCGCTCGCCGGGCGTCAGGGCGTCAAAGAACACCACTTCCGCGCCCTGCTTTTTCAATAGCGCGTTGGCTTCGTCAGCCAAACCTTTGGCGTAGGAGGTGCTGTCATGCAGGATGGCAATCTTCTTGAAACCCAGTTTCTCAATGGTCTGCGCCGCCATGCGGCCCTGCTCATCATCGCGGGGTGCGGTGCGGAAGAAATGCTTGAAGCCCTTTTCCGTCAAACGGATCGCGGTAGAGCCGTTGGCGATCTGCGGAATGCCGGCCTCGTCGTAAATGGTCTGGCTGGCTTCGGTCACGGAGGAGCCATAAGTGCCGATCACGGCGACGACGCCTTTGGTGGTCAGGCGCTGGGCAGCCAGCGAGGCGGTGCGCGGATCGCCGCCGTCGTCCTCGGTCACGACCTCGATCTTCCGGCCCAGCACGCCGCCCTTGGCGTTCTGCTGCTCGGCCAGCAGTTCGACGATCTTTTTCATGCCCTGCCCTTCACTGGCCCAGGAGCCGGTCAACGGGGCCATCAGACCGATTTTCACCGGATCCGCCGCCTGGACCACACCGCCGCCCAGCGCCAGACCGACCGCGGCAACCAGCGTTAAAATTTGCTTTTTCATCGATGTCCTCGTTCAAAAATTTTGGGTAATGCGTAACGATAGCAGCGAAATTGACAGCGTCAAACCCGCCTTGTTGGATAGCACTCCATTGAGTAACCGTAGTAACCGTAGGTCGGGCAAAAGCGGAGCGTTGCCCGACGAGTTCCGGGGCACACCGGGTCATGTCGGGCACGTCCTGTGCCCGACCTACTGGACTACCGGCTCTTCTTCCTCATCCTGCTCAATCTCCTCATGCCCACCGGGCAACCAGCTCGGCGTCGGGCCGCCATTGCGCGTTCCCAGTCCGGTGAAATTGAACAGTCCGGCATCGGCCAGGTGCGAAGGAGCCACGTTGCCCAGCGCGGCAAAAATAGTGTCCACCCGCCCCGGAAACTGCTTTTCCCATTGCTGCAACATCGCCTTAATCGCTTGGCGTTGCAGATTTTCCTGCGAGCCACACAGGTTGCAGGGAATGATCGGGAACTGGCGGGCTTCGGCGTAGGCGGCCAAATCGCGCTCCTTGCAGTAAGCCAGCGGACGGATCACTACATGTCGGCCATCGTCGCTCAACAGCTTGGGCGGCATGGCCTTGAGCTTGCCGCCGTGGAACAGATTCAGAAACAGCGTTTCCACAATATCGTCGCGGTGATGACCTAGGGCGATCTTGGTCATACCGTGTTCGGCGGCGAAGGTGTAAAGAATTCCGCGCCGCAGTCGTGAACACAGCCCACAGGTCGTTTTTCCCTCCGGGATCACCCGCTTGACGATGCGGTAGGTGTCCTGCTCGATGATATGAAAAGGGACGCCGACACCGCGCAGATAGTCCGGCAACACCTGTTCGGGAAAACCCGGCTGTTTCTGGTCGAGATTGACGGCGATCAGTTCAAAACGCACTGGCGCCCGTGCTTGCAGGTTGCGCAGAATATCGAGCAGGGCGAACGAATCCTTGCCGCCAGACAGGCAGACCATCACCCGGTCGCCATCCTCAATCATGTTGAAATCCTGAATGGCCCGGCCCACGTTGCGCCGCAACCGCTTCTGAAGCTTATTAAAATTGCACTGCTGTTTCCTGACCGCCGCCGTCATCGCTTGCTCTCCGGGAATCCTTTGCAGGGTTGGGAACTTTACCCGAAATCTGGCCCGGTTGCGTCAGGCTGATTCGCTTGCCGCCCGTGCGCTGGCGGACTAGACTGCTTTCATGACCACGGTGAACGCCGCGCGTTGGGAACCGGTCCGGTTCCAGACCTACAATCCCCGCCCTTTTTCGGAGAACCCTGCCTATGGAGACGAATGACGTAGAACACTACAAGCGCCGGCTCGTCGAGCTGCGCATTGAGCATCGCGACCTGGATGATGTGATTGCCCGCCTGGTGAAAGACCCGCTGGTCGACGAACTCGAATTGAAGCGGCTTAAAAAACGCAAGCTGATGATCAAGGATCAGATCACCCGCCTGGAAAGCAAGGTCATTCCCGATCTAAACGCCTAGCCGATCAGAAAAAAACAGAGCCGCCGGGCCTTGCGGCGTGCGGCGGCTCTGGAATCCAGAATCTACTGATCTGCAACGATTTTACAACGACTCACCGTATTTCCGGGCGTGGAGTTCCCGAGCTTGAGCAACCCAGTCATCCCGGCGAATACGCCCGTTGAAATGGATCACCGCAGATTCCAGATGATCGATATCGGCGTCGGTCAAAATCGCAATCTGTCGATAGTAGTGAATGCCGGCAGCGTGCAACTTGCCTTCCAGCACCGGCCCAATACCACTGATCAATTTCAAATCATCCTTCTCCGCCGCCGCCGGCGCAGTCATGGCTGCCGCTTGTTGATCATGAGCCAGCGCCTTGATGTTCTCGTTGATTTCTTCCAGACGATGGGCAATGCCCCGCAAATCATCGCGGGTGGGCACACCCAGTCGCTTCAGCGCCCGCGACACCCGATCCTCAAAAATCTGTTCCAGATGATCGAGCGTATCGCTCGCCTTACCTCGGACGCCCTCAACCATCTCGCGGACTTCTTCCATACGCTCTTGCGCTTCATGGACCGTTTCCCCAGCCAGTTTCAGGGTCTGGTCGCGGAGTTTTTCACTCTCCTTGACCAATGAACCCATCAGCTTGCTGGTTTCATCCTGCGCCCGGTCCATCACCGCCTTGACCTGATCAGCCATAACTTCGGGAACGCTTTTACGGTTTTCTTCGCTCATGACGATGCTCCTTTGGGCGATTGCCCGGATTTTGTCCTAATATGGATCGTTAATTGTTATTAATCTAGCAGGCAAAACTAGTGCAAACACCCTAACAGCAACCCGGTCCGCGGCCCGGTGTGCTAAAGTAATTTATCCGCAGACGAGTCGATCCGGCCTCCGCCGGCAAAGCCTCCCCTCCACCCCTAAATCATACCGATCGCCCCATGATCCTGAGCCGTTTCCTCAAGCCCAAGTGGCAACACACCGATCCTGAAACCCGTAAACCGGCTTCGCAGGAACTGGAAAGCCCCGATCCTGCCCTCCGCCACACGGCGCTGGAACGCCTCAGCGATCTCGACCGACTGCAAACTATCGCCAGCGAAGATGCGGACTCCGGGGTGCGAGCTACCGCGCTGGAGCGTTACCAATTCTTGTTGACCGGCAAGGCCCCGGATAGCCCGCCGCTGGCCGACCGCCTGGAACGACTGCGCCAGGACGCCGATCCTCAGTTGATCGACTTCCTGTTGCACCACGCCGTGGAGCCGGAGTTACGACTGGCCGCGCTGGAGCAAACGACTGCTGAACCGACGCTGATTGAGATCGCAGTCCATGATCCGCACATGGATCTACGCCTGGCTGCACTGGAACGGGTCGACGAATCCGAATCGCTCGATCAGATCGCCCGCCAAAGTCGCAATCGCGACAAGCGAGTCTACCGCCGGGCGCGGGAACGGCTGGATGCACTGGTTGCTGAAAAAATCCGCGCCAGCCACATTGAGCGGTTATGCACCGAAATGGAGAACCTGCGCTGGGACGGAGAAAGCAGCCTGAACGCCGGACGATTTCCCAAACTGGAACAGGAATGGCGCGACCAGGAAGCCGCAGCACCCCCGGAATTGCAGGAACGCTACACCCAGGCGCGCGCCCGGTTCCTGGCTGAACGGCAGGCCAGCGCGGGCCGCCGCTCACAGCGCCTGGAACTGGTGGCCTCGCTGGAAACCTTGCTGGAACGGTTGCGCCAGGCCGGCGAGTCCAGTCCCGAACTGGACGCCTCAGTGCAGTACGCCACCCGCGAAGCACCCGCCGCCTGGGCCTATTTCGGCCCGGTTCAGGACAGTGAAGGCCGGCGACTGGAACAGCAATTCCAGCAGTTAGTCGAGGAGATTCAGGAACAGCAGCGCGTTCTTCATCGTAACCAGGCTCGGGCGCTTCGTCTGCGCGAAGTCTTGCAGCAGGCGGACAAGCTGTTGCAGCAGACCAGTGAAGTTCACGACGCTGACCTCAAGCAGTTGCGACAACACTGGGAAGGACAGGAGCGCCCCGAATCCCGGGCGCTGGTCGCCGACTTGCAGGGACAGTTTGATGGAATGCTCGACAAGCTGCGCGCCCGGATGCAGCGCCAGGTGCAAGAGCGGGAACGGGAATGGCAGGAACTTCAGGAATTGACGGCGCAACTGGAAACCGCCCTGGAAAACGGCGAATTGCAACAGGCGACGACTCTGCAGGAGCACACCCGTCAACGGTTGAAACGAAACATCGGGCTGAGTCGGGCGCAAATGGCCCAGATCGATGAACGTCTGCAAAGCTGTGCGGGGCGCATCGGCGAACTGCGCGACTGGCGGCGCTGGGCGGCCTATCAGGCGCGCGAGCAGCTTTGCGCGAACGCTGAAAGCCTGATCGGCCTGGAGATTGATCCCACTGAAATCGCCCACCGCATCCAGCAGGCGCGCGATGCCTGGAAAGATTTGGATCACCACGAAGGCGCGGCCCCCAAGAATCTCTGGAAGCGGTTCAACAATGCCTGCGAACAGGCTTATGCGCCCTGTCAGGCGTATTTCGAGGCGCAGTCCCGCGAACGCCAGCAAAACCTTGAGAAGAAAGCTGCCCTGTGCGAACAGTTGGAGCGGTTTGAAACGGCGACTGACTGGGCGCAGGTAGACTGGCGCGAAGCCGACCGGCTGCGCCGCCGCGCTCAGGAGCAATGGTACAAACTGGGACCGGTCAACCGCGCCGACCGTAAGAATCTCGACCGCCGCTTTCAGCACATCCTGCAACGCCTGGATACCCGCCTCGACGCCGAGCGCGATCGGGAACTGCAACGGCGTCAGCAGCTCATCCAGCAGGTGCAGGCGCTGGTGGATAGCGTTGATCTGCGCGCCGCTATCGAAACCGCCAAGCGCGCCCAGGCGGAATGGCATCCCACGGTACAGGCATCGCCCCGTCAGGAACAGGCGCTGTGGAAGGCTTTTCGCGCCGCCTGCGATGCGGTTTTCGCCCGCCGCCAGGCGGAACAGCAGGCGGTAGACGGCGAACGTCAGGTCAATCTGGCCAGCAAGCTGGCGCTCTGTGAAGAAGTCGAAGCCTTCCTGGACATCGACAATGAACAGTTCCCGCAGGCGCAGGCGCGTTTGTCAGCGATCCAGCAGGAGTGGGAAGCGATCGGGCCGGCGCCCAAGGCAGAGCAACGTGCGCTCGACCAGCGCTTTGAGACCGCCCTCCGCCAGTTCACCCGACATGAGCGGTCGATGCGTCGCAACAGCGCCCAGCAAACTTCCTGGCATTTACACGAACGGGCCAGACTGTGCGCTCGCCTTGAGGCTCTGTTGGTGGACGCTCCAGTGGAGCCGGACGTCCTCATCCTGTTCCAGCAGGAATGGGCGTTGCTGCCGGCGCTGCCAGCGGCGTTGCTGGAACCAATGCAGCAACGGTTCGCCGCCGCCTGCTTGGCTCTAACCGGTTCTTCAGAGGATGCCCGCGCACGGCAAGCCAGCCTGGAACGGAACCTGGAGCGTAAAAAAGTCTGGTGCGTCTGCATGGAGATCGTCGCCGGGGTGGAATCGCCGCCAGCCTTTGCGCAACTGCGGATGGAATATCAGGTCGCCCGCTTGTCGGCTTCGCTGGCCGGAGCAGCGGCCAAAAACGAGACATTGTACGATCCACCACAATTGCAGGAGCAATGGTGCCTGACCGGTGCGCTGCCCGCGGCTGAGGAAGCGGAGTTGGACGCCCGGTTTATGAATGCGGTGCGGGCCTGGCGACAGCGTGAAGAATAACCGTTCACGCCCCTCGTCTCGACCCTTCCCCACCGAGGTGGGGGAATTGGGTGAAATTGTGGAAAGGCGCGCACTTTGTGAAACCTGGTGATTTGTTGCTGGCGCTGTTGGTGAATGTCGCCTGGGCGCTGAATTTCCTGGTCGGCAAGGCGGGGGTTGAATACTTTACGCCACTGCTGTTTTCCACCTTGCGCTTTGCCGTTTTGCTGTTGTTGTTGCTGCCCTGGCTGCGCTGGCAGTCAGGCAAGATGCGCCAAATCCTGCAAATCAGCATCGTGCTGGGCGTATTGCACTTCAGCATGATCTTTATCGGCCTGGACGCCAGCGGCGATATCTCCTCGGTCGCCATCGCCGCCCAGCTTTATGTACCCTTTTCGGCGTTGCTGGCAGTGGTCTGGCTCGGTGAACGGCTGGATCGCTGGCGAGTGGCGGGTATCGCCGCAGCTTTTGCCGGGGTGATGGTCATCGGCTTTGATCCAACGGTGTTCGCCCATCTTGACGCCCTCGCTTGGATTGTTGGCGCGGCCATCGCGATGGCCGTCGCAACCATTCTGATGCGCCGCCTGTCCGGAGTGAGTGCACTCACGTTGCAAGCCTGGGTAGGCGCAGTGGCCACGCCCTCGCAGTTACTGATGTCGCTGCTGCTGGAGCAGGGGCAGATGCAAGCGTTGCGCACCGCCGACGGGTTCTATTTCGCCTTGCCCATCTACTCGGCCATCGGCGCTTCGCTGGTCGGTCACGGTGTCCTCTATTATCTGCTGACGCGCTATCCAGTCAGCCTGATTACCCCGTTGCTGTTGCTGTCCCCGGTGCTGGCGGTGGTGCTGGGGGTGTTAGTGTGGGGCGATCAACCCACCTGGAAATTGTTGCTGGGCGGGTTGATGACTTTGGCGGGGGTGGCGATCGTGACCTTGAAAAAGTCTGAAAGGTAGTAACGACTGAAACGCCTCTTTCACGGTTCGGTGGAAAGCGCGCAGGCCAGTTGACAGCAACCCAGTCGCGCCCCTGACGGATTGGAAAACCCTGTGGGTTCGGGGCGGTTTCCCCGACAGTCTGATGGCTCGGGATGAACGGGACAGCTTTGACTGGCGTCAGGACTTCATCCGCACCTTCCTGAAGCGGGACATCCCTTCCCCTGGGACTCAACCTGCCTCTGCCCCTGATGGACCGGCTGTGGCGGCTGCTCGCCCATTACCAGGGCCAGACTCTCAACTACAGCAAACTGGCCGGAGTTCTTGACCTGTCGGTTCCCACCCTCAAAAACTATTTAGGGGTGCTGGAGCAAACTTACATGGTCCGGCTGCTGCCGCCCTTTGAAGCCAACCTGAAAAAGCGCCTGGTACGCTCCCCCAAAGTTTACCTGCGCGACAGTGGCATCCTGCATGCCTTGCTGGAAATTGAAGACTTCGACCACCTCCTAGCCCATCCCCAGGTTGGCGAGTCCTGGGAAGGTTTCATCATTGAGCAACTCCTGGCGGTCATGCCTCGCTGGCGCCCATCCTTCCTGCGCACGAGCAATGGCACCGAGGTCGACTTGGTGTTGGAGCGAGGTGCGCGGCGATTCGTCTTTGAGATCAAGCTCTCCAAAGCCCCCCAGCCGTCCCGGGGATTTCACGCCCTGGTTGGCGAGCTACAACCGGAGGCCGCTACGATCCTGGCCTCAATTGATGCTCCCTTCGAGTGGCGCCGGGGGATTTGGGTCATGGATCTGGCCGCCGCCATTACCCACTGGGGTGAGGCATAACGAATTTGATCACCGGGGCCGCGCCACGCGATGAGCGTTCAAATGCCACAACAGGCTATGGCGCGGTCTCCGGTGCAGCAGCCAGTTAGGCGGATTACGCTACACTAATCCGCCCTACGTGCTACGTGCTGTATTACTTACAGAGAGATAAGCCTTTCTGTACTAAAGGAGCAATATTGATTTTTGGTCCATATTGTGGATTTGGATTATCTCTCCAAATTTCATTTATTTCTCTCCAATCATTTTGTCTAGCTCTTGCCTTAGCTGTCCCATTAACAGCATAAGTTATCCCGTTAACGGTAAACGTAATTATTCCCAGCGTTCCTAGTGATGTACAGTTTAGCGTACCCTTTTTAACAGTTAGAGGCCACTCTTCGCCATACTCAGATTCAGTTATTTCCACACCTCCAGCATAGGAAATAGATGTACTCTTTTGGGTATTTAAACTTATTATTGCCCAGAAAAAAATTAATCCAATCCATATTTTAGTTAGCCAACCTAAAAACGATGTTTTTTTAGATTGTGGTGCCCCACAATTTGGGCAAGATTTTGCTTTTTTACTGATCAAAAGTCTACAATCTTTGCATTCAATTAAAGATGTAGGTTTCGGTTCATGGTTTTTTCGTATTAAATTTTTTTCTTTCTCTGATTCTTTTTTTATTGAATAAATAAAAGAAGGTTCTAAAGTTATAGTTGAATCGATATTAACAATTTCATTATCATCTAATAGAGGATCACCACTTTGTAGTTCTTTTGGTTTAACGAATTGTAAATTCTCTATCTTCATTTTGAGATTATTTAGATTAGTATGGGCATGCTGAGTTGTCTCCATATTTCTAGGGTAAATATCTATGATTTTTTGATATAGCCACGCTGCCTCATTATACCTTTTTGCGTTATGGTATTTAAGAGCAAGCTGAAGTAATGCATTAGTTTTTCTGCTATTTTCAAATTGTTCCATTTTTAATCTTTATTTTAATGACAGTTGAAAATGGTAAATTCTTATCTCTTACCACCTAACGAATAGTAGACACCCCAAACGAGGTCTTTTTTCACACCAGACAGGTGTATAATTAAAAAAATCCTAGTTATTTAACCCAAGGCTATCAATGAGTTCCGCAAAAATTCGCCCTCTATTTCGAAATGCGCATACCCCTCCTGTGTCACCATCACCACAACCCGAAATTGCTCAATCAGGTCCGCAACAAAATACGGTTGGTTAGTGTTCCAGATTTGGAGTTCATACTAAACCTCCGAACTCATACTGATTAATAAAGAGACCAATGACAATATCATTGCACTGATTGCCTGCGACAGATCAGCCAAACTCCAGCCGGAATCCGGCCTTTTTCAGATAGCGCGCCTCGGCGTCCAGATCAGCGCGGGTCAGGGGGTGTTCATCCAGCCAGTCAGCAGGAAACCGCAAGGCCACGCGCCGCACGTTCACCTCCAGCGCCAATGGCGGCAATGGCTGGCGGCTACGCCCGCGATGCAACACCACCGCTAACCGCAATAACACGCACAGCCGTTCGATCAATGGCGCGACATCCCGGGGCAGGTGAGCAAAAGCCTCTGCCGGAAACGAACGGCGGTGTCGGCGGACCATCGCTGCCAGCAACGTCTGATCGCTCCGCGAAAATCCCGGCAGATCGGCATGTTCCAGAATGTAGGCGCCATGTTTATGGTGCTGGTCGTGAGTCAGCAATAGCCCGACCTCATGTAACCGCGCCGCCCATTCCAGCCAATGCGCCAACTCTTCCCGCTCCAAACCCCAGGCGGCCCGCGCTTGCTCCAGCAATTCCCGGGCGGTAGCGTTCACCCGCACGGCCTGCGCTTCATCCAGACTATAACGGCCCGTCACCGTGGCAATGGTGCGGTCGCGCACGTCCTCATCGCGGATACGGCCCAACAGGTCATAAATCACCCCCTCGCGCAGCGCGCCGTCCGAGACTTCCATCTGCGTCACATTTAACGCCTCACATAAACCATGCAGCACCATGAAGCCACCCGGAAACACCCGGGCGCGCGCCGGTTCCAACTGCCAGCGGGCCGCCATAGCCGCCGTGCTGCCCGACTCCAGCACGGCGCTGCGCAACCGCCGCAACGCTTCCAAAGTAATCCCTTCCTGGCTCCAGCCTTCACGAGTAACGACTTCCTGAATCGCCTTGATGGTGCCGGAAGCGCCAGTCACCGCTTGCCAGCCCCGTTCCCGGCACTCCTCCTCGACCGGCTCCAACTTAAGCCGCACCATCAATTCCGCCTTGCGCAAGCGCGCCTCCGTGATCCGACCATCATCGAAGCAGGCGCGGCTGATGCTGACGCAGCCCATCTTCAGGCTGTTCAAGTGCAGCGGTTCAAATTGCTCACCGATAATCAGTTCGGTGCTGCCGCCGCCGATATCCACCACCAATCGGCGTCCGGCGATGGCGGCGACGCTATGCGCGACTCCCAGATAGATCAGTCGCGCTTCCTCATAACCGCTGATGATTTCGACGCTATGACCGAGCACCGCTTCAGCGCGGGTCAGAAATTCAGCGCTATTGCGGGCTTGGCGCAAAGTGTTGGTCCCAACGATCCGCAATTGCTCAGGCGGAATTTGTCGCAACCGCTGGCCAAAACGCGCCAGGCAATCCAGCGCCCGCTGCTGCGATTCCCCGGACAGCCGGCTGCGGCTATCCAACCCTGCCGCCAGTTGCACCATTTCCCGCAGTCGATCCAGCACTTGAATATGTCCGTTCGCAATCCGGGCGACGATCATGTGGAAGCTGTTGGAACCCAAATCAATCGCAGCAACGATGTCGGAAGGCATGGCGGCGTCAATCCTGTTTGAGGCTGCGCAGTTGTCCAGGGGTCAGCGCCCATTGCAGGACGCCTTCACCGACCGCCACGCGACGGGTGAATTCGATCAGCGCCATGCCGCCTTTGCGAAAGGCGATCAGCGGACACGGTTCGCCGGCCATGAGCAACCCCGCCAGCAGACTGAGTTGCGGCTCGTGACCGACAACTACGGCCACATCCACGACGGGACTCTGGACCAGCCAGTCCAGCACCGCTTCCGGCGGATAGCGATAGTCGAGTTCGGGACGTTCCACGATGGGCAGATCACCGAAGGCACGGCCGATGATGTCGGCCGTCTCACGGGCGCGCAGCAACGGGCTGCTGGCCAACAAATTGATTTCTCGCAACTGCGAACGCAGGCGGTTGGCGCCCTTGCGCATTTTCTTGCGCCCGTTCTCGGTCAGTGGTCGCTGGGCATCGGTTCCGCCAGCAGTGATGAAAGTTTCCGCGTCCTCGGCGATGGCATGGCGAACCAGCAACAGTTTCATAAGCGACTCCTCAAATTCATCATGATCGCCAGTTTAACATTGTTATCATCGGCGGCTGTTTCCATTGTGCGGCGGCGCGGCAATTGATGAAGTTCGCAGTTCCAGCGGAAAATCGCAGGTGAACACGCTGCCGACGCCCAGCTCACTGGCGATCCGCAACTGGCCGCCATGATGGTTGACGACATGCTTGACAATGGACAAACCCAGCCCAGTGCCGCCACTGCCGCGCGAACGGTCCCGGTTGACCCGATAAAATCGCTCGGTCAGCCGGGGCAAATGCTGGGGAGCGATGCCCTCGCCATTATCCGCGACCTCCAGGTGAATCCCATCCGTATCGGTGAACCAGCGAATCCCGATCCGGCCCTCGGCGGGTGTATAGCGCACCGCGTTGAACACCAGGTTGGAAAAGGCACTGTGTAGCTCTTTCTCACAACCCAAAATCCACAACTGCGGATCGGCACTGATGTCGATCTGATGGTTCCGTTCACCACTGAGCGCCAAGGCATCTTCGGCAATGTCGGTCAGTAGCTCCGGTACCGCCACCGGCCAACGAGGTGACTGCTCCTTGGGTGATTCCAGTCGGGCCAACATCAGCAAGTCCTCAAGGATGTGCAACATTCGGCGGGATTGCTGTTGCATACAGTGCAGCGGCTGCCGCCAGGTTTCCAGAGCCGCATCGTCGTTGTCGAGCAGGGTTTCCAGATAGCCGGTAATCACCGTTAGCGGGGTACGCAGTTCATGCGAGACGTTGGCGACGAAATCACGCCGCATCTGCTCCAGGCGCCGGACCCGGGAAATATCGGTCGCTATCAACAGGCGCTGTTTCTTTCCATACGGCACGATGCGAGCGCTCAGTAACAGCGGGCCATCGACCGGTGAGGGAAATTCGACACTATCGCCGTTACGTCGATGATTCAGGAACGCGACAAAACCGGGATGTCGGAGTAAATGGGTGATCGGTAGACCCAGATCTCGACCGGATGTCAGGCCGAGCAATGACTGAGAAGCGCTGTTGCACCAGACCACCTTATCATCCTCGCCCAGCACCACGGCAGCGTCCGGCAAAGCCGCAGTCGCCTGCTGAAACTGTTGCAACAACCGGCTGAGTTTGCGCTTGCGTTTACGGCTCTGCCGACGCAGGCGCGTCACATGCGCGGCAATGCCTGCCCAGATAGAGTGGGTTTTCGGTGGGCTGGCGTCGGGGTCGCCGCTCAACCAGCGATCCAGCCGGTAGAGTTGCCACAACTGCCAGGCCAGACCACCCAGCGCGGCCAGCAACAATGCCAGGGTGAGCTGGTCGATCATCCAGCCCAGCAGGGCCGCACTGGCAAAGACCAGCGCCAGTTGCCGATATAACCTCAACCAGAATTGAGTGAGCACGTTAAATCCGCGTCGAAAACCGATAGCCGGAACCGCGCACCGTCTGGATCAGCGCATCGAAGCCATGCGGCTCCAGGGTCTTGCGCAACCGACGAATATGCACATCGACCGTCCGCTCCTCGACATAGACGTTGCTGCCCCACACCCGGTCCAGCAACTGGCCGCGACTGTAGACCCGCTCCAGGTGCGACATAAAAAACTCCAGCAACCGGTACTCGGTTGGCCCGATTTCCAACAACGTCTCGCCGACGCTGACCCGGTGACTGGCCAGATCCAGGGTCAGACCGTTAGCGCGCAGGATTTCATCCTCTCCTGCAGGTCCCCCCCGCCGCAAGACGGCCCGGATACGCGCCACCAGCTCCCGTGGCGAAAACGGCTTGGTCACATAGTCATCCGCGCCGCTTTCCAGGCCCTGCACCTTGTCTTCCTCCTCAGCGCGGGCGGTCAGCATGATGATGGGCAATTCCCGGGTCAGTTCGTCCTTCTTCAACCGGCGGGCATAATCGATGCCGCTAATGCCGGGCAGCATCCAATCCAGCAAAATCAAATCCGGCAGGCACTCGGCAATACAAACCTGAGCCTGTCGGGCGTCGGCGGCCTGGTAGACTTCATAACCCGCATTAGTCAAGGCAAACACCACCATCTCCCGGATTGGTTGCTCATCTTCCACTAGCAGAATGTTTCTTGTGTTCATGCGCCCTCTTGAATTGGCTCAAATGATCCCCAAGTCTCTCCACAGCCATCGTCACGTACTTCCCTATGTAAGGCAATTTGATGACAAAGCCGTGACAGGGCCAGCAAATCATTCATTAGAGTATGGCGAAATTGACCCGGCAAGTGTCCGTACACCAGCGCCTTAACCAGACGTTTGCGTCCTGGCATTGTCCGTTCACTACAAAAAATCGGGAGAATTTTCCATGAGTACCGCGAAACACAGCCGGCTGCTGATCCTCGGCTCCGGCCCTGCCGGTTACACCGCAGCGGTCTACGCCGCCCGCGCCAATCTCAAGCCGGTGCTGATCACCGGCCTGCAAATGGGCGGACAGTTGACGACCACGACCGAGGTGGATAACTGGCCCGGCGATGTGGAAGGGCTGATGGGACCGGATTTGATGGAGCGGATGAAGCGTCACGCCGAGCGGTTCCATACCGAGATTATTTTCGACCACATTCACACTGCTGATCTTCAGCAGCGTCCTTTCCGGCTGACCGGTGATTCGGGCGAATACACCTGTGATGCGTTGATCATCGCCACCGGGGCCAGCGCCCAGTATCTCGGCCTGCCCTCGGAGCAGGCGTTCATGGGCAAGGGCGTATCCGGCTGCGCGACCTGTGACGGCTTTTTCTACCGCAATCAGAAAGTAGCCGTGGTCGGCGGCGGCAATACAGCGGTTGAAGAAGCACTGTATTTAGCTAACATCGCCAGCGAAGTCACTTTGGTGCATCGCCGTCAGCAGTTCCGCGCCGAGAAGATCTTGGTGGACAAGCTGATGGAGAAGGTGGACAGCGGCAAGGTGCGCCTGGAACTGGATGCAACGTTGGACGAAGTGTTCGGCGATGACAGTGGCGTCATCGGCATCCGCCTGCGCAATGTTAAAACGGATGCCAAGAAAGAGATTCCGTTGACCGGATTGTTTATCGCCATTGGCCACAAGCCGAATACCGACCTGTTCGCCGACCAATTGGAAATGCGTAACGGCTATCTCCTGATCAAGGGCGGCAGCGAGGGCGGCGCGACCTCAACCAGCATCCCCGGCGTATTCGCCGCCGGCGATGTCGCTGATCATATTTACCGGCAGGCGATCACGTCCGCTGGCAGCGGCTGCATGGCGGCGCTGGATGCCGACAAGTATCTGGATGGATTGGGGCACTAAGGAGAGTAGCGAGTAGCGAAGGATCCCCTGAATTTGCGAACTCGCCACTTCCCGGCCTCGTCTCAAATCAGCGGTTTGGCCCACTCGTTGTCGGGGTTGTCGGCCACCGGGACAATCAGCACCGGGCGCTTCGACAACAGTGTCACCCGGCGACTGGTCGAACCCAGCAGATCGGTATGTGCATGGCCGGTATGGGCACCCATCACGATCAGATCGGCGTTGCGCTGATCGGCTTCGTACAGAATCACTTCGCAAGCCAGTCCGCTGACGACGCGAATTTCTGAAATGACTTCGGTTTGTTCGAGCGTAGTTCCCAGTTCTTCCGCGCAGAACGCTTCCAATCGTTGGTGAATTTTCTCCAGGAGACCTTGGGTCGCTTGATGATGGAGATCCTTCGCCGCATCGGGCTTCAAGTAGGAATCAATCAGGAACCGTACTGAATTGCTGAGCGGCTCAACAACATGCAGCAAAACAATGCGGGCGCCTAATTGCTTGGCCAATCCCACAGTGAACCGAAAGACCGGTCGAGTGTGACTGCCCAACGCGGTGGTGTACAGGATCGTTTTGACTTCGGGGACCATGACTCACTCCAAACGAGAATGGAAACGGGGTAGAATAAATTCTTTATACTTTAAACATCATTCACAATCCATGGAAACCAATACGCTGGAACATCCGCGATGACGACCCTCACTGGGCAGAAAGCCAAAATGCTGGCTGGTGAACTCTATATCGCCAGTGACCCTGAGCTTTCTTCCGCCCACCTTCGCGCCCAAGCCCTGCTGGCCCGGTTTAACGCAACCCCAGTAGATGCCGCCGACGAACGACACCGGCTACTGACGGAGTTGTTTGCCCGGTGGAGCCAGGAGACCGTACTCAGACCGACATTCCAGTACGACTATGGCTTCAACATCACCATCGGGGACCGGACATTCATTAACTTTGATTGTGTCTTTCTCGACTGCAATCGCATCACGATTGGCGATGAAGTACAGATCGCGCCCGGCGTTCACATCTACACTGCGACGCATCCCCTGGAGGCCAAGGCGCGGCGCTCTGGCGTCGAGTACGCTCTCCCGGTGTCGATTGGCGATGGCGTCTGGCTGGGGGGCGGCGCTATCGTAGGTCCCGGCGTGACGATTGGGGACAATACGGTGGTAGGCGCTGGCAGCGTTATCATCCGCGACTTGCCGGCCAACGTCGTCGCCGCTGGCAATCCCTGTCGCGTTATCCGCCCGCTTTAAAACCGGTCTACCGACTCCTGTGCAGATCAGAAATTTTAAAAGTCATTGGTATTATTGGCATACCGGACACAAATTCGTTGCTATTTTAAGCATGATGATCAGTACATTAATCATGTGGGGGTTTTTAGTATTTTCTGCCGACTGCTCCATCTGGGGAATCATCATTGCGGTGCTGTTGGATACTGTTGGTTTCTGGTTGGCCATCCTCTATGTGTTTTTCATAAGATACAATATTACTGAACTGATTGGTTTAAAAAGCAGTATAGATATGTTGATCGTTAACCATCTGGTTATTCCTATGCTTGTCGGCTTTTTTATAACCCGAATTTCCAGTTTTTCTGTAGCAAAAATATGCTCCTTCAGTCAACCGATGCAAGACTGACTTCCGGCCACACGCCGGCTGCGCTAATCTTGTCTGCGCAATGCTCACCCCTCACAACCACAATCAGGAGAAAGCTTCATGTCCAAAACCGTGCGTCCGCGTCGTAGCGTCCTGTACATGCCCGGTTCCAACGCCCGCGCCCTGGAAAAAGCCCGCACCCTGCCCGCCGATGGCTTCATTCTTGACCTGGAAGATGCGGTAGCTCCCGACGCCAAGGAAATCGCCCGTCAGCAGGTTTGCGCGGCGGTCAAGGCGGGAGGCTACGGTCAGCGCGAGCTGGTGATCCGCGTCAACGATCTTTCCAGCGCCTGGGGGCATGACGATATTGTCGCCGCCGCCCGCTCCGGCGCTCACGCTATCGTGCTGCCCAAGGTGGAAAGTGCTGACACCGTTTGTCAGGCCGAACACATCATGAGGGTAGCCGGCGCTCCGGATGACATGGCGATCTGGTGCATGATGGAAACCCCGCGCGGCATGTTGGAAGCACCCGCCATCACCGCCGCCAGCTCGCGTCTGTCCTGTCTGGTCATGGGCACCTCCGACCTAGCCAAGGACCTCAACTGCGCCCACACCCGTGAGCGACTGCCGTTGCTCACCTCGCTCGGTCTGTGCCTGCTGGCGGCCCGCGCCAATGGTCTGGCGATTCTCGATGGCGTTTATCTGGACCTGAATGACGATGAAGGCTTCGAATACTCCTGCCAGCAGGGCGTGGAACTGGGCTTCGACGGCAAGACGCTGATTCATCCGAAGACCATTGCCGTCACTAACCGCATCTTCGCGCCTTCGGAATCAGCCGTCGCCTGGTCGCGCAAGATCATCGCCGCTCACGCGGAAGCGGTGTCGCAAGGCAAAGGCGTGGTGGTGGTGGACGGCAAGCTGATTGAAAATCTGCATGTCGAAAGCGCGCATCGCCTGGTCAAATTGGCGGATGCCATCGCCGCCATGGAAGCGGCTAACGCCTGATGGAGGATGCCGGTCACGTCCCTCTTCCCTGTTCGCGGGGGAGAGGCTTCAGGCTCCGCGTCCTGGCGCTGGTCGGGCTGGCGCTGACGGCCGCCTGCGAGCCGCCGCCGCCTGATCCGACCGTGCGCTTTGCGGGATCGACCATGGGCACCAGCTATGATCTCAAACTGGTCCCGACACCCGGGCAGACCGCGCCCGCCGATCTCAAACAGCAGATCGAGGCTTTACTGGCGCGTATCAATCAAACCCTGTCCACCTACGATCCCCAATCGGAACTGTCCCGGTTCAATCGCAACCCTAGCACTGACTGGATCGCGGTCTCGCCGGAACTGCAGCAAATCGTCGCTGAAGCGCTGCGCATCAGCGAACTCAGCAGCGGCGCATTCGATATCACGGTCGGCCCGCTGGTCAACCTGTGGGGCTTCGGCCCGGAGCCACGCCGCGACCAGGTTCCCACCGATACGCAGATCGCCCAGACCCGTGAGCGGGTCGGTTACTGGCGGTTGAGCGCTCGCCAGAAACCGCCAGCGTTGAAGAAAGAACGTCCTGATCTTTATGTCGATCTATCCGCCATCGCCAAAGGCTATGGTGTGGATCAACTGGCGGCGTTAGCGGAGACTGTGGGCATCAATAACTATCTGGCGTCCATTGGCGGCGAAATTCGCGCCAAAGGTCACAATGGCCGGGGGCAACCCTGGACGATTGCCATTGAAAAGCCGGTGGTCGGGCAACGGGCGGTCGAACGGCTCATTCAACTCGGCGACCACAGCATTTCCACCTCAGGCGACTATCGCAACTTCTTCGAGCAAAACGGTCAGCGTTATTCGCACATCATCAACCCTCACACGGGCCGACCAGTTCCACAAACTCTGGCATCCGTAACGGTTATCAGCGACCAGTCCATGATCGCCGACGCTACCGCCACAACCTTGATGGCGGCAGGACCGGAATTCGGTTTCCAACTCGCTGCTGAACATCATCTGGCCGCTTTCTTCATCCTGGCCGGGCCGGATAGTCGCTTTGAGGAACGCTATACGCCAGAATTCACGGGCTATCTCGTTCCTCAATAACCTTGAGATGTGCATCTGTCAGGCGGAGAGGTGATGGAGTTCAAACGCTGGCAACCCTCATGAGGAGTTTCAAACCATGTTGATTGGTGTACCCAAAGAAATCAAAGTCCATGAATACCGGGTGGGCCTGACTCCAGACAGTGTGCGGGAATTCACCGCTCACGGTCACTCGGTGCTAGTGGAAACCCATGCCGGGGTCGGCATTGGCCGTTTGGACGACGCCTATCGGGCGGCTGGCGCACAAATCGCCGCTGCCCCCGCCGAAATCTTTGCCCAGGCCGACCTGATCGTGAAAGTTAAGGAACCACAGGCGGTCGAACGTCAGATGCTGCGCCCAGGCCAGATGCTGTTCACCTACCTGCATCTCGCCCCTGATCCGGATCAGACCCGGGATCTCATCAAGAGCGGCGCCATCTGCATCGCTTACGAAACCGTGACGGATGACCAGGGGGGATTGCCGCTGCTGGCCCCGATGTCTCAGGTCGCCGGTCGGTTGTCGATTCAGGCGGGCGCGGCGGCGCTGGAACGAGCCAAGGGCGGGCGCGGCATCCTGTTGGGTGGCGTGCCGGGCGTCGCTCCGGCCAAAGTGGTCGTTATCGGCGGCGGCGTGGTCGGTGAAAACGCCATCTATATGGCGCTGGGTATGGCTGCGGATGTGACCGTGCTCGACCATCAGGTGAGCGTCCTGGCGCGGCTGGCGCAACGCTTCGGCGCGGCGCTCAAGACCGTGTACTCCACCCGGGCGGCGCTGGAAGAGTATGTTCTACAAGCAGACCTGGTGATTGGCGGGGTACTGGTTGCCGGCGCTGAGGCGCCGAAACTGGTGACTCGCGACATGATCCGGCGGATGAAACCCGGTGCAGTGTTGGTGGATGTCGCTATTGACCAGGGCGGCTGCTTCGAAACCTCCCATCCGACCACTCACGCCGAGCCGACCTATATGGTGGATGGCGTCGTGCATTATTGCGTCGCTAACATGCCGGGGGCGGTGCCCCATACTTCGACCTATGCCCTCAACAACGCCACCCTCCCCTACGCCCTGGCGCTGGCTGAAAAAGGCTACAAAAAGGCGCTGCTGGAAAATCCCCATTTCCTGGCTGGCCTCAACGTTTGCAAGGGCCAGGTGACTTATCAGGCGGTCGCCGACGACCTCGGCTACGAATACGTCGATCCGCGCACCGCCCTTGCTGATTGAACGACGCCAATCTCTGAACCCCCGCTGGGCACCGTCGAAAGCAAGCGCGAGGAAGCGGGTGAGGAGGAGTTGGAACAGGCATCAGTTGCCTTCATTATGGAATTCCCTGCATGACCCTCTCAGCCCTGACCCTGCGCGATTTGCGCAAAACCTATGCGAACGGCTTCGAAGCCCTGCGCGGCATCGATCTTGAAGTCGCAGAAGGAGAGTTTTTTGCCCTGCTCGGCCCCAACGGCGCGGGCAAGTCTACGACCATCGGCATTATCTGCTCGCTGGTGCGCAAGACCGGCGGTATGGCGCAGGTATTCGGCCATGACCTGGATACCGACTTGTCCGCCGCCAAGCGCTGCATCGGCCTGGTGCCGCAGGAATTTAATTTCAACCAGTTCGAGCCAGTCGCCGAGATCGTGATCAACCAGGCCGGTTATTACGGCTTGCCCCGTGAATTGGCCCGCCAGCGCGCTGAAACCTGTCTCAGGCAACTCGGTCTGTGGGACAAACGCCGGCAGATGGCGCGACAACTGTCCGGGGGGATGAAGCGACGGCTGATGATCGCCCGGGCGCTGGTGCATGAACCGAAACTGCTGATTCTGGACGAACCGACCGCCGGAGTGGACATTGAAATTCGCCGGTCGATGTGGGACTTCCTGCGCGAGATTAACATGCGCGGCGTGACGATTATTCTGACCACGCATTATCTGGAAGAGGCGGAAAGTTTGTGTCGCCATATTGCGATTATTGACGGCGGCGCGATTATCGAGAATACCCGAATGCAGACGTTGTTGAATCGCCTGAATCTGGAAACTTTCGTACTGAATCTCCAGCACCCGCTGCAAGCAGTGCCGGAGATTCCGGGCTATCCCCTGCGCCGGCTGGATGATTTAACTCTCGAAGTGGACGTGGCTAAAGAGCGGGGCGTCAATGCATTATTTCAGCAGTTGTCCGCGCACGGCATTGAGGTTTCCAGCCTGCGCAACAAGGCGAACCGGCTGGAGGAACTGTTTTTGCGGTTGGTGGAAAAAAGCGACACTGCGACAAGCTGAATCAGTTTTCTCCACGACAAGCTCTACCTCCTTGATACCTGTTGACCGAATTCGCCGCTGCACTGGACAGTGGGGAAGCCGAAGTGGCAAGCAGTTAGGTATCGGGCTGATGAACAAGATCAAGAAAGATCTCGGGCTGAAATAGGAGGCGATGATGTTGATTTATCCCGTAGAACTAACCCCCGATGACAACGACACCCTCCTGGTCACATTCCCGGACGTGCCGGAAGCCGTCACGTTTGGCGAAGACGAAGCCGAAGCGCTGCTGATGGCTGAAGATGCGCTGCTGGTGATGCTCTCTGCCTATATGGATGACCGTCAGCCCATTCCTGAACCTTCCCCACTGAACAGACGGCCCGGCGTAGCGCTAAAAGTCACAGCCTCTGCAAAGATAGTCCTCTACAACGCCCTGTTAGCGGCAGGCAAGCGGAAAACCGATCTGGCGCAGATGCTGAACTTGACCGCTATCCAAGTCGATCATTTGCTGTCGCTCCACCACAAAAGTCGCATCGAACAGATTGAAACGGCGCTGGCGGCCTTGGGCAAACGGCTGATTGTGGAAATGCGCGAGGCGGCTTAACTTAAGGAAACCCATGCCCTTTCATGCCCAACTGATTGCCCTGCAAACCATCCTGATCAAGGAAACCTTGCGGTTCCTGCGTATCTGGATTCAAACCATTCTGCCGCCGGCAGTGACCACCGCCCTGTATTTCATCATTTTCGGCCAATTGATCGGCGCGCAACTGGGGCCAGTGGAAGGGTTGAGCTATACCCAGTTCATTGCCCCTGGCCTGATCATGCTGGCGGTCATCACCAACTCCTATTCCAACGTGGTGTCTTCATTCTTCAGCGCCAAGTTCCAGCGCCATATCGAGGAAATGCTGGTCTCGCCCTTGCCGAACACGATGATTGTCCTTGGCTTCGTCGGCGGTGGTTTGGCGCGCGGCCTGGCGGTGAGTCTCGCGGTGATCGTAACCTCGCTGTTCTTCGCCGATCTGCACTGGCAACATCCACTCATCACCTTCGCGGTCATCGTTCTGACTTCGGTGTTGTTCGCGCTCGCTGGACTGATCAACGGCATTTACGCCAAAAGCTTCGATGACATCTCAGTGGTCCCCACCTTCGTCCTCACCCCGCTCATCTATCTCGGCGGCATTTTCTACTCGATTCAGATGCTCCCGCCATTCTGGCAGGACATTTCGCTGTTCAACCCCATTCTGTACATGATCAACGCCTTCCGCTTCGGCATTCTGGGTGTTTCCGATATCGATGTTCGACTGGCCTTCGCCATCATTCTGCTATTTATCATCACCCTGTTCGTCTACAGCCTGTGGTTGTTGCGGCGTGGCACCGGCATTCGTAGCTGATCCCACACACCAGCAAGGTGCAGCAATTGCGATTAACGGCTAATTCGTGCATTCATTTCAATTTCTTCTACGCTTAATCGAGAGTCCGGCGCGCTGCCGGACCTGCTCGCCAAGCTGGCGCTTCGTCCAGCCGCAACCAAAAAAGCCAAAGGAGAAACTCCCTCATGCGCAAGCCCATTGTCCACGCTCTCCTCGCCGGCGCTACGCTGGCCCTGTTGACCGGCATGGCCCACGCCGAAATTGTCATCAAGTTCTCGCATGTCGTCGCTGACAGTACGCCCAAGGGCCAAGGCGCGGTGATGTTCAAGAAACTGGCGGAGGAACGCCTGGCTGGTAAGGTCAAGGTCGAGGTCTATCCCAATTCCCAGTTGTTCGGCGACGGCAAGGAAATGGAAGCGTTGCTACTCGGCGACGTGCAACTCATTGCCCCGTCGCTGTCGAAGTTCGACCGCTACACCAAACAGATTCAGGTCTTCGATCTGCCGTTTCTGTTCAATGACATCGAGGCCGTCCACCGCTTCCACACCAGCCCGACCGGCAAGAGCATTCTGAACTCGCTGACCAAAAAAGGTCTGACCGGGCTGGCCTATTGGGATAACGGCATGAAGCAGCTTTCGGCCAAAAAGCCGTTGCGGATGCCGGCGGATGCCAAGGGTCTGAAATTCCGTATCCAGGCGTCGGACATCCTTGAAGCGCAGTTCAAGGCGGTCGGCGCGGTCCCGCAGAAGCTGGCGTTCGCCGAAGTTTATCAGGCGCTGGAAACCGGCGTGGTGGACGGGGCCGAGAATCCCTGGTCGAACGCCTATTCGCAGAAGTTCTTCGAAGTCCAGCCCTATTTCACCGAATCTGACCACGGCTATCTGGGTTATATGGTGGTGACCAACGCCAAGTTCTGGAGCGACCTGCCGGCTGACGTGCGCGATACGCTGGAAAAAATCCTGGCTGAGGTCACGGTCGAGGTCAACAAGTCATCGACCGCCCTCAACAACGGCGACCGGCAAAAGATCAAGGATTCCGGCAAGACCGAGATTCTCCCGTTTACCGCTGAGCAGCGGGCGGCGTGGAAAGCCGCTATGAAGCCCGTCTACGATAAATTCACTGGCGATATTGGCAAGGAGATTGTCGATGCGGCCCAGGCGTCCAACAAACCATAACGCCCTCCTTTTGACCTGACCGCCTCATGCCCCGCATCAAGTCAAGAGGCGGCGGTTCGCGCTTTCGTTCGGAGAGTCCCCCATGCTGATTCGCATCGTCCATCATCTGGAGGAGGGTTTCATCGCCCTGCTGCTGGCGCTGATGACTCTCATCACCTTCAGCCAGGTGGTCGCCCGTTATCTCTTCAGCACCGGCTTCGGCTGGGCGCTGGAATTGACCACTTATCTCTTTGCCTGGCTGGTCCTGTTCGGCATTTCCTACGGCATCAAGGTCGGCGCTCATATCGGCATCGATATCGTGGTGCGCCAGCTTCCCCACCAGTGGCGCCGCATCGTCGGCCTGCTGGCGGTGCTGGCCTGCTGCGCCTACTGCATCATCCTGCTGGTCGGCGCGACTGGCTATGTCTACAAACTCTACGAGGTGGGCATCGAAGCCCAGGATTTACCCATCCCGCGCTGGATTCCCTTCATCATGCTGCCGATTGGCCTGGCACTGGCGCTGTTGCGGCTGTTGCAGATCGCCTGGCTCACGGCGACCGGTCAGCAGGAAGGCTTGCGGCTGGCCGACGAGGCCCGCGAAGCTATTGAGGCGGTCGAGGGCGTTGAAGTCGTCGAAGCAGTCGAGATCCTGCATCCCGCCCCCGGTCAAGCCCGCCAGGAGAAAGCGCCATGACTTCGCTATTCCTGTTTACCATCCTGTTTGTCTTGCTGTTGATGGGGGTGCCGATCGCGTTCTCCCTGGGCCTGTCCAGCATCCTGACCATCCTGTTTTTCACCAACGACTCGCTGGCCTCCATGTCGCTCAAGCTGTTCGACACGATGGAGCATTACACCCTGTTGGCGATTCCGTTTTTCATCCTGGCCTCGGCGTTCCTGACCACTGGCGGCGTGGCCCGACGGCTGATCCGCTTTGCTATCGCTGCTGTCGGTCATCTCAAGGGCGGACTGGCGATTGCCTCGGTACTGGCTTGTATGCTGTTCGCCGCAGTGTCGGGTTCCTCGCCAGCCACGGTGGCGGCCATCGGCTCCATCGTCATCGGCGCCATGGTCAAAGCCGGTTATCCACTGCCCTACGCCGCCGGTATGATCTGCAACGCCGGCACCCTGGGCATTCTGATTCCGCCATCCATCGTCATGGTGGTGTACGCCGCTGCCACGGAGACCTCGGTCGGTCAGTTGTTCATGGCAGGGGTCATTCCCGGTCTTCTGCTGGGTTTGATGTTGATGCTGGCCATTTTCTTCAGCGCCCACAAAATGAAAATCCCGACCCAACCACGGGTGTCGTTCCGGGAACTGCTGGTCGCAGCCCGCGACGCTATTTGGGGACTGGGATTGATTTTTGTGGTGATGGGTGGAATTTACGGCGGTATCTTCACTGCGACCGAGGCGGCGGCGGTCGCGGCAGTCTACGCCTTCATCGTCGCGCTGTTCGTCCATCGGGACATGGGCTTCCGCGAGGTGCCCCACGTCTTTACCGAGTCGGCCAAGGTGACGGTGATGCTGTTGTTTATCATTACCAACGCCTTTCTGTTCGCGCATGTGCTGACCACTGAGCGCATCCCGCAGATGATGGCGGAAACCATCGTAGGTTGGGGGTTGGCGCCCTGGCAGTTCCTGATCGTGGTCAACATCGTCCTGCTGATCGCCGGCAATTTCATGGAGCCGTCATCGATCCTGCTGATTCTGGCCCCGATCTTCTTCCCCATTGCCACCCATTTAGGTATCGATCCGATCCATCTGGGTATCATCATGACGGTGAATATGGAAATCGGCATGATCACCCCGCCGGTCGGCTTGAACCTGTTCGTGACGTCCGGCGTGACGGGTATGCCGCTGTGGGATGTAGTGAAAGCGGCTATGCCGTGGCTGATGGTGATGCTGAGCTTCCTGATCATCATCACCTACATCCCGCAGGTCAGCCTGTTTTTGCCGCAGTTGTTGTTCTAAGCCGGTTGGAAACAGAAAGGGCGGCCCAAGCCGCCCTTTTCCATTCCGCCTGTTATCGATTCAGCTCCAGTACCGAACCGGACCACTGTCAATGTGGACAAAGTTGGCGCGGGGATAATAGCCAACCCCGCCGGCGCCCAATGCCCGGGCGGCCCGGCAGACATCCGACACCCGCCCGTCCGGAAGCCGGACATCGAGCGCCATGGCCTTGATGTGGTAGCTGTTACGCGCCACACCGCGACTGCGCTCGCACAACATGCTGTTGGTGGTCGGCGAGCGATAACCACTGATGACATGAACCGGCGAATACGTTCCCAATTGCAACTGCAGGGCATAGAGTTGGTCAAGGACGTTGACGTCGAACGCTCTCACCTGATCGTTGTGATGGTCGCGCAATCCCCAACTAACCTCCTTGAGGGACTCACGAATGTAGCCCTCGCGAGGGGTCCAGTACACCTGGCGGATCGTTTCGCCCGTATTGGGGTTATAAAAGGCAATATAACGTTCGCGCCGAACCGACGCCTGGAGTATTTCTGGTGCCAAAGCCAAGGCACCAAGACCGCTAGCCGCCAGTTTCAGAAATCCGCGCCGATTCCACTCGGGTGAGGTCTCTACGTTTTGGCTGTTGTTTTCAAGCGCTGCGTCTATTCGCATTCGTCAGTTCCTCCCGATAACCTAAAATAGGCCCTTCCTGAACTCTAACCAAACCCGGTTTGATTAGGCAAGAATCAGACATGCAAAATTTTTTTTGCTATCATGCAACAAGTTAGAGTTGTCCCGACTTTTGCATAGTCTTTTATTATTTTTTTAGCAACAATGATAGTCGCTATTCTTGAGCGGTTTTAAAGGGTTTTTTTAAATTATAAGATTATTGATTTTTAATATTATTTATAATGATTACTGAAAAATTTTACTCTTGATATTATTATTAATACAACTAATGTTGTTTTAATAATAAAAATTATTAATAATGAAAAAAACAACAAGCTGTAAAAAACATGATTTAATTGAGTGAAAAAATGTCGACGAAGAAGGAAAAGTTCCCAGCGACGCCGGCCACCCGATGGCTCCAAACCCATGAGGTTGCATTCAGCGGCCACCTCTATCCCTACGAGGATCGCGGCGGCACCGCCCATAGTGCGCACTGTCTGGGCGTCGATGAACATCAGGTCATCAAGACGCTGATCATGGAGGATGAACGCCGACAACCGTTGATCGTGCTGATGCACGGCGATCGTCAGGTCTCCACCAAGGAACTAGCGCGACTGCTGGGCGTCAAGACCATCACGCCCTGTGACCCGGCGGTTGCCAGCAAACACAGTGGTTATCTGGTCGGCGGCACCTCGCCGTTTAGCGTCCGCAAGGTTATGCCGGTTTATCTGGAAGCCAGCATTCTCGACCTGCCGCTGATCTATTTAAATGGCGGCAAGCGCGGTTTCCTGATCAGTTTGCCGCCCTCTGAAGTACAGCGACTGCTCCAGCCGACGCTGGTTAACGTCGCCATTGAGGACTGAAACTTGAGTGAATCCGATTTTTTCGCCACTGCCCCGTCCGGCATTGAACCGCTGCTGGCCGCGGAACTGGCGGAGCTAGGCGCGGTGCAGGTTAAACCGGCGCGTGGCGGTATCCGTTTTCGGGGAACACTGGAAACCGCCTATCGCGCCTGCCTCTGGTCGCGTACCGCTAGTCGCATCTTGCTGCCGCTGGCCGAACTCCCGGTGGCTGACAGTCAGGCGCTTTATGCCGGCGTTCTCGACCTTCCCTGGGAGGAACATCTCGCCCCGGAAGGTACGTTGAGCGTGGAATTCAGCGGGAATTGTCCGGGCATCGACCATAGCCACTATGGCGCACAGCGAGTTAAGGATGCCATCGTTGACCGATTTCGTGCGCGCTGCGGTCAACGCCCGAACGTGAACCGGCATCAGCCGGATTTGCGGATTCACGCCCAATGGCGTGACGGTCAGGCCACGGTCAGCCTTGATCTGTCCGGCGACAGCCTGCATCGGCGCGGCTACCGTGAGGCCACGGTGACTGCGCCGTTGAAAGAAACGCTGGCTGCCGCGCTACTGTTGAAATCCGGTTGGCCAGAAATAGCCGCAGCCGGTGGTCCACTGCTCGATCCACTCTGCGGTTCCGGGACGTTGGCCATTGAAGCCGCCTGGATTGCCGGCGACCGCGCCCCCGGCTTGTCCCGTGAACATTGGGGATTCAGCGGCTGGCTGGGCCATATTCCGGCGCTGTGGAGCCGTTTATTGAATGAAGCGCGGGAACGTTGGGCGACGGGTCAATCCCGCATTCCGTTGATTCTGGCCAGCGACCATGATCCCAAGGCGGTGCGGGCGACGCTGGTCAACGCGGGCCGTGCGGGAGTGGCTGACCGCTTGCGGATCGAGCGTCGGGAATGGATCGCTGTGGAACCGCCGCCGGGACCGCCAGGATTGGTCATCATCAATCCCCCTTACGGCGAGCGGTTGGGCGAACAGGATGAAGTGGCGGCGTTGTACATCCAAATCGGTGACCGGCTGAAAGCGCGTTTCACCGGCTGGCGGGCGGCGGTGTTCACCGGTAATCCCGATTTGGGCAAGCGCATGGGTCTGCGGGCGGACAAGGTTCACACCTTTAATAATGGTCCGTTGGAATGTCGGCTACTGCGCTTTCGGGTGGAACCGGAATGTTTCGTTCGCCCTCTCCCCCCCGCCCCGACCCTCCCCCACAAGGGGGGAGGGAGTACCAGGCTCCCCCTCCCCAGCGTAGGAGGGGGATGGGGGGAGGGGGCATATGGCGCCGAGGACTTCGCCAATCGACTACGCAAGAATCTGCGCCATCTGGGCCGTTGGGCGGCACGGGAGGGCGTGAGTTGTTACCGGCTGTATGACGCCGATCTGCCGGAATACGCCGTCGCCATTGATCGCTACGAACAGTGGCTGCATGTCCAGGAATACGCCCCGCCGGCCAGCATTGATCCCGCCAAAGCCCAGGTGCGGTTACAGCAGATCATGGCGGTGCTGCCCACCGTGCTGGAACTGCCCCCGGAAAACGTCTTTCTCAAAGTCCGGCAACGCCAGCGCGGCGCCCATCAGTACCAGAAGCAAGCGCAACAGGGTCGTTTCCACGAAGTGCGCGAGGGGCCGGCGCGATTTCTGGTCAACTTCACCGACTATCTGGATACTGGGCTGTTTCTCGACCATCGCATCACCCGACAACGACTGGGCGAGCTAGCGAAGGGTCGGCGCTTCCTGAACCTGTTCGGCTACACCGGAACTGCAACGGTTTATGCGGCGCTCGGCGGCGCAGTCAGCACCACCACAGTCGATCTTTCGGCTACTTACCTCGACTGGGCGCGCCGTAATCTGGAATTGAACGGGTTAAACAATCCTTGGCGGCGTTTCATTCAAGCCGATTGCCGGGAATGGCTGGTCGAGGCGCGGGAACGCTATGATTTAATCTTTCTCGATCCGCCGACGTTTTCCAATTCCAAGGAAATGGACGGGCATTTCGATGTTCAGCGCGATCATGGCGAATTGTTGCAGCAGGCTTTGCGCTTGCTGGCTCCGGGCGGCGTGCTGATTTTCTCCACCAACTATCGCCGCTTTCACCTGGACCGGGACGCCCTGACGGCATGGCGGATTGAGGATTGGAGTCGGCTCACGCTGCCGCAGGATTTCGCCCGCCATCCGAAAATCCATCAGTGCTACACATTCCAACATGAAACTGTTTAAACCCCTCATCGTTTCCGGGTTACTGATCGCGTTCAGCATCGGTTGCACCGCACAAACCGGGCCAGCGCCGATCAGCAGCGATGTCCCGGAAGCTCAGGGTTGGCGGGCGGAAGTCGTGGTTGACGGGCTGAGTCACCCTTGGTCTATCGCTTGGCTGCCGGACGGCTCGGCGCTGGTTACGGAGCGTCCGGGGCGTCTGCGGCTCATTCGCGCTGGGCGACTCGACCCGCAACCGATTGCCGGCCTGCCGCCAGTACTGGCTTTCGGGCAAGGCGGATTGCTCGACATCGCCCTGCATCCCGATTTCGCTCACAACCGGCTGATCTATTTCACCCTGGCTATCGGCAGTCCCGATGCGAACCGCACCGCGCTGGCACGGGGGCGCTTCGAGAATCATGCCTTGCAGGACGCCAAAATCATTTTCCAGAACGCTGATCCTAAATCCGGGGGGCAGCATTTTGGTTCCCGCCTGGTCTGGCTGCCGGATAAAACGTTGCTCATGAGCATCGGCGATGGCGGCAATCCGCCGACCCGTTTTGGCGATGGGAATATTCGCAATCAGGCGCAAAACCTGGGGACGCATTTCGGCAAGGTGCTGCGGCTAAAGGATGACGGTTCGCCACCGCTGGACAATCCGTTCGTCAACCGGCCCGGCGCAAAACCGGAAATCTGGACGTTCGGCCACCGCAATATTCAGGGTCTGACCCGTCATCCGCTGAATGGGCGCATTTGGGCCAATGAACACGGTTCGCGGGGCGGCGATGAACTCAATATCCTCGAAGGCGGCGGTAACTATGGCTGGCCGGCGGTCACCTATAGCCTGGAATACTGGGGACCGAAAATCTCTGATGAAACCCAACGTCCGGGCGTCGTCGATCCGCAGCTCGTCTGGACGCCGTCCAAAGCGCCTAGCGGCTTGACCTTCTACACCGGCGACGTTTATCCACAATGGAAGGGCGATCTCTTCAGTGGCGCACTCAAGTTCGGGCAAATTCGCCGCATCGACCTGGACGGCGAGCGGATCATCGGCGAGGAAAAACTGACGATTGGCAAACGGGTGCGGGATGTGCGCCAGGGGCCGGATGGGTACTTGTATGTACTGACCGATGAAGACGCTGGGGCACTGTTGCGCATTGTACCGACCGGGAAATAAACGTGTTGATTCTCAAAAAGTTTACTGCTTTGTGCGAAAGGAATAACGATGGCTGTCAAAGAACCGGATAGTTTTCCACACGACCGGCAACCAACCGTTCGCCTGCTCGCAATGCCCGCCCATACCAACCCCAGTGGCAACATCTTCGGCGGATGGATCATGGCGCAGATGGATATTGCGGGCGGTATCGTGGCGCTGGAATACGCCGGCGGTCCAGTCGTGACCGTCGCGGTGACTTCCATGGAATTTCACCGGCCGGTGAAAGTGGGTGATTTGGTCAGTTGCTTTGCCCGCATCCAGAAAGTCGGTTCATCGTCGATCACGGTCAAGGTGCAGGTCTTCGCCCAGCGCCCGCATGATGGCGTGCTGCAATCGACGGCGGTGACCGAGGCGGTGATCGTGTATGTTGCGGTCGATGAATCCGGCGTCTCGCGGAAACTGCCGGAGCGAGGGCCGGACTTTGGGCATTATTGGTAAGCTGCGTCGCTGGCGCTGCGGGTCGCTGCTGCTCGGCATCGGACTCTATCTGGGGTTCGGCGTGTTGGCGTGGGCCGACGAGAATCTATGGCAAGCGTTGCATTCCGGGACGGCGGTGGGTCTGATCCGTCATGCGCTGGCGCCGGGTGGTGGTGATCCAGCGTATTTCCAGCTTGAGGATTGTGCAACGCAACGCAATTTATAGGCGGAGGTGCGTCAGCAGGCCCGCGCCATTGGGGCGGCGTTCCGGCGCAACGGCATCACGACCGCCCGCGTGTTGTCCAGTCGCTGGTGTCGGTGCTTGGACACCGCCCGCTTGCTGGACCTGGGACCCGTCGAACCCTTTCCTCCTCTGGATTCCTTCTTCTCCTACCCGGAGCGCGCTGAAGCCCAAATGGCGGCGCTCCGGGAATTTCTCAGCCGCCCCTATGCCGGGTCGCCCCGGGTGCTGGTCACGCATCAGGTCAACATTACTGCGCTCACGAACGTCATGCCGCGATCCGGGGAGTTGATCATTGGGTTCCTCCCAACAAAGGTACATAACCCACCACAGGATTATGCTTGATCTCTGACGCGCATGATGGTCTGCCGACTGGTATTGAACTGGCGGGCGATCGCTGAAACGGTTTCTCCGCTTTCGATTT
>JAKLIY010000140.1 GCA_022709365.1 Pseudomonadota bacterium
CCCTCGTTCTCGGCAAGCTCCGGCGCACCAGGGCTTTGGTCTGGACCATGCCGCTGTCGGCCAACCTGGTGCTGAGAAACTTCGGCCTGACCATCTTTCTGGCCCAGGTCGGATTGGCCTCGGGTCCGAAATTTTTCGCCACGGTCAGCGCGACAGGGGTGAGCTTTTTGCTCTACGGCGCGTTGATCGCGGCGGCGCTGGTGCTGATCACGGCGTTCTTCGCCCTGTTCGTGTTCCGCCTGCCGTTCGATACCGCCATGGGTGTGGTCTCCGGCGCGACCGGCAATCCGGCGATTCTCGCCTTTGCCAGTCGCGTGGCGCCGACCGATCAGCCAGATGTAGGCTACGCGATGATTTTCCCCTCGATGACCATCCTCAAGATTCTGTTCGCCCAGATTGTGGCCGCGTTGCTGAGCGGCTGACGCGCGCCCTGCCCGTGTCAGGCGGAACCGTATTTCATGCCGGGAAATCGGCACCCGGGCCGATATCGTTTCCCTGCATTGCCCGCTGACGCCGGAAACGCATCACATCATCAATGCGGACACGCTCGCGCGAGCGAAACGGGGCGCGCTGCTCGTCAACACCAGCCGCGGGGGCTTGATCGATACCGAAGCAGTCATCGAAGCCCTGAAAAGCGGCCAATTGGGGGGCCTGGCGCTGGATGTTTACGAGCAGGAGGCCGATCTGTTTTTCCGCGACTTGTCGAGCACTATCATTACCGATGACGTGTTCCAGCGCCTGCTGTCGTTCCCCAACGTCATCGTTACCGGCCATCAGGCGTTCTTCACTCAGGAGGCGATCACGACGATCTGCGAGACCACCATCAACAGCGTGACCCAGTTCGCCAATGGGCTGCCTCTGACGGATGAGATCAAGGTGGTTTGATGGCGTCTGAATCACGGACTCCCCGTTTAAAATTCATTCCCGAAGTGTTTTGAAAAGTAGCAGATACGACCCCTACGAGGAAAAAACCATGAAATCAAAAATCTTCAACTCATTGTTCGCGCTGTGCTTCCTGTTGATCGCCGGGTGCGCCACGCCGCAGGGCGACACCGCCGCCGAGCAGCGGGCCAACATACGGCAGATGGCCCAGGACACCCTGGCCGAGGCCTATCGCCTGAATCCCGGTCTCCAGAACAGAGTCAAACGGGCAGCGGGCTATGGCGTATTCAGCAATCGGGGCACCAAGTTCCTGGTCGTGAGTTCCGGCAGTGGCTACGGCCTGGTGCGCGACAACCGCACCGGCCAGGACACTTACATGCGCATGGCCGAGGTGGGTGCCGGGCTGGGGTTCGGGATCAAGGACTTTCGGGCCGTGTTCGTCTTCCGGGATGCGCAGACGCTGAATCAATTTGTCAACAGCGGCTGGGACTTCGGCGGCGACGTGGGCGCGGCGGCCAAGACCGGCAGCCAGGGCGGACAGGTCAGCGCCGGGGCGTCTGCCCAGGGGATCGAAATCTACCAGTTCACCGACCGGGGCCTGGAGTTGGCCGCGACCGTCGCCGGCACCAAGTACTGGCGGGATGAAGCGCTGAACGCCGGGCAGAGCCGTTAGACCCGATTAGGAGTAGCCTCCTCTCCCGCAAGCGGGAGAGGAGCATTGAGAACGGCCAGGTTATTGATTATTAAAGCCGGAAGATGGCGGCGAGACCACTTC
>JAKLIY010000141.1 GCA_022709365.1 Pseudomonadota bacterium
TCTGCTGCTACGCCACCTGAAAATCAAACTGTTGATCGTCGATGAGTTGCACCACCTGCTGGCCAGCCGCCTCGAATCGCAGCGGATCGTGCTCAACACCCTCAAATTTCTCGGCAACGACCTGCAAATTCCCCTGGTGGGCGTGGGGACCGCCGACGCACTGCGCGCCATCCAGACCGACCCGCAACTGGCCAATCGGTTCCAACCGTTGGCGCTGCCCAAATGGACTTTGAATGAGGAGTACCGCAAGCTGCTGGCCAGCTTCGAGCGCCTGCTTCCCCTGCGCCAACCCTCTCATCTTCATCATCCTGATTTGGCGGCCGAGTTGCTTGCCCTGAGCGAGGGCACCATCGGCGATTTGGCCACGGTGTTGAATTTGGCTGTTGAAGCGGCCATCCGTTCCGGACAAGAACGGATCGACCGACCGTTGCTTCGCAACCTGGCGTGGGACCCGCCTTCGCTCCAGCGCCGACGGGCCAGCGAGCTGGCCGATTGACGGCAGCGATCTCATGTGGCTCGAACTGGAACTGGATCGCCTGTCGTTGAGTGCGCGGCGGCCGCAGCGGCCACTGCCCTGGCCCACCGCCGAAGAAGTGGAAACGGTGCGCGAGTTGGGGTTCGTCGATCCGGTCACCGTCCGCTCTATCCCCACCACGCGCCCGACCCGCTACGAGATCGTGTCCGGCGAGAAACAATGGCTCGCCGCGCAACAAGCCGGGCTTCCCAAAATAGCCGCGTTCGTCCGCGACGGCCTGGAGGATGAGGAGGTCCAGCGCCTGCTGAGCTTACCAACGGAAAAGGCACCGTCAAATCCGATCCAGGAAGCGCGCGCGTTACAACACCAGGTGCAACAGGGACTCAGCGTTACCCGCGCCGGCGCTCGCCGAGGGTATTCCCGATCCGTCGCCTCCCATCTGCTTCGCTTGCTGCGCCTGGAACCGACCGTCCAACAATGGATCGCCGAGGGCACACTTTCGGTCGGGCAGACCAAAGTCCTGGTCGGGTTGGAACCCAAGCGCCAGCTCCATCTGGCCCGCCGCATTCGCCACGAGCGGCTGACCGTACGGCAAGTCGAAGCCCTGATGCGCCAGATCCGCCGCGATCCCCGCGACCCGACCATGATCGCTTTTGACGCCGACCCCCGCGATCCCGATCACGCGCGGTTCGAAGATCGGTTGTCCGAACAACTCGGTGTCCCGGTCACCCTGGAGTATGCTCGGGCCGGGTCCGGGCGCTTGATCCTCGCGTTCAACGATCTGGAAATACTCGATGGTTTACTCGAACGGCTCGGCTATCGCGATGATGCCGATTGATGCTCCACCGCTTTACACACGGTGTCTATTGTTTATTGCTCTAGCCTCCACGCCTGTAGGCTGTCGCGGCGACTTCTGTAAATCACCGTGTTTCTTGGAAGTAATGATATGGCCATCTCATTTGCATTCACTTCTGTAAATTTTATCCATTTGCATCCACTTCTATAATTATTTGCATCCACTTCTGTAAATCACA
>JAKLIY010000015.1 GCA_022709365.1 Pseudomonadota bacterium
CCGCAAGATTCGTGCACGTATAATTGACTGGCGTGCTAATCAAATATTGAACGTATTGCTGTTTGGTTATCATGTCGAGATTATACCAAAACAATCAACAACCTGGAACTCCAAGCGAAAGTCCTGCTTTATCTTAACAGACTCTCGTAAATCGCCCGATACCGCCCCACGCTATTTCGCCAAGTTCGTTCTTGTTCGACAAAGCGCCGGCCATTCGCTTTAAGCGTCGGCCAGCGTTCAGAATGGGCGAATAATTCCAGCGCCTTGGCGGTTAAATCGGCGACGTCACCGGCCCGGAACAGCACCCCAGTTTCGCCATCGCGGATCAGTTCCCGGTGACCGCCCACGTCGGAAGCAATGAACAACTGCCCCTGCGCCATCGCTTCCAGCGGCTTCAACGGCGTCACCAGTTCCGTCAGGCGCATGGACAGGCGCGGATAAACCAGTACGTCAATCAGATCGTAATAACGATTCACTTCAGCATGGGGCACCCGCCCGGTGAACACCACTTTATCGGCGATATTCAGCGCCTGCGCCTGCTGTTTGAGCGCCTGCTCTTGCGGCCCGCCGCCAACCAATAATATGCGGACATCAGGAACCTGTTGCAGCAACGCGGGTAATGCTTCCAATAGCAGCGCCAGTCCTTCATAGGCGTAAAACGAACCGATGAAGCCGAGTACCCGCGATCCATCTTTGCTCCCCTCGCCTCTTGAGGGAGAGGGGCCGGAGGAGAGGGGAGGAACATCCAAACCCAGTTGGGTTTTCAAAGCCGAATCGGCTGCACCGCCCAAGCTGAATTGCTCGACATCCACTGCATTGGGAATGACTGTTACTTTCTCTGCCGGAAGGCCCCGCGCCACAATATCGCTGCGCAATCCTTCACAGATGCAGGTCACCGCACGGGCGCGTTTGAGTACATAGGTTTCCAGCGCCTGGGTTAACCGATAGCGCAGGCTGCCTTCGCGGGTTGTACCGTGATCGACCGCGGCATCTTCCCAAAAGGCCCGCACTTCGTAAACCAGCGGCAGGCGATAGCGGCAGGCGACGGATAACGCCGCCAGCCCGTTCAGCGCTGGCGAATGCGCGTGCAATATATCCGGCTTGACCTGCTCAACGACTTGCGCCAGTCGCCGCGACAGACCCCGGACAATCGCTGCCTGATTCAGTATCGGCCATTGCGCCCAGGCCGCTTTCTCTACCGGCGTGCGGAAAAAATGCAGACCCTCAGCGGTTTCTTCCAGCGCGGAAATAGCGCCTTGCTTGGCTCCAGTAATATGGAATGTCTCCCAGCCTAAACGCTGCTGTTCGCGCAGAATGGCGGCGGTACGGAAGGTGTAGCCGCTATGCAGCGGCAGGGAGTGGTCGAGAACATGGAGGATACGCATGATGTCACTCACGAAAAAGCCAGCGTCAGTACGAATAATTACATTGGGTAAACCCCCGGCTCTGCCGGAGGACTCACAAGGTTTGACCTTTACGGGAGTGGGATTTGCCGCGCAGCGGACGTTGATATTAGTCGCGAATCGTTATTCATATCACTGAATCTTAGTGATTTTCAGTGTAGTAGACGCAAGGATAACCGGGTAGCATCTGTTTCAGATCACTCGCACTTGGGTTCGATCCTTGGGCTTGAGCATCGGCAGCGCCGCCTGAACCCGTTCAAAAATACAACCACAGAATCATCCCCAGTGACACACAGCCTACCACCCCATTCAGCGGTAATCCGATTCGCAAATAATCACTGAACCGGTAACCGCCGGGGCCATACACCATTAAATTGGTCTGGTAGCCAATCGGGGTCGAAAATTCCGCCGAAGCGGCCATCATGATCGCCATGGCGAACGGCACAATACTGGTGTCCAGACTCGCCGTCGCTGCCTGAGCGATGGGAAACATCAACAGCGCCGCCGCATTGTTGTTGATCACTGCGGTAAACAGCACCGTCGCCAGATAGATCATTACCAGGTTCAGCGCCAGCGAATCCCCGGCCAGATTCACCATGGCTGTCGCCACGTTCAGCGCCAGCTCAGTGCTTTGCAAGGCCCCGCCGATGCCGAACGCGGCGGCGATCACCAGCAGCACCGACCAGTCGATGCTTTGGCGCAGACCGGTGATGCTCACACAGCGGGTCAGCGTCATCAATCCCGCCGCCGCCAGCGCCGCTTCAAACATGCTCAATGCGCCGATCCCGGCCAGCAACACCATCGCCGCCAGAATACCGAGCGCCAACAGCGCCCGTTCATGGCGAGGTGGCGTCGAATCCGGCACGGCGCTGACCAGAAAGAAATCCTGGTTATTGCGATTGCCTTCCAGAAAGCCGATGCCAGCCTCCACCAGCAGAATATCGCCGGGCCGTAGCACGATGTCACCGATTTTGCCCCGCAAGCGTGCGCCATTGCGCGCCACGGCGATCACGACCGCCTTGTAGCGATTGCGAAACCGGCCATCACGGATATTGCGCCCGACCAGCGGACAGGTATTCGACACCACTGCTTCGACCAGTAACCGGTCACTGCGGCGCTCAGCCAGTTTAAAGACCTGATTCGGTGCCGACGTCAGACCCCGGATGCGCTGTAAATCCACGACGGAATCCACGCCTCCGACAAAGACCAGCCGGTCACCGCTCTGCAATACCTCACGGGGCGAGACGGCCGGCATGACGGCCCCATCACGGTCGATTTCCATCAGATAACAGCCCGGTAAATGGCGCAGGCCGGCGGCTTCAATGGTCTTGCCGACCAGCGGCCCGTCGGCGTCGATCAGCATTTCCAGAGTGTAGCGGCGCGGATCGTCGCCAGGCGACACGGCCGGTCGCCGATCCGGCAGCAGCCAGCGGCTTGTCAAAATCACAAACGTCACTCCGACGATAGCGACCGGTAGACCAATGGGCGTAATGTCGAACATGCCCAGATTGACGCCGGTGCGGTCGATCAGCAGGCCGTTGACCACCAGATTTGTGCTGGTGCCGATCAGCGTGCAAGTACCGCCCAGGATCGCGGCGTAGCTCAAGGGCAACATCAGCTTGGAGACCGGCAACTGGTACTTGCGCGCCCACTCGCCCACCGCCGGAATCAGCATCGCCACGACCGGGGTATTGTTCAGAAAGGCACTCAGTACGGTCACGGGCGCCATCAATCGCCACTGTGCCTGAGTCAGCGACTTGGGCGGCCCCAGCACTCGCCGCACCAGCCACTGTACGCCGCCGGTTTCCCGCAGTCCCGCCACCACGATGTACAGTGCGCCGACGGTAATCACGCCCTGATTCGCCAGTCCCTGGAACGCCTGGGACGCCGGGACAATACCCACCAGCACCAACAGCGTCAAACCGCCCAGCAACACCATATCCGGCGCCGCACGGGTCATGGCCAGCACCCCCATCATCGCCGCCACTAAGCCGCCGGTAAACCAGGCCTCCCATCCCATAATGATCGCTGCCCCGCCGCTCAGGCACCGCGCAGGATGCGCCGCTCGCGCAAATAACCCAGTAATCGTTCCAAACAGACTTCAACTGAATCCTGCTCGGTGTCAAGCATCAACTCCGGACGTTCTGGCGCTTCGTAGGGTGAATCAATGCCGGTAAAATCGCGAATGACCCCGGCGCGGGCTTTGGCGTACAGACCTTTGGGATCACGGCGTTCGCAGGCCGCCAGTGAAGCATGGACATGCACCTCAACAAACTCCCCTTCCGGCACCAGCGCCCGTACCAGCGCCCGGTCAGCGCGGAACGGCGAAATAAAGGCCGTAATCACAATCAGGCCGGCATCGGCGAACAGTGCCGCTACCTCGCCGATCCGGCGAATATTTTCAATGCGATCATCCTTGGAAAAACCCAAATCGCGGTTCAAACCGTGGCGGACGTTATCGCCATCCAGCAGGTAGCTGTGATAGCCCAGTTGTAGGAGCCGTTGTTCGAGAACATTAGCCAGCGTCGATTTACCCGAACCCGACAGGCCGGTCAGCCAGATCACGCACGGGCGTTGCGCCTTCTGATTGGCCCGTTGCGCCTTCGTCACCCGGTGTTCGTACCAAACCACGTTCCGCGACTTATCGACCAAGGGCCGAATCACCGGACGGACGATCATCCCCGCGCCGACGGTGGCGTTGCTCACCCGGTCGATCACGATAAATCCGCCCGTGCCGGGAATTTCATCATAGGCATCGAACGGGACCGGCTGATTCAGACTGAAGCGACAATAGCCAATCTCATTCAGCCCCAGTTCCTCAACCCGCTGATGCTCCAGCGTATTCACATCCACCCGGTGATGGAGGATTTCCGGCATGGCCGGTAATAGGCGCGTACCGAGCTTCAGATCATACTGCCGGCCCGGCAACAGCGGCGCATCCGCCATCCACACCACGCGGGCGTCAAAGGTCTCGGCCACCGGCGGCAAACGGTCGGGATGAACCAGCAAATCACCGCGACTGACGTCGATCTCATCGCTCAGCGTCAAAGTGACCGCCTGACCCACGAACGCTTCCGGTAAATTACCCTCCGCAGTCACGATGGCGGACACCCGCGACCGCCGCCCGGACGGCAGCGCCACGACTTCATCGCCGGGACGCACCGCGCCGGCGGCGATCGTGCCGCAGAAGCCGCGAAAATCCAGATGGGGACGGTTCACGTACTGCACGGGGAAACGGAAATCGCGGGGGTTGAGGTCTGTGACAATTTCGACCGTTTCCAGTAATTCCAGCAGGGTCGGCCCGTTGTACCAGGGCATGGTGGTGGAAGATTGCGCGATGTTATCGCCGCGCAGCGCCGAAACCGGCACACAGCGCACATCCCGCACCCCCAGCTTGTCTACGAACTCCCGGTAGTCCTCGCTGATGCGGTTGAACACGGACTGATCGAACCCGACCAGATCCATTTTGTTCACCGCCAGCAACAGATGGCGGATGCCGAGCAGGGAGACGATAAAACTATGACGACGGGTCTGTATCTGTACGCCCTTGCGAGCATCCACCAGCAAGATCGCCAACTGTGCGGTTGAAGCGCCCGTCGCCATATTGCGCGTGTACTGCTCATGACCGGGGGTATCCGCGATAATGAATTTGCGTTTTTCCGTGGAGAAATAGCGGTAGGCGACATCGATGGTAATGCCCTGCTCCCGCTCGGCTTGCAGACCGTCCACCAGCAGCGCCAGGTCCAGTTCCTCGCCAGTCGTGCCGTATTTCGTAGTATCGCGGCGCACCGCGGCGAGCTGATCCTCGTAGATCAGTTGCGTGTCATAGAGCAACCGGCCAATCAAGGTGCTCTTGCCGTCATCGACGCTGCCGCAGGTAATGAAGCGCAATAAATCCTTGCGCTCGTGAGTTTCCAGATAAGCCTGAATGTCGGAGGCAATCAAGGGGGAAGCGTGGGACATGTCAAAAATACCCCTGGCGTTTCTTTTCTTCCATCGATCCGGCGGCATCGTGATCAATCAACCGCCCCTGACGTTCAGAATGACGGGTCAGCAGCATTTCCTGAATGATCTCCGGCAGGGTCGTGGCGTGAGAGCGAATCGCGCCGGTCAGTGGGTAACAACCCAGCGTGCGGAAGCGGACCCATTCCATTTTTGGCGTTTCGCCCGGTTCCAGCGGCATCCGGTCGTCATCCACCATGATCAGGGTTCCGTCGCGTTCCACCACCGGACGTTCCGCTGCCAGGTACAGCGGGACAATCGGGATGTTTTCCAGATGAATGTATTGCCAGATGTCCAGCTCGGTCCAGTTCGACAGCGGGAACACCCGGATGCTTTCGCCCTTGCGCACCCGGCCGTTGTACAGGTTCCACAGTTCGGGACGCTGGTTCTTGGGGTCCCAGCGATGGTTGCGATCACGGAACGAGTAAACCCGCTCCTTGGCCCGCGAGCGCTCCTCATCACGGCGAGCGCCGCCAAAAGCGGCATCGAAGCCATAATGATCCAGCGCCTGCTTGAGGGACTGGGTTTTCATGATATCCGTGTGAACCTGGGAGCCGTGGGTAAACGGGTTGACGCCCTGGCGCACCCCTTCCTCGTTGATATGGACCAGCAGTTCCAACCCCAGCCGCTGCGCCGTTTCATCCCGGAAACGGATCATTTCCCGGAACTTCCAGGTCGTATCGACATGCAGCAGCGGAAAGGGTGGTTTGCCGGGATAGAACGCCTTCAAGGCCAAATGCAGCATGACCGAAGAGTCTTTGCCGATGGAGTACAGCATCACCGGTTTTTCAAACTCGGCGGCCACCTCGCGGATAATGTGGATACTCTCGGCTTCGAGTTGCTTGAGATGCGTCAGTTTAGTCAGATTCATGGAGCCTGATTCGGTCAGTTCAATCCGTAATGGGCGGAATGGTCAGCCCAGTTCCGCCAGTAATTGCCCCATCATCTGTTCAGCCTGAGCGCAGTAGCCGCCGCCGAACAAATTGAGATGGTTGAGAATGTGATAGAGATTGTACAGCATCCGCCGTTGCCGGAAGCCCGCGTCCAAGGGCCAGTTTCGAGCGAAGTCCAGAAAGGTTCCGGGTTCAAGAGGTCAGATTCCGTGGGCAGGGCAAAAATCAGGCCTCGGAGGTTCCAGACGCCAGGCTCCAGTGATCAGGAGGGTCTATCCGTAACCCGAAACCTGGGGCCTCGAACCTGAAGGCTTCCGGCAACCGCACTTCCATGGCAATCGGCAAATGGTCCGAATAAACATGATCCAGCACTTCGACATGCTCAACGGTAATCGAAGGCGAAACCAGAATGTGATCCAATTGCCGGTCCGGTTGCCAACTGGGAAAGGTATGTAGTCCTGGCGCCGATTCGCGCAGGCGAACACTCTCTAGCAGCACCGCCATTTCCGGGCTGTCCAAGCGGGAATTGAGATCACCCATCAAAATCACATGGCGGTAATCGCGCACCAGCTCCGCCAGAAATTCAATCTGCCGCAACCGCCCGCGCCGACCCAGCGCCATGTGCAGGATGAGTACATACAGCGCATCAATCCCGCTGCCGAAGCGAACCGCCAGCACGCCCCGACCCGGAATCAGTCCCGGTAATTTATGTTCAGTGATAGCGTCCGGTCGGACCCGACTGAGTACCGCATTACCGTGCTGCGAAATCATGCCGATCTTACGATTGGACTGATCGAAGACATGCTCGAAACCGGCATGGGCGGCCAGGTACTTCACCTGATTCACAAAGCCGCTGCGCAGACTGCCGGCGTCGACCTCCTGCAAAGCGACCAGATCGTAATCCGCTAAAATCCGGGCGATGCCGTCAAGATTCACCATCCGTGACGGCACCGGCACCAGATGCCTCCAACTGCGGGTGACATACTGGGAGTAGTTACGGGTGCTCAATCCGCTCTGGATGTTATAGCTGAGCAACCGCAAGCGTTGCGGCCCGGCGTGATCATCGGCCATGCCTGCTCTCTGCGTTCAGCCTTGCGGGCGGGTTTCCTGGGCAATCAGGAAATCGACAACCTCGAAGATGCGCGGCGAGCGCACGTCATATTTACCGTTAACAATCACCGCGGGCACCCCTTTTACGCCATAGCGTTGCGCCAACTGATTGCCGCGCCGCAACTGCGTTTCCGTCTGAAACGACGTGTAAGCCTTACGGAATGCGTCCTGATCCACACCGTGTTCCGCGAAGAACGCTGCCAATTCATCTTCAGTATTCAACTTGCGCCGTTGGTGGAAAGCGTCAAAAAGCAGTGGGTGCAACTTGTCCAGTACGCCCAAGGCTTCTGCAGCGTAATAGGCGCGGGCACCCGCTTCCCAGCTCGCCCCAAAAGCCACCGGGATACGCACGAAAACCACATTATCCGGCTTGCGTTTCAGCCATTCCTGGGCTACCGGCTCCAGATCCTGGCAGTGCGGGCAACCGTACCAGAACATTTCGACCACCTCGACCTTGTCCGGCGTCGCGGGTGGGACGGGGGTTGGCAGGCGCGCATAGTCCTTGCCTTCCTGGAACGGCGGCGGCGTGGGATCAGCCGCGTTGACCGTTAGCGGCAGCGCGCAAGTCAGCAGAATCAACAACAGATAGCGGATCGGATTCGGCATCGGACGAACTCCATGGACGTGAGGTGAGAGGAGGAACGAGACTGCGCCTACAATGAACCATAAGAATGCAGGCCCGACAGGAACATATTGACGCCGAGGAACGCGAACAGCGTCACAAACAGGCCGATGACCGCCCACCAGGCCATCGGTGCGCCCCGCCAGCCCTTGGTCATCCGCAGGTGTAGCCAGGCGGCGTAATTCAACCAGACAATCAGCGCCCAGGTTTCCTTAGGATCCCAGGACCAGTAACCGCCCCAAGCCTCGGCGGCCCACAGCGCGCCAAGGATGGTGGCGATGGTAAAGGCGGCAAAGCCCAGAGCGATGGCCTTGTACATCACATCGTCCAGCAAATCCAGCGGTGGCAGCGCCCGCGTCAGCAGACCATCTGGTCGATGCGTCTCGGCCTGGAGCCGCAGCAGATAGGCGATGCCCAGCATCGCCGCCAAGGCAAAAGAGCCGTAGCCAATGAAGTTAGCGGGCACATGAATCTTCATCCAGTAACTTTGCAACGCCGGAATCAGCGGCTGAATGTGATGCGCTTCGCGGTCAAAGGTGTACCACAGCAGAAAGCCCACCGCCCCACTGATCGCCAGTAGTACAAATCCCCCCATGGTTCGGGTGCGATGGCGATCTTCATAAAACAGATAAAGCAGCGCAGTGATCAGCGCGAACAGGATAAAGACTTCATAGAGGTTGCTGACCGGGATATGGCCGATGTCTGCGCCCAGCAGATACGACTCGCGCCAGCGTACCAGCAAGCCGGTCGTTCCCATCACCGTGGCGCACCAGGTTAAAGCGGTCGCGGTTTTACCGACGAACCCGGAACGGGTCAACATCGCGGCAAAATAGGTGGGGGTTGCCAGCACATACAATGCGCTCATCCACATGAACGCCGCCTGGCTTTCCAGGAAATATTTGAGCCAGAAATTGCTTTTACGCAGCTCATAGTCAGCGCCATAACGCCACAGCGCCAACACAGTCAGAACCGTAACCGCTAAAGTAAACAGCCGCGCCGGCTTCCAGTACAGTCCCCAGGCGATCAGCGCCAGCGTACTGCCGATCTGGATCGCGACCTCATAGCCATCCATATAGGGCCGGTACAGCCACCAGGCATAGAACGAACCGGCGACGACCAACAGCGCCCACAATCCATCCCAAGCGTTCCACGACTGACCTAACGAGGGTTGCTCCCACGATTCCAGCATGACTTCGCGCGTTACCGACATAACTAACCAGCCTCCTGATGCAAATTACGGGCTACTCGCTACGGACATCCGCCGTTCCAGGGCCGCCACGATTCCGGCAAATTCACCGGTGAACTCCGCCTGGCGACGATTCACGGCGCCAGCCAATACCAATCGGGTTGCGCCTTCCTCATCCGCCAGCCAAACCCACAGCCGACGGTAAGCCGTATAGAACATGACGAAGACCCCGATGCTCAACAGGGCGAATCCGAGATAGACCACGACCGCGCCACTGCTCCGGGTCACCTGCAAGCCAGACGCTTCCACCTGCTGAAACCCGGTCAGTTGCAGATAAAACGGCGATCCATAATTCGGCAGCGCGGCCAGCGCCGACAGGGCATCGTTGAAAAACGCCTCTTCGCGCTCGTTAATCCCCTGCTCAACCGCCATACCTTCCTCGCGCAGCACTTCGACGAAAATCTCTGCCAAGCTATCGCGCACGATATTGAGATACAGCGTCGTCGCTTCCTGCAATCGATCAGCCGGCACCACCGTTCTGGCCCGTTCCGCAACCGCATTGAAACCACCCTGGGTCACCAACTCCATCAGACTCAGGCGCACTCGGTTGAAATCACGCTGGAAATCAGCACTTTCACCGGAAGGAACCGACCGTTCAAAAAAGCTCTGCAACCAGTCGCCATCACGCAACCGGGCGTTGAAGCGCAAAAACCGCTCGGGACTGCTTTTAGCATCCGCCGGGATGTGCAGGTAGGTTAACGGATCGCCGGGCCGGGCGCGCATCCCGCTGATGTAGAACCAGCGGCCCTCCATCTGTACGGGGGCCATATAATTGAAATATTCCCGCGCCTCACCGGTGGCGTCGCGCAATTTAAAACCAAAGCTCGGCCCGAAATTGCGGAATTGACGGTCGCCGGGCTGGGCATCCGGTTGCGGCAACAGGTTGAACAGCCGGAAATCGTCCAGTTCCAGCGTCAGCGCCCCGGAAGATCCCCCGACTTTCAAGGTGCCGCCGATTTCGCCTTTGACCTCGACTGCTTGCAACCGAGGCGCAGCCAGCGGCCAGGCTTGCATCTCCAGTTTGGAACCGCCATCGCCAAAGTCGGACTGGTAGATCGCATAGCCGCGATACACCAGCGGATGATTGACGCGAATGGTCGCCGCCAGTGGCTGATCGCCCAGATGGTCCTGATCATGGATCAACACTTCGCTGACAAAGGACTTCGGCTGGCCGGTGTCGTAATAGGCGACCTGGAAATCCTTCAGCTCAATGGCAAACGGCAATTCCTGCAAGACGAAACCGTCGCGCACCCGCAGGAAGACGAAATTGGCGGCGGAACCCTCCGGCAACATGACGTTACCGCGAAAGGCGGGGGCTGCTGCGCCAGGCGTCAGCCGGCTTTCCGGCGGAATGTCGCGGGCAGCCAGATCACGGGTTTCAATCCGCAATTCGCCGCGCCACTCTTTCAGTTTCAGCCATAGATTGCCGTCCAGCAACCCCCCAACCCCGATTACGACAATCGCCGTATGGGTCAGCAGATAACCTAGTCGATTGCAGCGGCCCTTCATCGCCGCCACGACCTGATGGTCGCCATGATCCGCGATCCGCCAACGGTAGCCCCGGGTCTGGATAACGTCGCGGACCGCCCGTAACACGGTTTCGGAATCCTGATTCGGCAACCGCCATTCCGCCTGCTGATGAAAACCCCGCAACGAATCCAGGCGAACGCGGGTGCGGAATCGGGTCATCTCCCGCCACAGGATTGGCGTCTGCCGGTAAATACAGACGCTGGTCGATAAAATCAGGAAGGCGAGGATGCCAATGAACCAACCGGTACCGTAGACATCGTACAGGTCCAATTGACGAAAGATATCAAACCAGAAGGGTCCAAACTTGAGAATGTAATCCGGGTACGGCTGATTCTGTTGCAAGACCGTGCCAATCACTGACGCCACCGCCACGACCACCAGCAAGGTAATCGCGAGGTTCATGGAGCCAAAGAATTCCAGCAGCACCCATCGCAGGGTGCGCCGACGGGAAGGTTGACAAGCGGCGGTATCGTTCACGGCAGGGTTTTTAATGTAGAGGCGAATGCCTGACTGTGACCCGGCCGGCGGCTATCCGTTCACCCGTTGGGACCTGCGGACCATCGATTCCACAAACAAGGGCGGCCAAACAGCCGCCCTCAGGTTCAAGCCAAGGTTACACGCCCGGTTCGACCGGGTCTTGATTGACTATTGCAAGCCCTGGATATAGGACGACACCGCCTTGATTTCCTGGTCGGTCATCTTGGCGGCGTTCTGCCGCATCATTTGACCCGCGTCATTAGCGCGTTCCATGGCGCGGAAAGCCTTGAGTTGCAATTCAACGTAATCGGCATGCTGGCCAGCGAGCGTCGGGAATTTGGCCGCAGGATTGCCCGCGCCGGTCGCGCCATGGCAAGCCATACAGGCCGACACGCCACTGTTCAGATTGCCGCCACGGAAGACTGCTTCGCCGGCGGGGGCCAAGGCCGGATCCGCCGCGCTGCGGGCGATCTGCTGCGAAGCATAGAAAGCCGCCAGATCCTCCATATCCTGCGGGCTGAGGGGCGCCACCATGCCCACCATGATGGCATTCACGCGGGTGCCGCTCTTAAACTCCATCAACTGCTTGGTCAGATAATCAGCGCTCTGCCCCGCCAGTTTGGGATATTGCGGATTGGTGCTATTACCATCCGGATTGTGGCAAGCCGCGCAGGTTGCGGACTTGGCTTTGCCGGCGGCGGCGTCGCCAGCGGCCCATGCAGCGGTCGCGGAACCGAGCAGCGCGCACGTCGCGGCGATCACAACGAGTTTTTTCATTTTTGGAAGGCTCCTGTACGATGACGGTATTCGGCTCAGGCGACCTGCCGCCGACGCAGATTAAAGAGTAGCGCGGGCCGGCGGACGAGTCTCGCTTGGTCAAGGCGGAATTCATGGTTGCGTGAATTCGATCCGCCCCGCGCAAACGGCGCTTTTATATACCAGTTTCGGCCCTCAAGTTCAATGAAAAACCCTGATAAATCTACTCCCTTTCAGTCCATGACTGCCGCTGCCACCCGCTATCGGGCCGCTAATTTTTTAAGCAGCGTCAATATGTTAGAACAACTACCGCCCGACACGGGTCAGGAAGTGGCCTTTGCGGGTCGTTCCAACGCTGGCAAGTCCAACGCCCTCAATCTGTTGACTGGTCAGCACCAGCTTGCCCGGGTCAGCAAGACGCCAGGCCGCACCCAAATGATCAATTTCTTCCAAGTAGAAGCAGAACGCTATCTCGTAGATTTGCCCGGGTACGGCTATGCCCGGGTGCCCGAGGCGATTCGGCGCCACTGGGGTGCGTTACTGGAGCGCTATCTGCGCGAGCGGATGGCCCTGCGCGGTCTACTGCTACTGATGGATATCCGCCATCCGCTGACTGAGTTGGATCAGCGGCTGCTGGATTGCTGTGTCGCTCGGGCACTGCCTGCGCATCTCCTGTTGACCAAAGCCGACAAACTGAGTCGGGGCGCGGCGAAGAGCGTGCTGCAACAGGTGCAAAAAACGCTGTACAGTGACTACCCGCAAGCCACCGCTCAACTGTTCTCCGCGCAAAATGGTCAGGGTATCGATGAAGCCCATCAACGGCTAGACGAATGGTTGGGGTATTAGCAGTTCCGACCACGGACCCTTTACCCGCCCCGGATTGAGGGTGGATGATCCGGCATCACCCGCCAGCCCTTCGCCAGCAGCCGCGCCTGCAACGCCTGACTGACCAGTTGGCCGATCCGCTCCAGAAACAAGGTGCCGACGCCGGGATGAAAACGGTTGGCGTCGCGGCTGCCGACCACCAGCAGACCATGCCAGATCTCCCCGTCCAGCGGGATCAGCGCTGCCGAAGCCGCGTCGCCGACCCCCTCGCTAAACAGCGCCGCCGCCTGCTCCAGACTCAATCGGCCACATTGCGGACGACCGGCGCGAAAGACCGCATCAAATAGCCCCACCACGTCGGGGCGCAACCATTCCCCCACTGCACTCAAACCTGCCGCTGGCGGTGCGGCTAAACACAGCGCCACGCAATCGGCTTTGAACTCGTCGCGCAAAATCGCCTTGACGCCGTGCAGCAGTTCATCCAGACCGCCCCGCGCATCGAGCAAACCCAGCGCCAGGCGTTGCACCCGCTCCGCCAGCCGGTCGTTATCCCGGGCGATATCCACCAGCTCCAGCAACTTGTCGTGCAGGCGCTGACTGCGCTCTCGCAACAGACGATTCTGATATTCCAGTAACGACACTGCCGGACGGCAGGGATGGGGAATACGCAGGGTTTCAACCAACTCAGGATAACGGATGAAAAATTCGGGATGGTCGCGCAACCAGGCGACCACGTCCGCTTCGAAGGCCGAATCATCCAGCGGCATTTCCCCAGCCTCGTTCACCATGCGATCCACCCGTCGAAGACCGTCGTTGCCGGGCCGGTCATCCTCACCGCCTGGCCTTCCGCCCACTCAATAGTCAACGCGCCGCCCGGCAACTCGACCCGCACCGTTGGCCCCAGCCGACCCCATAATCGACCGGCGACCACTGCCGCGCACGCGCCGCTGCCGCAGGCCAGCGTCTCACCGGCACCACGTTCAAACACCCGCAAGCGGATATGGTTCGGGGCCACGATCTGCATGAAACCGACGTTGGTGCGTTGAGGAAAGCGGCCATGCCGCTCCAGCAGCGGCCCCAGATGCTCGACGGGGGCCTGGTCCACATCATCGACCCGCAGCACTGCATGAGGATTGCCCATCGACACAGCGCCGATCTCCAGATCCACGCCATCGGCGGCGATCAGATAACGCGGGGCGCGCTCATCAGCAAAGAAGGGAATGTCTACAGGCTCCAAGCGCGGCTGGCCCATGTCCACCGCCACCTGACCATCCGCTTGGAGGTGCAACTGCAAGCGTCCGGTCAGGGTTTCCACACAGAGATCATTCCGGTCGGTCAACCCTTGGTCGCGGACGAAACGGGCCAGACAGCGCGCGCCGTTGCCACACTGTCCGACCTCGCCGCCATCGGCGTTGAAAATGCGGTAACGAAAATCCACCTCCGCCGATTCAGTGGCTTCTACCAGCAACACCTGGTCGCAGCCCACGCCAAAGCGGCGATCCGCCAGCAACCGAATGCGCTCGGCATTCAGCGCCACCGTCTGGCGGATGCCGTCGATCACCACGAAATCGTTGCCCAATCCCTGCATTTTAGTGAAATGGAGTTTCATGGAAGTCCGCTCCCTCCCCCAACAGGAGAAGCACTGGAATAGGGAAACCCATCGCCGTCATGGAACGTTCAGCCCCGACCGGTCCAGGCAATCTTGTATAAATCCAGCCGCCGGTCGCGGAAGTTGCGCACGCTGCCATGCATGCGCATTTCCTTGAGATTGTCCAAATCCAGATCGACGATCAAGGTCATTTCAGTATTCGGCGTCGCTTCGGCAGCGATGGCGTCGTGCGGGAAGGCGAAATCGGACGGGGTAAACACCGCCGCCTGGGCGTATTGCATGTCCATGTTTTCCACCTTGGGCAGATTGCCGACGCTGCCGGAAATCACCACATAACACTCATTTTCGATAGCCCGCGCCTGCGCACAACGCCGCACCCGCAGATAGGCATTCTTGGTATCGGTCCAGAACGGGACGAACAAAATCTGCATTCCCAAATCAGCCAGCAGACGCGGCAGCTCGGGAAACTCCACGTCATAGCAAATCAGAATGCCGATCTTGCCGACATCGAGTTCGAATACCCGTAGCGAATCACCGCCCTGCAAACCCCAATAGGCGCGCTCGTCCGGGGTAATATGCAGTTTGGATTGCGTATCCCAGGTGCCATCGCGCCGGCACAGATACGCCGCGTTGTACAAAACGCCGTCGTGGTATTCCGGCATGCTGCCGGCAATGATGTTGACATTATAGGCCACCGCCATCTGCACGATGGCCTCGCGCAACGGATCAGTAAATTCCGCCAACTGGCGGACCGCTTCCGCCGTGTTGCGCTGGTTGAAGCCGGCCATCAGCGGGCCATTGAAAAACTCCGGAAACAGCACGATGTCAGTTTTATAGCCGGCCACCGCGTCAACGAAGTATTCAACTTGCTGCAGGAAATCTTCGAGCGAAGAAGTCTGGCGCATCTGCCATTGCACTGCGCCGACCCGCACTACCGACTTGCGCCCGCCGATCAGGACTTCCTTGTCTTCGTAATAAATATTCAGCCATTCCAGCAGCACCGCGTAGGCGCGGGATTCATCGTCATCGGGCAGGTAGCCAGTGACGATTTTGCGGACATGAAATTCGTTCGCCAACTGGAAGGTCAGGATCGGATCGACCAGTTCCTTGGCGCGCACCAGCTCCACATACCGTTGCGGAGTCATGTCATGGGCGTATTTGCCATAGCCGGGAATCCGCCCGCCGACGATGATCGCCCGCAGGTTCAGTTTTTCGCACAGTTCCTTGCGAGCGTCATACAGCCGTCGGCCCAGGCGCATGTCGCGGTAGTCGGGATGGACGAAGATATCGACGCCGTACAGCGTATCGCCGTTGGGATCGTGGGTCGTCAGATAGCCATCGCCGATGATCTGCCAATAGGTATGACGGTCGCCGTAACGGCCATAGTCAACAATCAGGCTGAGGACCGCCGCCACCACCTTGCCGTTGTCTTCGATGCAAATTTGCCCTTCCGGGAACCGGGCGATTTGTGAAGCGAACTGTTCGCGGCTCCAGGCCCCGTCCATGTTGTGATAGACCTTCTCCATGATTTCCTGGATGTCGCCATAGTCCGACAGGCGCAGATTGCGCAGCCTCAACCGATGCTGAATGGTGTGCTGCTCGCGTTCGGCCAGACTCATGATGCTCTCCGGTTGAGGTCGGCGAAATCGGGAATCGTCATGTCAATACCGCCTCGCCGACATACAATTCGGCCACTGTCTCCCGACGCCGGACGATTTGAAACCGCTCGCCATCGACCATCACTTCAGCGGCGCGCGGCCGGGAATTGTAATTGGAACTCATGGCGAAACCGTAGGCCCCAGCGGAGCGCACCGCCAACAAGTCGCCGGGTTCGATGCTCAGTGCGCGGTCCTTGCCGAGAAAGTCGCCCGTTTCACAGATCGGCCCCACCACGTCATAACGGTGCGGTTCGCCTCCGGGGCGCGGTTCGACCGGAATGATCTCCTGCCAGGCGGAATAGAGCGCCGGGCGCAACAGATCGTTCATGGCCGCGTCTACCACGGCAAAACTCTTTTCATCGCCCTGCTTCAACAACTCAACCTGAGTGACCAGAATCCCGGCATTACCGACAATCGCCCGTCCCGGCTCCAGCAGAATTTCATAGGGCAGGCCGCGCAGGCGTTCCATGAGTGCGGCGGCATGGTCGGCGGGCAGAGGCGGTTCTTCATCCCGATAGCGAATGCCCAACCCGCCGCCGAGGTCGAGATGATGCAAGCGAATCCCCTGCTCCGCCAACCGCGCCGCCAGCGCCAGCACCCGATCCAGCGCGTCCACGAATGGGGCGACCTGGGTCAGTTGCGAACCGATGTGGCAGTCCACGCCAATAACGTCGAGATGCGGCGAGGCGGCGACTTGACCGTAGAGCACCATCGCCTGCTCTGGATCAATGCCAAACTTGTTTTTTTTCAGGCCGGTGGAGATGTAGGGATGGGTCTGAGCATCCACGTCGGGGTTGATGCGCAGTGAAACCGGCGCCTGCTGACCCTGCGCCGCCGCAACTTGTTCCAGCAAATCCAGCTCTGCGGCGGATTCGACATTGAAGCAGCGAATCCCGACTTGCAGCGCCCGCGCCAGTTCATCGCGGCGTTTGCCGACACCGGAAAAGACGATCTTGCCGGGATCGCCGCCCGCCGCCAGCACCCGCTCCAGTTCCCCGCCGGATACGATGTCGAAACCGGAGCCGAGCCGGGCCAGCAGGTTCAACACCGCCAGATTGCTGTTGGCCTTGACCGCGTAGCAAATCAGATGAGGATGACTGCCGAAAGCGCGGTCGAAAGCGCGCCAGTGCCGTTCAATCGTCGCACGGGAGTAGATGTAGCAGGGTGTGCCGACCGCCGCTGCGATGTCTGCGACCGGTACGTCTTCGGCGTATAGCCGCCCATTGCGATACAAAAAATAATCCATGATTCAGGGCTTCAGCGGCGGATTCTGTGGGGCGGAAGCCGCCGGCGGCGCTTTCGCTTCAGGCAGGTACAAGGGTCCTTTCTGGCCGCAACCGGACAGAAGAACCGCCAGCCACAGTCCGATCAACGCCATTCCCGGACGAAAGGTGAGCATAACAACTCCTCAAAATCGAGAACACGGCAACAAGGTCGCCAGTATAGCGCGCATTCATCAGCCGGTCGCGCCTTGACAAGCCGAGATGCTTTGCGGCTAATGCTGATCATTCCCATCTATCTTGGCGAGAACTGCACGAATGACCGACCTGCCATTGACCACTGTAGAAATTGAACCGACGGGTTCCGTCCGCTCCAGCGTGATCTGGATGCACGGCCTGGGCGCTGATGCCCATGATTTTGAACCCATCGTTCCGGAACTGCGTCTGCCGGAAGCGCTAGGCGTCCGCTTTGTCTTTCCCAACGCCCCGATCCGTCCCGTGACTATTAATAACGGGATGCGGATGCGCGCCTGGTATGACGTGCTGAGCCTCGACCTGCCGCGCCAGGAAGACCCCGATGGCGTCTATGCTTCCGAACGGGCGATTTACGCACTATTAGAACGGGAGAAGCAACGCGGCGTATCGGCAGACCGTATCGTCCTGGCAGGCTTCTCGCAAGGCGGAGCAATGGCGTTGCATACCGGATTACGCTATCCGGAGCGGCTGGCCGGCATTCTGGCCCTGTCCTGCTATCTTCCCCTGGCCAGCCGACTCCATAGCGAACGTCGGCCAGCGAATCAGACGACGCCGATTTTTATGGCCCACGGCGATTACGACGCCGTCATCCCAATGCGCTACGGTCAGCAAAGCGCCGAGGCGTTGGAGGGTTTAGGTTACCCCGTCGAATGGAGCGACTACGGCATGGGCCATGAAGTGTGCTTTCAGGAAATCCGCGACATTGCCGCATGGCTACAACAGGTGCTGGCTGCGCCGACAGTCTGACGCTCACGGAAAGCAACGCTACCGATGGGTGTTCAACCCAAATGGCGACTCATCGCGGGAGGGCTGTTGTGGTATAAGGGTCGAAGCGACAGGGGGCTTACGCAGACCCGGAAAGTTCCGGAATCAATCCCCCGGAAAGCAAAAGGCCCGGTTTTTGACCGGGCCTTGCTGAAATTTGGTGCCGAAGAGAGGACTTGAACCTCCACTGGGTTTCCCCAACTAAGACCTGAACCTAGCGCGTCTACCAATTCCGCCACTTCGGCTTTGCGTCCAACCACCCTGTGGCGGCGACGGAAGCGCAATATACGGATTGACCTCCAAACTGTCAACCGATTCCCTTCCTCTTTCTGCAATGTTTCTATAGCTATCTGAAATGACAAATAAAAAACGCAGTTCCTGGCACCAGGTCGATCCTTTCGCTGCCCGGGAGCAGGAAAAATATGGTGGCCAGACCATTCCCAGCCGCGAACTGATCCTCCAGACCCTGGAAGAGCGCGGAATGCCGCTAACTCAGGAGGAACTCCGCGCTGAATGGCGGTTGGAGAGCGATTGGGAAATCGAGGCATTGTCCCGCCGCCTGCGGGCCATGGAGCGGGATGGGCAACTGATCCGCAACCGTCGCGAAGGGTATGGCCCGGTCACCAAGATGAACCTGATCACCGGTCGAGTTATCGGTCATGCCGAGGGTCATGGTTTCCTCATTCCTGACGAGGGCGGCGACAACCTGTTCTTGTCGCCCCGGCAAATGCGCAAGCTGTTGCATGGTGACCGGGCCGTAGCGCGGGTGATCGGCGTCGATTACCGGGGCCGCCGCGAAGGTGCGGTGGTTGAAGTGCTGGAGCGCAACACCGAAACCGTGGTGGGCCGGCTCAGCGAAGAGCGGGGCGTTTGCTTCGTTATCCCCGACAATAAGCGCATTAATCAGGACATCATCATTCCGGCGGACAGTCGTGGCGCAGCGCAGGCCGGCCAGATTGTCATCGCGGAATTGATCGAGCAGCCCAGCGCCCAGAATCGGCCACTCGGGCGAATCAAGGAAATCCTCGGCGAGCACATGGCGCCGGGCATGGAAATTCGCATCGCCATCGCCAGCCATGGCATTCCCGTGGACTGGCCGGAGGCGGTGCTGGAGGAAGCGAGCCACTATGGCGAGTCGGTGCCCGCTTCGGCCAGTCAGAACCGCTGGGATTTGCGGGCGACGCCGCTCGTTACGATTGACGGCATTACCGCCCGCGATTTTGATGACGCGGTGTACTGCGAGCGGCGCGGGAATAACTGGCGGTTACTGGTCGCCATTGCCGACGTGTCCAGCTACGTGCGGCCCGGTATGGCGCTGGATCGGGAGGCGCGCAAGCGCGGTAATTCGGTGTATTTCCCGGATCGGGCGATTCCCATGCTGCCAGAGGCGCTGTCCAACGGCCTCTGCTCGCTCAATCCCGATGTGGACCGGCTGTGCATGGTCTGCGAAATGACCATCAGCGCCGAGGGTCGCATTATCCGCTCGCGCTTTGCCGAAGCGGTGATGCGCTCGCACGCCCGGCTGACTTATGACACGGTGGCGGCCATTGTCGCCGACCGCAATTCCCAACTCCGCGCCGAATATGCCGGATTGACGCCGCACCTGGATGCGTTGCACGAGTTATATCAAGCGATGCGGGTCAGCCGGGAACAGCGCGGCGCGATGGATTTCGACACGCAGGAGACAGTGATCGAGTATGGAGCGGATCGAAAGATTGAGCGCATCCTGCCGACCGAACGCAATGACGCCCACCGGCTGATCGAGGAGTGCATGATCGCCACAAATGTGGCGGCGGCGCGGTTTCTCCAGCGCCACAAAATGCCGGGCTTGTATCGGATTCATGAAGGGCCGTCCACCGAACGGTTGAAGAAACTGCGGGCGTTTCTCGGCGAATTGGGCCTGGGACTGGGCGGCGGCGACAAACCGACGCCGAAAGACTATACCCGCTTGCTGGAACAGGTCCGCGACCGGCCCGACGCCCATCTGATTCAAACGGTGATGCTGCGCTCGCTGGCCCAAGCGGTTTATAACCCCGGTAATGTCGGGCATTTCGGGCTGGCGCTGGAGGCTTACGCACATTTCACCTCACCGATTCGCCGTTACCCCGATTTGCAGGTGCATCGGGCCATTCGCCATGTGCTGCACGGCGGCAAGGCGGCGGATTTCCCCCATGACCATGCGGAGCTGGTTGGACTGGGTGAGCATTGCTCCATGACTGAGCGGCGCGCCGATGAAGCGGTCCGCGATGCGGTGGAATGGCTGAAATGCGAGTACATGCTGGACAAGCTGGGGCAAGTCTTCGATGGCATTATTACCGGAGTCACCGGGTTTGGCCTGTTCGTGGAATTGCGCGGCGTGTTCGTCGAGGGACTGATTCATGTGACCTCATTGCGCAATGACTACTATCGCTTCGATCCTGTCGGCCATCGCTTGCAGGGCGAGCGTTCCGGGCAGGTTTACCGGCTGGGCGACCGGGTGCGGGTGCGGGTGACGCGGGTCGATCTGGATGAGCGCAAGATTGATTTTGAGCCGGTGGAGAGCGAGCGCGGTGAGGCTGCACGACGCAATCGCTATCTGCGGCGGCGGCGGAAGGAATCATAACCTTGGCCGAAGAACTGATTCATGGGCTGCACGCCATCGCCGCCGCTTTGGAGTATGAACCGGAGCAGGTGCGCGGGTTGTGGGTCGAGCGTCAGCGCCGGGATGGGCGAATTCAAGCCCTGCTCGATCAAGCGTCCCGGCAGGGCGTGGCGGTTCATCCCACTGACCGGGTGGAGCTGGATCGCTGGACCGGCGGCGCCCGTCATCAGGGAGTGGTCGCCCGATTAACCGTTCGGCAACGGACACACAGCGAGGCGGATTTGCTGACGCTGCTGGCGGCAGCGGAAGGGCCGTTACTGCTGCTGGTATTGGACGGGGTGCAGGACCCGCATAATTTTGGCGCTTGTCTACGCAGCGCGGCGGCGGCGGGCGTTCATGCGGTGATTGCGCCGGCGGATCGGTCGGCCAGTTTGAACGCCACAGTGCGCAAAGTGGCCTGCGGGGCGGCAGAAATCGTGCCGGTCGTGACCGTAACCAATCTGGCGCGGGCGCTGCGGGCATTGCAGGAACAGGGAGTCTGGATCGTCGGCGCGGCGGGTGCGGCGGCGGACAGCCTGTATGACGTGGATTTCACGCCATCGACCGCCATTGTGCTGGGCGGGGAGGAAAAAGGTTTGCGTCGGCTGACCCGTGAGGCGTGCGACCGGCTGGCGCGGATTCCCATGGCCGAGGGCGGGGTGGAAAGCCTGAACGTGTCCGTAGCGGCGGGGATTTTTCTGTTCGAAGCCCGGCGGCAGCGTGGAACAAGTAACTGAGCAGGGTCAATACTGTCAGGGACGCAATATTGTAGAACAGGAATTGCTGCCTGATGAAGAAGATTAAATGTCAGTCAAATATTAATCAGCCGCAGCGGTCACCAAATCGTTTTCAGTTCTGGAATCGTGCGTAGTTTGGCGTCGCTGGTGATCAGCGGTGCGTGACGATGCAAGGCCGTAGCGCTGATCAGCCGGTCAGCGGATTCGCCCTGCTGAAAGAAAGACGCTTGCGCGAGAACCACTATTTCGGGGTTGATCGCCACGACTTCCAGCCACAAAGCGGTCACGATGTCTTTTAGCCATTCTCTTCACCCGCTTCCGCCTGTCTGAGATAGCTCGATAGGCGTTGACGAAATTCAGTGGTATTAACCGTTTGCATGGTGTCCCTTAAACTTACAAATGCGATGTACAGTATAAAAAACTCACTGATTCAATGGCGACTGCTCGACCCGTTTGAATCGTTGCTCCTGGCGTACTTCGAGAACCCTTCGCCATTTGGCGCAATGAGATTTGGTTGGAATGTGTCGGGATATACTTGGTGGAGATGTATTCTGGTTACGCTGAAACGCGAATTTAATCCCTGATATTTTGATTCTATTGGACCTTCTTGAACGTATGAATGCGAATACTTACGACGCCGCCGCTATTGAAGTCCTCAGCGGGCTGGACCCGGTGCGCAAGCGACCGGGCATGTACACCGACACCACCCGGCCCAACCACCTGGCGCAGGAAGTCATCGACAACGGCGTGGACGAGGCCATCGCGGGTCATGCCACGACGATTACGGTCATCCTGTACGCCGACGGTTCACTCTCGGTCGAGGACGACGGGCGCGGGATGCCGGTGGATATCCACCCTGAAGAGGGCATTCCCGGCGTGGAATTGATCCTGACCCGCCTCCATGCCGGCGGCAAGTTTTCCGACCGCAGTTACCAGTTTTCCGGCGGGCTGCACGGGGTCGGCGTGTCGGTGGTGAACGCCCTGTCGAACCGTCTCGATGTCCGGGTCAAGCGCAACGGCAAGGAATACCGGATGACCTTTGCCAGCGGCGACAAGACCTCGGAGCTTGAGGAAATCGGCAACGCGCCGCGCCGGGTGACGGGAACGACGGTGCGTTTCTGGCCCGACCCGTGCTATTTCGATTCGCCGAAATTTTCCGTTCCCCGGCTCCAGCATGTGCTACGCGCCAAGGCAGTGCTGTGTCCGGGACTGAAAGTCCTGTTTACCGATGAAGCCACCGGCGAACAGACGCTTTGGCATTATCAGGACGGCCTGACCGATTATCTCCGCGAAGCGCTGGGTCAAACCGCGCTGTTGCCCGACCCGCCGTTCGTCGGTCGTTTCAGCGGTCAGCGGGAAGCCGCCGACTGGGCCTTGGCCTGGTTGCCGGAAGGTGGCGAGCCGGTCACGGAAAGCTATGTCAACCTGATCCCCACCTCCCAGGGTGGCACCCATGTCAATGGACTGCGCGGTGGACTGACCGATGCGGTGCGCGAGTTTTGTGATTTCCGTAATCTGACGCCGCGTGGGTTGCGTATCGCGCCAGAAGATGTCTGGGAAGGCTGCTGCTACATCCTGTCGGTGAAATTGCAGGACCCGCAATTTTCCGGTCAGACCAAGGAACGGCTGTCCTCGCGGGAATGTGCGGTCTTTGTCGCCGGAGTGGTTAAGGACGCTTTGAGTCTGTGGCTGAATCAGCATCCCGAAATCGGCGAGCGCATTGCCCAACTGGCGCTGGCCAACGCACAGAAGCGGTTGCGGGCCAGCCGCAAAGTGGTGCGCAAGCAGATCACCAGCGGCCCGGCGCTGCCCGGCAAACTGGCCGATTGCACTGCCCAGGATTTAGCCCGCACCGAGTTATTTCTGGTGGAAGGCGATTCCGCCGGTGGTTCCGCCAAGCAGGCCCGCAGCCGCGAGTTTCAAGCCGTGATGCCGTTACGCGGCAAGATTCTCAATACCTGGGAAGTGGATTCTTCCGAAGTGATGTCCTCGCAGGAAGTGCATGACATCGCCGTCGCTTTGGGCGTCGATCCCGGCTCCGAGGAGATGAAGGGACTGCGTTATGGCAAGGTCTGCATTCTCGCCGACGCGGATTCCGACGGGCTGCATATTGCAACATTACTCTGCGCGCTGTTCGTCAAGCATTTCCGGCCACTGGTGGAAGCCGGGCATGTCCATGTCGCCATGCCGCCCTTGTTCCGGGTCGATGTCGGCAAGGACGTGTTTTACGCCCTGGACGAAGCGGAGAAGCAGGGTATTCTCGACCGAATCGCCGCCGAGAAGAAGAAGGGCAAGGTCAACGTTACCCGTTTCAAGGGTCTGGGCGAAATGAATCCGCTGCAATTGCGGGAAACGACCATGGACCCCGCGACGCGCCGGCTGGTGCAACTATCGCTCGAAACCGGAGATGACACCCTGGCGCTAATGGATATGTTGCTGGCCAAGAAGCGAGCGGGGGATCGTAAAAGCTGGCTGGAAGAGAAGGGAAATCTGGCGGAGGTTTAAGATTCGGAATCACTATTTGCGTGGTTTTATTGTGTCATAAACCTTGCCCCTCCTGAATTCAACGTCTACAGTTTAACAACGTCGTTCTTCCGTAGCGGCGTAATCCAAATCCAAATAACGAGATCCAAAGGAGATTTTGATGAATAAGAAACTGTTGACCGGCATGGCCGCGATCTGTGCGATGGGCTTGTCCGCTGGCGCTTGGGCTGCCGACGCCGCGACGGCCGACGAAGTGGTCGGCAAGGTCAAGGAAGCTGCCGCCGACGTGAAGGCTCATGCCGACGTCGCCCTGACGGAATACGACAAGAAGGACGGCAAGTGGGCGTGGAAGGACACCTATGTATGGGTACTCGATTGCACCAACGGCGTCGTGAAGGCGCACCCGAATGAGAAGGTCAAGGGCATGAAGCTGGCCGACCTCAAGGACAAGGACACCGGCAAGGAAATCGGCACGGCTTTATGCGATGCAGCAAAGAAGACCCATGGCGGCTGGGTCGAGTACATGTGGACCAAGCCAGGTGCCGAGGGTAACCACCGCAAGGTCGCTTACGTGCTGACTGCCGGCAACTATGCAGTCAGCGCTGGGGTCTACGACGACAAGATGACCACCAAGGAACTGGAAGCCAAGAGCGCCAAGTAAGTCTGCACGCCTGGACGGGCAGGACGCCCGTCCCCCACCACTCTGCTTTTCCCGCCGACATCACCGGCCATCCGCTGCTCTCGTTTATACTGTCCCGGTTTCCAAGACTTCATAGATAGTAAGGAGAACCCGGTGATCTATTCCCTCGGCGACCGCAGGGTCGAATTCCATGGCGACGACTGGTTCATCGCCGACAATGCTACGGTGATCGGCTCGGTCGTACTCAAACAAAACGCCAGCCTGTGGTTCAACGTCGTGGCGCGCGGCGATAACGACGTGATCACCATTGGCGAGAATTCCAACGTCCAGGACGGCGCGATTCTGCACACTGACCCCGGTATCCTGTTGACCATTGGCCGTGATGTAACCGTTGGCCATCTGGCCATGCTGCACGGCTGCCTCATCGGCGACAACAGCCTGATCGGCATCAAGAGCCTGATCATGAACCGGGCAGTGATCGGCAAAAACTGCCTGATCGGGGCCAACAGCCTGATTCCCGAAGGCAAGGTCATCCCGGACGGTTCGCTGGTCATGGGTTCGCCGGGCAAGGTGGTGCGCACGTTGACCGAGCAGGAAATTGCCGGCTTGCGGGCGTCTGCCGGGCGTTATGTGGAGAATTTCAAACGCTTCAAGCGCGATTTGCGCCGGCAGGACTGACCCGGTGGCGGCGCTTGATGATCGGCTGGACCTGACCATCCAGCAAGTCGGCACGACGATTCTCGGCAAGGAACACGCCATCCGTTTGGCGGTGGCCTGTCTGCTGGCGCGGGGTCATCTGCTGATCGAAGATTTGCCGGGCATGGGCAAAACGACGCTGGCGCACGCTCTGGCCCGCTGTCTGGGTTTGCACTATCAGCGCATCCAGTTCACCAGCGACCTGTTGCCCGCCGACATTCTCGGCGCGGCGGTGTATGAGCGGCAGCGCGAAACCTTCGTTTTTCATCCGGGGCCGATTTTCGCCCAGTTGATCCTGGCCGATGAAATCAACCGCGCCACGCCCAAGACCCAGAGCGCTTTGCTGGAAGCCATGGAAGAAGGGCAGGTAACGATTGAAGGCGAAAGCCGCGAATTACCGAAACCGTTTTTCGTCATCGCCACGCAGAATCCCGCTTATCAAATTGGCACGTTCCCGCTGCCGGAATCGCAACTCGACCGATTCCTGATGCGCATTGAGTTGGGCTATCCCGATGCCCAGGCGGAACGGATGCTGTTGGAGGGTGAAGATCGCCGCGAGGTGCTGGCGCGGTTGCCGGTCAGCATGACTCCGGGGCAGTTGCAGGAGGCGCAGGCGCAGGTGGCTGGCGTTCACGCCGCCGCGCCGCTGCTGGATTATGTGCAGGCGCTGCTGGCGTTCTCCCGCCAGTCCAGCCGGTTCCGGGGGGGGCTATCACCTCGGGCTGGACTGGGATTGCTGCGAGCGGCGCGGGCCTGGGCGCTGCTACATCAGCGCACCCATGTATTGCCGGAAGATGTGCAGGCGGTGTTGCCGGTGGTCGTGGGTCATCGCCTGCATCCCAGCGACGATAATCTGGAGCAGTCGTCCGCTGCCCTGGTCGGGCAATTGCTTGACGCCGTGGCCCTGCCGGCCTGAATTCAATCCGCATGTTCAAGACCTGGCAGCCACGCTTCGAAGCCTGGGTCACGCGCGGTCAACATCCAGCCCACGATCCGGTGCGGCTGGAGCGTCGCCGCATCTATATCCTGCCGACCCGCTATGGCTACGCCTTCGCCGCATTGTTATTCGTGCTGTTTCTCTGGTCGGTGAATTACAGCAACAGCATGGGCTTCGCTTTCACCTTCCTGCTGGTCGCGGTGGGGCATAACAGCATGTGGCAGGCGCACGACACGCTGCTGGGTTTGATCATTCATCCCGGCAGCGCCGAACCGGTGTTCGTCGGTCAGGAAGCGCGATTCCAGTTTCGGCTGGAGAATCCCCATCCGCAACCGCGCTACGGGATCGGTTTGCAATGGCGCGACCTGCTGCCCAGCTATGTCGACGTACCCGCTTCTAGTACGGTAGTGGCAACCTTGGCAATTCCTGCCGAACGACGCGGCTGGCTACGTCCGGGACGCATCAAGGTGCTGACCCGCTTTCCGCTGGGCCTGTTGCAGTCGTGGAGTTGGGTGGAGTTTACGTCGGCGGGTTTGGTGTATCCGCAACCTCGGGGACGGCGACCGTTGCCGACGGCGTTGCCGAGCAGTTCCGGCGGCGGTTTGCACGAGCAGGGTCCGGGCAGTGATGATTACGCGGGTTTCCGGCCCTATGCGCCCGGTGATTCGCCGCGCCGGATCGCTTGGAAGGCCGCTGGCCGCAGCGAACAATTGCTGGTTAAACGCTTCACCGATCAGGCCCGGCCCGAATTGTGGCTGGATTGGGCATTGCTGGGCGATGATCCGGTCGAGGCGCGGCTGGCGCAGCTCTGCCAGTGGGTGCTGAAGGCGGAGAATGAAGGGCGTCGCTATGGCCTGCGGTTGCCGGGCGTCACCCTTCCGCCCGGTCAGGGCGATAGTCAGCGCCGCCGCTGCCTGGAGGCGCTGGCGCTGTTTGGCACTGAATAAGCCCCGCTAACCTATGATTTCGTCAGCGTTCGGGAGTTGGCCCGCCGCAGTGCCAATAGGTCGGGTAGATGGAATTCAGCGGTTCTATGATGCAACTGGCTTGTCGCAACTTGGCGATTTGCCGGGTTGCCTCGCTGCCGAAGGGAAATTCCGGGCGGATTCGGGACGCAACCCCCCAATAGCCGAAGCCTTGATCTAACCGGACGATCCAGTAATCGCTCTCGTTCCAGAGCAACGTCAACTCGCGGGCATGGGGCAGGTCGCGGGACCGCGCTTCCTGCCAGACGAAGGCCGACCCGCTTTCACGAAACCACGTTTCGATGACTTGCCGACGATCTCCGCTATCGCGCCAGTCGTGAAATAACCAGCGGGGCGTTTCCATGTCCAACTGCTCCAGTTGAGCCGTTTCGATCTTGACCGCCGTTGCCGACGTCAAGCCGCCGGGATAACGGGCTAGTCCTTCCAATAGGCTATGCAACAGTAGAAACGCCAGCGGCGAGCGCAGATAACGGTCGGAATAACGCACCGATTGCAGCGATTCAGCCCCGTTCAGGCGCTCGGCCAATCCCGGAATCTGTTGTTCCAACAATTTCCAGGCGCGGTCGCCGAACGTTGCAGACGGGCCGTCCAGTTCACGAGTGATGGTCAGAGCGATGACGCCCGGCGTGGAGGGGCGGAGGTTGGCTGGATCGAGGCGTTGCCATGATGCCGGTACGGGCGAGAGCGACTGCGTTTCAACCACTCGCACAAACGGCCCGCCGGTTTCACCGCCGCCCCAGGCCGGACGGGGAATTAACGCATCGGCTTGACGGGCGGCCCAGCGCACCCGGTGATCAATGCTGCCCAGTTCCACCAGCAGCGGCAAATCGGCGACCCGGTTCAGGTCAGAGGCGCGGTACAGTTCCGCGCCGTTATAGGCGATCAATGCGGCCAGTTCATCGCGCTGACTGTTATTCAACTTATTCAACGTCGCCGCCGGCGCGATCAAGCGCACGGTCGCGCCGGTTTGTCGCCAGCGTGTTAAATCATGGCGCAACCGCCAGGCCAGCGGTTCCCAATCCCGCGCTTTGCCACCGAGATAAATCCGTAATTCCTGGATCGTCCGTTGCTGCCATTCCCGATTTAAGGCCAACGGCAGCGGTTCCATTTCCAGCCGACTGTGTGGCCCAAAAGCCCGCAATTCCTCCGGCAATTCCAGCGCAGCCAGAAACGACTCCGACAGCAATGCGATGGCGGTATGGCGGTTGAGATCGGCGAGATGATGCTGGGTGTCGTGGGTGAGCAGGCAACCCTGACAGGCGGCGTCGCAACCGTGCGGACAATCCAGCATGGCGCGGGCTTGGCACAGCAGTTCCGGCAAGTGGGCGGTGATTTGACGGACATAGCCTGCGCCGCCGGTCGCGGTATCGTAGAGATAGGCGGAATGCGCAGCTTCACGATGCGCGGCGCGACTGACCCCGACCGCGACGCCGACTTCCGTTTCTTCAATGCCGAGAACTCCACACAAGGCGCGGCGCAAAGCCACAGCTACGGTGTAGGAGGCGATCCGATCAATGGGCTTGCCGTCAGCATCGTGCAGTTGCAATTCAAAAACTTCGGTATGAGTGACAACGCCGAGCCGAACATTGCGTTGAATCGCCCAACTGGCTTCATCGTTGCCGGGACAGAGCTTTTCTGCGTCGTTCAGGCGACCGCCGCGCAGGCGCTGGTGACCCTTGAAGATTCCGGGTAATAAGCCTTGTTCATCCTCTGAATCCGCCAGCCCGCAGCGCAAACACAGCGCGTAGCCTTGGTTGTATAGCCCGGCGCTGTGGTGGAAGAGCGAACCGTGAGCGGCGCTCCGGTAACGGCCTAACGCGGGGTTGGGCAAGAGCATCCAGTCGGTGCTGTCCAGAGCAATCAGCGGATCGCGCACCGGAATATATTGGGGCAAAGAAATGTCGTTGTGCGGTTTATCGCGGATGTCCACGGCAAAACCGGCGGGTTGAATGAAGTGATGGGAAGTCAATGAATGGCCGCTGTCCTTACCGCAATAGGGACAATGCTCCGGCAGGGTAAGCCGGGTTCCATTGTGACCGCAGCGTTTGCATTGCCAGACCCACTGCAAGCTTTGAATTTCGGGCGCTGCTTCGACTTCGGCGGGGATTTGCCAGTTCAGCGTCACGCCGCCGCTGCGATAAACCCGCCCGTCCAGCACCGTATCGATGCCGGGGGCGTAGTCGCGGATGGCGATAGCGAGATTACGACTGGGAAACCCCGCCCGGCGCGAGCGGTTGTCCTCGCGCTCATGATTGCGAAGTTTCAGATTCTCAAGTGTCGTGGTGATGAAGGACACCACGCCGGTGGGAAAACCATAACCGGGTAGAAAACCCAGATTCGCCAGTTCGCCCAACAGATATTCACCGCGCAGGCGCTGCAATTGAATATCGACGGCTTGTTTCGCTTTGCGATCGTCCTCGCGGGTCGCAACGATTTTCTGCTGGTCGAGCAGCACCTCCAGTTCCCGCCGCCAGCGTTCAGCAGCCTGGCGAATCGCTTGAGCCGTGCGGCCCAGCAGATACACGGTAGGCCGACCCACCAGCACCGTGCGTTGAGTGAGCGCGGTCATTCCTTCGGCCATCTGTTCGGCGGTGGGGGGTTCCTCGCACCAAGCGGCGAAGCGGTCGCAAATGGCCGAGGTATCCGCGTCATCGGTTTCAAAGAACCAGCCGGTGTGCAGGCGGCGAATATCGGGAGTGCGGTCGCGCAGAAAAGCAGCCAGCGCCAAGGCGTTGAGATGGCGCTGAACAATCGGTTCGCTCTGCAAGGCGACTTGCGGCAAGCCAAGCCGACTGACGAACGGCCAGAGCGGATTCTCAAAGACCGCCGCGCCTTGGGGAGTCGCTTTGCACAGGGTGAAACTCAGTGCGGCGGTTTCGCCCCGGCGTCCAGCCCGGCCTGCCCTTTGTAGAAAATTGGCCGGATGCGGCGGGACATTATTCATGGCGACCGCCGTCAAACCGCCGATGTCTACGCCCATTTCCATCGTGGTAGAGCAACTTAACAGGTTGATTTTACCAGCTTTGAAGTCGGTTTCGCGGCGAGTCAGATCAAAGCCGGCAATTTGCGCGGAGTGTTCCATCGCGCGAATGTAGCGACGATGCCGGGCGAGGCGGTCGCTGAGGTTGGACCAAGCACCCATCGTCCGCAATGCCTGCACCTGCGGGTCATTTTCCAGCCAGTCATCGGCGGCTCCATGCGCGCAATTCAGCCAGAAAGGATGAGGCAGCCGGGGCATTTCGACCCGTTGACACTGCGCCAAAGCATCCGGCGCGGGCAGCGCGGGCAGATAGGGCGTGATTTCACGGAACGTCACCGGCAACAGCCGGCGGGTCATTGGACAGAGCCAGGCTTCGCGCACCTCGGTCAGCACCGCCTGCTTTTCCAGTTCCAACTGAAAGCCGTTTTCAGTTTGGGAGAGGAGTGGGCGGATGCCGTCCCAAATGGCGATGAGCATTTCATCCAGTTGACGACATTGTTCCTTGTTATCGAGGTCGAGGCGGAAAACGTGACTCAACAAGCGAATCAGCCGATTGTCTTTGGCCTTGCGCCAGTGCGTCGAAGGCCAGGAGCGTTGCGCCTTTCGGTTGGTGATCGCTGTACCGGGCAAAACCAGCGCGTTCGGCCAGCCGGGATAACCCAGCCAGCGGATCATGTCAGATGGAGCCTGAACAGCGGGTTTGCCACTTCGCAGGAAGTAATCGACCGTGACTTGCAACAAAGCCCGCCATCCTTCCGGTTTAACCCCGCGTTGCTGCATGACCGCCGGGGGATTCGCCTTTTCCAAAACGGGATAGCACAATTGCACCAATCCCAAACCTTCCAGCGAAAACAGCCGCTTGGGACGCAGAAAGAATTCCCGCAACAGGCACAGTTTGACCAACAGGCGGTCGGACAACAGGCCAAAGGTCAGTTCCTTGAGCGCCGGCAGCAGCCAACGATGGAAGTCGTCGGCGATGAACAACTTGTTTTCCGCCTCTTCCCAGGTCAGCCGGCCCGAGGGCGGCGCTTGCAGTTTCGCCAACTCCTGACGTTTCTGCTCCAGTACATCGCGCAGAACCGGAGTCGTGCGCACCAGAGGTTCCAGCGCCTTGATTTCTGAATGAATCTTTTGAATTTGTGTGGGATCAGCAGGCTGCGCGCTGGCAGTCAGGGAGTGATACAGCAGACTCCGCACATAGTCGCGCTCGCTTTCCTGTTGCAGCTTGACGGCGATTCGCGCTGTGCCTTGGCGACTATCGGTAAAAGTGATCAACCGCCGTCCATCCAATGGCCGGGGTTCCGCTCCATCGGTCAGCGGCGGCATCGCTTCCAGCAGCGTTGGGATTGCTGTGCCCAGCAAAAATGGCGCTCCGATTCGCACCGGCTGGAATAACCCCCGATCTTGCTTCTCTTTCTCATTCCTGTTTTTCTTTCGACATACTGGGCATTCCAAACCGTTTTCGCCGGGAATACGCAGATGGATGGGAATCCCGGTTTGGCCTAGCGGGTCGAGGCTGCCATCCGCAGCCAATCCCCAATTCCGCACATTGGCCTGTTCCAGTGAAGTCAGCAACCGTGGCTTTTTCTCAGTGGCCGCACTGGATTCCTCAGCGCCGTCCTCGTCTTCATCATCCGTTAGTGGTTCCAATCCCTGCTGAAACTCGTCTTCATCTTGCGCATATTCCCGTGGCCGCAACTTTTCCTGGCCCTGTTCCTCCACTTCAGCGGCGGACAAGTATTCGGCGCCGCACTCCCTGCATTGCACCAGATCAAAAACCGGATATTGACAATGCAAGCAATGCTCCCGCCGCTCCAGAAACACCGCGCCAAACGGCCAATCCGCTTGATCCAGCGCCGTCCCGGTTCGCCCGGAACAGGCGCCATTCGCGCAAACCCATAACCCGCTGACAGCACGTTGGAACAGGTGGCCGCGTAGTGGCAGGAACGGTTCGCCCTGGTCATTGGTCGCTTGGGTGCAGAGGTCAAGCCATTGCAAAGTCGCCCGCCGCGCCGCGCCATCAGCGCGGCCTTGCAGGGTTTGGGCAAGCTGGCTCAAGCGGCTGGCTTGTTTGACCAGTTGATCCCGCATCGCACGCATGCGCTCATCGCCGGCCAAAACCGCAAAGCGCTGTTCAGGCGTCAGGGCGCGGAGGCTGTTTAAATCCGGGCAGGGCTGGTGGATTCCAGTCAGCGCCTCCGGCAAGCGCGGCGTTTCCCGCTGACCTTCGATGACCCGAACCCGATCTATCGACACGCCGGCCACATCGGCGAGAAATGTTGCCAGTTGTCGGCGGGAGGTTTCGCTGGCGTCGCCGAGTGTGGCCGAGGTGGCGATGAAGTGAACATCGCTGGGACGGCAACCAAACGTATGCAAAACCCGCCGCAGCAACAGGGTCAATTCCGCTGCCTGGGAACCGACGTAGGTATGCGCCTCATCAATCACAATCCAGCGTAATTGCCCTTGTGACTGGTCAATGATCGGGCGGTCTTCATTCCGCACCAACAAGTATTCCAGCATGGTGGCGTTGGTCACCAGCAAAGGCGGTGCTTCTTTACGCAGGGTCCGGCGGTCGGGAACCTCACAGCGCCACTCGCTTCTCGCTTGATCGGGCGTATCACCGTTGTAGAGACAGAAGCGGATGCCGCCGTTGAAGGGTTCCGACCAGGCAACCAAGCGATCCTTCTGACTCTTGATCAAGGCGTTGAGCGGGTAGAGAAACAGCGCCCGCACGCCGATTAACGGCGCATTCTGGCGGCGCTCCAGCTCTGCCGCGAGATCATTGAGAATCGGGATCAGGAAGCATTCGGTCTTGCCGGAACCGGTGCCGCTGCTGACCAGTACTGAACGCGGCGGTTGGCCTTCGATCAACGCCCGCCACGCTTCCAATTGGTGACGATAAGGCCGACGCCGGGCAGGAAAGCTGTAGTCCTCGCTCCAACCCTTTTTCTGCGGCTCGCGCAACGCTCCCACCAGTGCGGGATGCAGCAACTTGCCTTCCAGACCGCCCAGGGTTCGTTCCGCCGGTTGCCAGCCAAAGCCCGCTTCAAACACCGGGTCGGCCAGAAATGCGCCGGGCATCCCCGCTTCCCGGTCAAACAGGGCGTGTAGATATTCACGCAGGGCATCGTTGCGGAAACCGCACAAACCCAGTACAGCGCGAGTGGCGCGGCGGCCCAGTTGCTCAATCAACGTGGTGTAAAACGAAGTGCGTTCCATTTCAAATTTCCGGCGGTCGGTGAGCCAAGCACAAGGTGAGAGCAATGGCGTAGACATGATCGAACCATTCCCGGTCAAACATGCGCAGCAAACGCAGTTCGTAAATCAGCGATTCGGTGGGAGCAACGCGGTTCAGGCTCAGGTGAGCCGCAACGAAGGGACTGCAACGCACCGGACGATAAGCAGGGTTGAGATGGAGATAGCGATGCTTGGGATCAATCGCTGATAAATACCCGATGATTTCAGAACTTTCCGGCCATTTTTCCTCGGCGTCGTGGCGACCTTGCAGAGCCTGCTCCAATGGTCCGATTTGTTGTTCCAGGAATGCGGGGCAACGACGCGCTATGTGCAGCTCGCCATTGGGCGGGGGGCGGTCGGGAAACAGCCGCTCCTGGAGCCAGTCACACAACGACCGCCAATAAATGCGTCGGGCGGCAGCACGTTCCCGGAACCTTTGGAACAAGCCAAAAACGATCTCCCCGCCCTCGTCGATTTCGGCCAACGCCGATTGAAGCCCCCTAAAATAGGCGGCTGCCGCCTCCCGCCAGTCATGGATGGATAACAGCATCCACAAAAACGGCATTTGTCGGGACAACGTCCATGTCGGCTCAAAAGTTTCGTCATCGGCTTTCATCAGCGCCAGCATCAACGTGCGCGGATGCGCCGGCAACCTCTGCAACACGTCCAGCGAACTCGGCGGAAACTCCCGCGCCAGTTGCAGGTAGTCGAACAGCAAGGGCCAGTCAGGATGATCGGGGTTTTGCCCCAGTTCGGCGAGCTGCGTGTTTAACCGCAACGCTCGTTGCTCAGGATCGGTTTCCCGAATCGCGCCCGCCAGCGAATCATCCACATCGGGAGCCGTTGCGTCATCCGTCGCAATCCCCCACAACAACGGACGAAACCGCGTCCAGTCGCCATCGCGCCCGACGATCCACCACGGGCCAGGTTCCAGATCGGCAGGAATCTCCCAGCCAGCGGGTGATTCGCAGCAAGCGGACAAAGCGATGGGCGGTTCCGCCGGTGCCCACAGCCGGATCATTTCGAGGCGAACCCGCGTTTCCCATCCTGCACCAAGACGGGCCAGAGAGTCTTCCGAAATCCGCACCTGACCCGCGCTTCGATCCGGTTCAAGCACCCCGTCAAAGCGGGTCACTCGCAGCGATGCCAGCCGTTCACCTTGGGTGGTTTCAATGGTCAGCCGTACTTGAGCTTCCAGGTTACGACTGCTGGCTAATAGCGAGGCGATGCGATCCTGCCAGACAAAGAGCGGCATTTCGAGTTGGCCCTGTTTAAGCGGAGGCAGGCGTTCATGAAATCGCCGACCGATCTCCCCATAAGCAATCCGTTCGCCTTCCAATCGAAAATTCCGCCCGCCCGCCGGGTCTTGAATCAACAGGTGCAAACCGCCCAGTCGATCCAGCGGAACCCAGTCGTCATTGACCAAAGATCGTTCCGCCAGTCGGAATAGCGCCCCCCGCTGCGGATAAGGCAACGTCAACAGGAGCGGTTCTGAACCGGGCCATTGCAGGCACAGCGTCAACGGCGGCGGCAACGCGCCGGATAAGGATCGGCAAACGATCCGCGCCTGATTATCAGTCGAGGTGATCGAGACATTCGCCGGGCAATCCGGGCCGGTTTGTACGTCGGCTCCAGCCAACCCGTTCAGCCGCACAACGCCGGCCTGAAGCCCCACGCCAATATCAATTTCAACCTGAAAATCGGGCGGCGCTACATCCACCTGTCGCCGACAGCGTTCCGCACCGCTGGCGTCGATCAGCCGCAACCAGAGTCGTCCTCGCGCCGCTTCGTAACGCTCCCGCCAAGGCGCGGCGTCACCCACAAAACGCCATTGAATGCGGCCCGTCGGAGGTGGTCGCCGTCCGTCCGGGTCTATCGTTTGAATCTGTGGAAGCCCGCGATACAGCAATCGACCTTGAGTCAATTGCGGAACCCCATCGCCGACCACTACAAAACTTTCCTGCGAGTCATTCTCAGCCCGGCAGACGATGCGATAGCGATCCTGCTGCGGCATCAACAATTCGACTTCGCCGCTGACCCCGTAGACCATCCGGTCGAGTTCAGGAATGATCCCGGCAAATTCACAGGCGCCATTGACCGCTTGCGGTGTGAATTCCCGTTCCGCCAATACCCAGGCCCGTTCCGAGCGGGTTCGGGCCGAACCTTCCGTTAACCACTCCCGTTCCCCGGAAGTCCCGCGCTCGACAAACACCCACGGGGAATCGCCCCAAGGTTCACCGTTCTGCGCGGTCAGGACATATTCGCTTTGTCCATAATGCAGACTCAAGCGGTGCGGTTGCCTGACCTTGACGCCGACCAGTGTGACTCCGCCCCGATGCAACCATTCCCGATGGTAGCGGGCGGTTGGGCCAGTCCCCTGCGCCAGCGTCAGCCAAGCGACGGTCTCCGCGCCAGCCGACGTGTGCAGTAGCAATCGCCAGCGCGGAGGCGGTTGATCCGTCACAGGCGAACCGATCCACCCGGCGATTTGCGCGTTGCTGGCCCAGTCCGGCAGTTCCAGATGCTTCTCGACTCGCCAGCCTTGGCTGGTTTCCCGCAACCCTCCGCGCCAACGGGGACGCCCCGCCGCTTCCCGAACCAACTCCCCGGAACGGCGCACCAGACCGGTCAACAGAGTTTCAGCGGCTTGATCGTCCAGCCGTAACGGTAAATTCCGCCGCCAATTCGGCGCTTTTTCATCCAGCGCCGCGACAGGATCAACCGCTTCGCCGAGGCTTGCCTGCAATTCACCGATTTTGGCAATCAGCGCCGCAGCCAGGTGAAACACCGGGTCCTGTTGCAAGCTGCGTGGCAAACGGTGAGCCTGTTGCCGGGCCATGGTTTCAGCGACCTGTTCGCCGCCTTGGCCCGCCCGATAATAAGTTTCGAGCAGGATGCGGAAAAATTGGGTGAGATGCGCGTTTTCCTGCTGCAACAACCGCAATGGCAAGCCACCTTCACAGGCAATACTCATCAATAGAAGACGGTGGCCGCTTTTGCTGCGTAGCACCGGCCGTCGCCACCATTTCAAACCCTTTTCCACCCAGTCGGCAATCAGCAACTGAGAAGGCGCATCTATCTTCATTGGTTTGAAAATCGTCTCCCACGCCCATGAACCTTCGGCGTGTTCACGGCGAAACGTCTCAGCGGCATACAGGCAAAAGAGCGGTGCAAAGCGTTTTGCCAACCGGCCTTGCGAATCCCAGAAGATGATTTGATGGAAATGGATTCGTAAGTCGGCATAGGTATCATCACGCATCTTGTAAGCGTACAGCGGACGACCATCGGGTTCGGTCTGGCGGGTATGTGCAAACAGAAAACGAGACAGCCAGTTCATGTTCTTCTTCCCATTGTAATATCAGGGTGTCGCAAAAGACCGTTTAAAATAGGGGTACTCTGAGGAGCGTAGCAGAAAAATGAAAAAGCAGATTCAGAGTGACAGTCAATTTTACAGTGAAGCGAAATAGATCACGCTACCGGGAGAACGCTCTAAAATAAACAAGCGCCAACGGCGCAGCTTCAACAGGAGACTTCACCATGCCTGCCACAATGAAAATAGCCGCGTATGCGGATGATCTCTACGCCGAACTGGAAGCCTTGCCGGAAAACCTGACCGGCGAAATCATCAACGGCCAGTTGTACGCCCAGCCGCGCCCTGCCAGCCGACATACGTTGGCGGAATCAAGTTTGAACGGAGAATTGTATGGTCCCTACCATCGTGGACGTGGCGGACCTGGTGGTTGGTGGATTTTAATCGAGCCGGAAATTCACTTCGTTCGTGATACCGAAGTCCTGGTTCCCGACCTCGCCGGTTGGCGGCGGGAACGGATGCCGCGCCTGCCCAGCGATCACCGGATCGAAGTCGTCCCGGACTGGGCCTGTGAAATCCTGTCGCCCTCCACGGCGCGCAAGGATCGGATGACCAAAATGCCGGTCTACGCCCGTTACGGCGTGGCCTATCTCTGGCTGGTCGATCCGCTGGCCCGGACCCTGGAAGCCTTCGCCTTGCGCGAAGGACGCTGGACCGTGGTCGGGCTGTTTCAAGAGCAAGACATCGTCAGCGTGGAGCCGTTTCAGGAAATCGCGCTGGAACTGGGCGCGTTGTGGATGGAGGTCGCGGAGGAATAATGCTGTCTTTCCATGCCTTCCCAACCGATCCAAATCAAACTGTGTACCATTTCATTATCATTAACCGGCAGCGAGGATCAAACTTATGTCCACTCTGTTGTATCCCGTTTCTGTCATTGATTACCCCGACGAGGATGGCCAGCCCATGGCGGAAAGCGATTTTCAACGAACGCCCCTCATCTATGCCGTCGAGTCTTTGCGGATTTACTTTCAAGACCGTGAGGATGTTTACGTGTCCGGCAACATGTTCGTCTACTACGAGCAGGGTAATCCCAAAGCGGTAGTGGCCCCCGATGTGTTTGTGGTGATCGGCGCGCCCCGGCATGATCGCGCCTCGTACAAGCTCTGGGAAGAACCTAAAGGGCCGGATTTCGTGCTGGAGATCACCTCGAAAAGCACCTATACCGAGGATCAGGGAGTCAAGCGCGGTGTCTACGCCCTGTTAGGCGTGCGCGAGTATTGGCAATATGATCCTACCGGCGATTATCTCAAGCCGGTGTTGCAGGGCTGGCAATTGATCGAGCGCAACTACTGGCCGTTGCCTGCCCGGCGAGAATCGAACGGCAGTTTGCTGATGCATAGCGTGGCGTTGGGTTTAGACGTGCAGGTGACCGATGGCAAACTACGGTTCCATGATCCAGTAACCGGGCGAATACTGCATAGCCATGCCGAGGCGGTGCAGGCTTGGCAACAGGCGGAACAGGCGCAACGGCAAGCGGAACAGGCCCAACGACAGGCGGAACAGGCCCAACGACAAGCCGAGGCCCGCGCTGACTACGAAGCCGCACAGCGTCAAGCGTTGCAGGTACGCCTGGCGGAACTGGAAGCCCAATTGCGCGGTTGACCTGACTGACCATCCCCACTGCAAAATTTCCTGACACCCCAAAAAATGGGCAGTACGCTGCGCTGATTGAAGAGGAGACTTCACCATGCCTGCCGTGATGAAAATAGCCTCGTATACAGATGATCTCTATGCCGAATTAGAAGCCTTGCCGGAAAACCTGACCGGCGAAATCATCAACGGCCAGTTGTACGCCCAACCGCGCCCCACCAACCGTCATGCTCTAGTCGAATCGGGACTGGCTATGGACATTGGCAGCGCCTATCACCGGGGGCGTGGCGGACCCGGCGGCTGGTGGATTCTGGTTGAACCCGAAATCCACTTCGTTCGTGATACCGAAGTCCTGGTTCCCGACCTCGCCGGCTGGCGGCGGGAACGCATGCCGCGCCTGCCGAACGATCACCGGATCGAAGTCGTTCCCGACTGGGTTGGCGAAATCCTGTCGCCCTCCACGGCGCGCAAGGACCGAATGACCAAAATGCCGGTCTACGCTCATTACGGCGTGACCTATCTCTGGCTGGTCGATCCGCTGGCCCGGACACTGGAAGCCTTCGCCTTGCGCGAAGGACGCTGGACGGTGATCGGACTGTTTCAAGAGCAAGAGCGGGTTAGCGTCGAGCCGTTTCAGGAAATCGCGCTGGAACTGGGCGCGTTGTGGATGGAACCCGCTGAATTGATTGGCCCCTCTCACCGTTGCGAGAGTCCTCCTTGATGAAGTTCTGGAAGCGAAGTCGTCCCCCCAGTGTCTCCCCCGAACGACCCGAAGAGCCGTTAACGCTGACGGCGCTGATCTGGCTGACGTTGACGCTCACGCTGGCGGCGGCGCCGCACACCAGTGAATTGCCGATCTGGCTGGCCCCGGCGTTTATCGCCATCGCCGGCTGGCGGGGTTTTATCGCTGTCTATCATCGGCCACTGCCTCCCCGCTGGGTGTTGCTGGTGCTGGCGCTCCTGGCGGCTATCGGGGTGCTGATCACCTATAAAACCTTGTTGGGCCGCGACGCCGGCGTGGCGTTGTTAACGGTGATGACCGCCTGCAAGCTGCTGGAAACCCGTGGTTTGCGCGATGGCGTGGTTTTGGTGTTGCTGGGCTATCTGCTGGTGATGAGCAACTTGCTGTTCAGCCAGGATATCCCGATGGTGGCCTATCTGCTGGCGGTCGTGACGCTGATGCTGGTTTCCCAAATGCTGATCCATCGCCAGCACGCGGGTCTGACCACCCTCGCGCCCTTGCGGCTGGCCGGCAAAATGGTGCTGGCGGCGATCCCGGTCATGCTGGTGCTGTTCGTGCTGTTCCCGCGCATTCCTGGCCCGTTGTGGGGACTGCCCAAGGACGCTTATCAGGGCCGCACCGGTCTGTCCGGGGAGATGGAGCCGGGAACCATCAGCCAGTTGATCCAGTCCAGCGACGTGGCGTTCCGGGTCCGGTTCACCGGGGCCATGCCGCCGTCCGCACAACGGTACTGGCGGGGACCGGTGTTGTGGGATTTCGATGGCCGGCGCTGGACACTGCGCGATGAACCGCTGTCCCAAGCGCCCCTCCCCTTCATCCCGGAAGGGCCAGCGCTGGACTATGCGGTGATTATGGAGCCGAACAATCAGCGCTGGCTGCTGGCGCTCGATTTGCCCGCCAATCTGCCGCCGCGCGCCCGCATGACGCCGTCCTTTCAGCTCTTGCGCGACCAGCCGGTGAATGAGGCATACCGCTACGAAGTGCGTTCCTATCCGCAATACCGCACCGGCGAGCTGACCCCTGCTGAGCGTTTTATGGGGTTGCGTCTGCCGCCCCGGAGCAACCCGCGCGCCCGGGAACTGGCGGAAGAATGGCGTGCGCGCGATCCCCAGCCCGAAGCGCTGGTCAACGCCGCACTGGCGCTGTTCCGTGAACAGTCGTTCTACTACACCCTGAGTCCGCCGCTATTGGGGTTCCACAGCGTCGATGAATTTCTGTTCCGCACCCGGCAGGGATTTTGTGAACACTACGCCAGCGCCTTCGTCTTTCTCATGCGAGCAGCGGGCGTGCCAGCGCGGGTGATGACCGGCTATTTGGGCGGCGAGCGCAATGAGATGGGCGAGTATCTGATCGTTCGCCAGTCCGACGCTCATGCCTGGGCCGAAGTGTGGCTGGAAGGACGTGGCTGGGTGCGCATCGATCCCACGGCGGCGGTCGCCCCGAACCGGGTGCAGCAGGGACTCTATGGCGCGCTGCCGGACGCCGCTGAAGTACCTTTTCTGGCCCGGCGAGGCGGTGATTACCAATGGTTGCGGCAGTTGGCGCTGGGCTGGGATGCACTGAATATTCGCTGGAACGAGTGGGTGCTGGCCTATGGCCCGGATCGGCAAAAAGAGTTTCTATCGGGGCTGGGGTTCGGCGCCGTCGACTGGGGGGAGATGACTGTAGCGATGGTCGGGATACTCGGCGGGTTGGCGCTGATTTTTCTGCTCCTGCGCTGGCGGAGCCGGTTGCCTCCCGATCCGGTGGCGCGGGCCTGGCAACGCTTCTGCGCCCGGTTGGCCCGGCGGGGGTTAATGCGCGGTGTGCATGAGGGACCCCTGGATTTCACTGAACGGGCCGTCGCGCAAAAACCGGAACAGGCCGGGTTGATTCGGGAAATCGGCGAGTTATACGCCCGGCTGCGTTATGGACCGGCAGCGCCCTCAGCGGAGGTGCGGCGTCTGCAACGGTTAACCTGGCGATTTCGGGCTTGAACGTCTATATCCGAGGTCCTGCCCGCCGCCGTACCCATATACCGGGTCATCCGGGCTGAGTGGTTGCCAGCGGATATCTGACGGAGAGTATTGGTATTGGCCGATGAAAACACTGACTGATAGATAAAGAGCTTGCCCATGCGTTGCCCCGAATGTAATCACCGCCAGAAATTCAAGGATGGCGCTCGTTGCAAACAGTGTCGCTATCCATTCGTGTTCCGCAAGAAACAGGATCAGATCAGCGACTTTACTCTGCGGCAAGTCATCCAGCGCCTGTCGGACCATGGGCAATATGCGTTCACCGCGACCCAACTGGCTCTGGAAATTGGCCATCTCTGGCGTAAAAAAGCGTTGGGACTGCTGGGTTGCAGCGTCATCGCGCTCATCGTCAGCATCATTGCCGGGCTGATCGTTTTCATGGAATGGGGCTGGTCCGGCGTGGCGCTGGTTCCCCTTGTAATCCTGCCCTTGGCGGTCTGGCTGGGTTGGCGCGGTAAAAACGCCCTCTCCATTCGCAAGGCCCGCCAGATCGTCTAGCAATACCATCAGATGCATCCCATCAGCGGACTGGCGGACGGCAAGGCTTTTCGACAGCCGACTCCGACCGCAGACTTCCAGGATCCGCACTATGCCCCGGAACGGATTCTGATCGTGGAACGCGATGAACTGGTCGATTTGCTGGTTCGCAACCGCTTCCATTTGACGGCCAAAGCCGCCATCGTCAGCCGCACCGGCTACCCGGAACAGGTGTTCACCGCCTGTCAGGAATTTCTGCGCAATCACCCCCATACCCCGGTGCAGGTCGTTCACGACGCCTCGCTCCAAGGCTTCGCCCTGACTGCACAATTGGCGGCAGATCCTCAATGGCGGTTCGCCGGTTCGCACCTCGTCGATTTAGGCATCTCCCGCACCGCACTCAACAACGGTTCCCGGCTACCTTGGCTGCCGACCAATCCCGCCCGGCGCGCCGGCGTTTTCGGCGGCAATCCGGTAAAAAGGCTGCGCGCCGGCTACCGGGTTCCCATCGATTATTGTGGCCCGAAACCCTTGCTGAATGTGTTGGGTGCAGCGGTCGTCGCCGGGACGCTGTTGCTGGCTCCGGAAATCCTGAACGCGAGCGGCGCTGAAGTGGAAATCGACTATGGCTGACCTCCGAGTCTGTTAGCCGCATGTCCTGTCTATTCGGTTACTGCGGACCGCCAGCAGAGGGTTTGCTGGCGCGCATGGCGGCGTTGTTAGCTCACCGTTGCCCGCTGGGCTGGGAGCAGGTGGGCGGCGTAACCGCCTCCGGCGACTATGCGGAAATCGGTCATGGCCTCGCTGCCTGGAACCGGCAATCGCAACTCGCCCAGCGCGATCACGACCGGCTCGGTTACGGCGGCGTACTGTTCAATCTGGACGACGTGGCGATGCCGAACGATCCAACCGTTGGCAACGCAGAACGCTTGCTGACGGCGCTGAATCGGTGTCATGCGCCCGAGTCCGGTCTGGAAGCTTTGACCGGCGCATTTGTCCTGGCGGCACAACTGGGCGATGCGTTCTATCTGCTGCGCGATCCCGCCGGCGTCAAAGTCATTTACTGGACCGTCCATCAGGGTCGCCTGCTGTTCGCCAGCGAGATCAAGGCACTGTTCGCCGACCGGACTCTACCCCGCCGAATGCGCTTTGGCGCGTTGCCGGAATACCTGACGTTCAGCTTCGTTCCCGGCGCGGGCACTTTATTTGAAGGCATCGAGGAATTGCAGCCCGGCTCCATCCTGCATTTTCGTCACGGTCAAGCACGGGTGCGGCGGCATTTCTGCTGTGAGGAATGGGAGGTCGAAACGCCTTCTCTGGGGTCGGATTATCCCGCCCTGGTGCGCGCTGCTTTGGAACAGTCCGTCGCCGAATGCCTTGCTGTCTCGCCGAACCGTCCGCCAGCGGTGTTCCTCTCCGGCGGCATTGATTCCAGCGCGGTGCTAGCGGTCGCCGCCCGGCAGTTACCAAAAACGCGCCTGCCGACCTTTTCCGCGCATTTCGGCGCAGAGTACGCCCGAGAAAACGATTTTGTGCAACTCATGGTGGATCGCTATCACACCGATCATCACTGGCTGGAAATCCGTCCCGGAGGTTTTTTGGAACAGTTGCGGGAGATTATCTGGCGACTGGACGACCCCATTGGCGACCCGGTGACGGTGCCCAACTATCTGTTGGCGCAGGCGGCGTCCCAAGTCGCGGACGTAGTGCTGAATGGCGCAGGCGGCGATCCCTGTTTCGGCGGCCCGAAAAATATCCCCATGCTCATGGCCCGGCTGTATGGTCCCTTGCCGGGAGAACCGCCGACTGGCTGGCTGGAGCGCAATTACCTGCGGGCGTTCCAGCGCTGCTACCAGGATCTCGGTGCCTTGCTGAACCCGGCGCTGCTGCGGGAGGCCGGCGGCGAAGACGCCTTGATTGCGCTGCTGGAACCGTACTTCCAGGCGCCGCAACCCCGCGATTTCGTCAACAAGCTGATGAGTATCAACATCCGGCTCAAGGGCGCCAATCTGATTCTGGTCAAGGTGGAAAAGATGAGTTCGGCGCACGGTCTGCTGGCCTTGCCGCCGCTGTTCTCGCGGCGGATCATCGAAACCAGCATGAGCTGTCCGCCGGGCGTGAAACTGACCGGCGCGGTGGAAAAGAGCGTTCTGAAAAAGGCGGTGTGGGACCTCGTGCCGGAAGCGATTATCGCCCGACCCAAGTCAGGGATGATGGTGCCCGTGCGCTTCTGGTTCCAGGGTGAACTGCGCGAATACGGGCAAAAACTGCTGTCCCGCCAGCAAATTCAACGCGGTGGACTGTTCAACCCGGACTATGTGGAGCGCCTGCTGAACTATGAAATGGAAGGTGTACCCGGCTTGCGGCACGGTCTGAAACTATGGATGCTCATGACCTTTCTGCTGTGGCATGAGCAGATGGTTGCAGCGCCTATTGCCTAAACTCCCCTCTCCCCTTGTGGGAGAGGGGTTGGGGGAGAGGGGTTGAGGGAGAGGGGTTGAGGGAGAGGGGTTGAGGGAGCGCGGCTGGGGGAGAGGAAGCGCTCGATGAAATCACCGTCCGATTGATCATCGGATGATCATCGTCGCGGGGACCGAAATCGCTGTCGGGATGCCAGGCGACCACATCCAGCGCCGCTTCGCGGGTGTAAAAAGAATGCAGGCAGCCGGTCGGGATGTACCAGCCCATGCCCGGCCGTAGCGGATACACACCATCCGGGGTGCGGCATTCGCCCATCCCCGCCATGATGACCCCAATCCGCACCGAGGGATGGGTATGCGGCGTCTGATCGGTATACGGCGGAATGTGCAGATGATTCAGACACGGCTCGCCCAGGCGCGGCGGGCTGATCAGCAAGGTGTCGCTGCACCCGTCGATATAGCGCAGGCGTCCCACCGTCTCCAGCGGGCCGCCGATCTGCCGCAGACCGCGATAGCCGAACTGAACAATCACCAGACCGGCGCCGCCTTGCAGTGAACCGCCTTCCGGCAGCGCGAAAAACATCCCCTGGCGCAACTCAAAGCGGCCTGCGCCGGGATCGTCCAGTACGGCGCATCCGTCAGTGACCATGCCATAGCAGGTCGCCTCCGCCGACAACGCCACAAGCTGATCCCGCCAACCCCAAATCTCGATCAAGTCCCGGCTTAATAACCGACCCTGACGAATTTCCAGAGGGGTGAACGTGGTCAGATCCATACAAAAAGCTCAGCACGGTTCAAAAGAACAGACTCACGGCTCTAACCGCTCCAGCCACCAGCCACTGTCCTTTTGCCACCGATAGCGCAGCCGGTCGTGCATTCGGCCATGACGGCCCTGCCAAAATTCCAGCATCTCTGGTTTCACCCGATAGCCGCCCCACTGATTGGGCATCGGAATGTTGTCATCGTCATCCGGGTACTGCGCGGCCAGTTGCTGATAACGGTCATCCAGCGTCTGGCGGTCGGCGACGATTTGACTTTGCCGCGAGGCCAGCGCGCCCAGTCGGCTCTCGCGGGGCCGGGTGCGGAAATAGGCTTCGGACTCGGCAGAAGAGACTTTGCTGACTATCCCTTCCACTCGTACCTGCCGTTCCAGTTCCAGCCATAGAAACACCAGGGCCGCGTGGGGATTTTCCGCCAGTTGCTGGCCCTTGTCGCTGCGATAGTTGGTGTAAAACACAAAACCGTTGGCGTCACAGTCCTTAAGCAGCACCACCCGGGCAAATGGGCGACCCGTGCGGTCGGCGGTGGCTAAGGTCAGCGCGTTAGGTTCCGGCAATTCGGCTTTGATCGCCTCATCCAGCCAGCGCTGAAATTGCCGGAGGGGATCGGGATCGACATCGGTTTCGTTGAGAGCGCCCAGGGCGTATTCCTGACGAAGCGCGGCAAGGGATGAACTCATAACAGTGGACTCCTGGGGCTGAACGTGGGCAATGCTCGCATCTTAGACAGCGAATGTTTTCACTCGGGCCGCAGATGGGGAAACAGCAGCACATCGCGGATGGAAGGCGCATCGGTGAACAGCATCGCCAGCCGGTCAATGCCGATGCCCTCCCCTGCCGTGGGCGGCAAGCCATATTCCAGCGCCCGGATGTAGTCCGCATCGTAGTGCATCGCTTCATGATCGCCGGAATCCTTGGCGGCGGCCTGTTGGCGAAACCGTTCGGCCTGATCTTCCGGATCGTTCAGCTCGGAAAAGCCATTGGCGATTTCCCGCCCGCCGATGAACAGTTCAAATCGGTCAGTAATCGTCGGGTCACGGTCGTTGCGCCGGGCCAGCGGCGATACTTCCGTGGGATAAGCCGTGATGAAGGTTGGATCGCGCAATTGATGCTCGACGGTCAGCTCGAAAATCTCCAGTTGCACCCGGCCCAGGCCATGTCCCGGTTGCACGTCCACTCCCAATCCTTGGGCGATGCGCCGCGCGGATTCGAGATTGTCCAGTTCCGCAGCCGCGATAGCCGGATTGAAATGCAACACTGCTTCGCGCACCGTCAACCGCCGGAACGGTCGGCCAAAATCATAGGTTTCGCCCTGATAGGACAGGGTCGTGTCGCCTAACAACCGTTCCGCCATGCCGCGCAACAGTTCTTCAGTCAAATCCATCAGGTCGTGGTAATCGGCGTAAGCCAGATAAAACTCCAGCATGGTGAATTCGGGATTGTGGCGAGTGGATAGCCCCTCGTTGCGGAAATTGCGGTTGATCTCGTAAACCTTCTCGAAGCCGCCCACCACCAGCCGTTTCAAATACAGTTCCGGGGCGATGCGCAGATACAGCGGCATGTCCAGCGCATTGTGGTGGGTGATGAATGGCCGGGCGGTGGCACCGCCGGGAATCGGCTGCATCATCGGCGTCTCGACTTCCAGAAAGCCGCGCTGGTTAAAAAAGTCGCGGATGTGCGCGACCATCGCGGAACGCAACTGGAAAACGGCGCGGGTGGACTCGTTGATGATCAAATCCACGTAGCGCTGGCGGTAGCGGGTTTCCTGATCGACCAGGCCGTGAAACTTCTCCGGCAACGGGCGCAGGGATTTGGTCAGCAATCGCAGCGTATCGACCTTGATGGACAATTCGCCGGTCTTGGTCTTGAACACCATGCCTTCCGCGCCGAGGATGTCGCCCAGGTCCCAGTCCTTGAATGCTTCATAAACCTCACCCAGCGTATTTTTCTGCAGGAAGAGCTGAATATCACCGGACTGGTCGCGCAGCCGGACAAAGCTGGCTTTGCCCATGATCCGTTTGGCCAGCATTCGCCCGGCGACTGCCACCCGCCGGGGTTCCGCATCCAGTTCCGCCGGTTCTTTGCCGCCACAGTCTGCGTGCAGATCCGCCGCCAGAGCATTGCGGCGAAAGTCGGTAGGATAGGCATTGCCTGACTGGCGCAGTTCGTGGAGTTTTTGCCGACGCAGGGCGATCAGCTTGTTGTCGTCGAGGGCGGCTTCCGGGGAATCAACCGTTGAGTTCATCCAATTCACTCGCTGAGGCTAGTCATCAATTTCGATGAGGTTCGGGAAATCCGGAACCAAACTCGATTTTTCCAGCGGGCCATCGACCCGATAAAACCGCATGACGCCATTTTCACAAATCCAGACTTCCTGGGCGCCTCGCGCAAAATACAAATCTTTTTTTTCCTCCATTTCCTCTCCCGTATTGCTGGCGGATACGACTTCCACACAAATTTCCGGCGCAATGGAGCATTCGGCTTCTCCCTTGATTTTCCGCACGGTGTCGGCGGTGGCCCACGCCACATCCGCCACGCGGGTGCCTTTGGCGGTCTTGATCGCGCATTCAGGAAAAGTTCTGCCGCTTTTCAATAACGTGCGCAGGCGGTATTCAATTTCTCCCTGATACAGGGAGCGGATGACCCGCACGGCATTCATAATAATCTGCCCTCGCTCATTTAATTCAATCTTGAAGGGCACATTTTGCAGACTGGGATGTTCACAGACTTCCTGCCAGTTCATGGAGATTCTCCTGAATTTGCATCGTAACCGTTCACTCCCCCCACCCCAACCCTCCCCCGCAAGGGGGAAGGGAGTTTATAGTCCGCTCTTCAAACTGGCCTCGATGAAATCGTCCAGATCGCCGTCCAGCACCGTCTGGGTGTTGCCGGTTTCCACGCCGGTGCGTAAATCCTTGATGCGCGACTGATCCAGCACATAGGAACGAATCTGCTGCCCCCAGCCGATGTCAGATTTGCTGTCTTCCACCGCCTGGGACTGGGCGTTGCGCTTTTGCACTTCCAGTTCGTAGAGCTTGGCCTTGAGCTGTTTCATGGCTGTGGAGCGGTTCTTATGCTGGGAGCGGTCATTCTGGCACTGGACGACGATGTTGGTCGGCAGGTGGGTAATGCGCACGGCGGATTCGGTGCGGTTGACATGCTGACCGCCAGCACCGGAGGCGCGGTAGACATCGACGCGCAAATCGGCGGGATTGATTTCGACTTGGATGCTGTCGTCGATTTCCGGGGAGACGAACACGGCGGCGAATGAGGTATGGCGGCGGTTGCCAGAATCGAAGGGCGATTTGCGCACCAGGCGATGCACGCCGGTTTCGGTGCGCAGCCAGCCAAAAGCATAAGGACCTTCAAAGCGGATGCTGGCGCTTTTGATGCCGGCCACTTCGCCGGGCGAGGCTTCCAGCAGTTCAGTGGTGAAGCCGCGTCGTTCTCCCCAGCGCAGATACATGCGCAGCAGCATTTCGGCCCAGTCCTGGGCTTCGGTGCCGCCTGAACCGGACTGCACATCGAGGAAGGCGTTGCTGGCATCGAGTTCGCCGGAGAACATGCGCTGGAATTCCAGATCAGCGACGATCCGACCCTGAGTCTCAATATCCCGGACGACTTCGGCGACCGCCGCCTCATCGTCCTCTTCGCCGGCCAGCGTCAACAGTTCAGCCGCTTCATTTAAGCCCCGACTCAGATTTTCCAGCCGGTCGACCACCGCTTCCAGCTCCGCACGCTCCTTGCCGAGCGCCTGCGCCCGCTCCGGGTCATTCCAGAGGGTTGGTTCTTCCAGTTCCCGGTTGACTTCGATCAGCCGTTCGCGCCGGGTCTCGAAGTCAAAGATACCCCCTCAGGGACGCGCAACGTTCCTGGAGGTCTTGAATCTGGTAAAAGTAGGGGTTGAGTTCCTGCACGATGCGGCTCCAGGGTCACGCTGAGGGGGATGAATTGTAGCTTTAACGAGGGTTCCCATCATATCCCCCATTCAATGTTGACTCACTCGACCGCCTCAACTTTCTTATCGTGTTCGATCATGGCGTAGGCGGAGTGATTGTGAATGGACTCAAAATTCTCCGACTCCACGGCATATGCCAAGATCCGTTCATCCTGATTCAGTTGGGCGGCGATGTCGCGCACCATGTCCTCAACAAACTTCGGATTCTCGTAAGCCCGCTCGGTCACATATTTTTCATCTGGACGTTTCAACAATCCATACAGTTCACAGGACGCTTCCTTTTCCGCCAGATCAATTAAATCTTCAATCCAGATAAAGCCATTGATCCGTGCGTTGATGGTCACATGGGAACGCTGGTTATGCGCCCCGTACTGAGAAATCTTCTTTGAACACGGACACAGGCTGGTGACGGGAACCACCACTTTGAGATTCATCGTCGGCTGTCCATGACGAATTTCGCCAATGAACGTCACCTCGTAATCCATCAGGCTCTGCACCCCGGAAACCGGTGCCGCCTTATTGACGAAATAGGTAAAGGTCATTTCGATATGCCCGGCTTCCGCCTCCAGCCGTTCAGTCATTTCCGCCAGCATATCTTTGAAGGAATCAACCGAAATCTCGCGCCCGGGTACGTTTAGAATCTCTACAAACCGCGACATGTGCGTGCCCTTGAAGTTATGGGGCAAGTTCACGTACATGTTGAAAGTAGCGATAGTATGTTGTTCGCCGCCGTTGCGGTCGCGGACGCGAACGGGATGGCGGATATCCTTGATGCCGACCTTGTTGATCGCCAGACGGCGGGTGTCAATGCTGTTTTGCACATCAGGAATCGGGATCACCGTGGACATAGCCGCGGAACTCATGATCAAGGGCTTCATGCAATCCTCTCAACAAGGCGCCCGTTAGCAGCAGGCGGGTTGGCAGCGGTTCACTACCCGTTTGGATGATGAATCGGGCAGTTAATTCCCGATGATTAAACTCAGAAATTCGTGGTCTTGTGTTGGGCGACCACTGACCCCTATTCACTGTCCACTCCCTTGTTCCACTCCATCAACTGCTGAAATACGCCCTCCGCATCCAGGCCGCATTCCGCCAGCAGTTCAGCACGCTCACCCTGTTCCACGAAGCGATCCGGCAAGCCGATATGCCGGATTGGAATCACGATGCCGCGCCGCGCCAGACATTCACTGACCGCACTGCCCGCGCCGCCGGCCACCACATTTTCTTCCAGTGTCGCCAGTCCGCGATGCTCGGTGGCCATTTGGACAATCAGCGCCTCATCCAGCGGTTTGATGAAGCGCATATTGACCACTGTCGCGTCCAACCGTTCCGCCACGGCTTCGGCGACCGTGACCATTGCGCCAAACGCCAATAACGCGATTTTCTGACCGCGCTGGCGAATTTCCCCCTGACCCACCGGTAACGCCCGCATTTCCCGCTCGACCTTCACCCCCGGCCCCTTGCCACGCGGATAGCGCACTGCCGCGGGCTGGTTCAACTGGAAGCCGGTGTAGAGCATTTGCCGGCACTCGTTCTCATCCGCCGGAGCCATGACCACCAGATTGGGAATGCAACGCAGATAGCTGTAATCGAAGCTGCCGGCGTGAGTCGGCCCATCCGGCCCGACCAGTCCAGCGCGGTCGATAGCGAACAGCACTGGCAAATTTTGCAGGGCGACATCGTGAATCAGTTGATCGTAGGCGCGTTGCAGAAAGGTGGAATAGATCGCCACCACTGGTTTGAGACCATCGCAGGCCAGCCCGGCGGCCAACGTGACGGCATGTTGTTCGGCGATGGCGACATCGAAATAGCGCTCCGGGAAGCGCTCGGAAAATTCCACCAGTCCGGAACCTTCGCGCATGGCGGGGGTAATGCCGATCAGCCGCTCATCCTGCTCGGCCATGTCGCATAGCCATTCGCCTAATAGCTGCGTGTAGGTCAGCCCGCCGCCCGACTGAGCTGGTTTCAGTCCACAGGCGGGATCGAAGGTTCCGACCCCGTGATAGCCCACCGGCTCCTCCTCGGCCCGTTGGTAGCCTTTGCCCTTGCGGGTCACGACATGCAACAAACGCGGCCCGTCCAGCGCCCGCAGATTGCGCAACGTCGAGACTAAGGTCGGCAGATCGTGGCCGTCCACCGGGCCGAAATAATGAAAGCCCAGTTCCTCGAACAGCGTTCCTTCCGGCACGAGGAGACCCTTGACGTGTTCCTCGGCGCGGCGGGCGACCTCCAGCACTGGCGGGACATGGCTCAGTACTTTCTTGCCGCCCTCGCGCACCGTGGAAAACAGCCGGCTGGAGAGCAACTGGGTCAAATGCGTCGATAAGGCACCGACATTGGGCGAAATCGACATTTCATTGTCGTTCAACACCACCAGCAGATTACTCTTCAGATGACCGATGTGATTGAGCGCCTCGAAAGCCATACCGGCGGTCATCGCCCCATCGCCGATGACGGCGACGATCCGGCGGTCGCTGCCGATCCGTTCTGCCGCAATCGCCATGCCTAGCGCGGCGCTCAACGACGTGCTGGAATGGCCGACGCCAAACGTGTCATAGGGGCTTTCGCAGCGCTTGGGGAAACCGGCGATGCCGCCCTTACGCCGCAGGGTGTCCATGCGGGCGCGACGGCCGGTCAGAATTTTGTGCGGGTAGGTCTGATGGCCCACATCCCAGACCAATCGATCTTCGGGCGTATTGAAGACGTAATGCAGAGCGATGGTCAGTTCCACGGTGCCCAGATTGGCGGCGAAATGCCCACCGGTACGGGCGACGGTCTGAATGAGGAACTCGCGCAACTCCTGCGCCAGCATCGGCAAGCGTGTTTCCGGCAACCTGCGCACATCCGGCGGGGTGTCGATCTGTTCCAACAAGGGAAAGGAAAATCCAGTGGTCATGATTAAACAGTGTCCGTATCCATTCGCGGCGCGACAAAGTTGATCAAGCTGCCGGGTCAGTCGGTAGCGGCGCGCCAACTTTCAAGAGGGGCGTTCGACGATATAGGCAGCGATCCAGCGCAGAGGGTCGGCTTCGCTGCCGAAAGCGTCCAGGCTGGCCAGCGCGTTCTGATGAAGCAGTTGGGCGTGTTCGCGGGCGCCTTCCAGACCCAGCAAGGCCGGATAGGTAGGTTTGTTCAGCACCCGGTCGGAGCCTTGGGGTTTGCCCAGGGTCGCCGTGTCGCCCACTACATCGAGAATGTCATCGCGGATCTGGAAGGCCAGGCCGATGCATTTGGCGTAGCGATCCAGCCGTTCCAGCAGCGCTGGATCGGTTGTGGGCTGGCTGAGCGCTCCCAATAGAACGCTGGCGCGGATCAGCGCCCCGGTCTTGTGGATATGCATGTTTTCCAGCTCGGCCAGGCTCAACTCTCGCCCAGTAGCCGCTAGGTCAATCGCCTGACCGCCGACCATGCCGCGTGAACCGGCGGCCTGCGCCAATATCCCCAGCATCCGCAGACGAATGGCTGGGTCGGGCGTCATAGCGGGGTCCTGGCCGAGGGTTTGGAACGCCAGCGCTTGCAGCGCGTCGCCGGCCAGGATCGCCAGCGCCTCACCAAAGGTTTTATGACAGGTCGGTTGGCCATGGCGGAGATCATCATCATCCATGGCCGGCAGGTCATCGTGAATGAGTGAATAGGCGTGAATGAACTCCACCGCGCAGGCGGGACCATCCAGCACTTCAGGCAGAGCGCCGACCGCCTGGCCGGCCAGATAAACCAACACGGGGCGGATACGCTTGCCGCCGCCCAGCACGGCGTAGCGCATCGCCTGATGCAGGTCGCCGGGATGCAGATCACCGACGGGCAGGCACTGATCAAGCGCCAGTTCCACACGGGCCTGGTAGGTTTTGATGAGTTCAGCAACCACGATGGTTCATCCACTCGTTGGGCGAACCGTGCCCTGCCTGGCCAATGAGTCCTGTCAGCGTGGTCTTGAAAGGGGATTGTCTGGCCGTCATGCCCGTTCGCCCGTTGAAGGTAAACGTGTACGTTACCTTGCGACTGGCGAACGGTCAATTTGGAATCAGCAGGTCAGGCAGTAGACGAGGTCGCGAGTTCAGCAGTATTTTTGGCGGGGCGCGCCTTACGCGCCTTGGCTTCAAGCTCCGCTGCCTGACTTAATTCCTGAATATTCTGCGTGAGCAACTCCACCTGTTGGAGCAATTGCTGGATATCATCGCGGGTCGGTACGCCCAGACGGCTGAGGGCGCGCGCCACTCGCGTCTGAAACACTTCTTCCAGCTTGTTCCAGCCACCAGCGGCCTGATCGCGAATTTCGTCGACCTTGTCCTTAACCGCTTCGATACCTTCCTTGATCTGTTGCGTCTTTTCACTGGCGGTCTTTTTCATCTGCGCATCCACTGCCTGGCCTTCCTGAACCAGGGTATCGAAAACCTTGCTGCCCTCTTCCTGCGCCCTGGCGAATGCGCCCAGCCCGGCCAGCCAGACTTGGCGAGCGAAATCCCGGACATCGCCGGTCAGTTGATTTTCAAACAGGTCAGGTTTCATCAGCGGGTCCTCGGTGCAATGTTCATGATCGATTGATGACTAGCAAGTTAGCAGACAAAATTAGAGTCCGCATACTAACGAGTTCATGCGGTAATGGCCGCCACCAGCCGATTCAACAACGCCCGCACCTCCTCCGGTGTCAAGCCCAGGCGGGTCGGCTCCAAATGCACTTCCAGCCCCGGACGTAGCGTGACCCGGCTCCACACCTCGATGGTTCCCGGTTCCGGCAGCGGCAATCCCGCTTCATCACCCTGCAACAGGCGGCTAATGCGCTCCAGAGAGACGCCCGCCGCCTGCCATTTGCGAATCAATAGCAGTTGCTCCAGATGACGGCGGGTGTAGTACGCGCCGCGCCGCTCGCCTTCCGGCGGGTCCAGCAACCCTTTCTGTGTGTAGAACCGCACGGTACGCCGGGCGATGCCGCTCAAAGTGCAAAGTTCATCAATCCCGAAAGTGGGTTCCGGTTGTTCGCTCATCACTTTTCACCCTGTCGTGCACCAGGTTTTGACCAGCGCCTCGACCGTCGTCGCCAGCGTCGCCGAAACCTGCCGCTGGAAATAGGCGCGAATGGGCCGGGTGAATTTGCGCGGATGGTTGGCCTGACTCATGAATGCTCCCTCCACAGGGGATGACCGGCCAGGTTCCGACCGGGTTCAGGGGGGGATTTTAGTACAGTTATTTAACACATCAAGAGTGTCGATAAAGAAAGATCAGCGCTCAAGTCGCAGCGGGCATCATCTTTTCCGGCATCTGCACCGCCACGACCTGGCCCCGCGCACAGACTTCGCCGTTAGCGGTCACCGTGGCGCTGACCACCACCTTGCGGCCCTTGATTTCCTGAACCTTACCGCGAATTTCCAGCGGCGTAGGGCGCAGATATTCGACCTGGAGCGCGGCGGTGACAAAGCGCAGCGGCGGTAAGGTGTCCATAGCGCGTCCGGCTGCGCGGTAAGCGGCGGCAGAAGCCGTCCCGGTGCCATGGCAGTCGATCAGGGAGGCGATCAGGCCGCCGTAGACATAGCCGGGAATGGCGATGTGATAGGGCTGGGGAGTGAAAGACGCGACCGATTCATCGCCGTCCCAAGTGCTTTTCAGTTGATAGCCGTGTTCGTTGAGCCGGCCACAACCGTAGCAATGACTGAGTTCTTCGGGATAGTAGTCTTGGAAGGCTTTGGAGTTGCTCATTAGATTTTTCTCAAGATGGATAAACGGACACAAAGTACTACCACTGTTCGTGGCTCAAAGGCGCACGATTCAATTCCTCGCGAATCAGCCGCCAGTGAGGCAGATGATAGTCCATGAGCGCCTTGAACCGGTCGTTATGGTTCCGCTCCAGCAGGTGCATGAGTTCGTGAACGATGATGTATTCCAGGCAACGGGCCGGCTTTTTGACCAATTCCAGATTGAGCCAAATGCGGCGGGCGACGATGTTGCAGGTTCCCCAGCGGGTTTTCATTCGCTTGATGCCCCAGTCGGCGACCTGCACCCCTAACACCGGCTGCCACTGCTCCAGCAACGGCGGAATCCGCTCGCGCAGTTGCTCCCGATACCACTGTTGCAAGACCCGTTGCCGCTGTTCAACGGTCGTTTCTGGACGGATAAACAGATCGATAAAATCAGCGCCACTGCGGCGGATGCGGGGCGGACCGGTGTACGCCAGGACCCGCAGCCGGTAGCGCTGCCCCAGAAAGTCATGACTTTCCCCGCTGACCATTTCACGCCGCGACTGGCGGGATTGTGCGGCGAAACGGGCTTGTTGGCGCCGAATCCAGCTCAGCTTGTTGATGACGGCCAGCCGCACGGCGTCATCGTTCACCACCAGTGGGGCGGCGACCCGGACCCGGCCATTCGGCGGGTAAACGCCCAAGTGCAGGTTCTTGATGTTCTTGCGCACCACTTCGATGGTGAGATCGCCGACGGTGAGGCAGTGCGGTTCAGTAGTCACGTTGGTTTTTCACCAGGTCGAGAATCCGGTCAACCAATGCATCCAGGTCAACGGTCTGGTAGCGGCGGCGTTCGTCCTGAATATCACCCTCTTGCGCCACACTTGGAGGGGACTGGGCGATGGCCGCCTTGATCGCCAGTTTCACCTTTTTGGTTTTGAGCGGGTGGTCACGCCAGCCCTTTTGCAGACTGGCGCGGACTGCCGCATCGACCGTCAGCGCCAGTGCTTCATCCTGGCCCAGGTTGTTGTACAGCGCCTGCTGGGCGGGTGTGTCGAGGGTGGCCGGATAAATGACGTGCTGGCGAGGATGCGTGACTTGCCGGGCGAGTTGGGCAATCTGGGTCAAATACTGCTGGTAATTCAGCGCCTGCTGGCGGCGTTGGGCGATCAGCGCATCCAGCAAAGTGGACATATTGGCGTAATAAGCTGGGTCCACTGGCGACTCGTTAATAATCAGCTTGCGAACGTTGTTCTCGATGGTTTCAGCGACGGCGTCTTCATGGTTCCGCAGGTTCCTGGGTAGAGATTCCACAGCGGCGGGACCGCGTTCGACCAGGAGTTGCACCAAACTCAAGTCATCAAATGTGGAGATTTTCTCGCTTTCTTCCGCCTGGATGTAGGCATCGATCAAGTGGCGCATGGCCGGCTCGTACATCTTGAGGTCGATAGAGTCGCCACTGGCTAGGCGGATTTCATCACGGGCCTGGGTGTAGTGCAGGACTTCGGCTTTTACCGTGACAATCTCCGCTGGGCGGTAGCCGGCGGGACCGAGTTCATTGGCCAGATTGGCGAACCTGCGCTGCAACGTGGCGGTGTGTTGGTAAAGCGCCTGACGCCTGGATTCGTTGTCCTTGAGTTGCGCGGCGTTGCCGGATTCCTGAGCGCAGAAGTAGCGTAAGTAAGCGGGGGTATCCTTGGGTGGCTCCACCGGTTCACAAAGCGCCTTGATCGCCTCGCGGGCGGCATCCAGATCTTCGCGCCCCTTGCTCAATCGGTCCTTCAGCAACCCGGCCACATCTTCCGGGGCGTAGCCGTCCAATGCGCCCGAGGTGTAGTCCTGCACTGCGCCCTCCAGACGCTGAAACAAATCCTTGTAGTCGATGATGTAGCCGTAATCCTTGTCGTCGCCGTCCAGCCGATTGACGCGGCAGATGGCTTGAAACAGGCCGTGGTCGCGCATGGATTTATCGATGTACAGGTAGGTCGCCGGGGGCGCATCGAAGCCGGTCAGCAACTTGTCCACCACGATCAACAGCTTCAGTTGTCCCGGTTGTTCAATGAAGCGTTTTTTGGCCTGTTGTTCAAACAGTTCCACCTTGTGGATGGCAGTGTCCGGGGCTTCCTGGAACCAGTCGGCCAGCAGGGTCCGGTAAATCTCGTACTTGCGCAGATTGTCGGTGTCGCCTTCGCCGGTGGTTTCGCCTTTGGCGTCAGCAATATTGGGCTGATAGCTGGTGACGATGGCGCAATGGCCTTTGAGTTCAGTGTTGGCGAATAACTCGTAGAGCTTGCAGGCTTCGTAGATGCTGCCGGCGACCAGCAGGGCGTTGCCGTGGCCGTCCATCAGGCGCGGCTTGGTGTTCATGTCGAGGAGGAGGTCAGCGACGATCTTTTCCAGTCGCGATTGGCTGGAGAGTACCCGTTGCATGGTGCCCCATTTCTTCTTGAGCTGCGCCTTGGCCAGATCGTTGAGTCCCCGGGTTTTGGCCGCGAACCAGTCGTCGATCTTCTCGGGTGAGGTGAGCGCCTGGTCAATGTCGCGGGCTTCATAGCGCAGGTCCAGCACCACGCCTTCGCGCACCGCCTGGTCAAATTTGTAGGTGTGAATGTAGCGGCCAAACACTTCGATGCTTTTCTGCTTGTCGGCTTTGAGCAAGGGGGTGCCGGTGAAGCCGATGAACAGCGCTTCCGGCAGGAGGGTCTTCATCGCTTGGTGCAATTCACCGGACTGGGTGCGGTGGCATTCGTCGACGAAGACGATGAAATCGCCCTTGGGCGTGAAGTCGGGTGGGCGTTTCTGGAGGGTTTCGATAAAGGCAGCCGTGGCCTCGGGGTCTTCGCCGTCGGTCTTGCCGCCGAACTTATGCACCAGGGAACACACCAGCCAGGGCGTCGTGGCGTTCAGCGTGGCGAGGAGATCAGCGCCGCTTTGTACGCGATCAATCGCTTCGTTGACGCCCTTGAAGACCTTTTCAATTTGTTCGTCCAGTTCGGTGCGGTCGGTGATGATGAGCAGGCGGGTGTGGGGACGGTTCTCGCGGAGCCAGCGGGCCAGCCAGACCATGGTCAGGCTTTTGCCGCTGCCCTGAGTATGCCAAATGATGCCGCCCTCGCGGCGCTGGATAAACTCCTGCGCGGCTTTGACGCCGAAGTATTGGTTCTGGCGGCAGAGCTTTTTGATGCCGGCATCGAAGACGATGAAGTCGTGGATCAATTCCAGAAAGCGCAATTTACTGGCTATCTGGATCAGTTGCCGGTCGAGCAGGTTGTCGATGGGACTGTCTTCCGTCCAGCGCAGGTAATACTTTTCCGGGGTCTCAATCGCGCCGTAGCGCAGACCTTCAGTGTCATTGCCGGCCATCACGAACTGGATCGTCGCGAAGAACGGCTGAATGAAGGTTTTTTTCTGGTTGTCGAGGTTCTGGCGGATGCCCTCGCTGACCGATACGGTGGAGCGTTTCAGTTCCAGCACACCCAGGGCGATGCCGTTGACGTACAGCACGAGGTCCGGGCGTTTGGTATGGGCCTGGGGGTCGGCGGGCTGGAGGGTGACTTCTTCGGCAATCGCGAAGTCGTTGGCCTGGGGATTTTTCCAGTCGATCAGCCAGACCGTTTGCATGTTTTCGCCGACCTCGGCACGCACCTTGACGCCATAGCGCAGGAGTTCGTAAACGGCGCGGTTGCGGTCGTAGAGGCCTTGGCTGGCGTCGTGCGCGACTTTGTGGAGTTCGGACAGGGCGCGGTCGATGAGTACGTCGGGGTAGCGCCGTTGCAGGAAGGCGCGCAGCAGAGCGGGTTCGATGTTGCGGTTGTCGGGGCGGTCGGTCCAGTCGCCAAGGTAGGCGTAGTCCAGCGTGTCGCGGAAGAGCGCGATGACGCGGGCCTGAGTTTTCTTTTCGATCTGGCCGACAGGGGTCATGGCGATTTGCGGACTTTAAGGCATTCCCAGTCGTTTTCATCTACGAGGGGAGCGACAAGATCGCCTATGGTTTGCCCCTTGCCGGCGATGTCAAGATGAGGCTGGCGTCGAAATTTGGTCGGCGATTCTTCTCCGAGGATGACCGACCTGCCGTCGCGCCAAACTACTGCGTACTGTCCTAAACGTCTTTTGCGTTCCAATGCTTCGGCCACTGCATTCTTCAATGCATCGAGTATTTGTTGATCTTCGGGAGAAATAAGGATCATTTTCCGGCCTCCATCAGAAGTTGCTTGAATAGTGCGGGTTGCAGAATGCTACGCGCCCCGCCTTGCTGTACAAAAACCAGTTGTGGTGTTTCGCTGATATTGAGAAAACAGCGGGTGTAATCCACCGCACCGGAGTACAACTCGAACAGATTGCGTAGACTGCGGGGAAAACGGCGTTCGATGTCGGCGCGGGGAATTGAGTGTCCGCCATGGGCGACCCGTTCGGCGACGCGCAGAATCGACATTTCCAGCGCTGGCAGGGCCAGATAGAGTAATTCGACCCGCCATCCATCTTCCCGGAGACGCTGAATCAGGCGCAGATAGCCCCGCCCGGCTAAGGTGGTTTCAAAGGCGAAGTCTCGGCGCGCCCGGACGTGCTGCCCGATCTCTTTTAAAAACAATCGGCTGGCCGCCAATAGTTGCTGTTCTGGAGCCAACGGTGACAAACCCGCCGCGATGAGGTCGGCGTTTACAAAGACCCGACAATGGGCCACTTCTGGCAGATAGGTGAGCGCAAAGGTGGTTTTTCCCGCGCCATTTGGCCCGGCGATGATCCGGCAAATGGGTTGGAGCTTGGCATTCATACCAGCCGAATCCTTCCGGTCAGGAGTTCCTGCATCATGCCCTGCTTGAGGAGTTTGGTTTTGTCGCGGCGTGCTTCGAGGGCGTTGATTTCAACGTCCATGTCGGAGAGGACGGTGGTGATAGCGGTTTGTTCTTCAAGAGTGGGGGCTACAAACTCAAATTCTAAGAAGGTGGGCAACCGAAGGGAATCCACTGTCGCTTTCACTGAGTGACGAGTAGCTTGCTTGTGAAAACTATTCTTCATGCAATAGAAAATGAATTTCCCGGATGTATCGGCGTTGAATGCGCTGATCTTGTAAACACGCTGGTGACAATCAAATTTTCCATTGATGTAATGGAATATGCTTCCAATGCCACCTTCTCCAGGAACTAAAATTGCTTCACAGTCATACGAATAGCTGTTAATCCGCTCAACAGTTTCGGAACGTACAAATAAAGGATAAGCGCCATCCTCAATTTTATCCTCGTTGTTTTTGCCACCTGTTTTTATATGCGCTACATCCCCCAACCGCCTCACCTCCCACTCTCCACTAAACCCCGGCAATCGTTGTTTTCCGGTCAGGAGTTGCTGCATCGTGGCCTGTTTGAGGTCGCGCTTCTTGGCGATGAGCGCATCCAGCGAGGCAATCAGGGCATCGACATCGGAAAGGGCGGCGGCAATGGCGCGTTGTTCGGGGAGTGGCGGAAGTAAAACAGGTATGTCTTTAACGATTTTTCCATTCAGATTTTCCTGACTCCCTGTATTGCTAGAATTTCGGATAGCCTGATAACGACTGACGAGAAAGTGTAGTAAGAACTCGCGTGAAACAGCCCCATGTAGAGAAATCGACGCGCAAGCTTGGTTTGTCGTAGCCTCAACCCCAAGCACTCCGACCTTTCCACGAGTCTTGCCTTGGCCATAAAGCGCCATAAGCAGAGTACCTGCCGGAAGCAATTTTGCAGCCGAGTTTTTAAGGCCATCTTCGGTAATGAACTGGTCAACTTCGACAATTGTGTTGAAGTCAATTTGAGATGTAGTTATCCACGGAATAGATCCATTCCAATAGGTGGAAATCTCACGACTGGGTGTTCCGCCAGCACCGATAGTTGCTAAATCTCCAATACGCTTAACCTCCCACTCCTCCGGAATCACCCCTACCTCGGTCTGCTTGTAGCCTGTCTGAATCACGGATGGACACGGATGATCGGATTGCACGGATTTTATTGCCTCACTTTCTGCCTGATGTAGATAATCCGTGTCATCTTTTAATCCGTTTAATCCGTGATTCAGACACTGTTTCACAGCACCAACCTCTTAAATGTCATACTCTTACTTCCAAAATTGATCAACAATCCCACTTCCAGCCGATACGCCTTCAAATAATTCAACACTTGCGCCCAATGCACATCCTCTAACTGAACAATCGCTTTCAACTCAACCAGAACTTTATTTTCCACCACAAAATCAGCCCGCCGTGTACCAATAGGTTCTGGCAAATCCTTATAAAAAATACCCTGTTCTATTTCTCTGGAAAAACCCAAACCGGCTTTGGTCATTTCATAAGCCAGCGCCCTCTGATAAATTACCTCCTGAAAACCATTACCCAAAAACTTATGCACCTCAAACGCAGCGCCAATAATTTTCTCGGTAATATCAGAGTACTTCAACGGTCCTGGCATACGAATCCCCTTTTAAAGTCTGAATCACGGATTAGCACAGATTAATGGATTACACGGATTGTATTGCCTGTTTATGGCGGTGGATAATCCGTGCCATCCTTCAATCCGTTTCATCCGTGATTCAGACCATGAACCCCATCCGTTTCAAGTGTTCATCGACCCGGGCCGTGTGCGTCGCCACCTCCGCCGTCAATTGAGCAATCGGCGCCGCATAACGATCTGCCAGTTGCTTGATCCGCCCGGTCAAGGCTTGCGAAACGCGATCCAGTTCACCCTGCACCGCCGCCGCCAGCGCCGCCAGCCATTTATCCTCGATCACCAGTCTCCTGATCTCCGCCCCCGTCAATTGGGCGTATTGGGCGAAAACCCGGGTATTCAACGCCTTTTGGGCATCCTTCACCCGTTTGCCGGCGACCGCTTCCTGCTCCAGCAACGTCGCATACTTGATCAACACCCGGCGCTCATCCCGGGCTTCAGGATCGCCCTGAATCGCCTTGATCCGCTCCTTGACGCTCTTGACGGTGAGCTTGCCCTTCTCGGTTTTGGCCTCCTCCAGCAAGCCCTCCTCGCCACCGTGTTCCTCCTCCAGTTCCTCCAACTGGCGGCTGATCGCCTCGCGCTGCGTTTCCAGTTGATCCATCGCCCGCTGCTCCGCCGCAAAGAAATGCTGGATGATCAACGGTGGCGGAATCAGGTCGCTGTTGGGCTGGCCATCGAGTACGGCTCGCCAGTCTTCCTGCACGATCTGATACACGTCATCCTGCATCGTTTCGGCCCAATAGTTCATCAAATGCTGATAAACATCATAAGCATCCAGCAACGGCGCAGCGCGGAAGGTCTCCAGCAGGCGCTCGGACACGGTTTCGATCAGCGCCTTCGGGGAATCGCCCGGCTGAAGGGCCTGGAAGCGTGGGGTGTTCGTTTGCCGCCAGGCGGTAAACAGCGCATCAATCTGCTGGTTAAACGCCGTGAATTCAGCATGATGGAAGATCAGTGCCTTGACCTCGCTGACCGGGATGCGGAGTTGGTGGTAGCCCGGACGATCCGCCGGTGCAAACAGCGCCGCTCTCAAACTGGGGAACACCTGCCAGTACGGAGCCAAAGCCTCCAGATCACGGTCAGGAAGACCGCCCTGGAGATGCGCCGCGATGTCCTGGAGGTCTTCCGGGGCGCTGCTGTCAATGTAGCGCGGCAGGTTCAGATTGAAGTCATTGGACACAATCTCAGCCAGCGGCACGCAGCGCGAGTACTTGGGAAATTCCACCTGCCGGGTGAAAAGATCCACGATCTTGTGGAGATCCTGAGCGCGCAGGCGGTTCTTGTTGCCGTCCTTGATGAAGCCCTGGCTGGCGTCGATCATGAAGATGCCGGCTTCATTCGCCACGCGAGCCGCTGCGCCGGCCTTGTCCAATACCAGGATGCAGGCTGGGATGCCGGTTCCATAAAACAGGTTGGCCGGCAGGCCGATGAGTCCCTGGATATAGCCGCGCTGGACCAGTTGCTGGCGGATGCCGGCTTCCGCGCCGCCGCGAAACAGCACCCCATGCGGAAGAATGATGGCGCCCTTGCCGGTACTCTTCAGCGAAGCCAGTAGGTGCAGCAGAAAGGCATAGTCGCCATTCTTGGCCGGCGGAATGCCGTATTCAAAGCGCTGGCAGGGGTCATGCGCGACGTGGACGCCGTTGCTCCAGGCTTTGTTGGAAAAGGGCGGGTTGGCTACCGCAAAATCAAACGTCTCCAAACGGCCATTCGGCTGCTTGAAGCAGGGATCAGCCAAGGTGTTGCCCTGCCAGATTTCCGCCGTTGGACAGTCATGCAACAGCATGTTCATCTTGGCCAGCGCGGCGGTGGCGTTGTCCATTTCCTGCCCGTACAGCGCCAAATCCAGCCCGGTGCGATTTTTGGCCTCGTTGTGGGCCTTGAGCAGCAGCGACCCCGAGCCGCAGGTGGGGTCATAGATGCTCTGATCGGCGCTGTGGGCGGCATTCAGGCCGATGACCATCGCCATGATTCGGGAGACTTCCGCCGGGGTGTAGAACTGTCCCTTGCTCTTGCCAGACTCCGTAGCGAAATGGCGCATCAGGTATTCATAGGCATCGCCCAGCAGGTCGTCGCCTTCAGCGCGGTTGCGGCTAAAGTCCAGCGCCGGGGTAGCGAAAATCGTCACCAGATTCGACAGGCGATCCACCATCTCCCGCCCCCGCCCGAGTTTGTCCTCGTTGTTGAAGTCGGGAAATACGATGTCGTGGAGAACCTCGTTCGCCGCCTTGAGCTTCTCCAGACTCTTGTTGATCTTCTCGCCGATCTCCTTGTCGCCTTTCAGGGCAGCCAAGTCGGCAAAGCGGGCGCCCTTCGGGACTTCAATCAACGCATCGGGCTGGTCGGCGTATCGGTCGGAGAGGTATTTGACGAACAGCAGGACCAGTACATAGTCCTTGTACTGCGAGGCGTCCATGCCGCCGCGCAGTTGATCGCAGCTTTTCCAGAGGGAACTGTAAAGTTCGGATTTTTTGAGGGCCATGACTGTTCTTTGTGCTTGGGCAACTCAAGGCAATGCAAACCCGCTCCAAGCTGCTTTTCAGAACTTCATATCCTCAAAAAACTTCTTCACCCCATCCAGCCAACTGCCTTCCTGAGGCGCGTGCTGCTTGCCGCCAGCCTGCATGGTTTCAGCAAACTGCTGCAACAATTCCTTCTGCTCTCTCGTCAAATTGACTGGCGTTTCCACCACCACCCGACACAGCAGATCACCCGTTGCACCGCCTCGCACCGGACGCACGCCCTTGCCGCGCAGGCGGAACACCTTGCCGGTCTGTGTTTCTGCGGGAATCTTCAGGCTGATCCGCCCATCCAGCGTTGGCGCTTCCAGCTCGCCGCCCAGCGCCGCTGTGGTGAAACTGATCGGCACATCGCAATAGAGATCGTTGTCTTCACGGGTGAAAATCGGATGCGGCTTGACGCGGATCTGCACATACAGATCACCCGGCGGTCCACTGTTCTCCCCGGCCTCGCCCTCGCCAGCCAACCGGATGCGGTCGCCATTGTCTACGCCCGCCGGCACCTTGACCGACAGCGTTTTCTGCTCTTCAACTCGACCATTGCCCCGGCAAGTCTCGCACGGTTCGGGAATGATCGTTCCTCGCCCCTGACAGCGTGGGCAGGTCTGCTGAATCGAAAAGAAACCCTGCTGCATCCGCACCTGGCCCACGCCCCGGCAGGTGGGACACGTCGTCGGTTTGGTGCCCGGCTTGGCACCGCTGCCAGCGCAACTCGCGCAACTGACCAGCGTCGGCACCCGAATCTTGGCGGTCGTGCCAAAGACGGCTTCCTCCAGCGTCAAATCCAGGGTATAGCGCAGATCGGAACCCCGGTAACTCTGACTGCCGCCGCCGCGCATCCCGCCGAAAATATCGCGGAACACGCCGCCAAAAATGTCGCCCAGATCGGCCGGACCGCCGTTGAACCCGCCGCCCGCCGAACCCTCGACGCCTGCATGGCCAAATTGGTCATAGGCGGCCCGCTTGCGTGAATCACTCAGCACCTCATAAGCCTCCTTGGCTTCCTTGAAATGCTCTTCGGCGACATTGTTGTCGGGGTTACGGTCAGGATGGTGTTTCATCGCCAGCCGCCGGTAGGCTTGCTTGATTTCCGCCTCACTGGCGTTGCGGGCTACATTGAGGACTTCGTAATAATCACGTTTGGACATGGTTTTGCGTTGCGGGCGACTGCCGGGTTGTACTCGTGTTCATAAACCAAAGAATCCGGGAGCGCTCAAGGCTCTCCCGGATTCGTAGTTTAACGCAGCCGTGGCGCTTACTTCTTCACTTCCTCAAACTCGGCGTCCACGACGCCGTCATCCGCCGGCTTGTGTCCATGCCCGCCCGGCCCGCCCGGGCCACCGTGCGGGCCACCCGAACCTCCCTCTGGCCCACCGCCCGCCTGACCGTAAAGTCGCTCGGCCATTTTGCCGGACAGCTCGCCCAGGGTCCGGGTCTTGGCTTCAATGGCGCTCTTGTTATCGCTCTTGGCCGCGGTGCGCAGGTCGCTAATCGCCGCTTCAATCGCCGACCGCTCGCCGCCTTCCACCTTGTCGCCCAGTTCGTGCAGCGTCTTCTCAGTGGCGTGAATCAGATTTTCGGCCTGGTTGCGGGCATTAACCAGTTCATGGAACTTCTTATCTTCCTCGGCATGCGCCTCGGCGTCCCCGACCATCCGCTTGATCTCGTCCTCGGACAGCCCGGAGGACGCTTTGATAATGATGCGATTCTCTTTACCGGTCGCCTTGTCCTTGGCCGACACATGCAGAATGCCGTTGGCGTCGATGTCGAAAGTGACCTCAATCTGCGGCACGCCGCGCGGGGCCGGCGGAATATCCTGCAGGTCGAACTTGCCCAGCGACTTGTTCGCCGAAGCCATCTCACGCTCACCTTGCATCACATGCACGGTGACCGCCGTCTGGTTGTCGTCCGCTGTTGAAAACACCTGCTGCGCCTTGGTCGGAATCGTGGTGTTCTTCTCGATCAGCTTGGTCATCACCCCGCCCAGCGTCTCAATGCCCAGGCTCAGCGGCGTCACGTCGAGCAGCAGCACGTCCTTGACCGTGCCGCCTAGCACCCCGCCCTGAATCGCCGCGCCGACCGCGACCGCTTCATCGGGGTTCACATCCTTGCGCGGCTCCTTGCCGAAGAACTCGCGCACCTTGTCCTGCACCTTGGGCATTCGGGACTGACCGCCGACCAGCAGCACGTCGTCGATCTGACCGACGCCCAGGCCGGCATCCTTTAACGCCACCCGGCACGGTGCAATCGTCTTGTCGATCAAATCCTCGACCAGCGATTCCAGCTTGGCGCGGGTCAGTTTCAGGTTCAAATGCTTCGGCCCGCTGGCGTCGGCGGTGATATACGGCAGATTAATGTCGCTCTGCTGGCTGGAAGACAGCTCAATCTTGGCTTTTTCCGCAGCTTCTTTCAGTCGTTGCAGCGCCAGCGGATCATTGGCCAGATTAATGCCGCTCTCTTTCTGGAACTGCTCGATCAGAAAGTCGATGATCCGCTTGTCAAAATCTTCGCCGCCCAGGAAGGTGTCGCCATTGGTCGAGAGCACCTCGAACTGTTTCTCGCCGTCCACCTCGGCGATTTCAATAATCGAGATGTCGAAGGTGCCGCCGCCCAGGTCGTAGACCGCAATCTTGCGATCCTTGGTGCTGGATTTGTCCATGCCGAAGGCCAGCGCCGCCGCCGTCGGTTCGTTGATGATGCGCTTGACTTCGAGACCGGCGATACGCCCGGCATCCTTGGTGGCCTGGCGCTGACTGTCGTTGAAGTAGGCCGGTACGGTGATCACCGCTTCCGTCACCGGGTGGCCGAGATAGTCCTCGGCGGTCTTCTTCATCTTCATCAGCACCCGCGCCGAAATTTCCGGCGGGGCCATCTTCTTGCCACGCGCCTCGACCCACGCATCGCCGTTGTCATTCTTGACGATCTTGTAGGGAACGAGGTCAATGTCCTTCTGCACCTCCGGCTCACCGAAGCGGCGACCGATCAGGCGCTTGACCGCAAACAGGGTGTTTTGCGGGTTGGTGACCGCCTGGCGCTTGGCCGGCTGGCCGACGGTGATTTCACCGTCTTCCATAAAGGCGACGATGGACGGGGTCGTCCGGTCGCCTTCGCTGTTTTCAATCACCCGGGGCTTGCCGCCCTCCATGATCGCGACGCAGGAATTGGTGGTACCCAAGTCGATGCCGATAATGTTGCTCATGTTCTTGACTCTCTAAAGCGGAAATTCGGTGCTGGAAATCTTTGCTGTTTTAATAAGTGGGGACAGGCTGACGGATTTTCAAGGCGGTTACGCGCCGTTCAAACCACCCCGGCGCTGCCCGCCACCCCTCCTTAGATGAGGAGGGGAATCTTCATTAACCGGCAGGCCTGGCCTGGGCGACGATGACCTTGGCGGGCCGGATCAGCCGCTCATTGAGGATATAGCCCTTCTGCACCACCTGGATGACGGTATTCGGCTCGGCCTGATCGGTCGGCGCCATAGCCATTGCCTCATGCAGGTGGGGATCGAACTTGGCGTTCAGCGGATTGACTTCGCGGACGCCAAATTTTTCCATCGCCGCCGCCAATTGCTTCAAGGTCAGTTCAACCCCTTCGCGCAACTGAGCAATATCCACCGCGCCGTTGGCCGCGGTCAGCCCCAGTTCCAGGCTATCGCGCACCGGCAATAATTCGTTGAAAAACCGTTCCAGGGCGAATTTGTGCGCGTTCTGCACATCCCGCTCAGTGCGCTTGCGCAGATTCTCCATCTCGGCGTGCGCGCCCAGATAAAGCTTCCAGTGTTCGTCGGCTTTAGCCAACGCCTGGTCCAGATCCCGCTGCAGCGCGTCGAACTCTTCGCGGTTGACCAGAATGTCAATGTCCGTCGCCTGATCGTCGGCAGGCGCTACAGCAGATTTCGCGAAAGGGGAGTCCACTTCGGCAGCCTCCGCGTAGGGACGAGGGTCCAGGGCAGGTTCGATGGGGGTCATAGCAGTTTGTTCTCCGTCACACAGAATTCGGGCGGGCGACTGATGCCGCCGTTAATGACGGAGAAGTGGGGATGGATAGCGGGAATTCAAGAGCGACCCAACCCTCCCCACCAGAGGGAAGAAGCGAAAGCCTACTCTTTTCGGACGTTCAACGTCGCCGCCAGCAACCGGGCCGTCACATCCACTACCGGAATGACCCGGTCATAGGCCATGCGGGTGGGGCCAATAACGCCCAGTACGCCCAGCACCTGCCCCTCCACGCTGTAAGGCGCAGTCACGATGCTGCAACCTTCCAAGGCGGTAAACCCCGATTCCTCGCCGACGAAGATTTGCACCCCTTCGGCATGAAGGCACTGATCAAAGAGATGCAGCAAATTTCGCTTGTGGTTAAAGGCCTCGAATAACTGCCGCAGCTTGTCGAGATCAGATAAATCAGTGCATTGCATCAAATGGGTCTGGCCGGCCACTACATAATCCTCGCCGTCCGGCTCGGTCTCAAAGGTCTGTTCCGCGACTTCGACCACGGTTTGCATCAGTTGGTCCAGGCTGTTGCGAGCCTCGCGCAAGTCCCGCAGCAACACTTCACGCACCTGCTGGATGTCCTGGCCGGCAAACTGGGCGTTCAAATAATTCGCGGCCTGTTGCAATTCCGTCGCGCTGTAGGGCCGGCGGGTTTGAATGATGCGGTTCTGTACTTCCTGGGCATTCAGCACCAGGATCACCAGCACCCGCTGCTCTGACAACGGCAGGAATTCGACATGGCGCAGCGTCACCACATTACGACGTGGCAACATGACCACGCCCGCCAATTGTGTCAGCCCGGACAGCAGATCAGAGACTGACCGCGCCAGTTCTGCGCTGCTCTGCACTGGCTGATCGATCCGCCGCCGCAAGGTCTCCACCTCCTGCTGGTCGAGCGGCTGGACGCGCAACAAGGCATCGATAAACAACCGATAGCCGCGCACGGTCGGCACCCGACCCGCCGAGGTGTGCGGGGCGCGTAAATAGCCGAGTTCTTCCAGATCGGCCATCACGTTGCGGATGGTGGCTGGACTCAAATCCAGGCCAGCGTCGCGCGCCAGCGTCCGCGAACCGACCGGCTGGCCATCGCGGATGTAACGCTCGACCAGCGCCTTCAGCAAATGCTGGGTGCGTTCACTGAGCGCCGGTTGACCCGCCGCCGACGTGGATTCCGTGCTGTGCATGACTGGCTCCATTGAGCATGACTTAACCTTGGATGTTATGCTGTGCGCCGCCACGATATAAGCTTTCCCAGTCTTATTTCTCTTCGAATCACCGAGTACGCGATAAACGCTATTATGCGCTTTCCAGAGACGAACGACGCGCATCCATCAATGAGGCGCGCTAGCTTCGGCTTGGCGCATTTTCTCCTAAAATGATAAGTTGTCCGCATCTACCACACAGTATCGAACGATGTCCTCCGTCCCCGTTTTCCATACGATAGGTCTCATCGGCAAATTCGGCGAGTCGAATGTTGCTGGCGCCCTCCATCAGATCGCTGCTCACCTGCTTCGGCGCCAGTTGCGGGTGCTGCTGGATGAGAGCACGGCCCGACTGATTCCCGGCAATACGCTCGAAGCGGCCAGCCGCGAGGCGATCGGCGAACAATGCGATTTAGCCATCGTCATGGGTGGCGACGGTACCTTGCTGAACGCCGCCCGTTCGCTGGTCGATTATGAAGTGCCGATCCTGGGCATCAACCTGGGGCGGCTGGGTTTTCTGGCCGATGTGTCGCCCGGAGAACTCCCGCACCGACTGGATGAGGTGCTCAACGGCGAGTTTCGCGAAGCGCGCCGTGCGCTGCTGCACGCCCAGGTGTTGCATGGCGGTCAGGTCACCGGCGAGGCCGACGCGCTCAATGACGTGGTCGTCCACAAACGCGAAGTGGCGCGGATGATTGAAGTCGATACCTTCGTCGATGGGCGCTTTCTCAACGCCTACCACGCGGATGGGCTGATCATCTCCACCCCCACGGGTTCGACTGCTTACGCTCTGGCCGGCGGCGGGCCGATCCTGCATCCCGGCCTGGAAGCGGTCGTATTGGTGCCGATCTGCCCGCATACCCTGACTCATCGCCCGATTGTGGTCAAAGCGGACAGCGTGATCGAAGTGGTGCTCAACGCCGCCACCACCACCCAAACCCAGATCACCTGCGACGGCCAGATCAGTCTGAGCATCGAACCCGGCGACCGGCTGATGATCCGCAAAAAGGAACGCCAGGTGCGGTTGCTGCATCCAGTCAATCATGACTATTTCAAACTGCTGCGGGCCAAGCTGCGCTGGGGCCTCAGCCCGGAAGCCTCGCCGTTTATCTGAACCATGCTGACGCAATTGCGCATTCGCGATTTCGCCATTGTCGAGGCGCTGGAGCTGGAACTGGCAGCGGGTATGACCGCGGTGACCGGCGAAACCGGCGCCGGCAAATCCATTCTGGTCGACGCCATTAGCCTGCTGCTCGGCGACCGGGCGGATAGCGGCACGATCCGCCATGGCGCGGAACGCACTGACATCAGCGCCGTATTCGATCTCGACGCGCTGCCCGCCGCCCGAGCCTGGCTGGCCGAACGTGATTTGCACGGCGAGCGGGAATGCCATTTACGGCGGGTCATCGCTAGTAATGGCCGCTCCCGCAACTACATCAACGGCGTCCCGCAACCCGCTCAGGCGCTGCGGGAGTTGGGCGAATGGCTGGTGGACATCCACGGCCAGCATGAACACCAATCGCTGCTGCGCCGCGAAGCCCAGCGGCAACTGCTGGACGATTACGCCGGTAACTCCACGTTGGTCGTGGAACTGGCGGACCATTACCGGAACTGGAACCGGTTGCGACAGGAACTGCGCGATCTGCGTCAGGCCAGCAGCGAACGCGACGCCCGGCTGGACATCCTGCGCTATCACCTGCGGGAACTGGCGGCGCTGAACCTGGCTGAAGGGGAAATCACGGAACTGGAAGCGGAACAGCGCTATCTGGCGAACGCCAGCCAATTGCTCGATACCGGCCAGCGGCTGCTCAGCCAACTGAGCGAGGGCGATGAGGATACCGTCGCTGATCGGCTCACTCACAGCCTGCGGGAACTGGATACGCTGGGGCGGTTGGATGCCCGACTGACCCCGGTCAGCGAATTGCTGAACGCGGTGCTGATTCAAGTACAGGAAGCCAGCGGTGAATTGCGTAGCTATGTGCAGGCGCTGGACCTTGATCCCGAACATCTGGCGCAGATTGAACAGCGGCTGACCGCGGCGCATCAATTGGCGCGTAAACATCGCCTGGACGCGGCGGAACTGCCCGCATTACAGGCGCGATTCGAGGCAGAACTGGATACGCTGGAACATAGCGAAACCCGGCTGGATGAATTACAGCAGGCGGTAAAAACCGCACGGGCTGCCTATCAGCAATGTGCCGATCAACTCAGCGAACGGCGCACGGCGGCAGCGCGGGAACTGGGCGAGCGAGTTTCGCAGGCGCTGGTGGGACTGGGGATGCCAGGGGGACGTTTTGCCATCACCCTGGAACACCTGGAGAAGCCGACGCCGGGCGGCCTGGAAACGGTGGAATTCCAGGTCAGCGCTAATCCGGGGCAACCGTTACGGGCGCTAGCCAAGGTCGCTTCCGGCGGCGAGCTGTCGCGCATCAGCCTGGCCATTCAGGTGATTACCGCCCGCGCCGCCCGCATCCCGACGCTGATTTTCGACGAAGTGGACAGCGGTATTGGCGGCGGGGTGGCGGAAGTGGTGGGGCGGCAATTGCGGACGCTAGGCGGCAACCGGCAAGTGTTGTGCGTGACCCATTTGCCCCAGGTGGCGGCGCAGGCGCATCAGCAGCTCAAAGTCGAAAAGCAGACGGATGGCGAGAATACTCACACCCAGGTAGCGTCGCTGGCGACCGAGGAACGGGTGACGGAAATCGCCCGGATGCTGGGCGGACTGGAATTAACGGCGAATACCCTGGCCCATGCGCGGGAGATGGTGGAGAAGGCCGCTCTATCGACGATAGACGGAGAAGATTGATCAATGCGGCGGCTCCTCCCCCTCCAGCGTGGTCCGATGTGGGCAATCGATGCGGATGCAGTGACCGTAGAGGATCAGCCGGTGTTCGGCCAATTCAAAACCGAGCCGCTCGGCAGTCAGCCGTTGCCGCCGTTCGATATCCTCATCGCAGAACTCCTCGATCCGCCCGCAGTCCAGACACAGGATATGGTCATGGTGTCCACCCTGATCGAGTTCGAACACCGACTGGCCGCCCTCAAAATGGTGGCGTTTGACCAGCCCGGCCGCCTCGAACTGGGTCAATACCCGGTACACGGTCGGCAGGCCGATATCCTCGCCGGAATCGGCCAGCATCCGATGGATGACCTCAGCCGTGAGATGCGGACTGTCCTGCCGCAGCATTTTGAGGATTTTCATACGCGGCAGGGTGACCTTCAGGCCCGCCTGCTTGAGTTCTTTCGAGCCCACGCGGAACTCTCCCGTGATTGCGCTTCGCCAAGGGTTACCGGGTTGCGTTATGATTAGGACCAAGTTCACTCCAGCAACCCGGATTTCGCCTTCCATGCCGCACATCTCCCTACGCGCCGCCGGTTTCCTGCTCCTGTCGCTCACGGCGGGTTGCGAATCGCTATTACCCAGTTTCTATACCGTCCCGGTGCGCCAGGGCAACTACATTGACCAGACCACGGTCGCCCAGTTGCGGCCCGGCATGACTAAACAACAGGTTCAGCGCCTGATGGGGACGCCACTGATCACCGATCCCTTTCATCAGAACCGCTGGGATTACTACTACCAGTACGGCAGGGGCGGCAAGATCAGCGAACAGCGCCGCGTCACCCTGCTTTTCAGCGGCGACACGCTGGCTAACATTGAAGAAGTGGCGAACTAACCACCCTCTGGCTCCAGATCACCGCCACCCTTGCGCATCCGCTTACCCTCGGCGGCACGCTGTTTGCGCACAGCTTTGGGATCAGCGAGCAGCGGACGATAAATTTCGATCCGGTCGCCGACGCGCACGGTCGCCGACAACTTGCCAAGTTTGCCGAACACTCCGACTTTCGCAGTCGGCAACTCGATTTCCGGAAACTGTTCCTGAATGCGTGACTGGATAATGGCCTGTTCCAGGGTCGCGCCGTCAGGAACGTCCACGGGAATAATCAACTGCCGGTCGGGACCGGCGTAGGCGACTTCAACCCGGAGAGTCGCCGTTACACCCACAGGATTAGCGCTTGCCATAGATGTCTACCGCCCGTTTGCAAAAAGCGTCCACCAGCGAATTGGCGATTTGCTTGAACACCGGCTCGATGACCTTGCGTAATAAGGTGCTGGAAAATTCAAATTCCATATCCAGGGACACCTTGCAGGCATCGGCCCGCAATGGATCAAAACGCCAGTAGCCTTCCAGGCGCTGAAAAGGCCCTTCCAGCAGGCGGATGTCAATCATTTTATGTTTTTGCATCCGGTTGTTGGTCGTAAAGGTTTTATGCACTGCGCCCTTGGCCATTTCAATCGTCGCCCGCAATTCGTCTTCGCCGCAGAGGACGACGCTGGCCGACCGGCACCAGGGCAGGAACTGGGGATAATTTTCAATGTCATTGACCAGGTTATACATTTCCGCCGCTGAATACAGCACCAGCGCGCTTTTTTTCACAGTCGCCACGACCCGATCTCCATTGCGGCGTTATAGTGTTGTTGGACTCTCGCCGCGCAAGTTTGGTTGAATCCGCGTCCATCCTCAAGCAGGGGGGTATTGGACTGCGAGCGTCAATACGCCTGGAGGGTTCCTTTATGAGCAAGAAAAAATCAGCGCCCAGCGGTCAGATCGCCGGTAACAAGAAGGCGTATCACGACTATTTCATCGAAGAACATTTTGAAGCAGGGTTATCCCTGCAAGGCTGGGAAGTCAAGAGTCTGCGGGCCGGTCGCGCTCATCTCAAGGAAAGCTATGTGCTGTTGCATGACGGCGAGGCGTTCCTGTTCGGCTGCCATCTGTCGCCGCTGACCTCAGCCTCGACCCATGTGCAGGCCGATCCGACCCGTACCCGCAAGCTGTTATTGCACAGGGAAGAAATCAGTCGGCTGATCGGTCTGGTCGAGCGCAAGGGTTATACGCTGATCCCGTTGAAACTGTACTGGAAAAATAACCGGGCCAAGCTGGACATCGGGCTGGCGCGGGGCAAGAAGGATTACGACAAACGGGCGACCGAGAAGGATCGAGACTGGGAGCGCGACAAACAGCGACTCATGCGGGAGCGATAGGCGAGTCAATTCCAATTGAGGTATGAGTCTGAACGAGGCGAGAGTTGATCTATCAAGCAGCCACCTTGGATCGGTTGTGGATGGACAGGAAGAGTTGTTGTTTAGCTTGCTGGAGCTGTTCGGCAGCCTCGTTGAAGGCGTTTGGACTCTATATTCTGGTGAATCCAGGGCGATACCCCTTCAGACTCATACCATGTTGGAAAAGACTCCGGCTTGCATTAGGCCGCATCCCCTACTATCCTAGCCCCAGATTTTCTGTCCAAATTCTGTCTAAATCAGGATGGATAACTCAAAAAATCGGGGCAGTAACTATCTGATTTTCAAAAGGAGAGGTGGCAGAGTGGTCGATTGCGACGGTCTTGAAAACCGTTGACCCGCGAGGGTCCGTGGGTTCGAATCCCACCCTCTCCGCCACATCACCCTCCACGCTTCGTCCAGAATACCCGCCAACCGGACGGGGTATCATTTCGCTACACCTGCCTGTTTTCCTCGCCCATTGGCGGACTCCCATAACCGCCGTCCATTGGGCATCCATTCATTTTTCTGGAAGAGTTCGGCCACCATGCCACAGGAACCCTCGATCATTCTCACCAGCGCCGATCTGGATCGACTGGATCGATTGCTGGACTCCGTATCGCCACTTCATACGCCAGGACTCGACGCCTTGCGCCGTGAACTGGATCGGGCCGAGGTGGTGGAGTCGCATGAAATTCCACCCAATGTCATCACTATGAATTCGACGGCGCGGTTCGTGGACGAGACCAGCGGCAAGGAATTCGAGCTGACGCTGGTTTATCCTGACGATACGCTGATGACTCACGGCACGGTATCCGTGCTGGCGCCGGTCGGTAGCGCCTTGCTCGGTTTATCGGTCGGCCAATCTATCGAATGGCCCTTGCCGGGCGGGCGTAAAATGACGCTGCGGGTCCTGGAAGTCACCTACCAGCCGGAAGCGACCAGAAAGCAGCCGTCGTAACCTGGAGTTGCAACACGCATGAAAACCGTTTTTGCCATTCAGCATGTCGCCTTCGAAGATCTGGGGAGTTTCGCACCGTCGTTGACCGAACGGAACTATACCCTTCGTTATCTGGAAGCCGGTCAGGATGATTTGGCGGCGCTGGACCCACTGGCCGGCGATTTATGGATCGTGCTGGGCGGCCCAATCGGCGCTTATGAAGAAGCAGCGTATCCGTTCATTCGTGATGAGTTGCGGTTGTTGCGGGCGCGACTGGACGCTGGCAGGCCCACGCTCGGCATCTGTCTGGGCGCGCAGATGATGGCCCGGGCGCTGGGGGCGCGGGTCTATCCGGGCGGACGCAAGGAAATCGGCTGGAAACCTTTGCAATTGACCGCCGCAGGTCGCGCTAGTCCGCTGGCGGCGTTCGCCGATGGAACGCCGGTCTTGCACTGGCATGGCGATACCTTCGATCTGCCGGATGGCGCAACGCTGTTAGCTTCTACCGATTGGTATCCGCATCAGGCCTTCGCCTGGGGCCATCATGCGTTGGCTCTGCAATTCCATATTGAAACCACCGCGCGGGGCCTGGAACGCTGGTTTATCGGCCATGCCAGCGAAATCGCCGGTACGCCTGGACTCAGCGTACCGATGCTGCGGGATGAAACCGCTCATCATGCGGTGGACGCCGAGGAACGGGGTCGGCAGTGTTTGACGGCCTGGCTGGAACAGGCCGGGTTGTGAGTTCCGCCTACTTCACCGCAGACCGACAGGAACTGGTGGATTTTCTGCGGCCCTACGGCTATCACGAGGTAACGCTGGATATTGGTTGCGCCGGTGGTCGGTTGGGTCGGCAACTGCTGAACGCGGGACTCACTGGGCGTTGCGACGGCATTGAACCGAACACTGAAGCGGCAATGCAAGCGGCGGGTCAATTGCAGCAGGTCTGGAATGTCCCGTTCGAGGTCGGTCTGGAGCAGACCCCGTGGCCGGACTATGACTTGGTTGTTATGGCGGATGTGCTGGAACACCTGATCGATCCGTGGCGGGCGCTGGCGGAACTTCATCAACGCATGCGCTTCGGAGCGCGATTGTTGATGAGCGTACCCAACGTGCGCCACAAGAGCGTCCTCCTGCCCCTGCTCTTTCAGGGACGCTTCAACTACACCGACGCCGGCATCCTGGATCGCACTCATCTGCATTTTTTTACCCGCGCCAGTCTGCTGGATGCGGTCCATCAGGCCGGTTGGCGGGTGATCGCCATCGCGCCCTTTATCAAGCGCAAATATCGCCGCGGGTGGTTCCCTCATCGCCTGTTCAGCGAATTTCTGGCGGTGCAATACTTCCTGCTGGCGGAAAAGTAGCGCCCGATGAACCTGCCGCTGGTCAGCGTGGCGGTTCCCGCTTATAACCACGCGCCCTTTTTGACGGCCTGCCTGGAATCGGTGCGGGCGCAGACCTATCCCCACCTGGAGCTGGTCATTGTCGATGACGGCTCCACGGATGACACGCTGGCGGTTGCCGAACGGTTCGCCGCTGCCCATGCCGACCGCTTTGAACGCCTGACGATTCTTCATCAGCCGAACCGGGGTGTCAGCGCCGCATCCAACCGCGCCCTTGCCGCCTGTCAGGGCGAATGGGTACATCTGCTCGGTTCCGATGATCTGCTCTATCCTGACAAAATTCTGTGCCAACAACAGGCGATTGACGCCTGGAATGAGCCGCGTCTGGCCCTGGTTTATTCCGATGTCGATTTCATTGATGCCGAGGGTCGGGTGTTGTCCTCGGCGACGCGAAAACGTCCCCCGCCCGGTCCTGACCATCAGGCGTATTTATGGCTGATCAGCCATAACGACATTGCCAACCCCACCGTGGCGCTGCGGCGCGAGGCGTTTTTGTCCATCGGCGGCTTCGATGAGCAGTTGCGGCTGGAAGATTTGGACGGCTGGCTGCGTCTGTCCGTGGATTACGCCATCGCCCGGACACCGGACGTTCTGGCCGGTTATCGGCGACATGGCGACAACGCCAGCCGTCGTCAATTGATGATGTTCGAGGCGAACTGGGACACGCTCGGCCAATTCGCTGAACAGCATGGCGACCTGATTCCGCCCGTTCTTTGGCGAGCCTGCCTGCGGCGGCGGCTGCACAGTTTTCTGCGCTGGGCGCGGAAGAATGCGCCAGAACTGCTTCCCGCTATTCTCGGCGATGCGCTGCTCAGTTGGGTTCGCACCCCGAAACCAGCGGTTTGGCGGCGCTATGCCGCTTGTTGCCGAACACCAAGGTGTCGCGAGTATTCTTCCCTCGACGTGGGTCGGTAAACTGTCCAAAGGTGCTGCGGAGTTCCCTCGTGATATCCTCTAATGTCAACCCCACGGGGCCAAAGGATACACTCATGGTGGAACTTCCGATCAGGGAGATGGGGCTACTTTAGCCGGTCATCGTCAAAATAAGAATTGCTGCCAGGCGTTGGAACTTTCCCGCTATCGGATTATTATAGCCAGTTACCCATGGGGGCGATTCCGGGTTTCGACGTGGATTGCAAAACCCAAGGCGCATGCCGAGGATGCAGCTAGCCTCGTTAATCATGCTGTAAAATATAGTTGCCAACGACGACAGCTACGCTCTGGCGGCTTAAAGCCCGCTAGCCTTTGACCGGAACTTGCTTGTGAGGTCCGGAGCCTTTCGGGGCATTCAGAGGTCGACTAACACAAGCTCGCGCCAAACCTGTCCGGGGGGGAGGCTCTAAAACTCACCGGAACCGCCGTTCGCCGCCCTGCCGGTCGGGTTGCGAAAGGTTAAATCAAAGACCAGGCTAAGCATGTAGGGCCGAAGGCAGAGGATCTGCGGACGGGGGTTCGATTCCCCCCGCCTCCACCACACTCCCGAAAGCCAGTTGGAAACAACTGGCTTTTTTCTTTGGGTCAATTTTCCGGTGATGGCAAGAGTTCGCCGCGTGGGCTGCGAGCGTTGATTTCACTCAACCCCTTGATCTTGCTGAGTGATGGCCATTACGGAAGCAATATTTTGACCGCCAGACTGATTTCATAAATCCCGAACAGGAGGACCAGCGCCCCGGCTGCGGCGCGCACACCCGGACGGCGCACAAACCCGGCCAGCGTCGCCGCGACCGTCCCCATCGCCAGCAACGTCGGCAACGTGCCCAGCCCGAAGCTGAGCAGCAACAGGCCACCTTCCAGCGCGCCGCCAGCGCCCACCGCCCAAACCAGCACACTGTAGACCAGTCCGCAAGGCAGCCAGCCCCAGACCAGACCAATGCCCCACGCCTGCATGGGCGTGCGCACCGGAAAAAAGCGTCGCCCCAGCGGTTCAATGCGCCGCCAGACTACGCCGCCGACCCGTTCCAGCCGACCCAACGTCCCCTGCCAGCCGGCTAGGTACAGGCCCAGCAAAATCATGAATAGCCCGGCGATGATTTGCAGCCCCAGTTGGGCGTAATGCACCGAAATCAGTTGCGCCGCCCACGCCCCGATCCCGCCGACTAATGCTCCGGCCACAATATAGCTAGTGATTCGCCCCAGGTTATAGGCCAGCAAAAAAGGCAGGCGGGTTCGCCAGGGATGTCCCGGCGGCGGCGGCAAGCCCAAGGTCAAGGCGCCAACGATGCCGCCGCACATGCCGAAACAGTGGACGCCGCCGGTCAGACCGATCAGGAAGGCGGCGGGATACAGCAGGTCAGGGGTCACGCCGCCGCCCCTAGCGCAGCACCACGGTTTTGCTGCCGTTCACAAACACCCGGCGCTCCAGGTAATAGTGCAGGGCGCGGGCCAGCACGATGTTTTCAATATCGCCGCCGACCGCCGCCAGTTGTTCCGGGGTCTGCGCGTGATCGACCCGTTCCACTTCCTGTTCAATAATCGGCCCTTCATCCAGGTTGGCGGTGACGAAATGGGCGGTCGCGCCGATCAGTTTCACGCCCCGGTGGTAGGCCTGATGGTAGGGCTTGGCGCCCTTGAAGCCTGGCAGGAAGGAATGGTGAATGTTGATCGCTCGCCCGGCCAGCGCCTGGCACAGCTCCGGGGACAGAATCTGCATGTAGCGGGCGAGAATCACCAGCTCCGTGCCGGTCTGTTCTGCCAGGTCCAGAATTTGCTGCTCCTGCATTAACTTCGTGTCTGGCGTGACCGGCAAGTAGTGGTAGGGAATCGCATGCCATTCCGCCAAATGCGCCAGTTCGCGGTGGTTGGAAACGATGGCGGCAATGTCCATCGGCAATGCGCCGGTGCGGTGCCGGTATAACAGATCGTTCAGGCAATGCTCGGCTTTGGAGACCAGGATCATCACCCGTGGCCGCCGGCGCGGATCGTACAGACGCCAGTCCATGGCGAATTCGTCGGCCAATGGGGTGAAATGTTCCAGCAAGGCCGGCTCGGTGGCCTCGTTCAAGTCGAACACCAGACGCATGAAAAACCGGCCCGATTCAGTGTCGCTGAATTGATCCGATTCGATGATATTGCCGTGCTGAGCAGCCAGGATGCCGGAAATCGCGGCGACGATGCCGATCTGATCCGGGCAGGCGATGGTGAGAATGTAGCGAAGAGATTGCATGAGAAGGGTCTTCCGTGGCTGCGCTGAAAGAGGCTCATTGTAGGCGAAAGCGCCAGGCGTTCACCCGGATTCCGGTAAATTCAGCACATCCCGCAGCAAAGGCAGGTGCCGTTGCACGCACGTCATCCCGGCGGCCATCGCTTCAGCGGCGCGATCAAAGTCCATCAAACCCAGATGGGCCAGACGCGGGGCCAGCACCACATCTGGCGGATCGCCGGCCATCCGCGCCCGGGTAATGCGATCCTGCATGATGTGGATCGAGCCGGCTATAACATCGAACAATCCCGGCGGCGCATCCTCGGCAGAGGATTCCGGCTCTGCCGCGCTGGCATGATTATTCCCCAACACCGCCTGCCAGCCAGCGCTCAACCGCGCCAACAAGGGGTTGGGCGCGTTGCGATGCTGCACCCGCCCGCTGAACTGTCGCCCAACGATATCGCCGTTCAGGTTGACGGCGATCACCCGATCCGCGCCCAGCGCCCGACAGAGCGATACCGGCAATGGATCGACCAGTCCGCCGTCCACCAGCCACCGGCCTTGATAACGCACGGGGCTGAATAAGCCGGGCAAGGCGATAGACGCCCGCACCGCCTCGAGCAGCGAGCCGTTTTGGAACCAGACTTCGCGCCCGGTGTGTAAATCGGTGGCCACCGCGCCAAACGGCTTGGGCAATGTCTCAATCGGCACATCATCCACCCGCTCGCGGAAGGCTTGCATCAGCCGCTCGCCCTCGACGCCGCCCAGCCGCAAATCCATGTAACGGATGATTTCCCACCAGTCGATGCCGGTGACCCAGTCTGCCAGTGAATCCAGTCGGTCGCTGGCGTAAGCCGCGCCGACCAGCGCACCAATCGACGTGCCGGCGACAATGTCGGGAACGATACCGGCCTGTTCCAACGCTCGCAGGATGCCGATATGCGCCCAGCCGCGCGCCGCGCCGCTGCCCAGCGCAATGCCAAGTCTGTAATGCATGGCTTTATCCACCGTCAGAATGTGTCGCCAGCGCCAGCATCCAAGCGGGCGGCGAGTCGGCGCGGCGGGCTAACACCGCGCTGGCTTTGTCTCTGGAAACGGACTTTTTCGCGATGGACAGCGTTTCCAACGTGCGCCGCGCCGCCGGATCGCCGACGCCGCATCCGGTGTCTTGCAGAATCGCATCCAACCGGGCCAGGATCAGCGACAGCTTGCGCGGCGGGAAGTCCGCTACACCGTTGCCCAGCGCCTGTTCCAGCCCCAGCAATACCGTTCCCCGTCCCAGTGCGCCAGTGGCGCTCAACGAGGCTAACGCTTGGTCCAGATGCGTAAAGCCCTGGCCGGTTTCCCGGATCAGCGTCGCCAGCAGGGCCGCGCCATCGATCGGGGTGATGCGACCATTGTTGAGCCATTGCGCGATGATATCGACGCATTCTTCACGCAATGCGGTATGGGCGATAGTCAGACCGGGGGCGATTCGGCGCAGATGGGGACGAACATCGACCTGCGGCCAGCGGCCTTGCGTCAGCAGGCTGCACGTCAAATCACGGTAATAGTCTTCCTTGCGACCCAAACGGCAAAGACTCGCCTCAAACAGCCGTTGCGCCACTGGCGGAAATTGGTAGGCCAGATCGGCTACCCGCTCAGGCGTAGCAAACTGGTGCGGATGCGCCAGCAGATAGGGCCACAGAAACGGGTGGGGACTATCGTACACGAAGAAAAAACCGGCAACCGCTGCATGAGCGGCTTCGGCCAGCGCCTCGGTGACCGGTTGGGGGTTGAATAACAAGTCGGCGAACGGCGAAGCATCCGCGCCGGGCGGTTGGAAAACCCGGCGCAACCAGCCAGTGCGCGGCGCGAGTCGTTCGGTGAGAGCGGAAACACGGTCACTAATCCCGGCGTCGCCCAAGCCAAACCGGCAGCGCAGCGCGGCATTGAACAGCCGGAACGCGGCGTTTTCCGGGGCGTCAGGCGTCTGGTGCAGCACTTTGACGCGAAACGCCTCGGCCCAGTTATCGCCGCCGTCCAAGCCGCCCAGCGACTGGAATAACCGCTCGCTGGGCGGTTGCCGGGCGAAGCGGTCCAGAAACCATTCCAGAGCGCGCATTGCCCGCTCATCCGGGGCCAGCGCCAGGGCGACGCCTTCATCGAGTCCCTCGCTGCGGCTCTCGATCAGCGCTGCCAGTCGCGCCCAAGCGGCGGCCCGTGAGTCCGGTAATGCCGGCAACCGATACAGCGCAGCGGCCAGCTCGTCGGCGTCAAGCAGCGGGCGCGGCAACCGGGCGAAACGCTCAGCGAAAACCTCTGGGGATAACCAGCCGGCAGTGTGCGTCGGCACGGACAGCAGCGTTTCTTGACCGGCGGCGCGCAAGGCTATGACATGTTTCAATCGCCGTTGCAACGTCGGGCTGAACTGGAGGGTCAACCACTGCTCGCCCCGGCTGCCTTTGGGAAAGTGGGGCCATTCGCCGGTCTGCCAGGCATGGGCCAGAATGAACCCGGACAGTTCTCCAGCCTGACTGAAACTGGCGCCGCTGCCTGTCGGCGTTTGCCGCCAATAATCAAGCCGGTCCAACACGGGCGCGAGGATGGCGCGAGTTCGCCCAGAGCGGTCGTCTGGGGCAAAGCGCGTCATCCCGACCAGAATGCGGTCGTAATCGGCCAAGGTGAAGATGCGGCGCTGGGTTCGGGCCAGGTCAACCGCAACGGCTTCCGCCGTTTCGTGCAGGACAAAATCGGGAGCGGACCGGGCGGCAGCGTGATCGGCGACGGTCAACGCCAGCGGCGGCGGTTGACCGGTCGCTAGATAGCCTTCCACAACGGCCAACCGGCGGCGCAGCAAATCATCAGCCGGTTGCTGGCTCAGTCGCTGTTGCAGCAACACCGCCCGTTCCCGCAGGACGGCGTTGAAATCGGGCCGGGCCGTGTCAGGAACGGTCAACGTTTCGCCAGCTTGCTGTTCGCTACTCGCTGCGGTCAGCCGATGCGCCAGCGGGGCCTGTTCCGTCAGCGGCAATCCGGCGGCCAGTTCCTGCAAGGTCGCCAGCGCCTCCGGTGACCAGGCCGACGCGGGAAACGCGCCGAGCCAGCGCGCCAGATCGTTGCGCAGTGTGGCGTGAGGACTACCCAGTCCGGCTACCGCCGCGTTCAGCACAGCTTCGGCGCGGTCGGGACTGGATTTGTTCAGCTTCTTGAGCAGGCGCAGGCCGGATTTGGCGAGAACCTGCACGGGATTCTGTAACAAATAACCCAGTGCGCCGATCAACTCTGCCGTTTGGTCGGCGTCGGTCAGAAAATGCTTTTCAACCATCGCCAGCGCCAGTTTGACCGCCGCTGGCGCGGGGGCGTTGAGCAGACTGATGAAGGCTTCGCCCTGTGCGCGGATTTCCGCCTCGCTCAACGCCAGCTTTTGGTGGAAGTCCATCCAAGTCTTCGCGACGCCGGGGCGCAGGGGGCCTTGCAGTTTGCGCAGGCTCAGGGCGATCAGGTCAGCGCGGGACAGACGACCATCGGCCATGCGCGTCAACAACGCTTCGACCACTTTGGGGTCCATGAGCGGCTCGAAACTGGGCATTTCCCCGGATGACGGGGGATCGTATTCCAGCCCGGCCAGAATCATGTCGGCGTCGTAACCATCCAGCGTCCGGCGGAAAAAGCCGTCGCGGCGCATGGCCGGACCTAGATACGGAGCCAGCGCATCCGCCCAGTCGGGGTAGCGCTGCCGGGCTTCGCGCAGCAGGGGCGCAACGCCGAGATCAGCGCCGGCAAAGCGCGTCCGGCGTTCAAGGTCGGTAAACACCTGGACCAGCGCCTCCCGCACCCAGGGTTCCGGGCGGTCCAGCAGCACCCGGCCCGCGTGCAGGATGAACTGTGCGCACCATACGGGGTATTGCTCGCTGTGCCGGAAAACGCCCGCGATGCCGCCCTTGCCCGCCAGACCGACCTGGAGCAATTCCAAACGGTTGTAGAATTCCATCAACTGGTTGTAGAACAGTTGGCGCATCAACTGCATGTTGTTGAGCGCCCCGTGTGCAGCGAGGGTATCGGCCCGGTCGCGCAGAAATCCCGCCGGATCATCGCGGAGGGCGCGATAGAGTTCGGACAGCCCCACCGCCTTGGCGTCGGCCCGAAACCGGCAGGCACGCTTGAGTACTTTCAGCAATTCCTTGAATTCGTCGAACAGCGCCCGACGTTGTTCCGCCGTCAGGGGTCGCAGCAGGGCGCACAATTGGCGGCTGTTCCCCTGGAACAGTTCTCGCAGCAGGGTAGGAAAATCAGTGTTTGTGTTCATACCGGTTAAAGATTAGAACCATTCTCTAGTATTTTTCCAAGCGCAAGGCCATGGCGCTATTTTGGCAGTTTTGTAATCTTTACCGCTTTCATTAAGGAGTATTAAATGATTGCCAATCCTTTACTTGATCAGGCGCAAAGCTTGCTCGCGCAACTTAGCGCTGCGGATAAAGTCCGCATCCTGACCTGGCTGGCGCACGATCTCACAGACGCTTTTCCAGGCATTGAAGCGCAACCCGGCGTTTGCGGTGGTGAACCGTGCATTGCCGGCGCTCGCATTCCTGTCTGGCTCTTGGTTAACGCTCGGCGTCGCGGCCTGAGTGATGCGGATTTGCTCCAGGCTTATCCGTCACTGGATGCCGAGCAACTCAGTCAAGCCTGGGCTTACGCCCGCGCTCACCCGGTGGACATCGACGCCGCGATTGCCGCTAACGAGACTCACGAGAACCACTGATGACAGCGTTGCTCGCTGATGAAAACTTTCCGTTGCCGGTCATTCAAGCCTTGCGCGCCCTGGGTCATGATGTCCGCACATTGCACGACTACGGCCAAAGCGGACAGGCCCTGCCTGACTCTGAAGTTCTCAGGTTCGCCACTGCGCAACAACGCGCCCTGCTGACGCTCAATCGCCGGGATTTCATCCGGTTGCATCTGCAAGACGCCGCTCATGCTGGCATTATTGTCTGCACGTTCGACGCTGACTTTGTCGGCCAAGCCCAACGTATCGCCGCAGCCCTGACCGCACAACCGGAACTTGCAGGCCAACTGCTGCGTGTTAATCGAGAATCAACCTGAATAATCGGGGTTGATGTCTGAAAAAAACGGCGACCCGCAGGCCGCCGTTTCAAACTGCTTCAAGAATTCTGGCAATCAGGCCCGCCGCCGACGCCGGGTAAAGCCCAAACCGGCCAAGCCAATGCCAAGCAGAGCGAGGGAGGCGGGCTCAGGAACTGCCCGTGCCTCGTATGTCAGGTTATCGAAGTTCGGGTCGGTATAAGAACCCGCAACAGACATGGTAACTTGGTTAAGCCCAGTGAAGCCGGAAAAATTGAAAACGCTACCCTGCCCCGAACTGAAGCTGGCTGTAACCACTTCCACAGTGTTCAGGTAGCCTTTCCATATAACAGGGTCTGAACTATCAACATGGCCTCTATAGACGCTCAACAAGTCAAAGATGCCCCCCGTTGCTAGAGAGAAGGTCTCTGGACCAGAGTCACAGCAATCCAGAAACCAACTAGTACTATTGGTGCGGACCAGCTCTGCCGATGTAGCAGTGATTGTCATGCCGGCTTCGGTATAACTTATACCGGAAGTAGTAGTGCTGAACGTCAATGTTTGCGGGGTGGCGCTGGAAGACTGGGCGGCAGCCAACATCGCAATGCCAAAAGCCACAACTAGTAAGTTGTTTAGTTTGCACGAAGAAAAAACGTTTTTCTTTAACATGTTACTTTCACCTTGAAAAAGTAAAGTCGGTTTCACCAAGCGCTTCCGGCGACCGTGCCGAATTGTTGGTCATGGGTGCGTCTGATTCCGCGTGATGGGTATGCAAAAAAAAAACCAAATCCATAACTAATTGAATTATAAAATAAAAAATTAGTTATAAATACCTGAGTTGTAAAAAATCCTGACAGATAAAGGCCATTTTCAAGAAGTCAGGTGTAAAATTTACTGAAAAACTATCGCCACAAACGTCTTTTCTGCGTAACCTCTTTACCAGCCTCAAAAAAACGACTGTAAAATTTCCTGACAAGGGGAAAAATCAGAGACTCAACCGTTCTGCTCCGCGACGAAGCGCAAGGCCAGCAGATGTTTGCACGGCCCGCGCCGCAGTTCATGCTGGCTGATCCACGGGCAAGCGCAACGCCCTTCCTGCAAATAGCCCTGCGCATCCACCCGCAACGCCACCGGGTAATAACCGCTGTCCCCGCGCACCCAGCCGCTGGCAAACAAAAATCCCCGTAGCAAGCTGCGGGGTATTTAACAGACGATGGTACGTAGCAAGCTGCGGGGTATGTATCCCGAAGGGAATCAACTCCCCGTCGCGCCGTTCGCACTGCTCCAGTTCAACCGCCTGCTTGTGGCGAAGACAAAACGAAAACTCACTGCAACTTTGATAGACTCGCCGTATCCACTACGAGGATGACCGCCATGACTGCTGTTCTTGACCGACATATTGAAATCACTGCCGGCATTGCGGGAGGCAGACCCCGGGTTGCCGGTCACCGCATCACGGTGCAGAACATCGTCATCTGGCATGAACGAATGGGCAAGAGTATTGATGAGATTTGCGCCGAATATGGCTTGACGCTGGCCGAAGTCCATGCGGCGCTGGCGTACTATTTCGATCAGCAGGAAGAGATTGATCAGCGTATTGAGGACGACGAGGCGTTTGTGACGGAGCAGCGTCGGCGGGTGTCTTCGGTGCTGGAGAATAAAAGGAAAGCCCGGCGCGGTGGCTAGAATTCGCTATTACACTGACGAACAGGTATCCCGTGCCGTGATCAGTGGTTTACGCCAGCGGGGAGTCGATGTGTTGAGCGTGCCTGAAGCCGGCAAGATCGGGGCTTCTGATCGGGAGCAATTGGCGTTTGCACTGATGGAAGGGCGAGTGTTGCTGACATACGATACCGATTTCCTGTCTTTGGACGCTGCCGGAGTCCATCATGCGGGTATCGTTTACGTCAATCAGTATACGCCGACTGGAGAAATCATCCGTGGCTTGATGCTGATTTACCAGGTACTCGATTCGACAGAGATGAGAGGACAAGTCGAGTATCTCTAGCTTGGGATTTTCGTGGAATGCCAACAAAAACGGCGACCCGCAGGCCGCCGCCACTATTCGCGCTGCTCCACGACGAAGCGCAAGGCCAGCAGATGTTTGCACGGCCCGCGCCGCAGTTCATGCTGGCTGATCCACGGGCAAGCGCAACGCCCTTCCTGCAAATAGCCCTGCGCATCCACCCGCAACGCCACCGGGTA
>JAKLIY010000016.1 GCA_022709365.1 Pseudomonadota bacterium
CGCAAGATTCGTGCACGTATAATTGACTGGCGTGCTAATCAAATATTGAACGTATTGCTGTTTGGTTATCATGTCGAGATTATACCAAAACAATCAACAACCTGGAACTCCAAGCGAAAGTCCTGGTTGTTAAAACTGACGATGGAAATTTTCTTCTGGGAAGATTTTCATGAACGCTATCTCATCACCGATATTGTTGGTATAGGCACTCCCGCAGGATTTGACATCACGGGTAAACCAGATGACTGGTCCTACTTGGGGCCGACTGGGTCGTGAAGACAAGGACAAGATACAACGTCTCTTCGATCCAGCAGCCCGTCTTGGGAGCCTGAAATGGCGATTCTCAATTCCGGGTCGGTAAGCAGAGATTCAAACCGTGCTGATCGACTACATCGAGATCGAAAATTTCAAACGCTTCAGTGAACGCCAGCGCAGCGCGTTTGTGCATCGAGGAAGAAACCCATCACCGCGCCGTCCAGTAGCGGCGCGGCGCCTGCCGATACCGCTCCGGCTCCAGCGGCTGTCCCGGCTCCAGGCGGAACGTTAGCGCCCCTTCATACGAGGAATCCAGCAAGGTCGCGCCGGTCGCCTGATAACGGGTCACCGTGTCTGCCCGTGGATAGCCGTAGCGGTTGTGATAACCGGTCGCAAACAGGATATAGCGCGGTTGCACGGCGTGCAGAAAAGCCGGCGTCGACAGGTTGCGCCGACCCTGATGCGGCGCAACCAGCACCTCCGCAGCTAACTCGTCACCGTAAGTTTTAGTCAGCGCCATTTCCGCGCCGGTTTCAATATCGCCGGGCAATAGAATACGTCCGCCTTGACCGGTGACTTTCAGCACGCAAGAGGCATTGTCGCCGTTGAAACCGGCGGGTGGCGGATGCAGCATCTGGAACTGGACGCCCTCCCACTCCCAGAATTGACCGGCCTGGCACCGTTCAACGCTATCTATTGGTGTTTGCTCGGGCGCGGAAGTCAAAATACGGTCTATCGGCAACAATTCCCGCAACGACCGCACCCCGCCGGTATGCTGGCTGTCGGCATGACTGATAATCAGCACATCGACCCGTTCCGTACCCTGGTGGCGCAGAAACGGCGCGAGCGCGGCTCGTCCGGCATCCAACGTCGTTCCAAGACGCCGGCCCGTGTCGTAAACCAGCACATGGTCACGAGTCTGCACCACCGCCGCCAACCCTTCGCCGACATCCAGCAGCGTGAACCAGAATCCTCCGGCGACCGGCGCAGCAGCGGGCGGCCAGAGCAGCGGCAGGCACAGCGGTAACCCCAGCCAGCGGATGGGCAGGCCGCGCGGCGCCAGCCAGAGCGCCACGCCCAACAGGGCGAACGCCAGCGTCCAGAGCGGCGGCGTAGGCCGATAGAGCATCGTCACCGCTGGCCACTGATCCAGCCAGCGCAAAATATGCCAAAGCCCCTCCATGGTCAGCACCGCCAGATTCAGCGCGACTGATGACAAAGCAGCGCTGAACGGCGTCAATAACGCCGCCAGCAGGCTAAAGGGTAATACCGTGCATCCGACCCAGGGAATGGCGATCAGGTTGGCCAAGGGCGACAGTGCCGGGAATTGCTGGAAGAACAGCAGGGTTGGCGGCAACAGCGCTACGGTGAGGTGCAGTTGCAGGCCAACGGTTTGGCCGAACAACCGATATTCGCGCCAGCGACCGCTGACGCTGTAAAGAATCGCCGCCACCGCGCCGAAAGACAGCCAGAACCCGACTTGCAGAGGCGCACCGGGATCAATGACTAGCACGATTAACAATGCCAGCGCCAGAATACGACTCGGTAACGCTGGACGTAGCGCGATCAGTGCCAGCATCGCTACCGCCGCCATGAGAAACGAGCGTTGTGCGGGTACGGATAATCCTGATAACAGGGTATAAACGCCGGCACTGACTAACGCCGCCAGTCCTGCAATGCGCGTCGCCGGCCAATGCAGCGCCAATATCGGCAAGCGGCTCCAGAACCCCCAAGCCAGCGCGAAGGTCAAGCCGGCGATTAACCCAATATGCGAACCGGAAATCGACATCAGGTGACTGACGCCGGTACGTTTGAATGTCTCCCACTGCCAGGGCGTGATGCCGCCTTCCTCGCCGACAGCCAGCGCGGTCAAAATGCTGACGTAGGGATTGCCGGGCAACTGTTCAGCGAAGCGGTCGACGATCCGCTGCCGATAACGATTCAGTGGATAACGCTCGGCTTCGGCCAATCGTTGTGGCGGGGGATGGGAACGAATGGAACCGGTAGCGACGATGCCCTGGGCGTATAGCCAGCGTTCGTAGTCGAAACCGCCGGGGTTACGCAGTCCCCACGGCTTTTTCAAACGGACGGTGAATTGCCAGCGGTCGCCGACTCGCAATGCGGGACGCGCCTCCTCCGGTAAATCTTCTTCGTCAGTGTCGGCCTGCGCCTCATCCCACCACGACAGGCGCAACCGACGCCCGGCTAGCGGTGACGCTAACGACGCATTCTCTTTAGCCGCCGCGACCTCGAAGGCAAAGCGGACGCTGCGGCCTTCGTGATCCGGGATGGTCGCAATCCAGCCTTCCAGCGTCACTTCAGCGCCTTCCAGTTCGATGGGCAACACGGCAGAGGATGGAGCCAGTAGCAACGCCCATAGAAACCCGGTCGCGCCCCAGGCGGGCCATCGCAAGCGGGGGATGAATATCAGAATGAGCAATAAGCCTGGCAACGCCAGCGTCCAATGGCGGGCTGGGAGTTCCGGCAACGCCTGCAATGCCAGAATGCCGAGCAGAAAGGCGATGGCTCCCGGACGCATGGACGATCACCGCCGGCAGGATAGTTGACTATTCCAAGCCTGATTCCAGGACAGGGGGGCGTCGCAAATCAGGCAGGTTGATGTTCCTGATCGGGAAATAGCGTGGGTCATCATCGCTTCTCACCTCCAAATTCAGCGTCAACAGCCATCTGCCGGGCATGAGCTAAAGTCGCCAATTCCCCGGCCCAGCGCTGGATCAGATCGACATCGGTCAGACATTCACGCCAGGCTTGCGGAATGCCGGCAACCCCGTAGTACGCGCCGGCCAGTTGTCCAAAAATCGCCCCGGTGGTGTCGGCGTCATCGCCCAGGTTCACGGCGAGCAGGGCGCCTTCCTGAAAACTGGAGGATCGGCTGAACGCCCACAATGCGGCTTCCAGTGCTTCGACGACATAGCCGCTGCCGACGATGGCGGGCGGGTCTTTCCGCTGGAAGGAGCCGCCGGCAATCTCGTCGATTTCCGGGCATAACGGGGCGCGTTCCCACAGGCGCTCGACCGGCGTATAGCGTGGCGAGAGCAATTCTTCTTTGGAAACGCCCTGAATCGCGCCGACCAGCAGCCCCCCAAAGTACCGGCAGGCATCCAGACAGGTCGTCGCCCCATGAGTCGTTTTTGAACTTTCGGCACTCAGATGAATAGCTTTTTCAGGGTCAGCGGCGAAGAATAGGGGAACCGGGGCTAGGCGCATCAGGCTGCCATTCCCGGCGGTGTGCGGGTGCGTGGAACCGGCGAACGGCTCCCCGGTATCGAGATACTCCCGCAACGCCTGATAAACCGTATTACCGATGTCGAAACAGCGACCGGTGCTGCTGAGATGCCCTTCTTTCCACCAGCGGATATAACGATCCATTTGATCACGAGCGTTGAACGTGCGGCAGGTAATGAGGCTTTCCGCGAGGCAGAGCGCCATTGAGGTGTCATCGGTCCATTGGCCTTTTTTTAAGCCGAAGGGTCCGCCCCCGACCATATCAGTCAGGGGAACAAAGCTGCCCGGCGCTTTGAACTCAACCGTTGTCCCTAAAGCATCGCCCGCCGCCAGCCCTAATAAACAACCCTCGTAGCGTGATTTCATAGTAGTCATTAGGTTTTCTCCCACCCGGTAACGATAGATGTGACGACTCTGCTAGGTGGGGACATGAGCGAGTACGAGGAGGAGCCATGACCAACCCGCCATTCAGCTCTCTGTCTGCAATACGCCGTCCGCCAGCCGCCACACCGCATCCATGCGAGCAGCCAAACCCGGATCGTGCGTGACCACCACAAAGCTGGTGCCCAAATCACGATTGAGTTCCAGCATCAACTCGAACACCCGCTCGGCGCTGTGTCGGTCGAGATTGCCGGTCGGCTCATCGGCCAGCACACAGGCCGGTTCAGTAATCAGCGCCCGAGCCACCGCCGCCCGTTGCCGTTCACCGCCCGACAGTTCACCCGGTTTATGCGTCAATCGCTGGCCCAGACCGACCCGGTTCAGCAACGCCGCCGCCTGTTCCGTTGCATTAGCTGGCTTGTCACCGCGAATCAGCAACGGCATCGCCACATTTTCCAGCGCGGTAAATTCGGGCAGCAAATGGTGAAACTGGTAGATGAAACCCAGCCAGCGGTTGCGCAATCGACCGCGCCCGGCATCGCTTAATCGACTCAATTCCTGCCCCGCCACCCACACGGAACCGGCGGTTGGCGCATCCAGCCCGCCCAACAGATGCAGTAACGTACTCTTGCCCGATCCGGAACTGCCGATAATCGCCAGTCGTTGACTACGCTGCACCTGAAAGTCGATGTCCCGCAACACCTCGAGCCGTTCGCTGCCTTCCCGGAACGATTTAGCCAGTTGGCGGCACTCCAGCACCACTTCTCCCTCACGCATCGCTATGTCATTCATAACGCAATGCCTCCGCCGGTTGGGTGCGCGCCGCTCGCCAGGCGGGATAAAGCGTGGCCAACGTGGCCAGTCCGAACGCCACTAGCCCGATGGTGGACACATCGCCCCACTGTACTTGCGAGGGCAGGTCGCTGATCAGATAAACGTCCGGGGCCAGGAACTTGACGCCGAACAGTTGCTCGATGAACGGCACTACTACATCAACGTGTGTCGCCAGCGACACCCCGCCGATCAATCCCAGCAAAGTGCCGACCAGACCGATGGTGATGCCCTGCACGATAAAAATGCCCATGATGCTTAGCGGCGTCGCGCCCAAGGTGCGCAGGATGGCGATATCGGCCTGCTTGTCGGTCACGACCATCACTAACGCCGAGACAATGTTGAACGCCGCAACCGCCACGATCAGGGTCAAAATCACGAACATCGCCGTCTTCTCGATCTGTACCGCCCGGAAAAAGCTGGCGTGATCCTGGGTCCAGTCGCGGGCCAGATAGCCCTCCGGTAACTGATCAGTCAGTTCCCGCGCCAGGCGCGGCGCCTGGAACAAATCACGCAATTTCAGCCGCACCCCGCTCACCGTCCCTTCGGGAAATTGAAACAGCGTGCCTGCATCGGCGACATGCGCCAGCGCCAGCCCCCGGTCATACTCGTACATGCCGGCTTCGAAAATGCCGACCACCTCAAACCGCTTCAGCCGGGGCAGGATGCCCGCCGGCGTCACCGTAGCTTGCGGGGTAATGACGGTCACCTTATCGCCGACCGTGACCCCCAGTGCGCCGGCCAGCGCTTTGCCGAGGATCATGCCGAACTCGCCAGGGCGCAGATCATCCAGCGAACCTTGAATCATTTTGTCGCCGATGTCCGAAACCTGCCGCTCTTCCTCCGGCAGGATGCCTTGAATGAGCGCGCCGCTGACCAGCGAAACGTGGTTGAGCATCGCCTCGCCGCGGATGAAGGGTGCGCCGCCCTGCACTTCGGGATGATGCAATACCTGGTCACGCACTCCTCGCCAATCGTCAACCAGCCCGTTCCAGCGGTTGAGCGTAGCGTGGGCGGTCATCGACAGGATGCGTCCGCGCAATTCCTGCTGAAAGCCGTTCATGACAGAAAGCACCGTGATGAGCGCGGTAATGCCCAGGGCGATGCCCAGCATCGAAGTCAGAGAAATGAAGGAAATGAAGTGATTACGGCGCTTGGCGCGGGTATAGCGCAGGCCGATGAACAATTCCAGGGGACGAAACATGGACGCTCCCAGTAAGCGGCAGAGTGGCCGGAGAGAACGCCATTATAAGGGGACTGGCCGCTTAAAAAGCGGCCAAGCGGCGATCCTTCGCCAACAAAACTCCCTGCATGGCTAGACGATTACTGACTGGGCGGCTGGGCAGGCATGGTGGGCTTCGCAGGAACAGCCGGCATGGTGGGCTTCGCAGGAATAGCCGGCACGGCGGGCGTCACAGGAACAGCCGGCATGGTGGGCTTCGCAGGAACAGCCGGCATGGTGGGCTTCGCAGGAACAGCCGGCATGGTGGGCTTCGCAGGAACAGCCGGCACAGCAGGAGTGGCGACATCCCCTACGGTCAGCTTGTTCTGGTTATCCGCTAACAATTTTTCCAGCGTTTTTTCCTTGATGCCGGGAACCTTGGTCAGATCGTTCACGGAGGTAAAGGGACCATGAGCCTCACGGTACTCGACAATAGCATTAGCCTTGGCCGGACCAATCCCTTTCAGACCCTTTTCCAGCTCCGTCGCGCTTGCCGTATTGAGATCAATCGCCTGCGCAAACGTCACTGCAGAAAACAGCGCCAGAATCAACGCCAGCATCAAATTTAAAAACTTCATGCTCAAATCCTCCTCAGTTATTGGTGGGTTAAATCGGTCAGTTGTAAAAAAACCGACACTAAAAACCATAGAATAATTATTTGAGAATACAAGTCAAGCCACTAATTTTCTCAAGATATTGTTTTTTATCTAAATAGCAGACTAAAAAGGCAGGCGCTACAGCGACGCTTTCATACGGTTTTCAGGCGTTAGTCTTCATAACCAGATCTGGCAACGGCTTGATGGTGCTCCACTGCAGGCAGCCGGGGCAGCACCAGTGCAGGGATTTGACGACAAAACCACAATGATCACAGCGATAGCGGGCAGCGCTGTTGAGCATCTGGGTGCTAATGCAATGCAAGGCCCGCAGATCAGCGTATTCCGCCCCTTGACCCCGCGCCAGCTTGATTTCGACTAGGCGGCGCAAGCCCAGCAGGGTCGGATATTCCCGCAACTCACGTTCGAGAAATTGGAGCGCGACTTCCTCGCCCTCCTGTCGCAATAGCCATTCCGCCAAGGCATCGGTGATCCGTCCGCCGTGATCCCGCTCCTGTACCTCACGCAGATAGGCGATCCACTCATTGAGACAGCCCAGGGCGTTATGACATTGACCGAGTGGAGTAATGACCTCGGGCAGATAACCGCGATCCTGCCGTTCGACTGCCTGAAACGCCGTGATGGCGGCGCGATAATCGCCCGCCCGCATGGCTGAACGTCCTAACAGCAGATTAGCCCGAGTACAATTTGGATCACGCGCCAAGGCATCAAGCAACCAGGTTCTCGCTTCGTCGTCCTGGTGCCGCGCATTCGCCTCTTCGGCCAGTTCACAGCAGAAATGCGCGGTTTGCCGCCGCTTGGACTCACCGCTGATTCGTTCCAGACGATCACTGTGGGCTATGGCCTGCCGCCAATCCTTCTCCTGCTGAAAAATGTGAATCAACCGGGAGAGCGCGAGGATCGTATGATCAGGTTGAGCCAGCAATTTCTGAAACAGTTCCTCAGCCCGGTCAAACAACCCGGCCCGCAGGTAATCTTCACCGAGTTCCAGCATGGCCCGTTGGCGCTGATCCGTGGTCAGATGGGTGCGGGTGATGAGACTGCCGTGAATATGAATTGCCCGATCCACTTCGCCACGGCGGCGAAACAGGTTCCCCAAAGCCAGATGAATTTCTGCGGTGTCCCGGTCGACATCGGCCATGCGCGTAAACACCTCAATGGCCTGATCCGGCTGATCATCGATCAGATAATTCAGTCCCTTGAAATAGTCCGCGTTGCGAACAACTGCACTATTCCGGCCCATCGGGCTGCGCTGGGCCGCCCACCAGCCGGAAGCGGCAGCAATCGGCAGCAGCAACCATAGAAGTTCCATCATGGCCTAACGGTGCAGCTCCAAACAGCTAATGCGCCGCATCCCGCCCCGCCTTTCTGGCCAGCATACTAATCTCCTGATCCTTATTGGATATCAGTTGACGCAACCGAGCGACCTGCCAGCGCAACGGCAGCACCACAAAGGCCCCGATCAGCGCCGTCACTAACACTCCGGCGGCAAAGGCGCATACCACTACCAGCGATAGCGGTTGCTCGGTTGCACCTAACAGATAATTGATCGTGACTCGCTCGGTATGCAGGGTGGAAAACTCCACGCCCAGCAGCAACACGACCAGCAATATCGCGGCAATCAGAATAAATTTAATCCAAAACATCAGGTTCCCCTGCCAGAACAGCGTGAAATCGGCCAGCCCACAGCGATCCGTTCTACCCCGGATGCTTCAATAAAAAACCCACTCGTTTTACCGTGGGTTTTTGAACGGCGGATGACAACCAGAGCCTTGCCGGATTTTGAAAGGACAATCACAAAAAATCATCATCGCCATGATCATCGCGGTTGTTGACCCGTTCGCGCAGTTCCTTGCCGGGCTTGAAATGCGGCACATACTTGCCCGAAAGCGTGACGGCGTCACCGGTCTTGGGATTACGTCCGACCCGGGGGGGACGAAAATGCAGTGAAAAGCTGCCAAACCCCCGAATTTCAATCCGTTCCCCATAAGCCAGCGACTCGCTCATTTGTTCCAGCATGGCTTTGACCGCCAACTCTATATCCTTGTAGGGAATATCGCTTCTTTTGCGCGCAAGAATTTCGATCAATTCCGATTTCGTCATGAACATTCCCCAAACGGGCAGTAATCCTAGCGGCGCGAACGGCGCCGCACGACTGAACATCCATAAAACCTGGCAGCGATTTACACGATAAACCGCTGCCACGGGGCAAGACAGCTACTCGTCTTGAGCGTTGCTCATCTGTTCCTTGAAGATATCGCCCAAGGTTGCCCCAGTGCTGGACTTACGGCTGTAATCCTGCAGGACCTCGGCTTCTTCGGCCATGTCCTTAGCCTTGATCGACAGCGAGATCGTCCGGTTTTTGCGGTCGACGCCGATGAACTTGGCTTCGATGTCCTCGCCTTCCTTGAGCATCGAGCGGGCGTCCTCGACTCGTTCCCGGGTCAATTCCGAAGCCCGCAGCGTCCCCTCGACGCCCTGGCCCAAATCGATGATAGCCCCCTTGGCGTCGACCGAGAGGATCTTCCCCTTGATGATCGTACCTTTAGGATGGTCGGCGACAAAGTTGGAGAAGGGATCCTTGTCGAGTTGTTTGATGCCCAGCGAAATACGCTCGCGTTCGGGATCGACCGCCAGCACGACCGCCTCGACTTCCTGACCTTTCTTGTACTGACGCACGGCTTCTTCGCCGGGCGCATTCCAGGAAATGTCGGAGAGATGCACCAGGCCATCGATGCCGCCGTCCAGGCCGATGAAGATGCCAAAGTCGGTGATCGACTTGATTTTTCCGGCGACGCGGTCACCTTTGCCATGGGTCTGATCGAATTCATCCCAGGGATTCTGCTGGCACTGCTTCATACCTAGCGAGATGCGGCGGCGATCCTCGTCGATGTCGAGCACCATGACCTCGGTCTCATCGCCTAACGCCACGACCTTGTTCGGATTGACGTTCTTATTGGTCCAGTCCATCTCGGAGACGTGCACCAGACCCTCGACGCCTTCTTCAATTTCCACGAAGCAGCCGTAGTCGGCGATATTGGTGACTTTGCCAAACACTCGAGTACCGACCGGATAGCGCCGCGCCAAGGCGATCCACGGATCATCGCCCAACTGCTTAAGGCCCAGTGAGACGCGGTTGCGCTCGCGGTCGAATTTGAGCACCTTCACCCGAATGTTGTCACCGACTGCGACTACCTCGGAAGGATGCTTGACCCGCCGCCAGGCCATATCGGTGATGTGCAGCAGGCCATCGATGCCGCCCAGGTCGAGGAAAGCGCCGTAGTCGGTGAGATTCTTGACCACGCCATCGACGATCTGGCCTTCCTGGAGATTTTGCAGCAACGCCTCACGTTCGGCGCTGTATTCCTGTTCCACCACCGCCCGGCGGGACACCACTACATTGTTGCGCCGACGGTCAAGCTTGATGACCTTGAATTCCTGCTCCTTGCCTTCCAGATAAGCGGCGTCCCGCACCGGGCGCACGTCGACCAGCGAACCGGGCAGGAAGGCGCGGATTTCGCCGATTTCCACCGTGAAACCGCCCTTGACCTTGCCGCTGATCAGGCCCTTGACGATTTCCTCGCCCTCAAAGGCTTTCTCCAGCGAACTCCAGATCCGGGCGCGTTTGGCTTTTTCGCGGGACAGCCGGGTTTCGCCGAAACCGTCCTCGAGGGCGTCCAGGGCGACTTCGACCGTATCGCCCACTTTCACATCGAGGACACCTTCCTCGTTATAAAACTGTTCGATGGGAATCAGCCCTTCTGACTTCAGACCGGCGTTGACGACCACGGCGTCCGCCCGGATTTCCACAATCAGTCCCTGGACGATGGAGCCCGGCTGCATTTGCTTATCAGCCAGGCTTTGTTCAAACAGTTCGGCGAAACTTTCGGTCATGGGTTATAACTCAAAAAAAACCGGCGGTAGCAGGCCGCCGCGGGTGGGTTAGGACACAAGGTTCGATCATGGACTCTCGAACCGGTTTTGGGTTAAAACAAAAGCGTAGTCAAGACCAGTGCCGACGTAAAGGCTTGGGTCTAGGGAATTACCCTGACCGCCAGTCGTTGTTGGGCCAGCGTCAGCGCCCACTGGCAAACGTCGGCAATGCTCAATCGGGTGGTATCCAGCACCTCGGCATCAGCAGCGGCTTTGAGCGGCGCGACTGCTCGCTGGGCGTCGCGGGCGTCACGCTCGGCGATTTCCTTGACAAGGTCATTAAGGTTAGCATTCATGCCTTTTTCAATCAACTGCTTATAACGTCGTTGCGCCCGCTCGCCCGCATCGGCGGTCAGAAACAGCTTAAGCTCAGCGTCCGGGAACACCACGGTGCCCATATCCCGACCATCAGCGATCAGTCCGGGCGGCTGGCGGAAATCCCGTTGACGTTGCAGCAACGCTGCTCGCACCGCCGGCAGGGCAGCCACCTGTGAGGCGGCGTTACCCATCTTTTCACAGCGAATCGCTGTACTGACATCCTCACCATCCAGAACGATCTGCAGTGCGCCATCATCACCGGGGGTGAAAGTGACCGAAAGCCCGGCAGCGACTTGCGCAATCCCGGGTTCGTCGTCCAGGATCAAATTCCGGCGCAACGCCGCCAGTGCAGTGAGTCGATACAGCGCGCCACTGTCCAGTAGCGGCCAACCCAGTCGGGTTGCCAACCATTGGCAGAGTGTCCCCTTGCCAACCCCGCTGGGTCCGTCCACGGTAATGACGGGAGACCGAACGCTCATATGGATTGCTCCACCAGGGTTAAACCGGCGTCTCGGGCGCGGGTCGCAAAACCGGGGAAAGAGGTATTGACGTTGGCGCAGTCCTGAATCGTGATCGGCCCGCTGGCGCGCAGAGCGGCTATAGCGAAGCTCATGGCGATGCGATGGTCGCCGTGGCTGGCGAGGGTTCCCCCCGACAGCGTTCCACCCTGAATGACGATGCCATCGGAGGTAGGACCCGCAGCGATGCCCAAGGCGTTCAATCCATCGGCCATGACTTGAATCCGATCACTTTCCTTGACCCGCAACTCTTCCGCACCGGTCAACACGGTCACACCCTCGGCGCAGGCAGCGGCGATAAACAGTGCCGGGAATTCATCAATCGCCAGCGGCACCAAGGCTTCGGGGATGCAGATTCCCCGCAACGGCGCGTAGCGCACACGCAGATCAGCGACCGGCTCGCCGCCGGCCAACCGGGGATTGAGAACCTCAATGTTCGCGCCCATCAAGCGCAGGATGTTGATGACGCCGGTGCGCGTCGGGTTGACGCCGACATGTTCCAGCAGCAGGTCGGAACCGGGCGCGATGCTGGCACCGACCAGAAAGAACGCCGCTGAAGAAATGTCAGTCGGCACATCGATAACCGTTCCCTGCAACCGCCCCCCACCCGTGACCGCAATGGTGCGCTCACTTTCGCGCCGTAAAGGGTAGCCGAATCCTTCCAGCATCCGCTCGGTATGATCACGAGTGGAGACCGGTTCCTTGATGCGGGTTACGCCCTCCGCGTAAAGCCCTGCCAGCAACAGGCAGGACTTGACCTGGGCGCTGGCGACGGGCAATGGATAGTCAATGCCGGTTAACGGTTGGCCACCGTGAATGTGCAACGGCGCAGAACCGGTTGCCGTCGTTTCAATTCGAGCGCCCATCAACGTCAGCGGGTCGGTTACGCGGCGCATAGGTCGCCGGGTCAGTGAGGCATCGCCGGTCAGCACGGTATCGAACGCCTGGCCGACCAGAATGCCGCTCATCAGCCGCATCGAGGTGCCGGAATTGCCCATATCCAACGGACCCTTGGGAGCGGAGAGACCGCGTAAACCGACACCCTGCACGACGACCTGCCCCTGTTTCGGTCCGTCAATGTGTACCCCCATAGCGCGAAAGGCTTTCAGCGTAGCCAGACAGTCTTCTCCCTCCAGAAAACCGGTGATGGTCGTGATGCCCTCGGCCAGTGAGCCAAGCATGATGGCGCGGTGGGAAATGGATTTGTCGCCGGGAACCCGCAAATGGCCGTGCAGGACTCCACCGGGCTGGATATAAAAAATGAGTTTAGTCATAAGGTTGAAGAGCGGAAAAGGCTATTTTGAAAATCGGGTTGGGGAGCTGACGCGCAATGGATCAGAATCTGGTGTGTATTGATTCTGACCATGATAGTTTGAAATTCAAGGTGAAATCGCATCAAGCCCTGATAAAGTTAATAGCCAATCCATGGCGACTTTCCGGTCGCCGGGAGTGTTCCCAAAAGAATCAGCCATTGTGGAGGAAAACATGCAGCGTCGTGAGTTTATCAGGAAGGCGGGATTGGGTTTAGCCACGGTGGCCGGAGCGACCGCGGTCCCCGCCATCGCCCAAGAAGCCAAATCTGAATCATTGCCCTCGATCAAATGGCGGATGGCGTCCAGTTTCCCCAAGAGCCTGGACACCATCTACGGAGCCGGCGAGGTGCTGGTCAAGCGCATCGCGGAGATTACTGAGGGAAAGTTTGAAATTCGCGTGTTCGCGGGCGGCGAGATCGTACCGCCGTTTGGGGTGCTGGACGCAGTGCAACAGAACACCGTCGAACTCTGCCACACGGCCTCGTATTACTTCCACGGCAAAAACAAGACGTTCTCGCTGGATTGTTCGGTGCCCTTCGGCCTCACCGCCCGGCAGATGTTTGCCTGGTTCTATCACGGCGAAGGCGGTCCTCTGCTGCGCGAGTTCTTCGCCAAATACAACGTCATCAATTTCCCCGGCGGCAATACCGGCACCCAGATGGGTGGCTGGTTCCGCAGAGAAATCAATACGATAGATGATGTGAAGGGCTTGAAAATCCGCATTCCCGGCTTTGGCGCAGAAGTATTTTCAGCACTGGGAGCAGTGCCACAATCGCTGCCGGGCGGCGAGATTTATCCGGCGCTGGAACGCGGGGCGATTGATGCGGCGGAATGGGTCGGTCCTTACGACGATGAAAAGCTCGGTTTCTACAAAGTCGCCAAATTCTACTATTACCCTGGTTGGTGGGAGCCGGGTCCGGTGCTGTCGTTCTACATCAACAAGGAACAGTGGGAGAAGTTACCCAAGCCTTATCAGGCGGCGTTTGAGGCGGCGGCGGCCGAAGCGAACGTCAATATGCTGGCCACCTACGATGCCAAAAATCCCCAAGCCATCCAGCGTCTGGTGCAGAATGGTACGCAATTACGACGCTATCCCGACGATGTAATGAAAGCCGCTTACGAGACCGCGCAGAAGATCTTTGCTGAGGAATCAGCGAAAAATCCCGATTTCAAGAAGATTTTTGACTCGATGCGCGCTTTTCAGAAAGGAGCAGATATTTGGGCGGGATTACCGGAGGGGACACTGGCTAACTTCATGCAGATCATGCTGCGCACCGGCAAGTGACTGCGGGTAACCTTTTCCGCCCCTTTCCCCTTGAGCTTGAGGGAGAGAGGGTCGCTCACTGCCTGGAGGGCTGGAGTTGCCGGAACAGATCGGCGGCATCGTCACGGTTGATGCCGTTCTGATCATCCGGCGCCAAGAGTTGGATTTCAGTTGGCTGGCCGGCGTGGGCCGGATGATCCAGGCCCAGCGTGACCAGTGAAGGAAAGGCAATGATGAGCGCGACCATGATTATCTGAATCACCACGAAGGGCACCGCGCCCCAATAAATATCGGTGGTGCGAATGGTCGGTGGCGCGACGCTGCGTAGATAGAACAGCGCGAAGCCGAACGGCGGATGCATGAACGAGGTTTGCATGTTCACACCTATTAAAATGCCGAACCAGACCAGGTCAATGCCCAGCTTCTCCGCCACCGGGGCCAGCAACGGCAAAATGATGAAGCTGATTTCAAAGAAATCCAGGAAAAACGCCAGCAGGAACACCAGCGTATTTACCACGATCAAGAAGCCCAACTGCCCACCGGGCAGATCGATCAGCAAATGCTCCACCCACAAATCGCCATTGACGCCGCGAAACACCAGGCTGAACACACTGGCGCCGATCAGGATGAAGATGACAAAGCTGGCGATCTTCGCGGTGGAGTGCATGGACTCAACGAGCATTTTCCGGTTCAACTTGCCCTTGGAAAACGCCAGCAGCAGCGCCCCAACCGCGCCCATCGCGCCGCCTTCGGTCGGCGTCGCCCAGCCGATAAAAATCGTTCCCAGCACCAGGAACATCAACACCAGCGGCGGGACCATCGCCACGATGACCCGATGGAATAGCGCTCCGCCGCGCAGGGTGCGGGCTTCCGGCGGCAAGGCCGGAGCCACATGCGGTCGAAAGATTGTGTTCAACAACACCCAGATGACGTAAAGCGCGGCCAGGATCAAGCCGGGCAGGATCGCGCCTTTGTACATATCGCCGACCGAGCGCCCCAGCACGTCGGCCATGACAATCAGCACCAGTGAAGGCGGAATAATTTGCGCCAACGTCCCGGAGGCCGCAATCACGCCACACGCCAACGGTTTGCCATAGCCGTAACGCAGCATAATCGGCAGCGAAATCAGGCCCATGGCGATCACCGAAGCGGCGACTACCCCAGTAGTAGCCGCCAGCAGCGCGCCGACGAAGATCACCGCATAGGCCAGTCCGCCGCGAATGCTGCCGAATATCTGGCCGATAGTATCGAGCAGGTCTTCGGCCATACCACTGCGTTCCAGCACCAGGCCCATGAAGGTGAAGAACGGAATCGCCAACAAAATCTCGTTCTTCATGATGCCGAACACCCGATCCGGAAAAGCTTGCAGCAGGTTGGGCGTCAGCAGACCCAGATGAATGCCGAGCAGGCCGAACGCCATACCCACCGCCGCCAAGGAGAAGGCCACCGGATAGCCAACTAACAGGAACAGCATCAACGCCGAGAACATGATTGGCGCCATGTTGGCGATCAGGAATTCGGCCATGTCAATGGTCTCCCCGGAAGGTCGGCATGGGCCGGTGACCGGTGAGCGCCGCAATATTCTTGATGATCTCGGAGAGTCCTTGCAGGCTGAGCAGGGCGAAGGCCACGGGGATAGCGAGTTTCAGCGGCCACCAGATCAATCCGCCAGGATCGGGCGAGGCCTCGCGGGTGTGAAAGGAGAGCAGGAAATAGCTCCAGGAATTGACCATGATCAATAGACAGACCGGCAGCAGGAATAGCAGTGTCCCCAGGATGTCGATCCAGACCCGGGCGACTGGCGGCAGTCGTGACGACACCACGTCGATGCGCACATGGCCGCCTTCCAATAGGGTCCAAGCCGAGCAGAACAGGAAAACCAGGCCGAACATGAACCATTGCGCTTCCAGCAGGGCGTTCGATCCCCAGTCAAACACATAGCGCAGGGTAGCGGCGGTGGCGCTGGTCAGGGTGCAAAACAGAATCAGCCAGGTCATCCAGCGGCCGATCAGCGTATTCAGCGCGTCGATAGCGGCTGCGATGCGAAGCGGAAACTTCATGGGGCCTCCCGGAGTGACCATGGCAGGATGGGACAGCAGGAACCCTATTTGCAAACAGCAGTTCGCGCTAGAGAGGTCAACGATTTCGAAAGTGTAGTTGCTGAAACCGGGCTTGCCATGGGCGAGGTCAGAAGCCTGAAGGGTTTGCTGTTAAAATATTCTCTGCGCTTCCAGCAAGCGCGTAAGAACTTTGTTCGTTCGCCTGGCCCAGGCTCAACCCGTTGTTTAGGATTTCATCCATGCATTATCAGGACTTGCGGGATTTCATCGCTCAACTGGAGCGGCTCGGCGAATTGAAGCGCATTCAGATCGCGGTCGATCCACATCTGGAAATGACCGAGATTTGCGACCGGGTGCTGCGGGCGGGCGGACCGGCACTCTTGTTTGAAAATCCCAAAGGTTACGCCATCCCGGTGTTGGGCAATCTGTTCGGGACGCCGCGCCGGGTCGCGCTGGGCATGGGCGCAGACGACGTAGCGGCACTGCGTGAAGTCGGCAAATTGCTGGCCTTTCTCAAGGAACCTGACCCGCCCAAGGGGATGCGCGATGCCTGGGAGAAATTGCCGATTTTCAAAAAAGTGCTGGACATGGCCCCGAAGAAGGTCAGTCGTCCGCCCTGTCAGGAACGGGTGATCGAGAGGCCAGAGGTCGATCTGGCGCGGTTGCCGGTGCAGCATTGCTGGCCGGGGGACGCTGGACCCTTGATTACCTGGGGGCTGGTGGTGACCCAGGGGCCGCACAAGGCCCGGCAGAATCTGGGCATCTACCGCCAGCAGGTGATCGGGCGAAATCAGGTCATCATGCGCTGGCTGGCGCATCGGGGTGGGGCGCTGGATTTCCGTGACTGGCAGCAGGCCCGGCCCGGCGAACCGTTTCCTGTCGCGGTCGCTTTGGGCGCTGATCCCGCCACCATTCTCGCTGCGGTCACACCGGTGCCAGACACGCTGTCGGAATATGCTTTCGCTGGATTATTGCGCGGTTCCCGTACTGAACTGGCGCAATGTCGAGGGAGTGAATTGCAGGTTCCGGCATCGGCGGAATTCGTGCTGGAAGGCCATATCGCGCCCGGTGAGACCGCATTGGAAGGACCTTTCGGCGATCACACCGGCTATTACAATGAGGTGGACCGCTTTCCGGTGTTCACTATTGACCACATCACTCATCGCGAACAGCCGATTTATCACAGCACCTATACCGGTCGCCCGCCGGATGAACCGGCCATTCTCGGCGTGGCGCTGAACGAGGTGTTCGTGCCGATCCTGCAAAAGCAGTTTCCCGAAATTATCGATTTCTATCTGCCGCCAGAAGGTTGTTCCTACCGACTGGCGATTGTGTCGATGCGCAAGCAGTATCCCGGCCACGCCAAGCGGGTCATGCTGGGCGTCTGGTCCTTCCTGCGGCAGTTCATGTACACCAAGTTCGTCATTGTGGTGGACGAGGATGTGAACACTCGCGACTGGAAGGATGTCATTTGGGCGATGACCACCCGCATGGACCCGGTGCGGGACACCATAATGATTGAAAACACGCCAATTGATTATCTGGATTTTGCCTCACCGGTGTCGGGCCTTGGCTCCAAAATCGGTTTTGATGCGACCAACAAATGGCCGGGCGAGACCACCCGCGAATGGGGTCGGCCGATTGCGATGAGTCCAGCGGTCAAACAACGAGTGGATGCGCTGTGGGAGGAGTTGGGGTTATAGCGTTGGCGAACCGGGTTAGGGAATCCGTTTCTAATCTGCTGGTATCCATTTTGCGAGAGAGATCCATCCATCATGCCTTATCACGTCACCCTCCAGCCCAGCGGTCACGAATTCCAGGTTGGGGAAAATGAAGCAGTATTGGACGCTGCGCTGCGCGAGAAAGGCTATGCCCTGCCTTATGGGTGCCGCAATGGAACCTGTGGCTCCTGCATGGCGACGATTTTATCCGGCACAGTCCGCTATCCCGAAGGCCGTCCCGCTGGGCTGAGCGAGCGCGAGCAGGCGGAAAGCAAGGCCCTGTTGTGTCAGGCGCTGCCGTGTTCCGACCTGGTGATTGAAGCGCGTGAGGTTAAAACCGGTGACATCGCAGTGAAAACCCTGCCCTGCCGGGTGGAGAAACGGGAGTTGCTGGCTCCGGATGTCATGCGGCTGCATTTGAAGCTGCCCAATACCGAGCGATTGCAATTCCTGGCCGGGCAGTATGTAGATATTCTGCTGGCGGATGGGCGGCGGCGGGGTTTTTCATTGGCGAATCCACCCCATGCGGATGATCTGCTGGAATTGCATGTGCGGCAGGTGCCGGGCGGTTTCTTCACCGGCTACGTGTTCGAGCGGATGAAAGACAAAGCGTTGTTGCGCTTTCATGGGCCTTTGGGGACCTTCTTTCTGCGCGAAGACTCGCCACGACCGATCATTCTAATCGGTGGCGGCACCGGGTTCGCGCCGTTAAAGGGAATGCTGGAACACGCCTTTCATATCGGGTTGAATCGGTCGCTGCATTTGTATTGGGGCGTGCGGGCGAAAGTGGATTTGTATCTGGACGAGTTGCCGCGTCGCTGGGCGGAGGAGCAGCCGAATTTCCACTATATACCGGTCCTGTCGGAGCCGCGTCCGGAGGATCGATGGGAGGGGCGCACCGGCTGGGTGCATGAGGCGGTTGCCGCCGATCTACCCGATCTCAGCGGCTACGATGTTTATATGAGCGGCCCGCCGCCGATGATTGCGGCTGCCAAGTCAGCGTTCGCGGCGCAGGGATTGCCGGTGGAGCAGTTATTTTACGATTCCTTCGAGTTTTCGGCACGTTAAGGCGATTGAAAAACCGCACTCACTCCCTGCCCCTCTCCCATTCGTGGGAGAGGGTTCTGCTGATGCCGACTCTCAAGCCGCTGCTGGCGCCTGAGCGGGTCCCTCCAATTGCTGCGCGGTTTCCACGGCGGGCAACATCGCGCCGGATTGCTCCTGTGGCTTGCCGACCAGCAGTCGCAATCCAGCGTGGAAGCATTGGCCGGCGTAGGTCAGTTCATGCAAGGATTCCAGCAACTCGCCCAGTTCCTGATAAGCATCCGGGGTGGGCATGATCTGAATGCTGCGCTCCAGATAGTTGCGCGCCTTAGCGTCCTGCTGGCAACGTTTGGCGAGTCGGCCCAGGGTCAGCAGCAGATAAGCGTCGTCGCCGTGCTGGGCCAGCCAGCCCTCGGCAGTCGCCAGTTGCGCGGTGGCGTTGCCGCGCCCGAGCATCCCGTAGCCGACCACCAGTTTGACGCTCCAGCGCCGGTTAATCGCCTCGCGCAGCAGGGTTTCGGCATCCTCGATGGCCTGGCCGTCGCACAGGGCAGTCGCGTAGGCAATCAGGAATTCCTCGTCTCCTTCGCGCAGCGTCGCCGGCGTCTGCTTCCACAACGCCCGCAGCTTGTCCAGCGAACCGCCCGCCGCCGCAATTTCCAGCAGCGCCCGGAAGGTTTGCGCCTGTAATTCCGCCAAGTCTTCGGAACTGACCGCCTTCTGTTTTTGCACTTCCGGCAGCAGCTTTTGCAACGGCTCCCACGCCTTCTGTTGTTGGTAGGCCCTGGCCAGCCATTGCAACACGCCCGGATGGCGCGGATTGAGGTTATGCAGCGATTCCAGGATCACGCGGGCCTGCTCGGCATCTCCATCTTCCAGCAGGAATTGGGCGTGAGTCAGTTGCAAGGTCAATTTGTCGGCATCCGGCGCGTCTTCCGCCCGGCGCAGATGCAGGTCACGGCGCCATTTGAATTCGTTTAAGTGATGGACCGCTCGGGCAGCATTTAAATAGTGCAAGGTTGGGGTTGAACTGTATTCCGCACCCTTGAGCAAGGTTTTCTCCGCCGCCGCCCACTGACCGGCGGACAGTTGCCGGAGACCCAGATCAAACAGCCGCCGCGCCTTTTTATGCAGCCGCCGCTGGTGGGCTTCCAGCGTCTGGCCCGGTGTTCGCCACAGCCGGACGGTCAACCGGACTGCAGCGTAAAAAGCGAAGAAGGCGAGAACCAAAAAAATGACAAAGAAGGTGAGGCTCGTTTCAATCGTCCATTGACCCATGCTGAACATGGCGTAGCCCGGTTCCTCCCGAAGCGACAATGCCACCCAGACAGAGAAGAACAGCGTCACGATAATACTGGCTAGCAATCTCATGGCTGCGCCTCCCCGGTCACTGCCGGCGTCGTTGATTCAGCCGGTTCAGCCGCAGCGGGTGGGGTCGCGGCGGCTGACCGCAGGGTACGAATGGGTTGCCGCTGGGTCATGAATTCCTGGAATGCCTGGCGCAGACCGGTCAGATCCGGGATGTAGGGATTGAACTGCACGGCTTGCAGGGCTTGCAGTTCGGCGAGGAATTGGGTGACCTTGGGATCCGCCACGTCGAAATAGGTTTGTGTCCAGTCGTGGACCATCTGATAGGACGCTTGATAACCTTCGGCGTCGCCACGCAACAACGCCAGGCGCATCCCCTCCAGTTCCAGCCGCAGATTCTGGCGCAGGAAGAATTCATTTTCCCGGGCAATCAGCGGCGGCGCTTCGATGTGCTGGCGGCGGACTACCACGATCTCCTTGAACTGGTTCCAGACCGCCTCACTGCTGCGATCCCACCAGGAACGGTCGGCGTCGGCGCTCAGGCTGACGTTCGTCGCCGGCTTGATCCGCTCCCGGATATTAGGCACCCCGGAATCGAGTTGCAGAGGCAAGCTATCGATTGGGGTTTCCATCGCCATGAGCTTGTGGGAAATTGCCGTGATGTCGGGCAGTTGGACGCCGCGCAGGCTGGCAATGGCTTCGCCAAGCATGGTTTGCACCGGGGCCAGCCCGGCTTCCTTGACCGTCTTCAGGCGTTGCTGGGCGGCGTCCAGCGCCAGGCGGGCGGCGGGGACATTGCGTTCCAGTTTCAGCTTGGCGTCGGCCAACCGCAGCAGGTAATCCACTTCAGCCAAGGGAAAGGCGTTGATATCGCCGCCCTTGGCCGCGATGGTCTTGACCGTTTCCAACTCGGCGGTCAGACCGGCCAGGCTCAGTTTCAGATTCTGAATTTGTTCATTCGCCGCAGTAATACGAGCCTGCTGTTCCTGTAGCTGTTGGGTGAAAGCCGCTTTTTGCTGCTGAGTGCTGTCCTTATGCGCGTCATGTCCTTCCCGCAGCAGCTTGATCTCGTTCTTGATGATGTCGGTTTCGCCCTTTTGCAGCTCCATGGCGTTTTTCAGCGGTTGCAGGTCGCCGGTCAGACCCAGCAGTTGATCCTTGAGATTCTGGTCTTCCGTGCGCAGTTGACCGGCAGCGCCCTTGAGCGCTTCCAGTTCGGTGACTTTGGTTTTTAGCGTCTGGAATTCCGGGGCCTGCTGGGCGATGGTCTGTTTGATCGCCTGATCGAGCCGACTCGTTTGGGCTACCTGGTCCTGTTGCCACAGATACCAGAGATAGCCGCTGCCGCTGCCAGCGCTCAGCCCGATCAGCAGGGCGAACCAGGCGACTCCCCGGCCGCTTTTGGGAGCAGGCGTCGCGATCGAGGCGTCGGGCGCAGGCACTGGTGTGGAGGAAGGCGTCTTGGGTACCGGTTTATCGAGGATCGGCGTCGCGTTGTCGTTGTCGCTGTCGGATGTTTGATCGGTCATGTTGTATTACCGGACTGGAGTGGAGGAATGCGTGGTCAGGTCGAACAGCGCAGCGATGATCGCTTCGTCGCTGGCTTCACAGGCGAGCAAGAGATGGTGACAACCTTGTTCTACGGCGCTATGCCGGATCCGAGCGCTGACGACCACCAACGGCGTGTCGCGCAAATAAGGTTGCCCGGCAGTTCCTAGCATAGCAAAAAGATTCTGCAGGCTCTCGATGCTGGTGATCACCACCGCGCCAATTTCACCGCAGGCCCAACGTTCCAATAACGCTCCGGTATCCACCGAGGACCGCTCACGCCGGTAGACCTCGGCGCAATCCACCTGAGCGCCCTGGCCAGTGAGCGTCTCGGCCAGCCATTCCCGCCCCCCTTCACCGCGCACGATGATGATGCGCTGACCGGTGATGTTTTGGAAACGCGGCAGCGCCAGTAACGCCTCGCTGGTGAAACCCTGTGTGGGGTGCAGGCAATGGGCCACGCCTTGTCGTTTCAGCGCCCGGGCAGTGGCCTGACCGATAGCGGCGATCTCCAGTGAGGATGGGAAACCGTTGCGTTCCTGAATCAGCGGCAGCGCCCGGCCTACGGCGTTGACGCTGGTGAAAATCGCCAGATGGTAATCGGCCAGCCGGTCGAAAATCGCCAGAGCCGGCGTCCAGTCGTGCGGTTCAGCAATGCGCAGCGTCGGGCAGCGGATTGCGCCGCCGCCGTATTGTTCGATCAACTGGCAAAGCGGCTCGGCCTGCTGTTCCGGGCGGGTGACCAGGACGCCTAAGCCTTTCAGGGATAAACTTCCCTCGCATAAGTCCCCTTCCCCCCTTGTAGGGGAGGGCTGGGGTGGGGGATGTGAACAGTTACGATGCATATTCAGCAGGTTGCCAACAATCGGCGCAGAATGGCGTCCGCGCCGCGTCCGCGCAGTTCTTCCGCCAGCGCCGCGCCGAGCGTTTCCGCCTCTGCCGCTGAACCGCGAATCTCGCCGGCAACGATGAGACTGCCGTCCGGCTCCCCGACCAGACCGCGCAACCAGATCTGCTCATTCTCCAGCAAGGCATAACCGGCGATGGGAACTTGGCAACCGCCCTGCAACCGGGTGTTGAAAGCCCGTTCCGCCGCCACCCGAATGTGCGTGGCAGGATCATCGAGTACGGCAATCAACTCCTGCGTTTGGCGATCATCGAGCCGACATTCCACGCCAATCGCACCTTGGCCGATAGCGGGCAGACTGAATTCCGGCTCCAGCGCCAGCGTGATGCGTTCCGCGAGACCGAGCCGGTTCAGTCCAGCGGCGGCCAGGATAATGGCGTCAAATTCGCCGGTATCCAGCTTGGCCAGCCGGCTGCCGACGTTGCCGCGCAGACTGCGAATTTGCCAACTGGGATAGCGAGCGGCCAGTTGGCACTGGCGACGCAGGCTGGAGGTGCCGACCCGGGCGTCAGCGGGCAGGGCGTCGGGATGGGAATAATGGTGGGACACGAAGGCATCGCGGGGATCTTCACGCGCCAGCATCACCGGTAGGCCGAGTCTGGCAGGGAAGTCGACCGGCACATCCTTTATGGAATGCACGGCGAGATCGGCGCGGCCTTCCAACAGCCCCTGTTCCAGTTCCTTGACGAACAGGCCCTTGCCGCCGACCTTGGCTAGCGGACTGTCAAGGATTTTGTCGCCCCGGGTGATCATGCCGATCAGTTCCACGTTCAGGCCAGGATGGGCCTGACGCAGACGTTCAGCAACATGGTTAGCTTGCCAGAGGGCCAGAGGGCTTTTGCGGGTGGCGATGCGCAGGGTGTCGGAGGGCATGGTTTGGTAAGCTATGACATTCTTAACATTGAGCTAAAGCATATCTTATGAGCGACCAACAGACCAATCAGAGTTGGGGCGGACGATTCACCGAAAGCACCGACGCCTTTGTCGCTGCCTTCACCGCTTCAGTGGATTTTGACCGGCGGATGTATCGGCAGGATATTCACGGCTCTATCGCCCACGCCCGGATGCTGGCGCGGGTCGGCGTATTGTCCGAAACGGATTGCGCGGCGATTGTCGCCGGGCTGGAGGCGATTCGTGGCGAAATTGAGCGCGGCGAGTTCACTTGGTCAACGGCGCTGGAAGATGTCCACATGAACATTGAGGCGCGGTTGACCGAGCGCATTGGCGACGCCGGCAAGCGCCTGCACACCGGGCGCTCGCGCAACGATCAGGTGGCGACCGACATTCGCCTGTATCTGCGCGACGCCATCGACGCCCTTCTGGTGGAAATGCGGCGCATGTTGGGCGGGCTGGCCGAACTGGCCGGGCGTGAAGCCGAAACCATCATGCCGGGGTTCACCCATTTGCAAGTCGCTCAACCGGTCACCTTCGGCCATCACCTGCTGGCCTGGTTCGAGATGGTCAAGCGCGATCATGAGCGGTTGCTGGATTGCCGAAAGCGGTTGAATACCATGCCGCTGGGCGCAGCGGCGCTGGCGGGAACGAGCTATCCGCTGGATCGACAGTACACTGCGCAACTGCTGGGTTTCGATGCGCCGTGCGCCAACTCGCTGGATGCGGTCAGCGACCGGGATTTCGCCATTGAATTCACTGCCGCCGCCGCGATCTTGATGACTCATCTGTCGCGGATGGCGGAAGAGCTGGTGCTGTGGTCTTCGGCGCAGTTTGATTTCATCGATCTGCCGGATCGGTTCTGCACCGGCTCCTCAATCATGCCGCAGAAGAAAAATCCCGACGTGCCGGAGCTGGTACGCGGCAAGGTCGGTCGGGTCAACGGACACCTGGTAGCGCTGCTCACCCTGATGAAGAGCCAGCCGCTGGCCTATAATAAGGATAATCAGGAGGACAAGGAACCGCTGTTTGATACGGTGGATACCGTGCAGGGCTGTCTGCGGGCTTTTGCCGACATGATTCCGGCGCTGCGGCCAAAGCGCGCCAGCATGCTTCAATCAGCCCGGCGCGGATTCGCGACGGCAACGGATCTAGCGGATTACCTGGTGCGCAAGGGTCTACCGTTCCGGGACGCCCATGAAGTAGTGGGCAAGGCAGTGCGGCTGGGCGTGGAAACCGGCCGGGATTTGGCGGAGATGACCCTGGCCGATTTGCAACAATTCTCGCCGTTGGTTAAGTATGATGTATTCGCGGTGCTGACCCTGGAAGGTTCGGTAGCCGCCCGCGATGTACTGGGCGGCACGGCGCCGAACCGGGTACGTGAAGCCGCAGCAGCGGCGCAGGCTTTGATCGTGCAGTGGATCGGGGACCGCGCCTGATTGGCTTGAATAAGACCCATTATCCGGCGACCGCCCTAGGTCCGGGGCGGCGCATCGGTCTGTAGCTGCACTCATCAAGCACCCGCCCTAGCTCTTGGATTATCATCGCAGGCATCGAACTATCGAGGATTACCCTGCCATGTACGAATTCCTGCAATACCAGGTGCGCGACGCCATGACCGCCGACCCCATCGCCATCAGTCCCAAGGTCAAACTCCGTGAAGTCGAAGCGTTGTTCGAATCCCACGACTTCAACGGCGTACCGATAGTGGATGATCAAGGGTGTCTGCTCGGCATCCTCACCAAATTTGACCTGCTCAAAGCCTTCAGTTTCGACGCCCACGCCTTGATCCCTCACTACGACGAGATCATGGAACAGACCGCCGAAAACATCATGACCCACGACCCGGTCAGTGTCGAACCGCACCTGCCGCTCAGCCGACTGCTGCAAAAACTGGTGGAGATGCGCACCAAGAGCCTGCCAGTGGTCGAAAACCACCGACTGGTCGGCATCATCGCTCGCGAAGACGTGCTCAAGGCCTTGCGCCGCGCCGCCATCCAGCATGAAATCCCGGCGCACGAGGAGCCGCAGCCATGACCACCCTGCTCTACACCCACCCGGCCTGTCTGGAACACAATACCGGCTTCGGTCACCCCGAATGCCCCGCCCGGCTCACCGCCATCCTCAACGTGCTGAAAACCTCCCCCTTCGCCGCCCTCGAATGGCGGGACGCACCCCAGGCCACCGACGAACAACTGACCCGCATTCACCCCCTCACCTATGTCGAACGCATTTTCGCCCGCATTCCCAGACACGGACATTACGCCATCGACGGCGACACCATCGTTTCCCCGCAATCCAGCGAAGCGGCCCGGCGTGCGGCGGGCGCAGTCTGCGCGGCGGTGGAAGCGATCCTGAACGGCGAAGCCAACAACGCCTTCTGCGCCATCCGTCCGCCCGGCCACCACGCCGAACCGCATCAGGCCATGGGCTTCTGCCTGTTTGGCAACGCCGCCATCGGCGCCGCTCACGCCCGCACCGCAGGCGGTCTGGAGCGGGTCGCGATCATCGACTTCGATGTCCATCACGGCAACGGCACCCAGGCGGCCCTCGAACACGACCCCGGCTATCTTTACATCTCCACCCATCAGGCCCACATCTACCCCGGCACCGGTCGTCGCGATGAACGCGGAGCGGGCAATATCGTCAATATCCCGCTCATCGCCAACAGCGGCACTGCCGACCTGCGCCATGTCTGGCAGCAGGACATCGAACCGGCCCTGCGGGAATTCCAGCCGCAACTGATCCTGATCTCCGCCGGCTTCGACGCGCATTACCTCGACCCGCTGGCGGAATTGAATTTCAACGAAGACGACTATGCCTGGCTGACCCGGCAGATTCTGGCGGTTGCCCAGGATTGCTGCGAAGGGCGGGTCGTGTCGATACTGGAAGGCGGCTACAACCTGCCGGCGCTGGCGGCCAGCGTCGCGGCGCATGTCAAGGCATTGATGGAAGTCCACCGGGCGGCGCAACGGTCGCTGATCAAGAGCATCCTCGAGCGCCAAAAGGCGAAAAGAAACACCTAGCCGCACCAGCCGCCAAACCTCTACGGACTGGGCTATCATAAAGGGCATTGGAAAAGCGCGAACCCCCCAATTATGAGGACTGAGAGTCATGTCACGAAGCAGAGTGGTGGCGGTCTACACGGGAGAAGCATTGGGCCGCTACGGATTCGAAGACCATCCCTTCGGCGAAGATCGTATTCACGCCTTCTGGGATGAGATGCACATCCGTCATCTCGACTACCAGGTGCGCGTGTTCCATCCTGTCATGGCGACCGATGCACAGCTCCAGTTATTCCACACCCCTAATTATGTCGAAAAGGTCAAAACTCTGTCCGAAACCGGCGATGGCCTGCTGGATTACGGCGACACGCCGGCCTACAAGGGCGTGTTCGAAGACGCCTCGACGGTGGTCGGCACAGTGGTCGACGCGACCCATAAGTTAATGAACAACGAGGCGCGGCGCATTTTCGTCCCCATCGCCGGCCTGCATCACAGCATGCCCGACACGGCCTCCGGCTTCTGTGTGTTCAACGACGCCGGCGTCGCGATCAAGATTCTGCAACAGGACTACGGGCTGGAGCGCATCGCCTACGTCGACATCGACGCCCATCATGGCGACGGCGTGTTTTACCCGTTCGAATCCGACCCGACGGTCATTTTCGCCGACATCCACGAGGATGGCCGCTATAACTTCCCGCAGAGCGGCTTCCCGCACGAAGTCGGCAAGGGCGAGGCCAAGGGCCGCAAGCTCAATATTCCGTTGCTGCCACTGTCAGCGGACGAAGACTTCCTGATGATGTGGGACAAGGTGGAAGCGTTCCTGCGCCAGTGGCAACCGCAATTCATTATTGTGAACTGCGGCGCGGACGGCCTGGACGGCGATCCGCTGGCTCATTTGCACTATACCTCTCGCGCCCACCGCCGCGCTGCGACCAGCCTGTGCCAACTCGCCGAGGAGTTCGCCGAGGGCCGCATTCTGGGCGTCGGTGGCGGTGGCTACGATCTGCGCAATGTCGGCAAGGCCTGGGTCGCAGTCATCGACGCCTTCCTGGAAAGCCCCATGCACTGAGCCTTTTTGCCGGCGATTTCCCGCCCACTGCCGGCGAAATCGGGTATGATTCCCCGTTTTCCATGCCCGCACTTTCGTCCAAAGCTGTGGGCGCTTGCCTTTGCAGAGGTTGCCCATGTTCAGTCGAGAGATGCGGATCGCCGGGTTTGATGATAAGTTGCAAGTCGCCCTGCTGGGTGAGAAACAGCGCCAGGAAGCCCACATCGAGCTGATCGCTTCGGAAAACTACGCCAGCCCCCGGGTGCTCGAAGCCCAGGGTTCGGTGCTGACCAACAAGTACGCCGAAGGCTATCCGGGCAAACGCTATTACGGCGGTTGCGAATTCGTCGACATCGCCGAACAACTGGCCATCGACCGCGCCAAACAGTTGTTCAACGCGGACTACGCCAACGTCCAGCCCCATTCCGGTTCGCAGGCCAACGCCGCCGTCTACATGGCGCTGCTGGAACCGGGCGATGTCATCCTGGGCATGAGCCTGGCGCATGGTGGCCACCTGACGCACGGCGCCAAGGTCAATTTCTCCGGTCGGCTGTACCAGTCGGTGCAATACGGTCTGAACGAGGCCACGGGCGAAATTGATTATGACCAGGTGGAACGGCTGGCGTTGGAGTGCAAGCCGAAGATGATTATCGCCGGCTTCTCGGCTTACTCACGAGTGGTGGACTGGCCGCGCTTCCGCGCCATCGCCGATCAAATCGGCGCTTATCTGGTTGTGGACATGGCCCATGTCGCCGGTCTGGTCGCCGCGGGCGTCTATCCCAATCCCATCCCGGTCGCTGACGTGGTCACCACCACCACGCACAAAACCCTGCGCGGCCCGCGCGGCGGTCTGATTCTGGCCCGGTCGAATCCCGAGATTGAAAAGAAGCTTAATTCGCTGGTGTTCCCCGGCACCCAGGGCGGACCGCTGATGCATGTCATCGCTGCTAAAGCCGTGGCGTTCCTGGAGGCGTTGCAACCGGATTTTGTCGAGTATCAAAAGCAGGTCATCGCCAACGCCCGCGCCATGGCCGGGGTGTTTATCGAACGCGGCTACGACGTGGTCTCCGGCGGCACGGACAATCATCTGTTCCTGGTCAGCCTGATCACCAGGGGCCTCACCGGCAAGGCCGCCGACGCGGCGCTGGGCCGCGCCTGGATCACGGTCAACAAGAACGCCGTGCCGAATGACCCGCAGTCGCCGTTCGTCACCAGCGGCGTCCGCATCGGTTCGCCAGCGATCACCACACGCGGGTTCAAGGAACGCGAATGCCGGGAATTGACCGGCTGGATGTGCGACATTCTCGATGATCTCAATAACGAAACGGTGATCGACCGGGTGCGTGGTCAGGTCGCGGAGTTGTGCGCCCGCTTCCCGGTCTACGGCTGATTGCACCCTGACGAGAGACGGCGACGGTGCATTGCCCGTTCTGTGGAACGCCCGATACCCGGGTGGTCGACTCGCGGCTCCTGGCGGAAGGTGACAAGGTGCGCCGCCGCCGCGAGTGTCTGCGCTGCAACGCCCGTTTCACCACCTACGAAGTGGCGGAGCTGCTGATGCCGCCGGTGGTGAAGCGTGATGGTCGCCGCGAACCGTTTCAGGAAGAAAAATTGCGCACCGGGCTGATGCGGGCGCTGGAGAAACGCCCGGTCAGCGCCGAACGCATTGACGACATCATCCTGCGGGTGAAGAACCACATCCGCGCCAGCGGCGAGAGGGAATTGAGCAGTCAGCAAATCGGCGAATGGGTCATGATCGAATTACGCCAAGTGGACCCGGTCGCCTATGTCCGGTTCGCCTCGGTCTATCGCAGTTTTGAAGATGTCAACGCCTTCCGTGAGGAAGTCGAGCGCTTGCAACAATCGCCCGGCGTAACGAATTCTGCGTAATGGTTGATCGGCTCCCTACAGGGTCAGCGGATGACTATCGCTACATGGCGCGGGCTTTGACGCTGGCTCAACACGGATTGTATAGCACCGATCCTAACCCGCGCGTCGGTTGTGTGCTGGTTCGGGATCGCCAGATCATCGGCGAAAGCTGGCATGAACGCGCCGGCGAGGCTCATGCCGAGGTCAGGGCGCTGGAGGCGGCGGGCGACCGGGCGCAAGGCGCGACCGCTTATGTCACGCTGGAACCCTGTTGCCATCATGGTCGCACTCCGCCCTGCACCGACGCGCTGTTGAACGCCGGCGTCGCCCGGATGGTCGCGGCCATGGCGGACCCCAATCCGCAAGTGGCTGGACGGGGATTGGCGCAACTGCGCGCTGCCGGAGTGGCCGTGGACTGCGGGTTGCTGGAGGCGGAAGCGCGAGCGCTGAATCCCGGCTTCATCCAGCGCATGACAAAAGGCCGGCCCTTCGTGCGTATCAAACTGGCGATGAGTCTGGATGGACGCACGGCGCTGGCCTCGGGGGAAAGCCAGTGGCTGACCGGCGAAGCCGCACGCCAGGATGTGCAACGCCTGCGGGCGCGCAGCTCGGCAATTCTGACCGGCATTGGCACGGTGCTGGCCGACGATCCCCGTCTGAATGTCCGCCTGCCGGACGCAACGCGCCAACCCCTGCGGGTGATTCTCGACACGGAACTGCGCACGCCGCCGACAGCCAGGATTCTGCAACGCCCGGGTTCGGCTCTGATTTTTACCACTGTCGCGGACTTGGCTGCGCAAGCGCCGTTGCGGGCAGCCGGCGCGGAAATCAGGGCGATGTCGCGCCGCGACTGGGCGTTGAACTTGCAGAGGGTCATGGTGGAACTGGTCCGCCGCGAATGCAACGAACTCCAGGTCGAATGCGGCCCGACCCTGGCCGGCGCGTTGCTGCAAGCGGGACTGATGGATGAACTGGTGATCTACCTGGCCCCTCTCTTGCTCGGCGACCGGGCGCGCGGTCTGTTCCAGTTGCCGGAATTACTGAAGATGCAGGAGCGGTGGGAACTGGAAATTTTGGAGATGCGCGCGGTAGGACGGGATTGGCGAATCAAACTGTGCCCTATCCGCTAAGAGGCATAGAAGGAGAATTCAATGCTATACGGCGCCTATACCCTCAAAGAAAAGTTTGACAGATCATTCTGATCCTTTTCACCACGATCCCTGGCTTCACTGAGAACGCTATTCCCATGTTCACCGGCATCATCACCGCCGTCGGCGCCATCACGACCCTTCAACCCCGAGGCGGCGATGTCCGCCTGCATATCACCACAGGCCAGCTCGATCTGCGTGACGTGCAGCTCGGCGACAGCATCGCCGTCAGCGGCGTCTGCCTGACTGCTATCGAACGGTCCAGCGACAACTTCTGGGCCGACGTCTCCCGCGAAACGCTGGAGCGCACCACTCTCGGCGCGGCCAAACCGGGAACCCCAGTGAATCTGGAAAAAGCCCTGACCCCGACCACCCGGCTCGGCGGCCACCTGGTGAGCGGTCACGTTGATGGCATTGGCATGGTCACTGAATGGCGTCCCGATGGCCGTTCCTGGCGGTTGCGGATTCAAGCGCCGGATGCGCTGGCTCGCTACATCGCCGAAAAAGGTTCGATTTGCGTGGACGGCGTCAGCCTGACGGTTAATCAGGTGGACGGCGCGGCCTTTGAACTCAACATCGTCCCGCATACTCTGGCGGAAACCACCCTCGCTGATTGCAAAACCGGCCGGCGGGTCAATCTGGAAGTGGATCTGATCGCCCGCTATCTGGAACGGTTACTCCTCGGCGACCGCGCCGCGCAACCCGGCAGCGGCGGTCTGACTGCAGCCCTACTCCGTGAACACGGGTTCTGGAAATAGTTATGGCACTGAATCGCATTGACGAAATCCTGACCGACCTCCGGCAGGGCCGTATGGTCATCATCATGGACGATGAAGACCGGGAAAACGAAGGCGACCTGTTAATGGCCGCCTCGCTGGTTCGTCCCGAGGACATCAATTTCATGGCCCGCTACGGGCGAGGTCTGATCTGCCTGACCCTGACGCGCGAGCGCTGCCAGCAATTGCACCTGCCGCTGATGGTGCAGGATAACGCGACACCCTATTCCACGAACTTCACGGTCTCGGTCGAAGCCGCTCAGGGCGTGACGACCGGCATTTCCGCCTACGACCGCGCCCACACCATCCGCACCGCAGTCCGGCCCGACGCTCGCCCCGAAGATCTGGTGCAACCTGGCCACATTTTCCCGCTCATGGCCCAGGCTGGAGGGGTGCTGACCCGTGCCGGCCACACTGAAGCCGGCTGCGATCTGACCCGGTTGGCCGGGCTGGAACCGGCGGCGGCAATCGTCGAAATTCTCAATGAAGACGGTAACATGGCCCGGCGGCCTGATCTGGAAATTTTCGCCGAACAACATGGCGTGAAAATCGGCACGATTGCGGAGCTGATCCACTACCGGATGCAGAATGAGAAGACGGTGGAACGGGTCGCTGATGCGTTGATGCACACCGAATTTGGCCCGTTCCGGGTGCTGACCTATCAGGATGTCATCGGGCGACAAGTGCATTTCGCGCTGGTCAAGGGCGAGATCCACGCCAGCGAGCCGGTGATGGTGCGGGTTCATGTCCAACACCTGCTCAGTGATCTGCTGGCGCTGCGCCTGCCCGACAGCGGCTGGCCGCTGCGCGATGCCCTGAAGCGCGTCGCCAACGAACCGTCCGGGGTCCTGGTCTTTCTGAGCCGCCCCGAGGAACCGGCGGCGCTGATCCGGCGCATGCGCAGTTATCAATTTGGGGCCAGCGAACCGGCGCGGGCCGCCGACTCGTCTGCAGAATTACGCACCTATGGCATCGGCGCCCAGATTCTGCTCGACATCGGCGTGCAACGGATGCGAGTACTCGGCGCGCCCCGGCGCTTATCCGGCCTGTCCGGCTTCAATCTGGAAGTGGTTGAATACGTTTCCTGACTGACCTCACCCTGTTCACTACGGAATTCCCGCCATGCACTCATCCATCAACACCCTGGAAGGCGATTTCACGCCCCTGCAGGACGCCCGCTTCGCGTTGGTCGCGGCGCGGTTCAACAGCTTCATCGTGCAGAACCTGATCGACGGGGCGATTGACGCCCTGCGTCGTCATGGCGTCCCGGAAGCCAGCATTGACCTGATCTGGACGCCGGGTTCGTTTGAACTCCCGCTGGCCGCCCAGCGCCTGGCCGCCAGTGAACGCTACGATGGCATCGTCGCCCTCGGGGCCATTATTCGCGGCGGTACCCCGCATTTTGAATACGTCGCCAGCGAATGCGTCAAGGGCTTGGCCAGCATCTCACTGGAATACGATCTCCCGGTCGGTTTTGGCGTGTTGACCGTGGATACCATTGAGCAGGCCGTAGAGCGGGCCGGAACCAAGGCGGGCAACAAGGGCGTCGAAGCGGCTATGGCGGTGCTGGAAATGGTCAGCCTGTTACGCCGGCTGGAAGGTTAAATCGTGAGCGAATCGTCACATAAAAATCCATCCAGCAAACGCAGTTGGGCGCGGCGCTGCGCTGCCCAAGCGCTCTATCAGTGGCAATTGACCGGCCAAGAACCCACGACCATCGCCAGCCAGTTTCTGGCGGATCAGGACTTGCCCAAGGCAGACCCCGACTATTTCCAGGAACTGGTGCATCGGGTGCCGATGCTCGCTGAGGAGATCGATGCGGCTTTTGCGCCGTTTCTGGACCGGCCACTGGCGCAGGTCGATCCGGTCGAGCGGGCGATTCTGCGCATCGGCGGCTATGAGTTAATGCAGCGCCCGGACATTGCTTACCGAATCGTCATCAATGAAGCGGTGGAACTAGCCAAACTGTTTGGCGCCGAGCAGGGCCATCGCTTCGTAAACGGGGTGCTCGACAAGCTGGCTCACAGCGTGCGAAAAGCCGAGTTCCCGTCCCGCTCCTGACCGGACACTGGCGACCGCCGCCGGTCATTCCTTTTCGACAAGGCGCAACGCCCCTGTGACCACCCCCGCTGACCTGGCCGACTTTATCCGAACCTGCCGCGCCAGCACGTTATCGGAACGCAGTGGGGCGCAATCCCACTTCAATACCCTCTGTCGGTTGTTGGAGCTGGCGCCGCCGATGGACGCCGACCCGCAAGGCGAGTGGTTCACCTTCGAGAAAGGCGTCACCAAGACCGGCGGCGGCAAGGGCTGGGCCGATGTCTGGCGGCGGCATTGCTTCGCTTGGGAATACAAGGGTAAGCACAAGGACTTGGCGGCGGCGCTGCGCCAGTTGCAACAGTACGCCCTCGCCCTGGACAACCCGCCGCTGTTGATCGTCTCCGACATGGAGACGATTGAGATTCACACCCACTTCACCGACACCGTTCACAAAGTCTACCGGCTGACGCTGGACGATCTGGCCGAGCCTGCCCGGTTTGATTTGCTGCGCTGGGCGTTCCTCGATCCTGAGCGGTTAAAGCCGACCCGGACGCGGGAGGCGGTCACCCAAGATGCGGCGATGCTGCTGGGCGGGCTGGCGCAACGCTTGCGGCAACGCGGCCATGATCCGCAGCCGGTCGCGCATTTCATGACCCGGCTGCTGTTCTGCCTGTTTGCTGAAGACATTGGGCTGTTGCCGAATCAGTTGTTCAGGAAGCTGCTGGAGGAAGGGCGCAGGATGCCGGCGGATTTTCCGGTGTTGGCCCGTGATTTATTCCGGGCCATGCAGCGCGGCGGGCGCTTCGGCCTGGAGCACATCGCCTGGTTCAACGGCGGGTTGTTCGATGACGAGGATTGTCTGCCGCTGGAAAAAGCCGATTTGGATACGCTGCATTCGGCGGCGGCGCTGAATGGGTCGGTGATTGAACCGGCGATTTTCGGCACACTGTTTGAGCGCGGTCTGGACCCGGACAAGCGCAGTCAGTTGGGCGCACATTACACCGACGCGGAATCCATCCACCGTTTGATTACGCCGGTGATTCGGGAGCCGTTGCTGGCGGAATGGGCGACGGTGAAGGCGGCGATGACCGGGGAATTGAGCAAGGCGGGCGCGAAACCCCGGCAGCAGGCGACGAATCGGCTGCATGGGTTTTTGGAACGATTGCGCACCTTTCGGGTACTCGATCCGGCGTGTGGCTCCGGGAATTTTCTCTATCTGGCGCTGCGGACGCTGAAAGATATTGAGCATCAGGTGATGCTGGAGGCGGAGGCGCTGGGTTTGCAACGCGGTTTTCCCGCTGTCGGCCCGGAGGCGGTGATCGGCGTCGAAATCAATCCCTACACGGCGGAACTGGCACGGCTGACGGTGTGGATCGGCGAGATTCAATGGATGTTGGGACATGGTTACAGTTTGAATGATCAACCGATTTTGAAGCCGCTGAATTCCATTGAATGTCGGGATGCGCTGCTGGATATCCCTCCTGCATTCCCCCCCTGCCAAGGGGGGGTGTCCCAAAGGGACGGGGGGGTCGGGTCGGACGAGTCAAACCACCCCGGCGCTGCGCGCCACCCCTCCTTGTCCAAGGAGGGGAATTCGGTAAGCGAAGCCGCTTGGCCGGTTGCTGACGCCATTGTGGGCAATCCGCCGTTTTTGGGCGACAAGAAGCAGTTAGCGGAATTGGGCGATCAGTATGCGGGCTTGCTGCGTCGGGTCTATCAGGGGCGCGTTCCCGGCGGCGCGGATTTGGTCTGCTACTGGTTCGAGAAAGCGCGGGCGCAGATTGAGGCGGGTCAGGCGCAACGGGCCGGACTCGTCACCACCAATTCGATTCGCGGCGGTCAGAATCGCAAGGTGCTGGATCGAATTAGGGAGACTGGCACGATATTCAACGCCTGGTCTGATTTAGAGTCGATTAATGAAGGCGCGGCGGTGCGGGTTTCATTGGTCAGTTTCGGTCAAACGATGGAAAAGGCCATGCTCAACGGTCAACCTGTCGCGGAGATTTATGCCGATTTAACTGGGCAGATGCCTGATGCTACGGGTGGTGTGGATTTGACCGAGGCCCGAATGCTGCCAGAAAACGCCGGGGTCTCATTCATCGGTACGTCTAAAAAAGGTCGATTTGACGTTCCTGGCGAACAGGCCCGCTCTTGGTTGCAATCGCCCAACCCTCACGGACGCGGCAACCATGAAGTGCTGAAACCGTGGGTGAACGGTATGGATGTTACCCGTCGGCCCTCGGATATGTGGATCGTGGATTTCGGTATGGACATGCCGGAAGTCACCGCAGCGTGTTTTGAACTGCCCTTCGCGCATGTGTTGCAAGCCGTTAAACCCGCGCGGGATCAAGTCCGAAATCTGCAAGAGCGGCGGCTGTGGTGGTTGCACGCCCGCACACTTTCCGCGATGCGCGCCGCTTTATCGTCCTTGTCGCGCTATATCGCTACGCCTCGTGTTGCCAAATATCGTCTGTTTAATTGGATGGATAAGGCAGTCATGCCAGATAGTGCTGTTGTTGCTATCGCCCGTTCCGACGACACCACCTTTGGCATCCTGCATTCCCGATTTCATGAGCTGTGGGCATTGCGAACTTGCACTTGGCTTGGTAAAGGCAACGATCCCCGCTACACGCCTACTACCTGCTTCGAAACCTTCCCTTTTCCTGCCGGCCTGACGCCCAACATTCCCGCTGCGGACTACGCCGATGATCCCCATGCCCAAGCGATTGCCGACGCCGCCCGCAAGCTGAATGAATTGCGCGAGAACTGGCTGAATCCCCCGCAATGGGTGGATCGGGTTCCCGAAATCGTTCCCGGCTATCCCGACCGGCTGATTCCCAAGCCCGAACATGCGGCGGAACTGAAGAAACGGACTCTGACGAATCTCTATAATCAGCGCCCGACTTGGCTGGATCATGCCCACCACGCCGTCGATGAAGCGGTGGCGGCGGCCTACAGTTGGCCGATGGACTTATCCGATGAAGACATTTTGCGCCGGTTGCTGGCGTTGAACCGGGAACGGTTGGAGTCCCACAGCAATTTGACATAATCATCTACGACCGTTTTCTGTCCATCCTTCGCTAGTCGGATAGCACCGTGCAGCAAACGGCGGAACGGGCGTTTGCCCGGCTGTTAGAGCGCATCCGCCAGGGCGATAAACCCCAGGCGGCGATCAACGCGGTGATGAAAGAATTCAACGCCGATACTTTGACCAGCTTCCGCGAGGCGTTCAGCGCGGTGCTGGAAGCCAGCCTGGACGTGAAAGAACTGCGCGGGAACTACACCGATCAGCAGGCGCGGGAGTTGATGCGCCAGGACCGGATTGAGTACGTGCAAATTCGCCTGTCATCGAAACACCCCAAGACGGACATCTGTGATTACCACGCCAAGCTGGATCGTTACGGACTGGGGCCGGGCGTCTATCCGAAAGCCGACGCGCCCAAACCGCCCTTTCACGCGCACTGCTACTGCCTGACCGCACCCCGGATTGATTTGATCAACCCGAAACCGAAGTTCAACCCGAAAGCCGAGCGGGCGTTTCTGGAATCCTTGCCGGCGAACGAGGCGCGGGCCGTCGCCGGGAGTTTCGATAAGCTGGCGCGGGCGAAGGCCGGGGAGTCACTGGAGGCGATTTACAACGCAGGGAAAGATGAACTGTACCAATGGAAGCGGGTGGGAGAGGTGGGGCAAACTGCGCGGATGAAAAAAACACTATCGGTTTCAGAAATTGAGTCTATGCCGTTTGATCAAGCGCACGAGGTTGTTGCAAGTATCGTTACCAGCAAAGCGTTTAAAGAGTTTGTGACTACCAATAAAGACGGAGAAATGCCAGTCGCCGTACTGACTGACTTATTGCAGCAGGTTTTAGGCGCGTCGGTTAAGACTGTGCGGATTTCAAGAGATGACCGCGACAAGCAAATCAGAAAAGGCAATCAGGAAGGTAGAGATCGTTACGATTTGCTACAGAAAATGATTGATGAAGGCGAGGTTATTCAATACCGAGATCAAGCTATTTCGCTGTACGAGTATGAAGGCGAATGGTATCAGGCGGTTATTAGAAAGACCAACGCAGGAGACGAATTGTATTTAAAGCCGCTGCGCCGTGCAGATCGAGAGCAGTTGGAACGAGATCGAAAACGCGGTTTGATGATTCAAAAGAAGTATGGCGCGAATTGAGTTGGCGATCCATTCACGGACCCGAAGGTTTCCCGGCACGCCGTGTTGAGCATCCGCGTCATATTTTCAATCTACCCCAACCCCAAGGAAAATTCAATATGAACCTCGTCACCCTCAGCAATATCACGCTGTCCCCATGCATGGGTAATTATCCAAACTGGCCAGACAGCACGCTTTTATGCGGGTACTGTCAAAGATTTGTGGTTTTCTTTATCGCCGGGAGGAAGAATGATGGCGTTTACCTTGAATGACGGCCCTGATTTTTCGGGCGCGCCGAACCTGTCGGCATCCTGCAATCAATGCCAGCATCTGGACTGGGCAAGCTGGAATCAATCGCCGATGCAATGCATCGCCTTTCCGCATGGAATCCCGTTGGCGATCTTGCAAGGACAGCATTTGCATAAGACGCCTTACCCGGGTGATGGCGGCGTACAGTTTGAGCGGCGTAGCGGCGTAGGGCGGGTTAGGGCGTCAGCCCGTAACCCGCCGATGCGGTGATGGACAGGAAGGCGGGTTACGCTTCGCTAACCCGCCCTACGGGCTACGGGCTACAGGAGCTGTGAGAGTTCGTTAGCAGGTGCGAGGTTGGCGACCCCCGTTGGCTCATCAGTACATGAGCAAAGGCCAAGTCAGCCTGATAACCACCTGCTAACTCATTTTAGTATACCCCCCCTCCCGAGGTTCCTCAAGGCCCCTTGACCCCGCCCTCGCCACAGACGGCTTAGCCCTCGACCGTCACCACTCCATCAAGGGCCTGTTGGAGCAGGTATTTCATCCGTTCCAACTGGCCGATGACCTCATAGCTGTTGCGGATGTCGGTATAGCCATTCTGAATCTGTCCGCCGACCCGTTCCGCCGAATAGATCAGGCTTTGCAGTTCCCCGGCCTCGGCCTGGTCGAGCAGCGGCGTAGGGCGGGTTAGGGCGTCAGCCCGTAACCCGCCGATGCGGTGATGGACAGGAAGGCGGGTTACGCTTCGCTAACCCGCCCTACGGGCTGTATCGTTACTGGAATCAATTAGCTCAGGATGCCGCACAATAATATCAAAGACGCCAATGGTCGACCGCGCATGAGCATCATGCCATCCGGCATGAAATGGGGCATTTGCTGTTTTATCGTGCTAACTCGGCGCGTTATGCAGCGATAAGAATGCAGCCATTGACAGGGAACGATTTACAGACTGCGCATAAAGTGAGTCTGTATGCAGGGAATTCAGCGATTGAATTTATTGCAGAGACTTTTGCGCTACTGGCGGACGGGAAACCCCTGCCAGCGGATGTGTTGAATCTTTATAACCAGCTTGGAGGCGTTCATCCATGATTTACCGTTCGCAGGCCAATTGTTCAATGTGTATTCACTATCAAGCGGATCGGCGTTGCCAAGCCTTCCCTGAGGGTATACCTCAAGCGCTTTGGACTGGCGAACATTTGCATCGCGATTCCTATCCGGGCGATGGCGGAATCCGGTATCAACCAAAACAAATAGCATCGCCGATTTTGGAAGATATTTTTCCCGAAGCGGTCGTTGATCAATCTCCCTCTGTCAAGGCCGCCTAATGCCCATGTCCGTCACCATCGGCAACGCCACGGACGGCTGAACCTTCACCCTTCCACCCGCCAGCGCATGGCAAACAGCTTGTAGAGCGGCAAGCGATCCTCATCCGTGATCGTTTCCAGATACTCGGTGCGACTGTTTCAGCTTGAGGCTGAATACATCCTCGGCGCTGGCCGCGCTTTCCAGGCACAGCAACAGGTAGACGCGTAACACGGTCAGCTTGTCCGGCCAGGAATCGGCGAAGGTTCCCAGTTGCGCCACATCCTCGGCGGCGTGGGTTTCCCATTCCGGGGTCGCGTCAATCAGCGGGGCTAAATAAGCATCATGGTATTCGATCATGTCAGCGATCCTTGAACACGACGCACCACGGCGTCAAATTGGCGCACGGCTTCTTCAGCGCCCTTCACGAGCCAGGCGTCACCCTCGTAACCGGGATGGCGCACGAACTTGGAGAAGACGAAGTGCGTTCCCCTTCCACTCCCGCTGGCCCAGCGCAGCGCCCGCTTTTGCCGGGGCCGAATGACATGCGGGCGCGTCCCCCAGTGGACAAACACGGCATGGGGCGCATGTTGCAGTTTGTGGTAAATCAGCCAGGCGGAATCGCTTCAGAGTCAGCGAATAAATGCGATATGGCGGAAGGAAACCAACTAAAACGCCCCGCCCTTCAAGCCGCGCGCCGTTGCAGAAACCGCGTGACTTCCAGCGCGAACGACTCGGCCCGCCAAGTATTGGTCGCGGTAACGTGGGTAGCGTAGGGCATCACCCACAATCCGGCATTGGGAATCGCCCCGAACATCTCCAGAATCTGCTCCAGCGGCGCGACGGGGTCGCGGTCGCCCACCACGATCAAGGTCGGTTGCGCGATGCGCTCCAGAATGTCCAGGTCATGGGCATGATCCGAGGTCGCCGGTTCCAGCGCCTCCGACACCCGCAAAATCACGTCCTCCCAGGCGTCCGGCCCGCCCTGCGGCTCATGAATGGTACTCAACCATTTGTGCATCCCCACCCCGCGCCAGTAGGCAGGATCAGCCATGCCGCGAGTGCCTGCGTGGGTGACTTCATCTTTGCGGTAGCCGATCCGGTAAAGCACCAGTCGACCGACTCGTTCAGGATGGTGAACGGTGAGCCACAACGCCACTGCGCCACCCATCGAGGAACCGGCCAGATTCGCTGCGGGTAACTCCAGTTCATCCATCATTTCCAGCACTGCCCAGCCCATATCAGCAACAGTCAGTCGCTCTGCGATCATCGGGCTGCGGCCATGGCCCAGATGATCGGGGACGATGACCCGAAAATTGCGTGCGAATAGCGGCAGATGCGGTGTCCACTCCGCGCCGCTCATCCCGCCGCTGTGCAAGAGAACCAGCGGCTCACCCTGGCCGCTTTCGGTGTAATGCAAAATCGCCATGCCCACTTTTCCTTCAACAGGATGAATGGCCGTCATTATAGCCACTCTGCCCGGCTTACCGGATAATGCCACGATGCAAATATTCCATTTCCCCACTAAAGGACGATAACGCTTATGAGCATGACCTCCCGCTACTATCGCACCCTGGGTCCCCACGGCTTTCATCGCGTTCACTACACCGAATGGGGCGATCCCTGTAGCTCCAAAGCGCTGGTTTGTGTCCACGGCCTGACCCGCACCGGACGCGATTTCGATTTCCTGGGTGCCGCGATGGAACAGGACTACCGGGTGATTTGCCCGGATGTGGTCGGGCGCGGCGAAAGCGACTGGCTGCCCGACAAAGCGGATTACACCTACCCGCTTTACGTCAATGATCTGGCCATGCTGCTGGCGCGCATCGACGCCGAACGGATTGACTTCATCGGCACCTCGATGGGCGGATTGATTGGCGTATTCCTGGCCAGTCATCCGGGGACTCCGATTCACAAACTGGTCGTCAACGATGTCGGCCCGCGCATCCCGGTCGCCGGTTTGCAACGGATCGCTGACTATGTCGGACAGGTCGTCACCTATGACAGTATCGAGAAAATGGAGCGCTTCATGCGCGCTGTCGGGGCCTCGTTCGGCAACCTGACCGATGAGCAGTGGCGACACATGACCGTCCACAGCTCCCGGCAACTGGAGGATGGGCGCTATACGCTGGCTTACGATCCGGGCATCGCCGAGAACTTCAAGACCCTGGCTTTGAAAGACATTGACCTGTGGCCGGTGTGGGACACCATCCACTGCCCGACCCTGGTGCTGCGCGGCGAGCATTCCGACGTGCTGGACCACCCGGACGCCGTCGCCATGACTGAGCGCGGCCCCAAGGCCAAACTGGTGGAATTCTCCGGTATGGGCCACGCCCCGGCGTTGATGGCGGACGATCAGATTGCCGTGGTGCGCGACTGGCTGCTGGCCGATTGAATCCCGATCCGCGCGACTGCCTGGCGCTTTCCGCACGGCGATTCTTGGTTAAAATCTGCGATCCAGGCGCACGGTAGGCGGATCCCGCCGCATTACACGCAACTTTCAGGAATCATAATGCCCCAACCTCCGCAACACGCGCAGACTCCATGGACGCCGAATCGCTGGCGGGATCGCCCGGCGGCGCAACTGCCTGACTATGACGACACTGCCGCGCTGGCCGAGGTCGAGGAACGGCTGGCCCGTTCGCTGCCTCTAGTCTTCACCGGCGAAATTCGCACCCTCCGCCAACAACTAGCGGAGGTCGCCGCCGGTCGCGCCTTTCTGTTGCAGGGCGGCGACTGCGCCGAAAGTTTCGCTGATTTCCACGAACGCGCCATTACCGACACTTTCCGGGTGTTGTTGCAAATGGCGGTGGTTCTGACCTTCGCCGCCGCCTGCCCCGTCGTCAAAGTGGGGCGCATGGCCGGACAGTTCGCCAAACCGCGCAGCGCGCCGACCGAAACCCGCGACGGGATGACCCTGCCCAGTTACCGGGGTGACATCATCAACGCCCTGGATTTCACCCCTGAAGCCCGCTGGCCTGACCCACGCCGGCAATTGCGCGCTTATTCCCAATCGGCGGCAACGCTGAACCTGCTGCGGGCGCTGGCCCAGGATGGTTTCGCTGGCCTGCACCGGGTGCAGCAGTGGAATTTGGATTTTCTCCGCGCCAGTCCGCAAGGCGCCCGTTACCGCGATCTGGCGGGCCGGATTAGTGAAACGCTGGATTTCATGCGCGCTTGCGGACTGAACGCCGTCGCCGCGCCGCAGGTGCGACAGGTGCAGTTCTACACTTCGCATGAGGCGCTTCTGCTAGGCTATGAACAGGCGTTGACCCGGTGCGATCCGGCGACCGGCGAATGGTATGACGGTTCAGCGCATTTCCTGTGGATCGGCGAACGCACCCGGCAACTGGAGGGCGCGCATGTGGCTTTTCTCCGTGGGGTCGCCAATCCGATTGGCTTGAAGCTGGGGCCGACGGCTGACGCCGATACGCTGTTACGGCTGCTGGATATCCTCAACCCCGATGACCAGCCGGGTCGGTTGACTCTGATCAGCCGGATGGGCGCGGATAAAATCGACATCGCCCTGCCGCCACTGATTCGCGCGGTGCAACGGGAAGGTCGGCAGGTCATCTGGTCGTGCGACCCGATGCACGGCAACACGATCGAATCGCATACCGGTTATAAAACCCGGCCCTTTGGTCGCATTCTCGACGAAGTGCGGCGGTTCTTCGCCATTCACCACGCGGAAGGCAGCTATCCCGGCGGGATGCACTTTGAATTAACCGGCCAGGATGTGACTGAATGTCTGGGCGGCGCTCAGGCGATCACCGAGCAGGGACTGGCCGACCGCTATCACACCCAGTGCGATCCGCGTCTGAACGCTTCACAAAGCCTGGAACTGGCTTTCCTCATCGCCGAAATGCTCAAGGAGCAGCGACGAACATCGGGAGCGGACGCTGAATCCGTTGCGGAAGGTGGTCCGCGATGAGCCGCCATACGCTGCGCCGACCCCGCCTGTTACTGGTGATGCAAACGCCCGATGCCGATGCGGGCCGTTGCGGCCGCAAGCTGCGCCAACGCGGCTACCGGCTGGATTACTGCTACCCGCTGTCCGGCCAGCCGTTACCCGCCGGGATGGATGGCTACGCCGGAGCGGTCGTCTTCGGCGGGCCGATGAGCGCCAATGACGACGGCAAACAGCCGGGCCTTCGGGCGCAACTGAACTGGATTCCCCAGGTGCTGGATTCCGGCCAACCGTTCCTGTGCATCTGTCTGGGCGCACAGTTGCTGGCGCGAACGCTGGGGGCGACGATTCAGCCGCATCCGCAAGGTCTGGCGGAAATCGGTTATTTCCCGGTCGAACCGACGCTGGCCGGCCAGACCGTGTTTAACGCGCCACTGCACGTCTATCACTGGCATCACGACGGTTTCGATCTGCCGGCCGGAGCAGAACTGCTGGCGACGGGCGAGCGGTTTCCGCAACAAGCTTATCAGTATGGGGCCAGGGTCTTCGGCGTCCAGTTCCATCCCGAAGTCGATCAGACCATTCTGGAAAACTGGCTGGTGGAAGGCGCGAAAGAATTGCATCATCCGGGCGCACAGTCCGCGGCTGAACAGCGTGCGTATCATGCCCGCCATGACGCGGCGCTGGATCAGTGGTTCGATGATTTTCTGGATCAGTGGCTGCCCACCGTCGATGAACCTGCGTCGGACGTATTCCATTCTGCTATCATGACGCCCCGCGCCGGATGACCCGGACGCCCTGCTCTTTTAACGACCCGACCTGCCATGCATCCAGTCCTGACTATCGCCAAGCGCGCCGCCCTGAGCGCCAGCCGTATCCTGCTTCGCCATTTCGATCAGCTCGAACGGTTGACCGTCACCGAGAAACGCCCCAGCGACTTCGTCAGCGAAGCGGACATCCAGGCCGAGCAGGAAATCATCCAGATCCTGCGCAAGACTTACCCGAACCACGGCATTCTGGCCGAGGAAAGCGGCGAACAGCCCGGCCAGGATGAGTGCCAGTGGGTGATCGATCCGCTGGACGGCACCACCAATTTCCTGCATGGCATTCCCCACTTCGCCATTTCCATCGCCTTCCGCTACAAAAACCGGCTGGAAGCGGGACTGATCTACGATCCGATCCGTCAGGAGATGTTCACCGCCTCACGCGGCCAGGGCGCGCAGATCAATGACCGGCGCATTCGGGTCAGCGGAATCAACATGTTGGAGAACGCCCTGCTCGGCACCGGCTTTCCCTTCCGCCATCCCCAGCACCAGCCTGCCTATCTCAAATTCTTCAACAGCCTGTTCGGCAAGTGCGTGGAAATCCGCCGGGCCGGGGCGGCCTCGCTGGATTTGTCTTATGTCGCGGCGGGACGGCTGGACGCCTTCTGGGAGATGAGTCTGAAACCTTGGGATATCGCCGCCGGGGCGTTGATCGTGCAGGAAGCCGGCGGGCTGGTCAGTGATTTCAGCGGCGGCAACGACTTTATGAAATCCGGCCACATCGTGGCCGGCAATCCCAAGGTGTTCAAGGCGCTCTTGCAGGAAATGCAGCCGTATCTTAACGCCGAAACCCCGATGTGATCGGATAGCGCCGATCCCGCCCGAAAGCGCGGGGCGTAATCCGCACCCCGGGCGCGGCCTGCCGACGTTTGTATTCGTTCAGAATCACCAACCGCGCCACCCGTTCCACCATCGCCGGGTCGAAACCGGCATTGATAAGTTCCTCCACCGAACGATCTTCTTCCACATAACCGTGCAAGATCGCATCGAGTACGTCATAGGGCGGCAAACTATCCTGGTCCGTTTGATCGGGCCGCAGTTCCGCTGACGGCGGCCGGTCGATCACCCGTTGTGGAATGACCGGTGACTGCCGGTTGCGCCAAACCGCCAGTCGATACACCACGGTTTTCAGCACATCCTTGATCGGCGCAAAGCCGCCGGCCATGTCCCCATACAGGGTGGAATAGCCGACTGCTGTTTCGCTCTTGTTGCCCGTCGTCAGTACCAGTTTGCCGGTCTTGTTGGAAATCGCCATAAGCAAGACGCCCCGGCAGCGCGCCTGCAAATTCTCCTCCGTAGCGTCCGGTGCCCGACCTGCCAGCACCGGTTGCAAAATCTCCAGGAAGGACTGGAAGGCTAGTTCAATCGGCATGAGGTGATACTTTACGCCCAGCGCCCGGGCTTCCTGTTCCGCATCGGTATTGCTCATGTCCGCCGTATAGCGCGATGGCATCAACACCGCTTCAACTCGCTCCGGCCCCAGCGCGTCAACGGCAATCGCCAGGGTCAGCGCCGAGTCGATGCCGCCCGACAAACCCAGCACGGCGCCGGGAAAGTTATTCTTATTGACATAATCCCGTACCGCCAGCACCAGCGCCTGGTAAATGCCTTCCTCCGGCCCCAGCCCGTTAGCTACTTCACCGCCAACCGGCGTTGCGCCCTGGGTGGAAATCCGGAAATTGACCGGGTACAACCCCTCAGTGAAAAAGGGCGCGCGCTGGATCAAGACGCCATCAGCGCCAACCACCAGCGAACCGCCATCAAAGACCAGCTCATCCTGGCCGCCGATCAGGTTGACATAAACGATGGGAATGCGGCCCTCGCGCACCCGGTGCTGAAGCGCCGTCAGGCGTTGCTCGCCTTTGCCGGCGTGATAAGGCGAAGCATTCAGATTGACCAGTAACTGCGCCCCGGCGTCGGCGGCCTGTGCCACTGGCCCCGGCAACCAGACATCCTCACAAATGGTGATTCCCACCCGCACCCCGGCAATTTCCACGACGGCCGCATCTTCGCCCGGTACGAAATAGCGCTTTTCATCGAATACGCTGTAATTGGGCAACCACTGCTTGAAATAGCGGGCCTGGATCTCGCCTTGATCCAGCACGACTGCGGCGTTGCGCAACCCTTCCGGAGTCGATAACGGACAGCCGACCACTGCGGCGATGCCGTGAATTTCGCTGCATAACCGTTGCAAGGCCGGATCGATCTGGCGAATGAAGCCTGGGCGTAATAACAAATCTTCGGGTGGATAACCCGTAATGGTCAGTTCCGGGAACACGATTAAATCGGCTTGCAGTCGGTCGCGGGCTTCGACCGCCGCCGTCACGATTTTATCGACATTACCCACAATGTCGCCGACCAGGAAATCCAGTTGGGCCATGACGACCCGAAAAGAGGAGATATCAGGCATTGCTTTCACCGGAGTCGACGACGCCTAAAAAAAAGCGCGGGACACAATACGCTTTCGCCATTGCATCCCGCGCTCAATGATCAACAACGGTTCTTATTTAAAGAAACCCTTCATCGCCGCGCCGATGTCCGCCGGAGAACGAACGATCTTGGCGCCCGCCGCTTCCAGCGCAGCGAACTTGTCCGCCGCTGTGCCCTTACCGCCCATGATGATGGCGCCCGCATGGCCCATGCGTTTGCCCGGAGGTGCAGTCACGCCAGCGATGTAGGCGACGACCGGCTTCTTGATATTAGCCTTGATGAATGCGGCGCCTTCTTCTTCGGCGGAGCCGCCGATTTCGCCGACCATCACGATGCCTTCGGTCTGCGGGTCATCCTTGAACAGCTTCAGCACATCAACGAAGCTCATGCCGTGAATCGGATCGCCGCCGATACCGACGCAGGTGCTCTGGCCGAGACCGGCTTGCGTGGTCTGGTAGACCGCTTCATAGGTCAGGGTGCCAGAGCGGGAAACGATGCCGATCTTGCCGGGCAGGTGAATGTGGCCGGGCATGATGCCCATCTTGCAAGCACCGGGGGTGATCACGCCGGGGCAGTTCGGGCCGATCAGATACACGTCCGGGTAGTTATTGGTCAGCACCGCTTTAACTTTCAGCATGTCCATAACCGGAATGCCTTCGGTGATGCAGGCGATGACCTTGATGCCGGCATCGGCCGCTTCCAGAATCGCATCACCGGCGAACGGGGCCGGGACATAGATCATGGTGGCGTTGGCGCCGGTAGCGGCGACCGCTTCATAGACCGTGTTGAACACCGGCTTGCCCAGATGGGTGCTGCCACCCTTGCCCGGGCTAATGCCGCCGACCAGGTTCGTGCCATAGGCAATTGCCTGTTCAGCATGGAACGTCCCCTGCGAGCCGGTGAAGCCCTGGCAGATCACCTTGGTGTCTTTGTTAATCAGAATGCTCATGGTTGTCTGGTTCTCTCTGGATCGTGGAAACCGAAGGTGCGCCGGATCACTTCGCGGCGGCGGCGACCGCCATCTTGGCGGCGTCGGTGAGATCGTCAGCGGCCATGATGTTCATGCCGGACTTGGCCAACATCTCGCGACCTGCTTCCACGTTGGTGCCCTGCAGGCGCACCACTACGGGCAGAGTGAGACCGACTTCCTTAACCGCAGTGATAATGCCTTCAGCAATCGTGTCGCAGCGCACGATGCCGCCGAAGATGTTGACCAAGATGGCCTTGACCTTGGAGGAGGACAGGATCAGCTTGAAAGCGCGGGACACCCGGTCAGCGGTCGCACCGCCGCCGACGTCGAGGAAGTTGGCCGGTTCGCCGCCATGCAGTTTGCACACGTCCATGGTGGCCATGGCCAGACCGGCACCGTTGACCATGCAGCCGATATTGCCATCCAGCGCGACGTAGTTCAGGCCGATTTCATGGGCGATATGCTCACGCTCATCTTCCTGGGTGGGATCGCGCATTTCGGCGGTGTCCTTGTGCCGATAGATCGCGTTGTCGTCCACACTGACTTTGGCGTCCAGCGCCATGACCTGGCCGTCGGTGGTCACGATCAGCGGGTTGATCTCGACCATGCTGCAATCTTTCTGGACGAACAGGTTATAAACGCCGGTCACTACCTTGACCAGTTGATCGACTTCCTTCTTGCCCATCCCCATCTTGAAGCCCAGGTCGCGGGCCTGATACGGCTGGACGCCAGCGGTGGGATCGATAGTCAGGGTCAGGATCTTTTCCGGGGTCTTGGCGGCGACTTCTTCAATGTCCATGCCACCTTCGGAAGAGCCAATCAGAATCACGCGCTTTGTGCTGCGATCTACCAGACAGCTCAGATAATATTCCTTAGCAATATCCACGCCGTCCTGAATCAGCAACTGGTGAACCTTGACGCCTTCGGGGCCGGTCTGGTGAGTGTGCAAAGTCGAACCCAGCAAGCGACCGGATACCTCTTCAACGTCCTGGATGGTGCGAACGAATTTAACACCGCCCGCCTTGCCGCGCCCGCCGGCATGAACCTGGGCCTTAACGACCCATGGCCCGCCATGCCGGACTTCCTTGGCAGCTTCGATAGCTTCTTGCTGAGAAGTGACCTTAATGCCCTTGGGAATCGCTACGCCAAATTGCTGGAGCAGTTCTTTTGCTTGATATTCATGCAGATTCATGTGGAGTACATCCCCCTCTTGTGTTGAAGTGATTATTGTATGCCGAAATCCCCCAATCTTCACACTCCTATTGCAAGATTGTCGGCAACCGGCAGGTCGCCTGGAAAAAATCAGCTCGTCCAGTGCCAAGAGTGAATTAGAATGTTGCGGCGTAATGATTAGAATAGGGGATGCCTCGTCACCCTGCAGAGAAACTCGCCGCCGCACGCCAATCCTCATGACCCTGCCTGATCCGCTCGCCAGCCTCTACAATGACCGCTTCACGGACCGTCGCCATCTGTGGCTGGTGTTCCGGGCCACCAACATTTATCGCCTGGTGCTGGCAGTGTTGTTGCTGACCGCGCTGGCCCTGGACGAACAAAGCCGACTGTTTGGCAAGCAGGATCCGCGAATGTTTCTGGGCGCGGCGCTGGCCTATCTCACGCTGGCGGTGATCGCGATTGCCGGCAGTTACTGGCGACACCCGCGACTGCTGGTGCAGGCGCATCTGCAGATGCTGGTGGACCTGATCGTACTCACCGTGATCATCAATGCTTCGGGGGGCTTGTCCAGCAGTCTGAATAGTTTGCTGATCGCGGCGGTCGCCGCCAATGGCATCCTGTTGCCCCTGGTTTCAGCGCTGCTGGGGGCCGCGCTGGGCTTTTTCCTGTTGATCGGCTCCTGGATGGTCGATCGCTGGCAACACGCCGAGGCGCTGACCCAGTTGGAACGCGGTTCAGCGGGTTGGAATGGCTTCTGGGCGCAACTGAATAATTCCACCGACGATTGGGTGCGCCTGGGGGTGCTCGGTGCAGTGCTATTCGCCGCCGCCGGCCTTACCTATGCCCTGGCCGAACGCGCCCGGCGCGGCGAAGCGCTGGCCCGGCAACGCACCTGGGAGTTGCTGGAGGTGGCTGAACTGAACCAAGGCATCATCCGCCATTTACAAAATGGAGTGATTGTGGTCGACGCTCTCGGTCAGATTCAATTGGTCAATGACACCGCCCGCGAATGGCTGGGCGCATTGGATGCCGTTCCAGGAAGCGCGCTGGAGCAGGTCTCGTCACCGCTGGCGCGAGGTCTGAAACGCTGGTTGCGCGACGGCGGCTCCGAGGCGTTTCCCTTCCGTCCGGCTGAACACCGCCCGGAACTGATTCCGCGCTTCACCCGGCTCAGCGGTCGCCAGGCGGCCAATGTGCTGATCCTGCTGGAAGACTCTGACCAGACCGCGGCGCAGTTGCAGCAAATCAAGCTGGCGGCGCTGGGGCGGCTCACTGCCGGTATCGCCCACGAAATCCGCAATCCGCTGACGGCGATCAGTCACGCCGCGCAGTTGCTGGAGGAATCAGCCAGCGTCAGCGCCAGTGATCGGCGCTTGGCGCAAATCGCCTATGACAATGTGAAGCGCGCCAACCGCATTATTGGCGATGTCCTCGATCTGGCCCGGCGCGACCGGGTTAACCCGGAACGGTTGGCAGTGACGCCTTGGCTGGAAACTTTTCGTGAAGAATTTCTGCGCGGGATCGACGGCCTGACGCCTGATTGGCGTCAGCAGGTGGCACCGGCTGAACTGGTGGTCCTGTTTGACCCCCATCAGTTACGCCAAGTCCTCTGGAACCTGTGCGCCAACGCCTGCCAGCATGGGGTCCGGGCTGGCGAAATCCCCCAGATCGAACTGCGCGCCGGGCGGGAAGACAGCCACGAGCGACCGTTCCTGGACGTGCGCGACGCCGGTCCTGGCATCGCACCGGAGAACGTTTCCCACCTGTTCGAACCCTTTTTCACGACCCGGGCCAAGGGCACCGGCCTAGGTTTGTATCTGGCCCGGGAACTGTGTGAAGCCAATCGAGCCCAGTTGCAATATCTGCCAATGACCCAAGGGGGTAGCTGTTTTCGCATCACCTTTGTTTCCCCGAGTTCCGCACTGGAGATGGATTAATGGATGCTTGCAACGCCTTGATCGTGGATGATGAAGCCGACATCCGTGAGTTGATCGAGATGACCCTCTTGCCGTTGGGCGTCGCCTGCCTGCCGGTCGAGAATCTGAGTGAAGCACGTGCGTCGCTGAAACGCCAACCGTTCAACCTCTGCATCACCGATCTGCGCCTGCCGGACGGCAGCGGGCTGGAGCTGGTTGCGCATATTCAAAAGCACTATCCCAGTTTGCCGGTCGCGGTGATCACCGCCCACGGCAATGTCGAGAGTGCGGTCGAGGCGCTCAAACTGGGCGCTTTCGATTTCGTGCCCAAACCGTTTGAACTGGCGGTGCTGCGCAACATGGTCGCGACTGCGCTGCGGTTGAATCGTGGCGGCGAGGGCCGGTCCAGCGACAACCGCCCGATCCTGCTCGGCCAATCGGCGGCGATGGTCGAGGTGCGGGCGCTGATCGCCAAGCTGGCGCGCAGTCAGGCACCCATTCTGATCCATGGCGAGTCCGGCACCGGCAAGGAACTGGCCGCTCGACTTATTCATCTTTCCGGACCGCGCGCCGACAAGCCCTTCGTGCCGGTCAACTGCGGGGCGATTCCCGAGCATTTGATGGAAAGTGAGTTCTTCGGTTACAAGAAAGGCAGCTTCACCGGCGCGGCCCAGGACAAGGGCGGGCTGTTCCAGGCGGCCCAGGGCGGCACGCTATTCCTGGACGAAGTTGCGGAATTGCCCGCTCACATGCAGGTCAAGCTGCTGCGGGCGATTCAGGAGCGGGCGGTGCGGCCGGTCGGCGCACAAATTGAGGTGGCAACCGACGTGCGCATTCTGAGCGCCACCCACAAGAATTTAACGGCGCTGGTGCAGGAAGGCACCTTCCGCCAGGATCTGTTCTACCGCCTGAACGTGATTCAGTTGCGGCTGCCGAACTTGCGCGAGCATCCTGAGGATATCCCGGAACTGGTTGAATCGATTCTCGACCGACTCGGCCGGGAGTCGGGCGGAACGCGGCCAAAACTGGCCCCGACGGCGTTGGCGGCGCTGCGCACCTATCTGTTCCCGGGCAATATCCGCGAGCTGGAAAATATTCTGGAGCGCGCTTTCACCCTGTGTGAAGGCGAGGTGATCCAGGCTGACGATTTATCGCTGCCGGCGGGTGAAACGATCTCACGGCAGCCACCACTGACCGCGCCAATTCCGGAACCCTCACGTAACGAATCGGCTACCGAACGACCGCCAACGCCCGTCGATTTCGAACCCAAGACCGTCCCCTATCCTTCAGCCCCGGTGGTCAACGATCTGGAAGGTTACCTGGAGAGTCTGGAAAAGGCGGCGATCATGCGAGCGCTGGAAGCCACTCGCTACAACAAGACCGCCGCCGCTGAAAAATTGGGTATCAGCTTCCGGGCGCTGCGCTACCGGTTAAAGAAACTGGGACTTGATTGAAGGCTAAAGGCTGGAAATCAGCCCGGTTCAGCGCGTCCGGGATTCCGCCATAACACTTCAATACCGCCCTCATCGCGGGCGATCACCCGACACAGGACAAATAGCAGGTCGGACAGTCGGTTCAAATAAACCTGAGCCGGTTCGTTGATTGTTTCCTCGTGCGCCAGTGAGATCACTCGCCGTTCGGCGCGCCGGCAAATCGCCCGTGCGACATGGCAGTCGGCGGCCCCCCGACTACCTCCTGGCAGGATGAATTCCTTGAGTGGCGGCAACTGCTCATTGAAATGATTCAGCGCTGTTTCCAGCGCCGCCACATCCTCAGCCTTGATCGCCTCGTACCCCGGAATACTTAGTTCCCCACCCAAGTCGAATAGCCGGTGCTGGATTTCGGCTAGGCACTCGCCAACCGGGCCGCGCAGATCATGCACCAGCACCCGGCCGACTGCGCAGTTCAGTTCGTCCACGGCACCGATGGCTTCGATACGCGGACAGTCTTTGGCCACCCGTTCGCCACTACCCAGGCCCGTCGTTCCTTGGTCGCCGGTGCGAGTATAAATTTTGGAAAGTCGATTGCCCATCGTCGCTGCTCCTTAATAGTCAGTCGTTCACGCGGTCAGTTTGCACGTTCCTCTCCCCGGTGATCATCAGGGTTGAGGGAATCGCTGGATGGTTTCGCTGCTCCGCCATGATTGTACTCTCCATCAACTGCCTACCAAGTATCTCTTGGCTGTATATCGTCTCAACCGCCTCCGTGATGTCTCCTTGATCCATTGGCTGACCTCATATTTTCCCTATAAAAAATTATTTTATTTTTCAAAATATTAAATATAAATTTCATGAGGTTGGCTCATATTAAAAATATAAAAATAAGATACTGATTTATATAATCTTTTTGTTTATGGATACAGGGGTTCGCAGAATTTGCTCATGATCGCTCCATCCTCATCGCAATCAAAAAATTGTTTTTATTTTCCAAAAATATAAAAAATTTTTAACTAATTGTTTAACATTATTTTTTTACTTTTTTGATATTAAAATTCATTTAAAATTTAATATATTGATTTTTAATAAAAAAATTAAAAATGAACACTGATTTAAAGTCATTTACAACAATCGTTTGAAATATCCATTTGCCAATTAGATACTTGCAAATGATTTTTTATCTGTGCTTTCATAAGGACGCAATGTTGTATTGCAATATGTTCCTGCCATGGGTCGAAATGCGGCCCAGGAACGTCAGGCGACACCGGTACTAGGCTGGCAGGCCCGCCACCGGAGTTGCTTAGGTCGGATTCGCGGCAACCGGAAAATTCTCCGGTTCGCACCAAGGAAGGTCTACCGCCGACTCAGGGACCCGGATCCATCGAGCACTATCAGTTCGTGCTGATTAACGACGGAGGTCTTTATGGAATTCACGGAATGCCTCAAGGACAGGCTTACTCTGACCCTTAAGTCAGGCTTGCTATGCGCGGTCATGCTGATACCCGCGACAGCGCTGGCTCAATCGCCGGAGATCGTCCGTGGCGACGAACTCACCCCCATCGCTACGGCCGTGGAAGCGGAAGACACCGCCACCGACTCCACTCCTGCTACGCCCGCCGAAGAACGGAAAATCAACTGTTTATCCGGACATATTCAACGCAAGTATCAGATTTCCGAAACCAAGGCCCGGCACATCGTGCAAGAAGCCATTCGCAACGCTGAGCGCCACCAGTTGGACCCGGAACTGATTTTGGCCCTCATCGCCGTCGAATCCACCTTCAAGGAACGGGCGGTCAGCCGGGTCGGCGCCCGTGGTCTGATGCAGGTCATGCCCCGGCCGCACGCTGACAAGGTCAGGGAAATCGGCGGTTCCCACCAGTTGTTCGATCCAACCAAGAACATCCACATTGGTTCCCGGATCCTGGTCAAGTACCTGAACAACCATTCTGGCAATCTGCGCCGGGCCTTGTTGAGCTATAACGGCAGTCTGGGGACACGCTCCTCCTTCCCGGATCGGGTCATGCGGATTTACCGCGACCTGCAACGAGTGACCATCGAGGGCTGATTTCGCCCTGCTCCCCCGGATCCCATCGCAGAGGACCGGGGGATTGGCAGGATGCTGTCGCCACCACCCAAGGGCGTCTTTATCGCGGTCGTTGTCGATTCACTATAATATGAGTCGAATTTCTGGCCGCGAACTGACCCCATGCCCCATCCCGCCCCTGACCCTGCCATCCTGGCGGCGCAACTAAACGCCGACCGACCCTTGCCGCCGGTAGATCGCTGGAATCCCCCCCTGCTCGGCGATATGGACCTGCGCATCGCCCGTGACGGCATTTGGCATCATGAAGGAATGCCCATTCAGCGCGAAGCGCTGGTACGGCTGTTCGCTTCCATCCTGCGCTGTGATGAAGACGGTCATTATTATTTGGTGACCCCGGTCGAAAAATGGCGAATCCGGGTCGATGATGCGCCATTCCTGGCCATCCGGCTCGACGCGACCGGCACCGGTCACGAGCAACGCCTGATTTTCACCACCAACGTCGGCGATCTCGTCACTGCCGGTCCTGATCATCCGCTCATCGTCGAATACCGCACTCCTGGTGGCGAACCTGCGCCTTACCTGCATATCCGTGGCCGACTGCGCGCGTTGTTAAGTCGGGCAGTTTTCCTGGAGCTGGCTGAATTAGGTGAAGAACGACAGACGGCTCACGGTCGAGACTATGGAGTGTGGAGTCAGGGACAATTTTTCAGCCTTGGCTGCCTGGGCGAGGAGACCTGAATCTCGTGCGTTCCTTGCTTCTTTCAATGCTGCGTGCGAGCGTGCTGCTGCCTTCCTGTGCGCTGGTGTTGCTGATTCGTCTGCTCAAGTGGCTAATCGCGCCACCCGTGTTGTTGCTGCAAATGCTGATCGGCGTTCCACTGGCCCTGTTACGGATTCGACAACCGCTGCGGCCACGTTTTATCCCACTCACCGAAGCGGAACTGCCCGATGCCGCTTGGGTTGCCCTGACCGACACTGCCGAGGCGCTAGCTGCAGATGGCTTCGTCCAACGCGGTGATTTCCGCTGCGACGAACTGATTCAGGGTGCAACACTGTGGCTGCGGCTGCTGGTCCAACCCGATCAGGGCGTCGGCGCGATCAGCGCCCATATCGAATTCAACGCGGGCAAACAGCCCCGTCGGCAATTCACTGAGTTCTCGACCACGTTCGACGACAGCCGGGTGCTGGATACCAATAACTTCAGTCTGCCCTACAGCCTGCCGGCACCGACCTATCTGGCTCGCCTGCAACTCAAAGATGTCTGGGATCCACGGGCGCTGTACACGCTGCATCGTGAACTGGTCGCTTCCCTGGCGCAGGCGGTCGATGAGTCCAAAATCGACCCCGCCGAACCTGATCCGGCCCGCCTGCTGACCGACAGCTACGCTCGCGAAATTCAAGCGCTGATTAACCAGGGTTGGCTGAGGGTTGCTGACGAAGACCAGGTTCGACTGACTCTGCGAGGCGCGTTGACTGGGGTCTGGCGGCAGGCTTGGCCATTGAACAGCCTGTACCTGCGCGCCGCCGACCGCCGCGCCCGCCAGTTGCTGGCCGAACACGCGATGGATGCTGATAAGTTCACCGGCGGCGCCCTGGCCATCGTGGTCGACCGCCAACCGTTGCCCAAGGAAGCCGGCGCGATCACCACGGTCTGGGCCGGCTATGGCTATGTCCGGCCCCTGGCCCGGCACACCGATCCAGATGTGGCGCTGGAAGCCGTCGTTGTCGAACTGACCCATGACGCCACCGGCGTAACGCGACCTTGCGAGTTTCGCTACTCTTTCCGTAGCGTCCACAGCCAGCATGAACGGCGCATTCGCCGCTTGCAAAGCTTCGATATTGTGTTCGATCCGGTGAACTGCGACCTGGCGGTGACCGCAATGGATCGAGAATTCGATCAGGCCCATGACGAGACGGAATGGCGCGAGATGACGGCCCGCTCACCGCTGCAAGCGTTGCCGCTGGAATCCGGGTTACGTGACCTCGATACCGTGCTGCCCGCCGCGTTGAAAGCGTTGAATGCCCAACCCGGCGCGGGATGCATCGAGCCGGATTCGGCTTCGCTGTATATTGATGAAGAGAGAACCCCACGCTGGCAGGTCGTAGCTTGGACGGAAGATGACACGCCGTTGCACGCCGAACTGGACGCACGGGTTTGAAGGGTTCAGCGCATATCACAGAGGAGTCAAGTCATGCTCGAAGGTTTTTCCGCATTTGTCATTGGACTCGTCGTCCTGGCGATCATTCTGATTTTCCTGGGCGTCAAGTCCGTACCGCAGGGTATGGAATACACGGTCGAACGCTTTGGCCGTTATACCGAGACCATGCGCCCCGGACTGAATCTGCTCATTCCCATCGTCGACCGCATCGGCCACAAGATTAATATGATGGAAACGGTGCTGGATGTTCCCTCGCAGGAGATCATCACCAAGGACAACGCCATGGTCCAGGTCGATGGCGTCGTCTTCTATCAAGTGCTGGACGCCGCTAAAGCTGCCTACGAGGTCAACAACCTGGAGTTTGCCGTCCTCAACATCACCATGACCAATATCCGCACGGTGATGGGTTCGATGGATTTGGACGAACTGCTCTCCAAGCGTGATGAGATCAACGCCCGGTTGCTCAATGTAGTCGATGAGGCCACCACTCCATGGGGTCTCAAAGTCATCCGCATTGAAATCAAGGACATTGCTCCACCTAAAGATCTAGTGGACTCCATGGCCCGGCAGATGAAGGCGGAGCGGGACAAGCGAGCGGCGATTCTCACCGCCGAAGGGGCGCGGCAAGCCGCGATTCTGGAAGCGGAAGGACTCAAACAAGCCGCGATTCTGGAAGCGGAAGGCCGCAAGGAATCGGCTTTCCGCGACGCCGAGGCCCGTGAACGACTGGCGCAAGCCGAAGCCCGCGCCACATTGATGCTGTCGGAAGCGATTGGCAAGGGTGATGTCAAAGCCATCAACTATTTCGTGGCGCAGAAATATGTGGAAGCCATCACAAAACTGGCGGCGGCTCCCAACCAGAAGGTTCTGCTGATGCCGTTGGATACCTCAGGACTGGTCGGTACGCTGGCTGGCGTTGCCGAACTGGCGCAGCAAGCGTTGAGCCGGGAAACCCGTTCATGAGCGCCTGGCTGCTGGAGCCGGTTTACTGGAACTGGTGGCTGCTGGGCGTGGTGTTAATGTCCATTGAAGCCATCGTTCCGTACTTCTTTTTCTTGTGGATGGGCGTGGCGGCGCTGCTGGTGGGACTGGTATTGACCGTCCTGCCCGAACTGACCTGGCCCTGGCAGGCGCTGCTGTTTGCGGTGCTGTCGTTCGGCTCTATTGTGATTTGGCAGTGGCGGTTGCGCCGATACCCGACGCAAACGGCTGATTCTTTGCTGAATCGTCGGGGTCACCAATACGTCGGTCGAGTCTTTACCCTGGATGCACCGGTGATGAACGGTCACGGGAAAATTCGCGTCGATGACAGCACCTGGAAAGTGCTGGTCGATCAGGATTGCCCCGCCGGCGCCCGGTTGCGGATCGTCGGCGTGGACGGTGTGATCCTCAAGGGTGAGGTGGAAAAGTAAGGTTTCGGGTTCCCGGTCCGATATCTGACGCCCTCAAGCATCGCGGCTGATGGCGAACGGCGAAAACGCCTGGCAAACCGGCATCACTTCCACGCGGTTGATATTGACGTGCGCTGGGCGGGTCGCCGCCCAGTAGACCACATCGGCGATGTCCGCCGCTTCCAGGGGCTGAACGCCCTCGTAGATCCGGTTCGCCTTGTGATCATCGCCTTTGAAGCGCACCAGGGAAAATTCGGTTTCCGCCATCCCAGGTTCAACATTGGTGACCCGTACTTGGGTGCCGAGCAGATCAGCGCGCAGGTTCAGGGAGAACTGCTTGACGAAGGCTTTGGTTCCGCCATAGACATTACCGCCCGGATAGGGGTAATTGCCGGCGACTGAACCGATGTTGACGATGTGACCGCAATTGCGTTCAACCATGCCCGGCAGGACCGCCCGGGTGCAATACAGCAGGCCCTTGATATTCGTGTCTATCATGTCCTGCCAGTCCTGCATATTGCAACGTTGAGTCGGTTCCAAACCCAGCGCCAAACCGGCGTTATTGACGAGCAGGTCGATGTCAGTAAATTCCACCGGCAGCGCAGCGATGGCCGCATTGACCGCCACTTCATTGCGGATATCGAGGGGGAAGGCATGAACCGGCGTGGTCGCCGCCAGTTCGGTACACAACTCATCCAGACGTTCCTGACGTCGGCCACAGAGGATAAGGCGCCAGCCTTCAGTCGCAAAACGGTGGGCGCAGGCCGCACCGAATCCGGAGGTGGCACCGGTGATCAAGGCAATTTGAGACATTGATGAACTCCTGCAGGATTCTACGGGTTTAATGAATTCAAAAAGATCATTCAGTTTGGGATACACCCTTCTCTTTAGCCAGTACCCGCCAACTCAGCACCTTGACCCTACTGCGCTCATAAGACTCCTCCCCTCCATAAATTAACCCCTCCTGTAAATTTTCCTGTGATGGCGAGGGCTGGCAGCGCGGGGCTATGGCGTCATCCGCATCCAACCCATTGATCCTGCTAAGCGATTTTCGCTTCATCTGTTTACCCCATCGTTCGGATCACAGGAAAATTTACAGGACCATAAAAAATGCTGAGTGATCACTGACAAGTCTGTTTACTGTTTACTTGCCGGTTCACTATTCTCCATCCGGCGCGGAAACTGCGCCCTGCTTGACGCCGGTAAGGTGGAATGTCTCCCAGCCTAAACATTGCTGTTCGCACAGAATGACGGCGGTACGGAAGGTATAGCCGCTGTGCAGCAGCAGGGAATGGTCGAGGATGTGGAAGATGCGCATGATGTCGGTCACGAAAAAGCCAGGGTCAGCACAAATAATTAACCGATTTCTGCAAATTGCGCCCGGTCTCCCATTTCCCGCAGAATCATGGGAATTCCTCGTCCCAGTCCATCGATATAACGCAAATTGTCCAGATATTTGAGCAGAAAAAAATTCCGCGCTGCCGAATTGCCATAGCGGATTTTCTCCAGCGTCAGAGTATTCGGCAATGCGCCGGGAGAACGAATCTCCACCCGGTTACGGTAGATAAAAATCTGAATTTTTCGATTGATTAATGAATAATCGCGGTGGCAAACTGCATTGACGAGCGCTTCACGAATGACCTTAAGCGGAATTTTTTCCTGCTCTGTGCGCTGTAAGCCGTTCACGGTTGAGGGTCGGGGTAAAAACAGGCGAATGAGCGCCCCACCCTGGTCGATCAGTTCGGGTAAAGTCCCCGTCAATTCCTTTTTATCCAGCAATTCATCCGTCAGATCATTGCCGGCGAAAACCGCAAAACTGATAGTGCTATGCGGCAAACGCCGTTGCGGTTGACGTCCGAACAGCACAATAAACCGCCAATGCTGGCGACCCATTGATTCTCCCATGCTGTGAGCATATCAGTATTTTTCAGAATATTAAGCTGTTCGCCGCGTTCTAAATCTCCATAGGGAATCTGATAGCAGCTCTGCCAGTAATCATGCAGCCGTGCTGGATCAAGATCATCAAATCCAGTTCTATCCACTGGAGAAATGTCAAAATGCACTAAACCAGCGGCTTGAAATAAACGGCTTAATTCTTCCTTGGTCGCCTGCCGGTTGGTCGAACCGACCTGGATTAAAAACTTGCCATCCAGAGTTTGATAGGGTTTGGCTGTTCCTTTATCAACGGTGATGAGACAAACCGACTTGCCTTGCAAAACTATACGTTCTATTGTGGGATTCAGTGCGGGGATTACGCTATGGCGAGCGACGTTGATCGCCCGCTGTTCAATCGCGGAGACATCACTGACCCCCGCAATGGTCCCGTTATCGGCAACTCCAATCAGAATAGTTCCACCAAACGTATTGGCGAATGCCACCATTTCCCGCGCCAGTGATTCCGGGCGAACCTGCTCTTCCTTGAATTCTAATAAGCCGGATTCGCCTTGGCTGATCAGTTCATCTAATTTTTCCGGGGCCACGGGTTGATTCTGTTATCCGGTGAACGGCTGGCCGCTGTGACAAGCCCTTGAACAATCGCTGCCTGATTGAGCATCGGCTAGTGCGCTTGGGTCTCGGTTGCCGACGGCGATGCGAAAAACATAGCCACTGTGCAGCGGCAAGGAATGGTCAAAAATGTGGAGGATGCGGATTTATTTACTACACCATAAATCGGCTCCATCGACTCTATAGACTATTGCAGGTTTAGGTTCTAATAATTTTCGAAAAGGTTGAGCTAATGAATTTGCTGTTTTTTCAGGGAGTTTTTCGACTATATTTAAGATCATGCTCACAAATGCAGAGCCTAGTCCAAATCCTGTGGGAATTAAACGACTAACTTCCTGCCAACAACTTGGCAGCTCATCCAAATTAATCTGCCCACTCACTTTGGCGCCACCAGCACCCCACCCAAGAGTCTCATGGTCGAGAATTACATAGATCTGAGTCATGATAATATCACTGAATACAGTTGATTCTCTGGGCGGTAATGTATCACTCAAATAACCAAAGCGATCCGCAACATCCTTATTCTGCTCTAAGATTGAATAAACTTTAACGATATTACCGTTGTTTGTAGACCCGATAAACCACTTTTTCGGGTGATTTTTTGCAACCTCTAAAGCAGCCTTGCTATTACTAGTAAAAACTCGATAAGCCTGCTGTTCAAATGCCCCAAGAGCTACGCCACCACTCACAATAACTGCGAGCGCTATGAACGCCAATTTTTGAGAAAACTGCGCTATTTGATAGCCTGCTAGTAAGGCTATGGGGGCAAGAAACAAAGTTAGATAGTTTGATTGTTTCATTACAAATCGTAGTGGTTCCAAAGAAACTGGTGTAAAAGATAAAATAGCGATTAGGGAGATCAACCAAAATGTGGTATAGCGTACACCATCGTCTATGACACCAACTGAGAAAAATCTACGAAAAAATAAGAAAACTATTGAGAAAGAGAGAAATGGTGCCAGCCAAGTGTGTTTAATATCGACAAATAAATACCAAAAATAATACAAAACACCATCTTCTCCCTGCTCTCCTTGAATAAAGCTTCGGTCGATTTGACCCAAAACTACTTTGAAAAGATGTAAGGGATCACCTGCAATAGCAGCCATCAGGATAAAATGTAGAAATAACATCACTAATCCACCGAAAAAAATGTATATCCATCGTACATTGAGTCTTCGAAAGACTATTGGGTACGCTATGAAAGCGAGTAGCGTAACGACAACAAGTTCTTTAGCCCAGAAGATAAGCCCCATGGACAAGCCTGTCAGGAAAAAAAGAACGCGACTATTTAGACGCTCAGCTATAAAAAAAAGCACGAAGCTAAGAGTAACGAAAAGCGAAACAACAGGATCAGGATGTATACGAGTCGACACGGCGATATGCAAAGGTATGCTAAGAAAAATCAATGTAGAATAAAAAGCTGCTTGCCGATTCCAAATAGTGCGGGCGAACAGGTAAACAACTGCAATCTCAGTCACTGAACACAAGAGTGGCCATAGATTGGCTGCAAAGAGATTGATGCCGAATAAATAAACAAAAAACCCCGCTGGTATGTTGAATCCATAGCGAAGTGAACCATTATAATTAGCGCTAGACCAAATACCATTGGATATTTCGACCGCACGGCTTAAATAAACAAGATCATCTGAGCCAAAAGGCCCATTGAAAAAAGCCAAGCGCACAGCAATTGCTACCGATAGCAGGATCAACAAAAATATGTAATCTAGTGGTAGCCATGTTACTGGTGGAGTTTGCACAAAGCCGATTGATAAACGTGATGGTGGCATCCTTCATATCCTTAATGAATATTTAACCAAAGTTTTTGATAATTTCACTAATACACTTTTTTGACAATGACGCACCCACATGAATAAGCTGGGCTAGGTGGGCTAGGTGGGCTAGGTGGGCTAAACATGGTCTATCTCCGAATGGTGTATCTCAGATTGTCTAAAAGCGAAGTGCTTCTGGATTAGGTAAGATAATACTACACTAAAAGGCAATGCGATTACGCCTGCCGAGTAAGCATCAAGGCCCAAAGCTATTATACGACCAATCAAAGTGATCGTGCATAGATAGATCAATGCCCAACTTAATACGAATCGACCTAACAGGCGGTTGTCTGTGTTATTAAACACGAGACGACCCTGTGTTTTGAAACTAAATAGAATACCTATCAACAAGGCCAAAAAATTAGCTAAAGCATAGTTGAGACCAACAAACAGTAATCCAGCATAGATAGTATAACTAAAGCTTGTATTAAGTATCCCAACCAAGACAAAGCGAAAAAAATGCATTACTTTCATCACAGAGACGGGGCAAAAAGACGATCTCATTTATCGCCTCGCGAGGCAGCACGATAGACAATCATTAGTTCGTGGTAAATAAAATATTTACCAATAATCCGCATATTTCCAGGAAAGTATGAATGATGAAAGATTCGGAAGCCCTCACAGTCAATCATTTTTCGAGTCCGAAGGTAATCCATGTCGATGAAAGTTTTATGAGTAGGGTCTGAATCAAAGCCAGTCTTTCCAGGAACCACAATAATCACTGTTGAAATACCTAAACTCGCACAATCATGGAGCAGATTACACAGAACCTGATCAGCATTATTAAAGTGTTCAAGAACATGCGAAAGTACCAAGTTATTGAATTCATACGGGGTTACCCCTTCTAAGCTGAGCCGATTTTGGTTTTCGGTTGCTGGAATAACTCGAAGCCCCCTCTGCGTAAGATCATCGACCAGAAATGGATTAATTTCAATCCCGAGAGAACCGGACGGTAACCGTTCAAGTATCTGGCCGGCACCACAGCCTAAGTCAATGGAAGGACCAACAATATAGCGCAAAATCCGCGAAACATAGAAATATTTGATGAACTTGCGAAACAGATTTCTTTGCCGGCTAATTTGTGTACGCGCATAAGCGCGACCATATTCCTCTTCCTTGTCTTGCTGCATTTTTATTTTCCTGTAAGCAGAAAGCGATAGATAAACCACCGGCCCATAGTATTTAAACCAGCGTTAACGAAGCCAAAAACCCGGTCAGTTCTCGATATCCTGAATCTTGCGTCAGCAGAGCATTTCTCAATAAAATCCTTGAAATCACGGTACTGCTTGCTGCCTATAGCAACGCTCCAAGATCCCAGAGAAACACGAAACGAAGAAATGCGCTTTGCGGTGTAATAAGCATCACCATGCAGGAGAACCCTGAACCAGTAATCAAGATCAACCACATAAGGATAAGTGGCATCGTAAGCACCCACTTTCTCGATGATCTCGCGGCGAAACAGCGCGTTTCCGGGTTCCCCGATCAGGTTCGCTCCGGCACGGACGCAGCGCTTGATCAACGCTAGCCCGCTAATACGACCAGGCTTCGTTCGGGCAAGACCACGAGTCATAAATGTCCGACCTTGTGGGTCGATAATTCCCCGCGATCCGAAAACCAAGGCGATCTCGTGCGCATGATCAGCTTCGAGCAGCGATACCTGTTCCTGAAGGCAATCGGACTCCAGCAAATCGTCCTGCGGAAGCAGTTTAAAGTACTGGCCTTGAGCAAGGTTAAGGCACTTATTCCAATTGCCCTCAGGCCCGAGATTCTGCTCATTGCGAAGATATCGAATACGGGGGTCAGTATAGCGAGAAATGATAGCCTGTGTGTCATCTGGTGAATTGTCATCGACAATCCAGAATTCAAAATTTGGGTATGACTGATTCAATACCGAATCGATCGTAGCAGGTAGGAAAGCAGCACCCCGATAAGTGGGGATACATACGGAAACCAGTGGGTTTGTCATCATTAGATAACTGTTAGAAAGACTCATCTTAATAAGTCACTTGGACTCCGCACTAATGCAGCACGTTCTGCCGACATCACTTGGGAAATACCGATAAAGAGGCTTATCTTCGGTATCCGTACACATTCTGGGGCGGCTACGGACTGAAACCGTACTCGGTGAGAATAAATGCTGCTTAACCTACTTGTACTCGTGATAATTCTCGGAGCGCGGCGGGCAATTCGCTTAAAGACTGAAATGATTTCGGCAATCGTTGTGGGCTGCTCGGAAGCTATAATTTTTGTAAGAACACTCGGTTTATCGTTTATTACGCGCAGAGCGGCAACCATCATCGCCGCTGCGTCGTCGGCAGCGATATAATCGCGAATCGTGTCGAACGGCACATAAATTTGGATGGGCTGATGCCTCAGTACACAGCGCGCAATATGCGCAAGAAGACCTTGCTGCTTTCTGAACGATTGGCCAGGCCCATAAAGCGTCGATAATCGAGCGATCAATGCTGCCATTCGGCCATTTAAAAGCACAAATGAGCGCACCAACTCTTCCTGCCTGAGTTTCTCACGAGCATAGGGAGTCGTCGGAGTGGGAGTACTGTTCTCGCTGATGATGTAATCTGACGACCCAGCATAGATTGCGCCGGCTGAACTGGCGAAAGCCACTGCTCCCGGTGTGGCCATAAGTTGTGGTTCAGATTCGGCCAGACGGAGCAATAGCGACAGGACTCGTGTTTCGAGCGCAAGGTCAGCCTCCGAACTGCTCATAGTGCCCACACCGGCAGCCCAGTAGATTTCCCATTGACGCTCAGCACCGACACAAGCAGCAAACGCCTGAACGGCCGCCGCAAGTTGAGATGCGAGTTCACCCTCATTACCCCAACGAAAACGCTCAGCCGGCGAGAATAACTCGGTTTCTTTGTTGCGCAGTGCGCGACACAACGCCGAGCCTAACAGCCCCCCGCTTCCAATAACCCACGCAATCATCATTCGCGAACTGCCGGCCGCGTGGGCTTGGTACTCACGACATACAAAGGCTTGCCCATGACAATGCCCATAGTTACCGCAAGGTACTCAGCAATCACACCGAGTGCAGTCAAGATACTGCCGGAGAAGAAAGCAATAACGACTAAAAGTGACGTCCAGCCCTGGACAGGCACCCCGCCATACAATTTGCCATAAAGCGCATAACTGGCAATGGCCACGGACAAGACGACTGAACTGAACCCCATCAGGGTGATCAATCGCAGTGGACGTGTGCCAGTAGTGAGGATCAGGTTCCAGAAGTGGCCGAGTAACTTAATGTACGAATACCCGGAGGGTCGATCCATCTCATTTCGCAGCCGCACCGGGCAGTGCCCGATGCGGCCGGTGATCCAGAAAAGCCCCACATCGAGATAGACGCCATTACCACAGTAAGCCGCCAAAGTTCTGGCCATCTCGCCATCCACGAGGCGAAAGCTGCTAAACCGGCCAATCTTACTATTACCGAGTAACCGGGTGGTGATGGCCTTGGCGGTTCGGCTCAAGGTATTCCGCAGCCAGCCGTGGGGAGGCGGATTCGTCGGCTGCGCGTACACTAACTGGAGTGATCCAGCCAAGGCGCTATCCAGCATACGACCGATATCGGCTGGGTCTTGTTGCCCGTCCTCGTCAATGGTCGCAACCCAATCCCCGGTGGCGCTTGCCATTCCAGCTAGGGTCGCGGCGTGCTGGCCGTAATTCCGGGATAACCACACGGGCCGCACAAACGAATGTTGGGCGCTGAGAACTTCCAGGGTTTTGTCAGACCGGTCAGGACCGCAGTCATGGACCAGCAAGACTTCACAAATGACGAAGCAGTTTCCGTTGGGTGTTAACTGCACAAGCGTCAATGGCGCGATTTCCTCGATCAGCGTCGGGATCGTTTTTTCGCCGCGATACACAGGTATGACGAGGGAAACATGGTGCATGGTAGGGTCATCCATGGGTCATCTTAATCCGGGGCTGATTTGAACATTTAGTGAAATGGGACTTCTCCCAACCCATGTGCCGCTGCGCGCACAGAATATCATCAGTGCGGAAAGTATAGCGGTTATGTACGGCACTTCCTCCTACGATATTGAATATCCGCCTCCGTCCACTGCCCCTGCCGCAACAGCATCGCCTGTTAAAGCGTCTAGGCATGGAAATCCTGATCATGCAATGTTACCGAATTGACCATTACCATCACCTTGCTCAATTAACCCGTCCTCCAACATTCTCCGCCTCTTACTCCGCATCGGGATCAATACCCAAAGCGCGCAACTGGGCGGCGAGGCGTTCGGCCCGTTGCCGTTCCTGTTGAATGCACTGCTCGGCTTGCTCGACCCGTTGCTGGGCCTGCTGAAGATTGAGCAAAACATACTGTTGATAGACTGGATCGTCGATCAAGGTGTCCAGCGCCGGCTGCCGATCCAAATCATCCAACCGCCACTGAAACCCCGGCAGGACTGTCGATTGGATGATCCCGCCCGGCGCAACGGGCATGGGTTCGTAAACGCCACGGGCGCTCAATTGGTAGAACTGGCGGAGCCTTGGAGAACGGTGCAACAGGTAGTATTCCCGGACGCCACCGGCGGCGTATTCCACTTTCTTCACCACCGTGTCCCGTTCCTGCATGGCCTTGCTGGATGTGGACACCCCTTCAATGCAGAGATCGAAGATCCCCCGGTAGCTCTGCGCCAGCCCGGTTAATGGCGCGGGATTGTCATGCCGCACCACGCCGTAATCGGGGCGGCGGATCACCACTTTGTTCGGCAGAGCCAAGCGAAAACCCATCTCCAGTCCGACCCGGTCGGCCATGGGATAGGTGTGCAGGAACTCGGTCAGCAACTGAATAAACCAGTCATAAACCCGAAAGGTCAGGTAATCCGACACGCCCTTTTCCTCCAGAACCCCATCATTCCATTCGTAAGTGACGTCATGACCGAGATAATAAAATTCCCAATAATCGGCCTCGGAAACGGCCATCCCGTCATAGGGTTCCGGCGGATTGGGCAGTGATGGACGCGGCAGAAGGACAGCGCTCATGGTGGGAACCCCCAGTAAAGGTGATACACAATAATAGGACGGCCTAGTCGATCACCCGTTCGCCGCCATCCGCCTGCCGCAGAAAAGCCTCAAACATCAGCATGGTCCAGAGGGGTGCGCTGTAATCGCGCCGACCGGATTCATGGGCGTCGACCAGATGGCGCAAATAGTCCGCATTGAACAGGCCGGTGCTCAACAGGCGCTCGCCGGTCAGCGCATCCCGCACCCGCTGTTTTAACGGCCCGCGGAACCAGCGCATCAACGGCACAGCAAAACCCATCTTGGGCCGGTACATAATCTCATTTGGCAAATACGGCTCCATCGTTTTCTTCAGCAGATACTTGCTTTCCCCACCGTTGATTTTCAGCGAAGACGGCAACGCCGCCAGCCACTCCACCAACGGATGATCCATCAACGGCTCACGCACCTCCAGCGAATGCGCCATGCTGGCCCGATCCACTTTGGTGTTGATGTCGCCGACTAAATACGTCTTGAGATCGAGGTACTGAATCAGCGCCAGTGGATCGTCGGTCTGGGCGCGATCCGCATGACGGCGAAACACCTCCAGCGCGTCATAACCGCCCAATTGCGCCTTGAAGTTTTGCGAGAATAATTGCTGGCGCATCTCACCGCGCAGGATCGACACGGAATGAAAATAAGCTTCCACTGAATCCCGCGCTAGCCCTTGAAACGTCGTCTTGGCCCGAAATACCCGTGGCGCCCAATCGGCTTTGGGATAGAGCCGCCCCAACAAGCCAAAGATCGGTTGGCGAATGCGCAAAGGCAGTAAAGACCGCAGGCGCTCTTCCATTAAATGTAGCCGATAGCGCCGATAACCACCAAAACTTTCATCGCCGCCATCGCCGGACAGCGCTACGGTGACGTGCTGACGGGCTAACTGGCAGACCCGGTAAGTAGGAATCGCGGAACTGTCAGCATAGGGTTCGTCGTACAACCAAGCTAACCTATCGATTAGATCAAAATCGTCGCTTTCCACGGTATCGACGAAATGCCGGGTCTGATAACGATCCGCGACCTGTTGGGCGAATTGCGCTTCATTAAAGGCCGGATCGGTGAACGCAATGGAACAGGTATTCACCGGTTCACTGGACAACCCCGCCATCATCGCCACGACCGCGCTGGAATCAACGCCGCCGGATAAAAATGCCCCCAGCGGCACTTCAGCAATCATCCGCAGCCGCACCGACTCGCGTAACCGGGCGGTCAGTTCCTCACGCGCTTCCAGCTCTGTCACCCGATTATCAAGGGTAAAGCGCACTTCCCAGTATTCACGCGGTTCCGGCAGCGGCTGGCCGCGCCGAATCCGTAAGGTATGCGCTGGGGACAGCTTTTTCGCGCTGGTAAAAATGGTGCGTGGTTCAGCCACATAACCCAGCGCGAAATATTCCTCAACGGCGCATGGATCGATGTCGCGCCCTAAACCCGGATGCGCCATTAGCGACTTCAATTCAGAGCCAAACAGCAGTTGACTATCGGGCAATAACGCATAAAACAGCGGCTTCACTCCCAAGCGGTCGCGGGCCAGAAACAGGGTTTCCTGATTCCGGTCCCACAGAGCAAAGGCGAACATACCACGAAAGCGTTCAACGCAGGCTTCCCCCCAGGCTTCCCAGGCGTGAACGATGACCTCCGTGTCGCTGCGGGTGTGGAAAATATGGCCCAGCGCCTCCAGTTCGGGAACCAGTTCCTGGAAGTTGTAAATCTCGCCGTTGAAGACGACGACGACGGAACCGTCTTCGTTAAACAGCGGCTGCTGGCCGGTGGACAGATCAATGATCGACAACCGCCGATGGCCCAACCCGACCCCCGGTTCAACATGCAACCCGCCCTCATCCGGCCCCCGGTGATGCTGGGACTCATTCATGCGGTGCAGGAGGTCACGGTCAATCTCGCGCCGACTGCGGGTATCGAAAATGCCGGTGATGCCGCACATGGTTTCCCCCTCTCGCCCAACCCCTCTCCCTCAAAGGGCGAGGGGAGTTTTTAAAACCGCATCGTAAACTTGCAGATAAGCCGCCGCCATCGCCGCCATGCTGAACCGCTCCTCGACCCGCCGCCGCCCGGCTGCGCCATAAGCGCTCATCCGTTTGGGATCGTCGATCAACTCCCGCATCGCCGCCGCCAGCGCCTGCGGATCGCTGGCCGGAACCCGTCGCCCGGTCTCGCCTTCAACCACCAACTCGGCATTACCGCCCACCTCAGTCGCAACAACTGGCAAACTGCACGCCATCGCTTCCAAAATCGTATTGGAAATTCCTTCAGCCTGGGAGGGCAACACAAAAACATCCATGGTCCGCAATAACTCCGGCACGTCATCCCGCGCCCCCGGCAACCAGGCCAAATCCCGCAGACCCGCCTCGTTGAGCAGACTTTCAATCTCCGTTCGCAGCGAACCCTCGCCGATGATCACCAATCGCAACCGCTGGCGGGCTTCTGGAACGCTTTCCACTAACCGAATGAACGCCCGAACCAGATTCGAGTGATCTTTAACTTTCTCCAAACGTCCTACGGTGCCAATGATCAGCGTTCCTGGCGGCGCAAATCCCGGCGGTAACGGTGAGCGATCCTGACCGGGATGAAACCGCTCGCTATCCACGCCATTGATGATCTGGGTCACGCGGGTCGGGGAAACCCCGACCACGTTTTCCAGATAAGCCGCCAGTTCCGCGGATAATGCGATGTAATGGTTGACTAGCGGATTGCCGAGCCGACGCAACCACTGACGCCGCCGAGGCTCACTGCCAGCTTGCGCATCCCAACCGTGTTCGCCATGCACCCGCGCTGGCGCTCCAGCCAGCCAGGCGGGTAATTGCATTTCCAGCGTGGCCAGACCGCGCGTATGCACAATCGCCGGACGCCATTGCCGCAATTGCGCCCAGCAGCGCCTATACAACCCCAGGTCGTGACCTTCGCGCTTGTGCAAGGCGAAAACTTCAACGTCCGGTCTTTGAATACGGCGACGAAACTCCGGGTTGTAATCGGTCAGGCAAAGGATGGCGTGGCGATAACGCTCCGGCGGCATCCGGTTGATCAAATTAACCAAGCCATTCTCCAGGCCGCCGTAGTCCAGCCGGTGAATAACGTGGGCGATCAAGGGGGGAGGAGGATGCATCAGGCTAATTCCGGTGGCTCGCGCCCATCAATATCGCGTCAATCTGCGGCCCCATCGTCTCGATAAACTGCCGTAACAACGCCGCCGCCTCATCCGGTTGCAGGTCATAGTCCGCCGCGACCGCCACCAGCGCCGATCCGCGTTGTGCGCCGCTCAGCCGATCCCAGGCTTCCCACAGCTTGGCGACATAGGGCGAAACCACCATACGACCACCTTCCCAGTAGCCGCTCCACACCAGCCGTCGCTGCTGACCGTCGGTCAACAACGTGGCTTGAAGCGGCCATTCGCCGCTGGCTGCCGGTATTTGCACCACGCCAGCCGCTCCGACATAGCGCCAGCGCTTGCGGTCATACAGGCTGTTCTGACTGCTGACCAGCTTGGCGTCCGGGCGCTGCTGGCGGTAATAGGCGATATAGAGATGCACCGTCCGACCATCCAGCGCATACCGGCTCCGCACCACCGCATCAGCGCCACTGAAATGCGGCTCCCAAGTATCAGTATCGACTTCCGGTCCTTGCCACGGCGCGACAGCGGGCGACGCTGGCAAAACGACCGGCGCGACTTCTAAACCTTCACGGCTGGTCCATGTCGCCCACAACGGACCTGCTGCCGCCGCTAATACTACGGCCAGCGTCCAGACCGCATAGCGCCCGGCGATTCCCGCAATGGCCGACTCCATCATTGAATGCCCAGACAGCCGATCACTGTCCGCCATCTGTTCATAGTCTACGACCGGTTCCCGCCAGAACGAGCCGATCCAGAACATCAACAGCACGACCAGACCGAAGAACAACCAGCCATAAATGAGATGATCCACGCCGGTGGCGTATTTCATATCGCTTAGATGCGCGATCATCACGATGCCGTAGGCGCGAACGCCATTGGCGATAATGGGCATGACCACGGACAAGGCGATGAACGCCAGCCGCCGCCAAACGCTGCGATAGGTGAGATAAGCGTATAAAAATCCCAGGGCGACCGACGCGATCAAATAGCGCAGCCCGCTACACGCTTCAGCCACCTCGAAATTGCCGGTGGGAATCGTGATATACAGCCCTTCCCACAGCACCGGAATCCCGGTGAGCCGCAGACCCTCGACGGTGAACCAGGCGGTTACCTGTTGCAGGGGTGGAATCAATGCCTCGCCGACCGGCACGGCGAACAGCAGATAGGCGAGGGGAAACGCGATGGCCCAAGTCGCCTGCCGACCGAGCAGCGCATAGACAGCGGTCTGGATCATGACCGCTACGGCAACATGCTGCACGACGGTCACTTCCGCCGCGTCCGCCGCCAGCCAGCCGAGACTCAGCAGCAACAATAAACCGACCGCTATAGGCGCAACGCACGGCTCCAGCGCCGCAACTTCATGCCGCCGCGTCCAGACCATGTAAAGAATGATCGGAACAACCAGCATCCCGTGGGCATAGGTCTCATAATGCCACCAGATCGACGCCATACTGGCTACGGTCGGCCAGTACAGGGCCACAATGGCTAACAAAGCGATGACGAGTGCGGGCAGGGCGATGCGCCAGATCGAGGATGCCGACGTTGTACTCATAACTACCCCAGGCTACGCGCCAGGAAGGGGCCGAGCCAGCGGCTGACCGGCAACGGCAAACGTTTCCACGCCTCAATGAACAGCCGGTATTTGGGATTCAGTGGATTCACGTCGGGAAGTTGAGTCGCTTTTACCAGTTGGAATTCGTAGTGCAACGGTTCCGGGGTGAATCCCCAGTTTTTCTTGAAGCTGTAGGAACCGGTGCCGACCTTGCTGCGTCCGTAATCGAATATCCGGACTCCACGCTCACTGGCCCGCCGCATTAAATCCCAGTACATGAAGTCGTTGCCTTTGAGATCGCGGGCCAGCGCCGTGCCGCCGCCGTAGTACGGCAACACCTCATCGCGGAAATAGAAACTCATCACGCTGGCAACGGTTCGCCCCTGGTGCGTCACCGTCAACACTTCACAATCTGGCCCGAAGACCGTTTTCAGCGTCTCGAAATAGCGGCGCGAAAGCACCGGTGTACCGAGGTTGCGCACGCTCTCCGAATAAGCGGTGAACAGCCGATCCACGCCTTCGTCAATCTCGCCTTGCAACCCAGCGTCGATGCCCTTACGCACCATCGCTCGCTGCTTGCGGGGAATGGCTTTGAAATTCACTTCCGGGTCGGGATTGAGGGTTTTGCGGAAGTTAACATACAGTTCCCGCTTGGCGGGCCAGTCGGGATGGCGTGGCTGCGAATGCCGCAGTTCCAAAACGTCCACCTTCAGGGAATGCGCTAATTCGACTGCCGCTTTCTCCAGCGCGGCGCAGGCGTTGGCATCGCCGACCGCGCCGCCCAACACGCAGAAGGGCGTGGAAATGAGCGTATTACCGAACAACCGGCTGCGGATATGGCCCAAGGGCAGCACACCGCAAAGAGCGCCATCCCGCTCGGCATAGAGAAAGTGCGCCTCGTGGTTAAACGCCCGGCGCAATACTTCCATCCAGCCCGCCCGATGAAAGAACGTCGCTGCGGGACAAGCCATGACAAAGGCGTCCCAGCGTTTTGCATTCGCTGCATTGAGATGATGAATCTGCAAACCGCCATCGCCGCTCATGCTGTTTTTTCCTGACGCCAAAGCATCCCTGGGCATTACCCTGGGCTAAAATTAGAACGCCCCTTTAGGGCTAAACGCACGAATCATTTCCCGGTTTAGCCCTGAAAAAAGATGCTTTAGGGTAGGGAGCGTAAACAGTTCATTTCGCTGATAGAAACACCCGATCCATCCGATTCCAGCGAAAATCGCGCAACAACGACCGCAACCGTCCTTCCATACGATGCAGATTCAGGTAATGTCGCACCCAGGTTTTAAGATTGACGCCGGGTTGACGCGGCTGTTCCGGGTCGATTTCCCAAGGATGAAAGTAAAACAGGCCGGACTGCCCATCCCGCTGATTCACCCGCCGCAGCGCCCAGCACGACAGCGCATAGGGCCACAGCCGGAACCAGCCGCCGCCGCCGCAGGGCAGCGTTTTCCCGAATGCGGTGACAGTCGTGACCGGCACTTCCAGCAAAGCTGGCGCGTTTTCAGGGTGAAAAGCGAAGCGCGGCGCTTCGGGCATTCCATACAGATCGTGACGAATCGGATAAATGCTGGAACTGTAGCGATAACCGGCCTGCTCCAGTTCCGCCAGCGCCCAAAGATTGCCCGCGCCGATGGAGTAACTGGCGGCGCGATAGCCCAGAATCGCTACTCCGCCCAAATCTTCCAGCAGCGCCTTGGTGCGCGCTACATCGGCCCGGAATTCCACCGGCGTTTGCTGCGTCACCCGGATGTGGGCGTAGCCATGACTAGCCAGTTCATGACCTTCAGCGACGATGCGGCGAACCAGTGCGGGATGCCGCTCCGCCACCCAGCCAAGGGTGAAAAAGGTTGCCTTGACGCCGCATTCGGCGAACAGATCGAGAATGCGATTCGTATTGTGTTCCACCCGGCGTGGCCACTGCTCCCACTGCTCACGGGCGATATACGGTTCGAACGCCGAGACCTGGAAATAATCTTCTACATCGACGGTCATGGCGTTCGTCAGCATCAGGCTTTCTCCTCATTCGTCAGCCAATTTGCTAACACGGTGGCGATCCGTTCCGCAGCCCGGCCATCCCAATGTTCAGGAATCCGTCCCGCCTTGCCACCCTGCGTCAGCACTTCGTGCGCGGCGCGGCGAATCCGTTCCGGATCAGCGCCCACAATGGTATTCGTCCCTTCCGTCACAGTCACGGGCCGCTCGGTATTCTCGCGCAAGGTCAGGCAAGGGACGCCCAGCGCGGTGGTTTCTTCCTGCACTCCGCCGGAATCGGTCAACGCCAGCCGCGCGCCCTGCATCAAGCCCAGCATTTCCAGGTAACCCTGGGGCGGCAGGCAGCAGAAGTGTGGACTTTCCAGCATCGCGCTGAATCCGGCCTTGTCGATCATGCTCCGGGTGCGGGGATGAACGGGGAAAACCAGCGGCAAATCCAGACTGATTTCGCTCAGCGCCCGCAGCAACCGCTCCAGTACTGCCGGATCGTCCACATTACTCGGTCGGTGCAGGGTCAAAATCCCGTAGCCGTTCGGATTGTTGAGAAATACCGCGGGATCTGGCGTGTTGGCCAGTATTTGCGCTGGTGGAACGGCCCGCGGCAGACAAGAACGTAACGTGTCGATCATCACGTTGCCGACGAAACACACCCGATCGGGATTAATACCTTCCCGGACCAGATTGGCCAGCGCTTCCCGTTCGGTGGTGAACAGCAGATCGGAAATCTGATCGGTCAGCACCCGGTTGATTTCCTCCGGCATAGTGCGGTCGAAACTACGCAGTCCAGCTTCGACATGCACCACTTTCACGCCCTTCTTGGCCGCCACCAGCGCACAGGCAATGGTGGAGTTGACATCGCCGACGACCAGCACGGCGGCGGGTTGTTCAGCATCCAATACCGGCTCGAAACGCTTCATGATTTCGGCGGTCTGCACAGCATGGCTGGCCGAACCCACCTCCAAGCCTATATCAGGATGGGGAATACCCAACTGCTCGAAAAAGCGCTGATTCATCTCTACATCATAATGCTGGCCAGTATGCACCAACCGGGCATCCAGCGAAGTTCGGCGCAGCGCCGTTATGATCGGCGCAATCTTCATAAAGTTCGGGCGAGCGCCGACGACGCAGAGTATTTTGGGCATGGGAGTCGTCTGTGGAAAAATTTAGGAGTTGAGAGTTAGAGCCGGATCAGCAGACGTTCGTCTCGCTGATTCCAGGCGCTGAATGCGTTTTTCCAAGCGTTCCAGTTGGGCGTCCTGCCATTCAGGATACTGCAAGAGCGTTTCCACGGTCTGTTCCAATTCGACCAGGCGTTGTTCCATCGCCTGGCCGATGCGCAACAAGGGACTGTTGCTGTGGGTTCGGGCCTCGACTCTGCCGCCTTGTTCATCTAGCACCATTTCCCGACCCACCGCATCAACCGCCGCTTCGGGAAATTCCCGCATTTCTTCCAGAAACCCGTAAAGCAACAGCCGGTCGCAAAACACGTTGACCCGGCGAGGAACGCCCTGGGTATAGCGATGGATCGCGGTATAAGCCGATTCATCGAAATGCGGAAAATCGCCGCGCCAGCCCACGATCTGCAAGCGATGCTCGATGTAAGGGCGGATTTCCGTATCGCTCAGGGGATTGAGATGGCAGGAGGCGATCACCCGTTGCCGAAGTTGCTCCATGCCAGGATCTTGAAGCGTCTGGCGGAATTCTTCCTGTCCCAGCAGGAAGCTTTGCAGTAGCGGCGTCTCGGCGACCTGAAAGTTCGAGAGCATCCGTAATTCTTCCAAGGAACGAACCGGCAGATTCTGCGCCTCGTCAACGATCAGCAATACGCGCCGACCGTGTTGGGCCTGAACGAGCAGGAAGTTCTCAAAGTGCTTGAGAAGAACCGCTTTACCGGCCCCCTCGTAGGGCAAACCGAAGGCGGCCACCACACTGCGCAACAAATCATCGGCTTCCAGTTGGGTCGTAACCAATTGCGCGGCGACCACCCGGTTGGAATCCAGTTCACCGAACAGGCTTTTGACCAAGGTGGTTTTGCCGGTACCAATACCGCCGGTGATGACAATAAAACCCTCCCCCTGGCTCAATCCATAGCGCAAATAGGCCAGCGCTCGACTGTGAGTACTGCTGCCGAAGAAAAACTTTGGGTCTGGACTTAACTGGAAGGGTTTACCGCTGAAGCCGTAGTAGCCGATATACATGTTGGATGATGACAGGTCCGTGGTTTAAAACTTCATGCTGAAACGGACATTAAGCCGGTTCTCGCGAAATCCCTGATCGGCGGGTTCAGCGTCATTCTCATAATAACGATAACTGATCAGTCCGCCGGAGTCCGGAGTGAATACCCGCGCCAGGCCGATGACCGACACCCAGTAATTATTCTGCTGGTCTTCGCTTAATTCGTCGCGTTCCCAGCCGGTCCCGAGAAATGAGGCGGTGCGCGGCGCAAAACGCCAGGTCCATAATCCACCAACGCCATAAGCGCTTTCATCGAGGGCGGTGTCCTGGTACTGGCGGTCTTCGCTGAAGGCTCGCAAGCTGAAGCTGTTGCGCACCCGTTGATAGGTGATGTCCGTTTCAAAGAGTTTGCGTAGAAATTCCTGGTTGCTTAAACCGAATGGCCCGCCCACCGCCACGATTTGCCCTTGATCATCCAGCAGTATGGGCTGACCATCCGGGCCTACACCAGTCAGGTTATCGCTCAGCAATTGTTGAGTGCTGGTCACTTCTTCGGTGTATCTAGCCGACCACTGAGTCCGTTGCGTCCGGTAATTCAACGAGCCTTCCCAATGGATGCCGGGGTTGAGACCGACGCTTTGATCGCGCCGACTGAGTTCAAAGCGGGTGCGTGCGGACGGCGTCCACTGGATAGCGACTTCGTTAAGATTCTGCCCATACAGCCCCGTCAAATCGAAGCGGCGATTCGGCGACCAGAGGGCGCCTAATCCCCAATACGAGCCATTATTATTATCGATCTGGAACGTGGCCAGATCGTTATTTTCATAACCGGCCTCGGCCAGCAACGCCCATTGCCGGTTCAACCGATAGTTGGCTTGACCCGTTACGCTTTCCTGGGTGCTGCCGCCGTTATCCGACCCTGCGCTATTTTGTCCCTGTAAATCCTGCTGCTGACGGGAATAATCGAAGCTCCAGTTCAACAGACTGAAATGCCGCCCGCTTTTGAGATTCAGGTCGACGCTTTGAATATCGCCATTGGATGCGCCCCCCTGTCCATTGCTGTCAGCATTTTGGCCGAATCCGCTCCAGCTATAGCCATAACGCAACAACGCTTCCGTCCAACCGCCGAAATTCTGCCGCCAGTAGGGACTGAGGCCCAAACTGGTGGCTGTGGTTTGATCACCGGTTAACGCAATATTGCTGAATAGACCGATTGGATTGAAAATATCGGCGCTGCCCGGCAATCCCAGATTCAGATTGTTGAATAATCCGGTAGCGAACGACGAACCGCCGCCCAACCCCAAATTGCCGGCGTCTACCCGACTGCCGGACGAGACGGGAACCTGAGAAATGGAGCCATAGGCATCCAGGAAGAAATGATCCTGATACAACTCAGCCGTCCCGAACCCCAACAGATTATTATTGAGCTTGGCTTCGCCCTGCTGGGTGTAGAGCAGGCCCTGAGCGGTATAATCAAAGCGGGCCTCCACCCGTCCCCCTTGTTTGCGTACAGAAATACCCGGATCTACTTGTAAAACCAGATCGCCTTCGGCCTCATTGGACGGCGCGAGTCGGATGTTGTCGGAATAGGTCGCACCGACGCTGATCCTCGGCGTGATTTGCCACTCTCCAGCCGGGCGGCCATCGCTTTCCTGCGCCACAACAGGCCATCCAGCGACGGTCAGCCATAACGCTAACGTCCACTGGATGCTTTCCGGCAATGGCTGGCAGCGAAATTTATTCACCGACGCGACTCGCTACTCTTCGGCATCGCGATCACGCTCGTCACGGCCATAACCATATCGATAGCCATAACTATAACCGTAGTAATCAGCGCCGAGGATGCCGCGCTTCTTGTTGAGTACGAATCCAACGATCTGGTTTGGATTCAGCAGCGCCAGCGCCTCTTGCACCTGCGATTGATGAGTGCGCCCGGCCTCCACCACCATGACAATTTGCCCGGCCAGGCTGGCCAGCACGCTCGCCTCGGTCGTGACCAGCAGCGGCGGCGAATCCATCACGATGATGCGGTCGGCATAGCGGCGGCTGACTTCTTCCGCCAGCTTGCGCATGTTGTCGCTGGCCAGCAGTTCCGTAGACAGATGATGAGTACTGCCGGCGGGCAGGATGGTCAGGGAGGGTACATTCGTGTCGACCAGCACATCCGCCAGTTCCAGTTGCTCATCGATGAGCAAATCCACCAATCCCTGATCGGCCTCGAAACCGAGCATCCTGGCGATCGAGGGTTTGATCACGTCAGCATCCACCAGCAACACTGTGCGGTCGCGCTCAGCAGCGATGCTCAAGGCCAGATTGCAGGCGGTAAAGGTCTTGCCCTCGCCGGGTCGGGAACTGGTCACCATGATTAAGTTAGGATGTTCGACGATGGTGGCGCCCTTGCCCGCGGCGTTCATCAACAAGGGCCGCTTGATATGGCGGTATTCCTCCTTGATCCGGCTGCGTCGGGCATCAGGCACCAGCAAGCCTTGCGAACGTATGCGCTCCAAATCCAACAGGACCGAACGTTGCGTGCGCTTCGGCGCTACAACAGACGTTGGGATGACAACAGGCGGGGATTTCGCTATCGCCGCCGCCCGCTCAATGAGGCTGTCTGACGTCGGTAGCGACAGGGCTGCCGGATCTTCGCGCAGTTGCGGCGCCCCGCTGCGCATTGCTCTCTCAATCATGTCCATGATGCGCCTCTGAAACCTGTCATAATGGTGGTAGTTTGAAACCCGTGATTTCGACGACCAGCAACCCGCCATAGAGTATCAGCAGGCACCCGCCCAGCGCGAAATACCCGAGCAGCCCCCACCGATTCCGTCGTGCAGCAGTGGGTGACAAGACAATGTTGACACTGCCAAACACCGGAATCTGCGTTGCGCGCATCAGACTTTGTCGACTGTCGAAGGTTGGCCAGAGTTGTGCGAGGAGGAACGCCAGCGCGCCGCCGACTCCCAGTGCGCCCAACAAGACCCCGGAGATCAACAACGGACGGTTAGGGCCGGTCGGCTCCAGCGGCACCCGGGGCGGATCGATGATGCGAAAACGAATATCCTGATTGGTCTGCTCGGCTTGCTGAGACAGCCGCGCCGACTCCCGCCGGCCGACCAGTTCATCGTATTTCTTGCGGTTGACTTCATAATCGCGATTCAGCGCGATCAGCTCGGCTTCGACTTGAGGTACCGTGCTGACCTGATCCTGCAACTCTTTGCGCCGCTTTTCGTATTCCACCAGCCGCGCTTGCAGGGAGGCAACATTGGCTTCTTCCTGGGCCAGCGCGACCTTGAGTTGTTGGTAAACCGGATTGGCGTCCACGCCTGCCGGGCCGAAACCGCCCACATTACTGGCGGCGTTCGCAGCAGCACTGGCCGCCAGGCTGGCCTGGTATTGCGCCAGTTCGTCTTCGCGCTGTTTTTTTAAATCGGCGATGGTCTGCTTGAGAATGCCGACATCAGGATGGCGTTCGGTGTATTTCAGCAGCAGCTCGTCGAGCTTCTGTTCAAGACTCTGAATCCGGGCGTCAATCGGTAAAGCGGCACCGGCCGCAGGACCCGCGCCCGTGCCGGGCTGGGGACCGATGCCAAAGGTCGGCTCTTCACCGCCGATCTGCTGCAACAACGAATTGCGGCGGCTTTCCGCCTGATTCAGGTCCAGCCGGACGGTTTCTACATCAGCACTGGCCTGTTGCAAACGGGTATAGTAGTTCTGTCCTTCGGACGGCATCAGCCCGACGTTCTTGAGTTTGAACTCCTTGAGCCGGTTCTCCGCCTCCACCAAACGCGCCTCGTATTCAGCAATCTGTTTTTCCAGGAAGCGTTGAGCCGTGTCGGTATCCTGGCGCGTTTCACCGAGCAGGTTTTCCACAAACACGGTCACTACGGCCTGCACGACTTTTTTAGCCAATTGCGGATCATTGTCGATAAAGGCAATGCCGTACAGATTCTCGCGTCCTGCGCCTGTTAGCTGAATTCGTTTCTGCAAGTTGTTGATGATTGACTCCATACCCTCGGTATCTTGGGCGCGGATATCCAGATCGGCGTTACGGGCAATCTTTTCGAGGTTGGGGCGGCTCAGGAGCGTTCGCGTCATCAAACCAATTTGCGCGTCCGGGTTGACGCTCACGGTCAAACCCTGCAGCAGAGGCCGCAAAATCGACTGGGTGTCGACAAACACCCGGGCGGAGGCCTCGTACTGATCAGGCAATCGATAAACCACCGTCCAGCCGATCAGGCAAACCAGCCAGGCACCGCCCAAGGCATACCAGCGATTGCGCCAAATGCCTCGCAAATAATCCAACAATTGTTCGATAATTTCATACATGGCTGCGCCCTCGGTTTCTACCCGCTCGATGCGAGCTCAGAACCAGGATTCCGGAATGATCAGGATGTCGCCGGGCAACATATCGACATTGGCGTTAATATCGCCATCATTCAGCAAATCATCAACCCGCGCCAGGTACTCCTGCTGCTGGTCATCGACCACTCGGACGATCTTGGTATTGTTGCCATCGGCAAACTCGGTGAGTCCACCGACGGCGATCATGACATCCAGCAGCGTCATTCTCTGCTTGTAAGCGATCGCCTGGGGTTTAGTCGCTTGACCGACGACGCGGATTTGTTCGCTGTACGGACCGATGCCGCCGGCGACGATGACCGTGACGATGGGTTGGCGGATGTAGGTCTCCAAGGCTTTTTCCAGATCGCGAGCCAGTTGGGTAGGAGTCTTGCCACTGGCCTGTAAATCTTCAACCAGCGGCGTGGAAATCTTGCCGTCGGGCCGGACGGTGACCGACTGGGACACTTCAGGATTGCGCCAGACGAAAATTTGCACCTCGTCGCCGGGGCCAATCAAATAGGTGTATTCATCCGGCGAAGCAGTCTGGGAACCATAGCTGGTTGAGGGCGGTAACAGCTCGCCCTTCGGGCTGGCGCACGCCCCCAGCAAAACCGTCGCGATCAATGAGAGTCCTATGGATGCCCTGTGCCTTGGTTTTATCATGCGCCGTGTCCTCTACAGCTTTACATTCGTCTGTTCAATTTGCGTTGTCGAAGGAGATACATTGGATAATACCGCAACCAACCAACGACGCTTGTTTCTAATTATATAGAGTCGCTATGCATAATTCATCGGCTTTCATCCAAATTCGGCGGCTGGCCCGAAGGTATATTGAAGGCGAGCAGCAGCGGAATATTTTTGCCGACCTCGATCTGGACATCGAACGCGGCGCGTTTATCGCTCTGCTCGGTCCGTCGGGTTGCGGCAAATCGACCCTGCTCAACCTGCTCAGCGGTATCGATCTGCCAGACGCCGGCCAGATTTATATCGATGGCTGCTCCCTGACCGGGATGAACGAGCGGGAACGCACCCGGTTTCGCCGCCGCCATATCGGTTTCGTGTTTCAGTTCTTCAACCTGATCCCGACGCTGACCGTTGAAGAAAATCTGCTCTTGCCGTTGGAGTTGAATGGACTCACGACGCTTGACCAGCGCAATCGGGCGCTGGAGTTGCTGGATAACGTGGGATTGGGCGACCGTAGAAACAGCTTTCCAGAACGGCTGTCTGGCGGGGAACAACAGCGACTGGCCATTGCCCGGGCGCTGGTTCACAGCCCTTGGTTACTACTGGCTGATGAGCCGACTGGCAATCTCGACGCCGCCACCGGTGAGCGGATTCTGGAATTGTTGCTGAAACTGCACCGGCAAGCGGGAACCACGATTGTGATGGTGACCCATAGCCAGGAAGTTGCGGCTCGTGCCGATCGGATCCTGGTGCTGAACAATGGCGATATCCGGGAGATGAACCGATGACGCCGTTGTTCTGGCGGGCGCTGTTGCGGTATCCGTTGCGGCGTCCCTGGCAACTGGGCTTGGCGATTCTGGGCATCGCCCTGGGCGTGGCGGTGGTGGTGGCGGTGGATTTGGCGAACGCCAGCGCCCGCCGCAGCTTTGCGCTGGCGATGGAGCGAATCTCGGGCCAGGCGACGCATCGCCTGGTGGGCGATGCCCAGGGCATCCCAGAAGCGTGGTATGTCCAAATGCGGGTGGAGCGGGGCTTTCGTCCCTCCGCGCCGGTCGTCACCGGTTACCTGCCGAACGCCGATCGACCGGGCCAACTGCTGCAAATCCTCGGTATTGATCCGTTTGCCGAGCGTCCATTTCGCCATCCCGCCGCTGATCTAACCGGCGGCAACTTCGATTTACGTGCTTTGCTGGTGAATCCAGACGCGGCGCTATTGCCCGAAGCCCTGGGCGAACAGATCACCCTCAAACGCGGCGAGCAACGCTTGACCCTGAAACGCGCCGGGACGCTGCGCGGACCGGAACTGGACGGGCTGATCATTACCGACCTTAGCACCGCGCAAACGCTGCTCGGCATGGCGGGACATTTGAGTCATGTTGATCTCATTTTGCCGGACGGCGCGGCGGGCGAACGGCAAGCGGAGGAACTGCGCGCCCGGTTGCCGCCAGAATTGCGGCTGGAGCGCCCGGCTCAACGCAATCAGACGATAGCGGATTTAAGCGCCTCTTTTTCCCTGAACCTGACGGCGATGAGTCTACTGGCGCTAGTCGTGGGCATGTTCCTGATTTACAACGCTATAACGTTCTCGGTGGTGCAACGCCGTTCACTGCTGGGGCTATTGCGAGCACTGGGCGTCAGTCGCCGGGAACTGTTTATCGGCGTTCTGGGTGAGGCGCTGCTGCTCGGTCTGGCGGGAACCCTGCTCGGCAGTTTGCTCGGTCTCTGGCTCGGTTCCGGGTTGGTGCATCTGGTGACCCGCACGATCAACGACCTTTATTATGTCCTCAGCGTCCGTGAGTTCTTCATCGATCCGTGGTCGCTGGCTAAGGGCGCGACGCTGGGCGTGTGCGCAACGTTGGCCGCAGCCTGGCTGCCGGCGCGGGAAGCCGCAGATGCGCCACCGGGCGCAGTATTGAGCCGGGCGCATTTGGAAAGTCGCTGGCAGTCGTCTCTGCCCTGCTTCCTGCTGGCCGGTCTGGCGCTGTTGGGAACAGGCGGTCTGGTGTTGACGTTCTCTCAATCGCTGGCTGCGGGCTTTACCGGGTTATTCCTGCTGATTCTCGGCTGCGCGCTACTAACCCCGCCTATCGTAGTCGGTCTGGTTCGGTTGAATCAGCCGCTAACCGCACGGTGGGGATTATTAGCGCGCATGGCCAACCGCGATGTCGCCCGTCATCTCAGCCGCACCGGGATCGCCGTAGCGGCGCTGATGGTGGCATTTTCCGCTACGGTCGGCGTAGGGGTGATGGTAGACAGTTTCCGGGGCGGCGTGGCGATCTGGATTAATGATTTGCTGAATGCGGACTTATACGTTGCGCCTGCCGCCATTGAAAACGGCGGCAACCGTTCGGAAGCGCTGCATCCTGCCGCCTTGGCCGTGTTGAGGGATACACTGGGCATCGCGGGAGTCTCCACCTATCGGGCAAGCTCGGTTGATCTTGACGGTCGCCCGGTCATCCTGATTGCGGTGGACCTTGCTCCGGCGTCCCAAGCCGGTTATCGGTTGATTGCGGGCACCCCGGACGCCGCTTGGCGGGCGTTTCAAACCGGTGAGGCGCTCCTGATTTCCGAACCGCTGGCTTATCGGCGGGGATTGACCGTCGGTGACGGGTTGGAGCTGCCGACGGATCAAGGCGTGCGCCGTTTCACCATCGCCGGGGTGTTTCTGGATTACGGTTCAGAACATGGGCGGATTCTGCTGCATCGCGCCGGGTATGAGCGGTATTGGCATAACCCTACTGTGGGTTCCGCCGCCGCCTTCGCCGCGCCGGGTGAAGATCTGGCGGCGTTGCGCGAGCGGTTGCAGGAGCGGTTGGGGCCGGTCCAGGCGCTGCTGATCCGTTCCAATCGCGATATTCAAAGCCGCACGCTAGAGATTTTTGACCGGACGTTCACCATTACCCAGGTGTTGCGGGTGTTGGCGATTCTGGTCGCAGTGGTTGGAGTATTGAGCGCGCTGCTGGCGCTGCAACTGGAGCGAGCGCGGGAGTTTGCGACGTTGCGGGCGATGGGGATGACGGCGTGGGAAGTTGGTGGGCTGGTGTCGTTGCAAACGGGCTTCATGGGGGCAGCGGCAGGATTGTTGGCGATTCCCACCGGTCTGTTGCTGGCGTCGGTGTTGGTTTTCGTCATTAATCGCCGGGCGTTCGGCTGGAGTCTGCCGTTTGAAGTGAATCCACTACTGCTATTGGAAACAGTGGCGCTGGCGATCTTTGCGGCGTTACTGGCCGGGTTATATCCGATCTGGCGCATGGCTCGCGCCCGGCCCGCTGAAGCGTTGCGGATGGAGTAGCGTCCGAGTTGCATAACCTCGGCGACATGGCCCCGCAAGAAAGGCGGGGCGAAGAGATTTTGGACCGGATAGCCATCGCTGTTCTTGCATTTTTTATATTTCAATATAATTTTGCTAAATAAGTTAAGCAAGAAAACAAGTCAGTTTAGGAGATGGCTGCCGTGCTCGAAAAACTCTCGCAAAAGTGGATTGGCTACCGCGTCAGGGCAGCTCGCGAAGCCAAGGGCTGGACACAGGAGCAGCTTACGCAAGGACTCGCTTTGAAGGATCGTCAATCGGTCTCCGACATCGAGAACGGCAAACGTGCGTTGAAGCCGGATGAACTGTTGACG
>JAKLIY010000017.1 GCA_022709365.1 Pseudomonadota bacterium
CAGTTGGTCGAGCTTTTGATCGACCGAGTTATCGTGACAGATGCCGAGGTCGAAATTCGCTATGTCATCCCTACTCACCCGAGCAGCGAACACATCCGTTTTTGTCATTTGCGTAAAGACTATTTCCATTGCCCAGACCTGATTCGGACGATCAATGCTGAGATCACGAAGCAGGTAGGGGTAGATACGGTGTGCCAGGTTACGCCGACTGGTGTTGGCCTTGCGGTAGATTGCCTGGATGTCGAGCGTCTTCATCAGTGTGCTGACCTGTTTGCGGCCGATATCATGGCCTTCCAGCTTGAGCCTGTCGCGCAGCATCCTTGCTCCGGCAACGGGGTGTTCCCGATGCAATTCATCAATCCGTCGCATCAGCTTCAGATCACCCTCTGACGTCGGCTGTGCCTGGTAATAGATGGAGGAGCGAGACAGTTTCAGCAACTGCGCCTGCCTGACGACAGGCAGATCGTGGGTCCTGTCGATCATTTCCTTGCGCTCGCATCGCCGATGCGACCGAGCGCACCGGCCAAAAAATCGATCTCCAGCGCCTACTGGCCGATCTTTGCGTGCAAATCCTTCAGGTCCAGCGTGGCCGCCTGCTTCTCGGCTGCCGTGGCGAATACGCCAGAGGCGTTTTCCAGCAGTTGCGTCTTCCACTGCGTGATTTGATTCGGATGAACATCAAACTTTTCAGCTAACGCGGCCAGCGTCTCATCGCCCTTGAGGGCTGCAATCGCCACCTTGGCCTTGAACGTGGCTGTATGGTTACGGCGGGGTCTTCTCATTGCTTCTGTTCCTTGGCAGGCGATTTCCATCGCCCATTGAAGCAGAGTTTTCACTTAACCGGATGTCTTGATTCGCGGGGCCACCTCTGCTGATGGAAGCCGTTACTTTGTCCCCCAAGTATCAGATCGTTATTCCCCAAGCCGTGCGGGAGAAATTGCAACTGAAAGCAGGCCAGAAATTTCAGGTGCTGACCTACGATGGACGCATCGAACTGGTGCCGGTGATGCCGATTGAATCATTTCGCGGCATTCTCAAAGGCGTCAATGTTCCTTTTGAACGCGAGAAAAAGGACCGCGAACTATGAACGTGGTCGATTCCTCAGCTTGGATCGAGTACCTGGAAGATGGCCCCGGCGCCGATCATTTCGCCGAGCCGATTGAGACCATCGATCAACGGTTGGTGCCGACCATTGTTCTGTACGAAGTGTTTAAGCAGACGCTCCGCACCCGTGGCGAAAAAGAAGCGCATAACGTGGTCGTGGCCATGCAGCAAAGCACGGTGGTGGACATCGACGCCTCGTTGGTGCTGGCTGCCGCCCGGATTTCCCGCGATCTTGGCCTGGCAATGGCGGATAGCCTGATCCTCACCGTCGCCCGCGCTCATGGCGCGACGTTGTGGACGCAGGAAGATGATTTTGCCGGCTTGCCCGACGTGCGCTACTTCGCCAAGGCCGCAAGTTCTTGATGGAGAAGGTCAGGCAGCGCGCCGACGCTGTTCCAGCCAGAAGGTCAGCGCCAGCGCTCCGCCGCCGGCGATCAACAAACTGAGAAGTAGCCCCAAATGCTCGGCCAGATGGGCGAAGAACAGCGTATAAATCTGAATAATCAGAAAAGTGGCCCCGTAGCCGGTCAACATGCGCATCGCCAATCGCGCTCCCAAACCGATCAGCGCGATATTCAAACCCGCCCATAACCCATTGAACAGCAGCAGTTCCGCCGCTTTAGCCGCATACCACCCATCGCTGGCCAGATCGAAATTGCCGAACAGCGCCAACAGCCACAGCGCCATTTCCGCAAAGAACAACCCGCTGGACAGCCAGATTTTGCAAAATCCCCGATAACGCGCCAGCGGTCCGCTTTCGCTCTGTTGGTGAATGACCGCGACCGCGACCATGACCAGTGCCGCGATCAGGAAACGCAGTGGGTAATTCATGCCGAACCAGTACGCGCCCCACCCGGAAGCGTAGCCGGTGAAGCCGCCGAACCAGCAGAAAAACACCACGGCGCTGAGAACCAGCAACAGCGCATTGTGCAGCGCGTAGCTCAGGCCGAGCAGCACGACGAGATCCATGAGCAGCAGCGCCGGCCAGTTGCCGGAGCCGGTGGAATAGATCATCCCCAGGGTAAAGGTCAGACCGATCAGCAGCAATCCGCCCAGCAACTCCAGACTCAACCGACTCCAGATTAAATGGGGACGGGTGTTTTTCAGCCATTGCCCGCTGCCGAAACTGGCCAGCGTGGCGATGCCCAGCAGCACCGCCAGCTTTGTCAAAGTGAACTCGAACAGTGTGCGGCCCAGGATAACCAGCCCGGCCATAACACTGATCGCGCCGAAAATCAGGAACCAGCGGCCCAGCGAACGCCAGTCCCAACCCTCGGTCGGATAGCGTGTACACAACTGCGCATGAGTCGCTTCGTCCAGCAACCCTTGACGCAGCAGCTCATCGAGTTCCCGGCGAACCCGGCGATTGCGGGAGGTCGGATTCATGGCCGCAATTCCCCGGCAGTCCGGCCCCAGCGTTCGCAGGCGAAGCCGAACGCCATGGCCAACGCGCCGCCGATCAGGAAAAAGACGCCGAGCGACAGCCGATCCCAGAAGTGTTCAAAAAAGCGCGTGTACATATTAATCGCCAGAAACACGATGCCAAACCCGGTGAAGCGCGCATCGTGCAGCCGCGCTCCAACGACCATCTGGGCGATGCCCGCCACAGTGAAGATCAGCACCCAGTCCAGCGGCCTGCCGAACAGCGTCAGGAACCACAGCGACAGGTTCAGATACAGCAATCCGAAAATCAGATAGAGCGCCCCGAAGCCGGCGCATCGCCGCAAAGGACCGATTTCCAGCCGGCGCTCATGCCAGAGACCCAGAAGAATGGCCGCCAGCGCGATGACTGCCATCAGGCGTTCGTCCTGAATGTGAGCGAAATATGCGCCATGCCCGCCGTAGGCATGCCACGCGCCGATGCCGTGGAAAAACAGCAGTAACGCCAGCAACAGCGGCCAGCGCAGGTGATAGCGGTAAGCGGTGAGCCCCGCCAGTAAGCCGGTTAACAGCATCAGAACCGGAATTGCCCGATCTTCACTGTCGCCGCCAGCGGCCAGATACAGCAGCAGCAACACGCCAAAAGCGGCGGCCAGACTGGCGGTAACCAGCACTGCACCGGTAAAAGGATGGCGTTGCTGCGGGTCGGTCGCCATCTGCACTCCCCAAAACCACAACCCGGCACCCACCAGCGCCAGCAGCAGCGCAGCGACCCCGGCGGATTCGGTCATCATGGCGATGAAGGCCAGCACCGCCAGTCCCAACTGGAACAGGGCGAACAGGCCCAGCCATTTCAGCAACGCCGCTAGGAATCGGCCGTGCGTTTCGTAGCGCGGCAGCAGGGCGTCCAACAGGGATCGGTTAATCAGACCCTGCTGATGCCAGTCGATGACTTCGCGGGTCATCACGTCGCGGGTGATGGAGCGCATAACCAGTTTTCCAGGAAGAAGGCGTCTTGCAAGTATAGGCGGCCCCAGTCGAAAGCGCGGTTCGGGTGCGTTCCAGCCGATGATCCGGTATGCTGCATCCATGAACGAACCCGCTCCCAGTGCCCTTATCGCCCGCCGTTTCCGGGGTTTTCTGCCGGTCATCATCGATGTCGAAACCGGCGGCCTCAACGCCCAGACCGATGCCTTGCTGGAAATCGCGGCGGTCATCGTGCGCATGGACTGGCAGGGTAATCTGCGACCGGCGGGGACGCTGGCTCATCATGTCCAGGCGTTCCCCGGCACCCGGCTGGAACCCGCCTCAATGGCGGTGAACGGCATCGATCCCGATCATCCCTTCCGTTTCGCTGTGCCGGAAAGCGAAGCGTTGACCGACATTTTCCGGGAAGTGCGCCGGGAAGTGCGCGATACCGGTTGCCATCGCGCCATTCTGGTCGGCCACAACGCTTTCTTTGATCTGGCCTTTCTGAACGCGGCGGTGGCTCGCACCAAAATCAAACGCAGCCCCTTTCATCCGTTCAGCAATTTCGACACCGTGTCGCTGGCGGGTCTCGCCTACGGACAGACCGTATTGGCCCGGGCGCTCCAGGCAGCGGGTATTCCGTGGAATGAGCGCGAGGCACACTCAGCGATTTACGACGCCGAGCGCACCGCAGAACTGTTTTGCCAGATCGTCAACCGCTGGAAGGATCTGGGCGGTTGGGCGCCGGCGGAGGATTGAGATGCCGGGCGTCTTTCAGTCCGCCGGATCGAACGGGTAGGGCAGAGGCTCCAGTTTAAGCGTCGCCCCTTGAGCATCGCCCAAATGCAACACGCCTTGTTCAGCGCATTCAATCAGCGCGACTGCTAGAACGGCATAACCTCCATCGGGATGTTTCGCTGCATCAACGATCCGCCCCGCGCTTTGACTGGCGTCGGCTTGCGGTGAGAACAGTGCATCGCCGGGCCGGGGGGGATTCTCGCCGTCCATCCGCGCTACATACATCCGCCGCTTCAACTTGCCTAGATAATGCATACGGGCTACGACTTCCTGCCCGGTATAGCAACCCTTCCGAAAGTTGATCCCGTCCAGCGCGTCCAGATTGATCATCTGCGGCACGAACGCCTCGACGGTTTCCGGGTAGATCGTCGGAATGCCGGCCAGAATATCCAGCAACCGCCACGGTTCCGCGCCGGTGAAAGTGACGGTGGAGTCCAGGGCTGCCCAGAGTCCCTGCATGACGGGCAGGGGGCCGTGCAGTTCAAAACGCGGCGTGATTCCCGGCAAACGGATCACCGTGATGTCCGACCATTCACCCGTAGTGTGAATGACGCTGTTGATCGCTTCGGGAATCGCGCCGAATTGGTTGGTTAACACGGCTTCAGCATGGGGGCCAGCGACGCCAAACCTCACCAGCCGATGACTGGCGTCTTCGAGCGTGACCTTGGCCCGCAGCACATATTTGCGCAACCGGGCCAGCGTCGGCTCCACCAGTTCCTGCGGCAATTCCAGATAGACCGCATCCTCGCGCCGGAACAGTCGGAGGCAGGCCAGCGCCCGGCCCTTGGGGGAACAAAACGCGCCAAGGATGCTGTGATCGAGCGTGGCCCGTTGGACATCGCAGGTCAGTTGACCTTGCAGGAACAGATCAGCGTCTGGGCCTTGCGCCGCAATCAGACCTCGATATGACAGATCGCTACAGACAGCGCCGTCATTCAGCGCCGCCCGGAGTTCCGCCTCCGCATGGCTAAAGTGTTCCGCTCGACCGTCAACCACCTGACCGCCGGATTCTTCGAGAAAATCGCTCCATCCTTTCATCATCGTCTTGAACTCCGTGAATTTTTGACCCAGATGCTGCTGAATTGCTGCGTTCGCGGAAAACCCCTGGCGGTTTCCGGGTTCGTTGCGTTCAGGAGCTATGAACGGCATAATAACCCAACAAAATGTAGTGACCGGAAAGGGTAAATCGCCGCCAAGGCGCCAGCTCCAAACTTCCGGCGGTCCCACCCACCCATGGGGCCAGGATGGTCAACCACCGCCATCCATACAACCCATAGCGAGTTGCCATGAACAAGAATGATGAACCGACGCGGCCCCCACAGCCGTCTGTAACGCCGACTCCCCTTCAAGACGTAACCCCTCCCCATCGACCAAAGGAATATGGCGGCCCCAAAGGCCCCGAACCCACCCGCTACGGCGATTGGGAAAAAGCCGGCCGCTGTATCGACTTCTGACCGCTACCCGCCCGCTTCGCCCGCTCCCTGCTTCTCGATCTCCGGATTCTTTATCCAGGGTCGGATTTCCCGAAAATGCGTGCGGCATTTGGTATGCTTTGCATTGCACAAAACGAAGATTCATGTTGTTCGCCACTGCGTAACGAGGAGAAACGTATGTCCGCCAATAAACGGCCACTGTCGCCGTTCATGATCGGCCCCTACTACAAGCCCCAAATGACCTCGATCTTGTCCATCACCCACCGCGCTACCGGTGCGGCGCTGGTAGTGGGTACCCTGCTGCTGGTGTACTGGCTGGTGTGGGCAGCGCGGGGTCCCGGTTTTTATGAGCAGGCCCAGACCGTGCTGGGTTCGATGCTCGGTCAACTGTTCCTGTTTCTGTGGACCTGGGCGCTGTTTTACCACTTGGCCAACGGCATTCGGCATCTGTTCTGGGACGCCGGACGCGGCTTCGAACTGGATGAAGCGACTAAATCCGGTTGGTGGGTCATCTGGTCGTCCATCATCCTGACCTTCCTGTGCTGGCTGATCGCCGCGCCCTGAGGAGAGAGATTCCTATGAGTATTCGCACCCCGCTTGGCTTCGTTCGCGGTTTGGGTTCCGCCAAAGATGGCACCCATCACTGGTGGATGCAGCGCGTGACCTCAGTCGCTCTGGTCCCGTTGGTTCTTTGGTTCGTTATTTCCCTATTGTCGGTCTCGCGCGTCGATTACGCGACCTTCCAACAATGGTTGAGCAACCCGATCCGGGCCGGCTTGATGGTGGCGCTGTTGGCCACAGTGTTCTATCACGCGAATCTGGGGATGCAGGTCATTTACGAAGACTATGTTCGCCCGGAATGCAAAAAATTCATCGCCGTGCTGGCTACACAGTTCGTGTTATTCGTGCTGGGCGCTATTTCCATCGTCGCCGTGCTCAAGATCGCACTGGCTTGACGCCCACTACCAGAGGCTGAGGTTTCATGTCCAATACATACAAACTCATTCATCACAATTACGACGTGGTGGTGGTCGGCGCTGGTGGCGCCGGGTTGCGCGCCACGTTTGGCATGGCGCAGAAAGGTCTTAAGACGGCCTGCCTGACCAAGGTGTTTCCCACCCGTAGCCACACGGTCGCGGCGCAGGGTGGTATGTCAGCAGCGCTCGGCAACATGGGCCAGGACCTGTGGCAGTGGCATATGTATGACACCGTCAAGGGGTCTGATTGGCTCGGCGACCAGGACGCCATTGAATACATGTGCCGCGAGGCGGTCCCGGCGGTCATCGAACTGGAACATTACGGCGTGCCGTTCTCCCGGACGGAGGAAGGCAAAATTTATCAGCGGCCGTTTGGCGGCATGACCACCAATTACGGCGAAGGCACGGCTCAGCGCACCTGCGCCGCAGCCGACCGCACTGGACATGCGATCCTGCATACCCTGTATCAGCAGGCGCTCAAGCACGACGCGGAATTTTTCATCGAATATTTTGCACTCGATCTGATCATGGATGACGAGGGTGTGTGCCGGGGTGTCGTGGCCTGGGACTTGGCCGATGGCACGCTGCATGTGTTCCGTGCGCATGAAACCGTGCTGGCAACCGGCGGTTATGGCCGCGCCTATTTCTCGGCGACCTCCGCCCATACCTGCACCGGCGACGGCAACGGCATGGTGCTGCGCGCTGGCCTGCCCCTGCAGGATATGGAATTCACCCAGTTCCATCCCACCGGCATCTACGGCTCTGGCTGTCTGATGACCGAAGGCTGTCGCGGCGAAGGTGGTTACCTGACCAATTCGCTGGGCGAGCGCTTCATGGAGCGTTATGCCCCGAACGCCAAGGACCTTGCCTCCCGTGACGTGGTCAGCCGTTCCATGACCATCGAAATCCGTGAAGGGCGCGGCGTCGGCGAGCATAAGGACCATATTCATCTGCATCTGGAGCATCTGGGCGCGGATGTGGTCAACGAGCGGCTGCCCGGCATCGCCGAAACCGCCCGCATTTTCGCCGGCGTCGACGTGACCAAGGAACCGGCCCCGGTATTGCCGACCGTGCATTACAACATGGGCGGCATCCCCACCAATTACCGTGGCGAAGTGGTCATCCTTAAGGACGGCAATCCCGATCACATCGTTCCCGGCCTGATGGCGATTGGCGAAGCCGCCTGCGTATCGGTGCATGGCGCCAACCGGCTCGGCTCCAACTCGCTGCTCGATATTGTCGTGTTTGGCCGCGCCGCCGCGATTCGCTGCGCCGAACTGGTCCAGCCCAACACCCCGCATGGCGCTTTGCCACAAGCCTCGGTTGACAAGATCGTGGCTCGCTTTGATAGTCTGCGGAATGCGCGGGGCGAGAACCCGACCGCCAGCTTGCGGATGCGGATGCAACGCATCATGCAGAATCATGCGGCGGTGTTCCGCACCGGTGAGTCGATGGCCGAAGGCATCAAGCTGCTGGAAGAGGTGTTTGCCGGCTTTGAACACATCGCAGTCAGCGATCGGGGCCTGGTCTGGAATTCCGACTTGGTTGAGACGCTGGAACTGGACAATCTGCTGAGTTGCGCGATGGTCTCCATCAAATCCGCGATCAACCGGCCTGAAAGTCGCGGCGCACACGCCCGCGAAGATTATCCGGATCGTAATGATGACCAATGGATGAAGCACACCTTGGCGTGGCTGGATGCGAAGGGTGGGGTGACCATTGATTACCGGCCGGTTCACACCTACACGCTCACCAATGAGGTGGACTACATTCCGCCCAAGAAGCGCACCTACTGAGAGAGAATGACGCCATGGCTCAATTCAATCTTCCCCCCAATTCTGTCATCGGCAAGGGTAAAACCTACTATGCCGGGACGGGCGCCAAGAATGTCAAGCGCTTCCAGATTTATCGCTGGGACCCCGACAGCGGCGAAAATCCGCGTATGGACACCTACGAAGTCGATTTGGCCGCCTGCGGGCCGATGGTGCTGGACGCCCTGCTCAAGATTAAAAATGAGGTCGATCCGACCCTGACTTTCCGGCGCTCCTGCCGGGAAGGCGTGTGCGGCTCCTGCGCGATGAATATCGACGGCACCAACACCCTGGCCTGCACCAAGGCCATCGACGACGTGAAAGGCGAGATCAAGATTTATCCGCTGCCACACCTGTCGGTCGTCAAAGACCTGGTGCCGGATCTGACGCATTTCTATGCCCAGTACACCTCGATCAAGCCCTGGTTGCAGTCAGCGACGCCGGCTCCGGCGCGTGAACGTCTGCAATCCAAGGAAGACCGCGCCAAGCTGGACGGGCTGTATGAGTGCATCCTGTGCGCCTGCTGCTCGACCAGTTGTCCGAGTTACTGGTGGAATGGCGAACGCTACCTCGGCCCCTCGATCCTGTTGCAGGCTTATCGCTGGATCGTGGACAGCCGCGATGAGTTCACTGGCGAGCGGCTGGACAATCTGGAAGACCCGTTCCGGTTGTATCGTTGCCACACCATCATGAATTGCACCAAGACCTGCCCGAAGGGGTTGAACCCCGCCAAGGCGATTGCGGAAATCAAGAAACTGATGGTAGAGCGGCGGTAAACGCCAACTTTGCCTCACTCCCAGCCCCTTTCCCGTTTACGGGCGAGGGGCGTTTTTTTAGGAGGGCCGGACGGTGGAAGAACAGATGGGCAAATTACGCTGGCGCTGCCGGCGCGGCATGAAGGAACTGGATCTGCTGACGCTGGGCTATCTGGAGCGGTATTATCCCGGCGCTTCAGCGGAAGATCAGCAGGCGTTTGCGGAGTTGCTGGAGCTGCAAGACCCGTTGCTGATGAGCTACATGGTCGGGCGGGAAACGCCGGCGGACGCGGTGACGGCGAGGGTGGTGGGCGTCATGCGAACCTTGCTGAATAGCATCGATGACGCTTGACCCTGAACGGGTCATCAACCGCCAGCGTCAATTTTCATAACTCTGGTTGGGCTTGTACCGAGTTTCACTGAGGACGCTGAGGGGGTGCAACATGACCACACTTGAGATTCGCGCCGTCTGGGATGACGAGGCCAGCGTCTGGGTGGCGGGCAGCGATGATGTGCTAGGACTGATCGCCGAAGCGGTTACCCTGGAATCTTTGATGGCGAAGCTGGAAACACCGATTCCAGAGTTGATGGAACTGAATTGCGGGATAACCGGCGCGTTCCTTTTTCGCCTTGTGGCTGAACGTACCGCGCTGGCCCAAGCCGCGTGATGGACAGCTATACGCCGCTGGTGAAGAAACTGCTGACCGAAGCGGGTTGTTCGCTGTTCCGTTCGGGAAAGGGCGATCACGACATCTGGTACAGCCCCCTCACGCAACGCCATTTTCCAGCGAACCCTGCGATTAAGTCACGGCATACGGCGAATGGCGTGTTGAAGCAGGCCAGACTACCGAAAGCCTTTTGAGGACTCGCCATGATGCTCGGTTGGAGGATTGGAGAATTTACAGCCGGCACTCCTTCAACCGGAACTCCACATCATACGTCATCATTCTGATATGGCTTCTAGGGTTTTAGGGTCGGATTCTTGGTGATTGACTCACGAATCATGTTTTGCATTTTGGCTGCCCGCCGGACGTTGGCTTCATCGAGTTGCAATGTAGCAAAGACTTCGCCGTTGGAACGGCAAACCGAAACATCTATAAGCCCGCTGAATTGAGTTTGCTTGATCCCCGGTGAGAGGTAATTCATGAGGCCGCGCCGCGCCTCCAGGCGGGCCTCAGCCTCAGCCAGGGTATAGGAACCCTCGCTGTCGCTTAAGGGTGTAGCCTTCGCGACCGAGATGAGGATTTTGGAAGTCCCCGCCGCCATGACCTCATGGACACCCACAGCCAAAGCGGGGCAAGGATCGCTGATCGCCAGAGTGGGCAGGGCCGCCGCCAGTACGGCCCATACTCCAACAAGTGCGGACCCAACAAAGACGCGCATTTAGAAGTTCTTGAGCCGTTCCGTGTTGCTATGACTATCAACCCCTTGCGATGGGGTGCGAACAGTTCCAGGGGGGCTGGAGTGGGCGCAGCCGTGGCCGGGGCCATCGTACCGGACGTAGGAGCGGGTTGGGAGGCAACGGAATCTGCGATGCCACCAGCCAAGTTGCCCGCCGCGTTGATGGTCTCGGGCTTCAAACCAACGCTCACCCGAACTTCAGTGCCTTTAGTGTAGCAATCCCCTAAGACGACTACGCCGCGCAATAAGGCTTGAGAGGAGTTGCGTAGTGTCTTCACCCGTTCGATGATCTCCTTTCGCTCTGCCGCCTTGCCCGCGCCGGTCATGGACTTGGTTTCATTGACTGCCTTGTTTACGACCTCATCGCTACTAATAGTCTCGGTAAGGAATTTGGAAATAGCCGACTTAGCCAATAACGTTGCCTCGTCCTTGGCATCGCGCATAGAATCAGGGTCGTCAAAACTAACTGAAGCAGTGGCCGTGGCTAAAATCTTGGTGCCTCCCGCGACATCCTCGACATTGATGCCGTCAGAGTAGGGGTAGTCCTCGCAGCCGGCGCCGTGGGCGATCATTGGCAGAGCAAGGATCGCTATGGATATCATGGATATTTTCATTGCTTTACTCCAAATGTCAAAGTGGCAGTTTAATCAATGCGGTATTAGTTTTAACTTTATCTCCTTAGCGTCTTTGAGTGTTGTCTCATCTAGTACCAGAAAGACACCAAATTTCCTAGATCGCATAATTATGGGAGGCGACCACTGGTCAACCGGTTGAACCAACAGATTCCAGGGTGTGCCTGAAAATATAAAATCTGATACAACCATATAATTTGCTCCATTTAATACATAATAATCATGATAAGAACTATTACTGCCAATATCATAAGACTTAATAATACTTCCCATGCTACCCAAAAATTCAACACTTAAACGAGGAATAAGCTGTGTTAATTCCTTGCCCCCATATGTAATAGAATGTAACCAAGGAAATTTTTTTGTTAGAGGAACGTCGATGCTATTCAGTATGTAAATGTCAGCGTAAATAGCGTCTTCTCTAATATCTCCAAATCCAAGAACCGCATCCAAATGTTCTTTATAACCATAATCTTTAGAATGGCCTCCTGGTCTATACGAACTTTTCTTGCCAGCAACACTTTCCAGCGTTTTAATGGCGTTTGCATAAAACCCTGAATTTAACTCAACCTCTATGGGAAGATAAACAACCTGCTTTGGATACTGTTGTGCAGCAAATTCGCTGATCTTTACAAGAAATTTGTCCGTTGCGTCGTTCAAAGCCTGCTGGGAATTCATCCAGCCGGCGTTTTTCCACATAGATATGTTTATGGGATACCAGTTTCTTATTTTGTCTTTGGCTTCTTCTACTCTCATCGGCTTGCCAACTACAAATTGTGAAACTTCCCCCTTCACGACTGGAGTTATCAAATCAATGGCAATTTGTTCTAGGTTACCTGTTTGTTTTTTCTCAGAGCTGAGTGATGCAAATAAACCCGTATCGACATCTGTTTTACCCTCGGCAAGTTTCTTGATGAAGGCTTTAAAGTCATCGATGCGAACCGAGACTTTTGCAGTGACCTTAGTAAGACCAGCCTGCTCCGAGACTTGAAGTACCTCAAAGTGCTGAATTGATCCTTGGGAGTATTCCTTAATATTCGTGTCAATACGAGAAGTCTGAGCGCGCACCCCATCCTGGATTTCGACGCGCTTTTCCAACATCTTGTTACTGTCCATAAAGGAGCCGACCACATTGGTCAAAGCATTTTGCGCTGCATTCTGCGCTGCGCTCGGAACATCGGCACCTAGGCCCTCGCTGACCACTGTTTGGACTCCATTAGGTGCGGGTGCAGCAGGTGGCGCAGTAACGACCGGCGGCGGTGCAGGCGCAGCAATCGGCGGAGTCGCAGCTACAACCGGTGGTGGTGCAGGCGGTGAAACAGGCGGAGTCGTGGCAACCACTGGCGACGCAGCAGGCATAGGAGCCGGCGGGGGCGCAGCAGCAGTTAATGACCGGGATGCGGGCGCAGCCGGCGGCAAAGGCGCGTCCAGCGAATCTTCGGCGGGCGCGGCAGCAACAGTTCCCCCGCTTCCCTGAATCAAACTCAACTGCAAGGCTTGTTGCGCGGCTTGTTGGATCTTGGGGTCATCGGCGGAAGCCATCTGCTTCTGCAAAAACTCGCGAGTCCTGTTCTGATTTTGCGAGAAGTGGAAGGTCAGCGCATAACAGGCTACGGCTTCTCGCTGTTGGCCTTGCAGGGCGTAAACCTCGGCCAGATTCGCCCACGATGCGGCTCGTCCCGGTGCGAGTGATAACGCCGTCGAAAATGCTTTAAGCGCTGCCTTCAAATCGCCTGTCTTATCTTAATATACGCAAAGCCCAGGTTGCCACTGTATTCCGCATTCGCTGGATCGAGCTGATAAGCGGATTGAAAGGATTGCTTGGCTAGCTCGGGTTGTCCGGCTTTGATCGCTTCCAAACCCTTTGCGTTGGCTTCCTGCGCCTTTTTTGTATCGCCGCGCGCTGGTTTGGGTAGCGCCGCGATCTGCTGCTTCAAAGCATTGAGTTCCTCGGCACGCCCGACGCCGCCGTTATCCGCCGCGATGGCGATCATCTGCTTCAGCAAACCAACTGCGGAATCCTGAGCGGTTGCGGTCGAGAGCGGCAAACTACCAAACACCAAGACCAGCAAAAAGAAGAACGGAGAAACCAACGACAGCGGGCGATGGTACATGGAATGAAACCTCTGATCTTTTCGTACTATGGAGTTTTGCAAGGAGCTAGCTTGAAATTTCAAGTCAATTTTGAAAAAGAAATTTGATAGATTCAATTACAGCCTGCTTCCCGAGTTCACTTGCTACTCCAGTTCCCAAAATCTTAAACACGGAGATAATAAAGTCTTTAATATCAAAAGGCTTTGGAGAATCACTAACAGGTTCGGGAGAAAGAGGCAAATCAGTCGTAGGTAAGGCACGTATTCTTGACTCGAATATATCCAAAGCGCCTTGATTCTGATTATTCAATAACAGAAAAACATCGGCTAAGGCATCGTAGGAAACTCTAATCAGATTTGGGTTGAATGCAGCATCAGAGAAACCATTAACTTTATTTAACCAACGTGCGAAATATTGCTGCAACAGAGGATCAGAAACACTGAACGTGACTTGGGAACCTGTTTGTTCGAAGCGCGCTGATTCGAATAGTTGGATAAATCTTTTCTTCGCCTCGTACTCGTCGTACTGGAGATAACGCAACTGCGCATCGCGCAGCAGATTCCGAACGCGGGCAGGACTGATTCCCAGTTGGAAGGAGATTTCGGTCGGGTCTGGGGCGCTGACCGAACCGCCAAACGCCCCGTACTTGAGCAGCAGACCAAACACCAGCGTATCGAGGTCGCGCTTCTGCATCCCCCCGAAGCCGCTGGCGAAGTAGTGCATCAGGAAATCCTGCGCGAAGCCTTGGGAATTCTGAATCTCGCTGATGTTCGGCATGATGCTTCTTCTTGTTAAAATCACGACTGTTCGATTTGGGAGCAATACAAATCTATCGCCAACTATTTAAAATGATGTTAATTTTTTATAATGTTAATTTTTATTATCAGATGGTACTTTATCCCCCCCCCTGTCAATAGTTTTATTAATGTTATTGATGGGGCAGGTGGCTGGTGAACGCAAAGTGCGGAAGGCAAAAAACCTCGTTGCCATATGAGCGTGATTGATAAAGATCAGAGACCCCAACTTAACCTTGTAATTCTGGAAGTGTAGTCCATAATTGCAAGGATGATCACCCGCCGCCGCCGTACTTTGTTGAACCAGCGTCTGGATCAATATCCAGCCGTAGCCCTCCTGGGACCTCGCCAGGTTGGTAAAACCACGCTTGCCTTGGCGATTGCCGAGGATCGTCCGTCCATTTATCTCGATCTGGAGTCGGATGCCGATCAGGCGAAACTGGCCGAACCTGAACTCTACCTAGCCGATCACGAAGATAAGCTGGTGATTTTCGATGAGGTTCACCGACAGCCCGGTCTGTTCCAAAACTTGCGGGGCTTGATTGATCGAGGGCGCAGGCGCGGTCGGCGAACCGGGCGGTTTCTCCTGCTCGGTTCCGCTTCGCTGGATCTGCTACAACAATCCGGTGAAACGCTCGCGGGGCGCATTTCCTATGTCGAACTGGATCCGGTCGACGCTCTGGAAGTCGAAAACCATAGCCTTGATATGCTCTGGCTCCGTGGCGGGTTTCCCGACAGTTTGCTGGCCACCGATGACGGCGCCAGCCTGCGCTGGCGACAAGACTTCATCCGCAGCTATCTGGAGCGGGATATTCCACAGTTGGGGCCGCGCATTCCAGCGGAGACGCTGCGCCGGTTCTGGACCATGCTGGCCCATCATCAGGGTGGGTTGCTGAACGCGGCGCAATTCGCCCAAGGTTTGGGAGTGGATGGGAAGACGGTCGCCCGTTACCTGGACCTGCTGGTGGACCTGCTGCTGGTCCGGCGTCTGCCGTCCTGGCATCGGAATATCGGCAAGCGGCTGGTCAAAGCGCCGAAAGTGTATGTGCGCGACAGCGGCATTGTTCACGCCTTGCTGGGGCTGAGGGACAAGGAAATTCTGCTCGGTCATCCGGTGGTCGGGTCAAGCTGGGAAGGCTTCGTCATCGAGACCCTGCTCGCGGTAGCTCCACTGGAAACCGAAGCCAGCTTTTACCGAACCGCCGCTGGCGCTGAAATCGACCTCGTTCTTAGCCTGCCAAGCGGTCGCCGGTGGGCCGTGGAGATCAAGCGCGGCCTGGTCCCGAAACTGGAGCGGGGTTTTCATCATGCCTGCGCCGACCTTCAGCCCGAGCGCTGTTTTGTCGTCTATGCCGGTGCGGAGCGTTTTCCAGTCAGCGAAAGCACCGAGGCAATCAGCCTGACCGATTTGGGTAGCATCCTCCTGGCGACAGCGGCATCGTGAATCGCCAGCTATCGGAAAAATGCACAGCCTCGTCGCCTTGAACATTCAACTGCGTCGCTCGCGGATTTTGCTAATCAGCGGTAGCGCTGTTCACGTCTTGTCAGGCATTGCCGTGGTCGTTTGCAGCCTTCTGCTATGGGTCAAAGCGGGATTGATTGCCGGAATCGTTCTGTCACTGGCCTGGTTCGGTTACTGCTACGGCTATCCACAAGGACGACGATTCATTGCCCGCATCGAATTGCTGGATGGACGCTGGCGGCTGGAAACCGGCGATGGCGGCGTGCATCGCGGGCAACTCATCGGCGGCTACGCCCATCTCCTCATCGTCATTGTGAATTTCCAATTGGAGGACGGCGGATGCCGGTCATTGACCCTGTTACCGGATTCCGCCGATCCCGATGATTTACGGCGGCTACGGGTCTGGCTGCGAACTCAGCGCTATGACGATGAACCGGATCCGCCTTAACCACCGACGCTGAACAGTGCTGTTCAACCCATCGCCCGTCGGGCAATCCCCTTGGGTTTGCGTTTCTTCAACCGCAGGGCTTCCTTCTGTCGCCGCTCGGCCAGATCCATCAGCATTTGCTGCGAGCTGCGCGGATCATCGCCTTCGCCCGGCGTCCGCTGGATGTAGCTGCCGTCCGGCTGCATGTCCCAGGCGCTGCGCCGGTCGTTGAGTTGCACGTCCAGAATCTGCCGTAATTCCCGCTGCAAGTCCGGGGTATCGACCGGTGCGACCACTTCAACCCGGCTTTCCAGATTGCGCTTCATGCAATCCGCCGAGCCAATGAAATACTCCTCGTTGCCGCCATTACGGAAGTGGAAAATCCGGGTATGTTCCAGAAATCGCCCGACGATGCTGATCACCCGCACATTCTCGGAAATGCCCGGAATGCCTGGCCGCAACCGGCAGGTGTCGCGGACAATCAGATCGACCTTGACGCCAGTCTGGGAAGCCCGGTACAGCGCCGCCGTCACTTCCTTGTCCTCTAGGGCGTTCATCTTGAACTGGATCAGCGCCGGTTTGCCGGCCTTGGCGTGGCCGATTTCCCGTTCAATCTTGGCCAACAACGCTGGTTTGAGTACCTTCGGCGCGGGCAACAGCTTGCGGTAATTGCGTTTGGGGACGTAGCCGGTAGTGAGGTAGTTGAACAGTTCGGTCAAATCCGCGCCAATGATCGGATCGCAGGTTAGCAGGCCCAAATCACAGTACATCCGGGCGGTGCCGGCGTGGTAATTACCGGTGCCAATATGGGCGTAACGGCGCAGACCGTTGTAATCGCGGCGCAAGACCAGAATGACCTTGCTGTGGGTTTTCAGCCCCACCACGCCATACGTGACGTGAATGCCGGCTTCCTCCAGGCGGTTCGCCCAGCGGATGTTAGCCGCTTCATCGAACCGCGCCTTCAGCTCGACCACCACTGTGACCTGCTTGCCGTTTTGCGCGGCGTCGATCAAATATTCAATGATCTTGGAATCCTCGGAGGTGCGGTACAGGGTCATCTTGATCGCCAGCACCTTGGGGTCGAGGCTGGCTTCCAGAACAAATCGCTCGACCGAAGTTGCAAACGATTCATAGGGATGCTGCAACAGGATCGGTCCAGTTTCGCGAATGATGTGGAAGATATTGCGCTTGTCGTTCAGCTTCGGATGATCGAGCAAGTGGTGCGATGGATCGTGCAGATCGGGCCGGTTAATCGCGACGATTTGAAACAGGTCGTTCATCGCCATCATCCCATCCACTTCAAACACTTCATTGGCCTCGTCCAGACCGAGTTCCGCAGCCAGCATACCCCGGTGGATCGGGTCCATGTCTTTTTCCACTTCCAGCCGGACAATCGGCGCGACCTTGCGTTCGCGCAGTTCCGACTCAATCATCACCAATAAGTCATCGGCCTGATCTTCATCGCGTTCAGTAATCGCGTTGCGGGTGACGCGGAACAGTTCACAGGCGTCCACGACCATCCCCGGAAACAGCAAATCGAGGTTGTTGGCCATGACATCTTCCAGTGGCACATACAACTCCTCGTCACCGAGTTTGAGGAAACGCGGAATTCCTGAGCCGATCGGCACCTTGATCCGCGCCAGGCCGCTGGCGTCGTCATTGGTATAACGCACTGTCACCAGCAAATTGAGCGACAGGTTGGAAATGAACGGAAAAGGATGGGCCGGATCCATGGTTTGCGGCGTGACCAACGGAAAGATGTTAGCCAGATAATATTCCCGCATCTGCTTGCGCTCGGTTTCGGTCAGTCGCTTGTAGCTGCGCAGCCGGATGCCCTGATCCTTGAGTAACTGATGCAGATGGGAGGCCAGCACCCGTTGTTGTTCCACAATATTGCGCACCGTCGCCAAACACTCGCTCAATTGCTGTTCAGGGCTGCGGCCATCCAGTGACAATTCCCGCACCCGCGCCCCAATCTGTTGCTTGAGACCGCCGATGCGTTTCATGAAGAATTCGTTGAGATTCGAACTGACGATCGCCAGGAATTTGACCCGTTCCAGCAACGGCGTGCGGGCATCCTGCGCTTCATGCAGCACCCGTTGATTGAAGGCCAGCCAGGTCAATTCACGGTTGAGATACCATTCGGGCGAGTTGGCATCAAAGACTGGAGGTTCGGGAGTCGGTTCAGAGGCTGCTTCGCGAGTCGGTTCGAGGGTCGGTTCCGGAGCTGATTCGGGCGTCGATTCGGAAGGCGGTTCGGGGGGAGTCGCCAGGCCAGCGCGTTCGCTGGATCGCTTGCTGCGCGGCGGGGTTACGGCAGATTCGGCATCCTGGGAGGCCGGAGCTTGTTCGGTCATGATCGCCACACCTTCAAATTGCTCAGTCAGTTATTTTGATTTGGGTTTGGGTTCTTGAGCCAGCGCTGATTCCAGCCGCTCGCACAGAGTCCGCAGCACTTCGATCCGCGCATGGCGTTTGTCGTTCGCTGCGACCAGCGTCCATGGGGCCTGGCGGGTGCTGGTGCGCTCGACCATGTCATTGACCGCCAATTCGTAGTCCGCCCAGCGTTCGCGGTTGCGCCAGTCTTCGTCGGTCAATTTCCAGGCTTTGTAGGCAATCTGCTCGCGTTCCTGGAAGCGACGCAGTTGCTCGTCCGAGGTGATGTGCAGCCAGAATTTCAGCAGCACGATGCCCCGTTCCGCCAATTGCGCTTCAAAATCATTGATCTCGGCGTAGGCGCGCTGCCACTCGCGGGTCCGGGCGAAACCTTCGATACGCTCCACCAGCACTCGCCCATACCAGCTTCGATCATAGATGGTGACCCGACCAGCACGCGGCAGGTGCCGCCAGAACCGCCATAAATAATTGTGAGCGGCTTCTTCATCGGTCGGCGCCGCGATTTGGATGACCTGATAGTCGCGTGCGTCCAGGGCGGCGGTGATTCGGCGGATGCTGCCGCCCTTGCCGGCGGCGTCCCAGCCCTCGAAAACCAGAATTGTGGACGTTTTTTTTTCACGGGCCGTCCGCTGCAACTGGTTGAGTTTAGCCTGGTAACGTTTCAGTTCCGTGTCGTAGTCATCCTTGGTCAGGGTTTTGCCCATGTCCAGCCGCGACAGAACCGTCACCACCGGCAACCCGCCGACCTCCGGCGTCGCTGGCTTCACGCCATGCAGATCGCCGTTGACCGGCGGAACCCGGGTCTCGTCCAGTCGGAAACGAATCGCATCGCGGATCGCCGTCGCCACGGCGACGCTGCGGTAACGCTCATCGTAACCCTCCACAATTTTCCACGCTGCCAGGCCGGTGCTGGTTTTCATGATCGTTCGTTCAGCGGCAGCGATGAACAAATCGTACATCTCCCAGTGTTGCCAGTCGCGCTTGGAAATCCGCCAGTGCAACAAGGGATTTTTTTCCAGTTTGCGTAACCGTTCCTTCTGAGCGTCTTTGGACAGATGCATCCAGAATTTCAAAATCAGCGCGCCGTCGTCAGCCAGAGTTTGCTCGAAGGTCTTGATCCGTTCCAGCCGCTCGTCGAATTCGGCCATATCGATGCGACCGAACACCCGGTCGAGGATCGGCATGGAATACCAGGAACTCAGAAAAAGGCCCATCCGTCCGCGAGCCGGCAATTCCCGCCAGAATCGCCAGTATTCTGGTCGGTCCAGTTCTTCATCGGACAGTTCGCCGAAAGCCTGGGTCACCAGCCAGCGCGAATCCAGCCATTCGTGCAGCTTGTTAACGGTCTCGCTCTTGCCGGCGCCATCCACGCCGGCGAACACCACGATCACGGGAAAAGGGGCGTTGCGCAGCTCCATCTGCATCAGCAGCAATTCTTCCCGCAACTGGGGAACCTGCTGGTGATACTCCTCTTTCGGCAACTTGTGTTGCAGTTCGGCGGTTCTGAACATCGTGATCCTCGCTGGCGCGAATACGTAACGAAGAGAGCGGCTTAATCGGCGCTGCGTCCGCTTTGACCGGGGAAGGAACAATCCGTCAGGGATTACAGCCATCCGGTTTAATGCTAATCTTAATCCAGTTGACCGACATACGCTCGACTCTCCCGCTTGAGTCCGAACGGTCTCCCGACCGTTAAAAAAAGACCAAGTCAATGATAAGCAAAGGAGAAATTAATGAATCGGCGACTTTTGGCCGGTCTGATTCCCGTTTTGCTGGCGTTGTCCGGCCCTGTTCAGGCGGATATCTACGCCTTTGTGGACCAAAATGGGGTGCGACATCTCAGTAACGTTCCCAGCGACCCGCGCTATAAACTCGTTATGCGCACGCCCGCTTACAGCAAGCAGGCGGCCCAGCCTTCCAGCTATGCTCCCAGCAGTCTCTATGGCGGCACAGTGATCACTCCGCGCAACGATGCGCAAAAGGGGGGCCGCGCCAAACCACTGCGAGTTAATGAACAGAATCGCCAGCGGTTTACTGCCGATGTCAACCGCATTGCCGCGCAATACCGCCTGGAACCGGCGCTGATGCATGCGGTGATCAGCGCTGAATCCTCTTACAATCCCTGGGCGGTTTCCCCTAAAGGTGCCATGGGCCTCATGCAATTGATGCCGGGTACTGCCGAACGGTTCGGCGTCAATAACCCTTATGATCCCATCGCTAATATGCATGGCGGCGCCCGTTACCTTCGCTGGCTGCTCGACCGGTTCAATGACCCCCGGCTGGCGGTAGCCGCCTACAACGCGGGCGAAGGCGCGGTGCAAAAGTATGGCAACCAGATTCCACCCTATCAGGAAACCCAGACTTACGTGGTGCGAGTGCTGGATTTCTACCAGCGCTACCGGACCGGACCGTACAGCGCTGGCGCGCTGGCGCTGAATACCAGTTATGCCAGTGATTCGGAGGTGAGCCGGAGTGGCGGTGGTGGCGTCACCATTATCACCCCGCGCAATGGCCGCGTGGCGACGACACTGGTGACCAACTCCGGACGCCCCGGCTCAACCCCCGCGCCCCGCACCTACCTGACCCCCACCGGTGATCGAGTAATCGTCGGCAACAGCGCCGGTCAACGCAGTGCGGTTCGGCCACCGGTCAAAGTCGTCAACGTTCCTCTGTTTGCCGGCAACGACAAGTAAAGGTTAGGACAGGGTCTTGTGGGAGAGGGTAGTCAACGGCGACAGGCGGTCTATCTGAAACCCAGCGTCGCGCCAGATGCCAGACGACATGCGGCACGACGCTGGGGAACCTGGCTGCTGGCCGGCTTGCTGACTGTCGGCATCGGCGGCGATGTCGGCGCGACGGAATCGCTGCAACACTGGCGGAAGGCGTTCCAGACTGCCGAGCAGTCCCTGCGCAATGGAACCCCCCTTGACTATAGCTCGCTTCGCAACTACCCACTTTATCCCTACCTGCGCTATCAGGATTTATCCCGCCGGTTGGACGCCTTTCCTGCTGCTGAGGTGCGGGATTTTCTGCAAACTCATCCCGATACGCCGTTGGCGGGCCGCCTGCGCAATACTTGGTTGCGCCAACTCGCCAGCGCCCGGCGCTGGGACGATTATCTGCACGACGCTGTTCCCAGCCGTGATCCCCTGTTGGAATGCTGGCGACGGCAGGCGTTGTTGAGTACCGGGCAGAGCGAAGCCGCTTTACACGACTTCACTACGCTTTGGTTGAGCGGCAGTGCGCTGCCCAGCGCTTGTGATCCGGTCATTGCCGCCTGGCAGACCCAGGGTAATCCCTTGCCTAAACTCCGCTGGCAACGGTTTGCCCTGGCGATGACGAATAATGATCTTGGGCTGGCTCGATTCCTGCGGGCCGATATGCCGGATGCTGACCGTGAATGGGCCAACGCCTGGCTGGCGGTCGTCGATCATCCCGCACTGATTTTGGAAGCAGAGCGCTTCAAGAGCGGCGATCCGCGCACTCCGGCGATTCTGGCCGATGGCTTGCGGCGCTGGCTGCGCCGCGACGCCCTGGCGGCTGTGGCGGCCTTCGATACTTTGAAAGAGCGTGATCCGACTTTGGCCCTGTCGCTGGCGGAGGTGGAGCGGCAGTTGGCGCTGTGGATCGCCAGCGACTATCACCCTGCCGCAATGGCGCGGTTGCAGGCGCTGCCGGAGACCGTCGTCGACCAGGACGTGCGGGAATGGCGGATTCGGTTAAGCTTGCGTCAAGGCGACTGGGCCGGCGTGCTGCGCGAGATCGAAGCGATGCCGCCTGCCGAGCGGGACAGCCCGCGTTGGCAATACTGGCGGGGGAGGGCGCTGGACGCGCTGGGACGCGGCGAAGAGGCCCGTTCAGCCTACCGGCGCATTGCCAGTCAGCGTGATTATCACGGGTTTCTGGCCGCCGACCGGTTGGGCGTTGCCTACGCGATGACGAACACGCCGCTGGAGATTTCGCCCACTGAACTGGATGTCCTGTTGGCCGGCTCACCCGGCCTGCAACGGGCGCGGGAGTTGTACATCTTGGGCCGTGAAGCGGAGGCTGAGGCGGAATGGCGGTTAGCCACGCAAACCTTCAACCGGGCCGCGTTGCAACAAGCGGCGCGGCTGGCCCATCGCTGGGATTGGCGCTATCAGGCGATGGCGACCGTAGCTCGGGCCGGGCATTGGGATGATCTGGAACTGCGCTTTCCATTAATCTACCGCGACCGGGTGCTGGCCAGCGCCGCATCCCCGGTGGATCCGGCCTGGGTGTACGCAGTGATTCGCCAGGAGAGCAGTTTCCGGTCCGATGCCCGCTCACCGGTCGGGGCGCTGGGGTTGATGCAGATCATGCCGGCGACGGGCCGACAAATTGCCCGGGAGTTGCGGGACGCTGATCCGCCGGATTTGCTGCAACCGGAGACCAATATTCGTTATGGCGCTCATTATCTGCAACAGATTTTGCAGCGGTTACAGAACAATCCGGTTCTGGCGACCGCCGCCTACAACGCGGGTCCTAACAAGGTTATGCAATGGTTGCCATCCGGCGATCCGACGCCCGCCGATGTCTGGGCGGAAACTATTCCCTATCGCGAAACTCGGGCCTACGTGCAACGGGTCATGGAGTACGCCGCCGTGTACCGGTTTCTGCTCGGTCTACAAGATTCCGAAACGACACTGAGTGCTCGAATGAAGCCGGTGTTGCCGGAATCAGCTAACCGTGCAGGATGACGGGCAGTTGAAAGTTTTGCCAAAGGTCTATGAGGGTCAATCGGTGGAAAGTGCGTGGATGACCCAGCCCGTCACCGTCAATCCCGATAGCCGGCTGGAAATCCAGGCTTCCGCGTGGTCCGTTGGAGCTATCGAGGAATACCCACGATGACTTGGCTGCCTTGATAATGACTAGCTAGCGGTCCGCGGAATTGGGCGCCATCGGGATCCATGCAGGCGATGTGAGTATTGGAAGCGCCATAGACGCTGACCACATGGTTGCCGATTCCCGGCTTGCGGTAGCCCACGACCAGCGGTCCATGCTTCATTTTACGGTTAACGTAGTGGCAGGTGAAATCAATGCCGGCTACGGTCTCGCAGTCCATCCGCCAGCGGCTATCGCTAATAATCGATATCAAGTTCGCGCGCGAGACGGTTCCATAGTTTGGATTGGTATCCGGATTGGAAGAATCCCAGTAGCGCAAATAGACGTTCAGGAGGTTGATTTGGGTGATGACGGTCCGGTTGCCGATTGCCCGCGCCCACCACTCCAGGGTTGCCGCCCAGCAGGAGGTGGGATCAAACTGCTGAATCGGTTTCGTCGCGCGATAGTTGGTGGCCATGCTCATGTCCTTGCAGGTGGAGTAATCCGCGCCAGGAAATGACCGGGGAGGGCGTTCATGGCGGGTGTGCAGTCGCCTGTAGCTTCAGCATGAATGATGCCATGCCTAAAAAATGAATAAAAACAATATATTAATGAAAAATTTACGAGCAGATCACCGTCCAAAGCGGCCAGCAGGTTCAAAGTGAGTGGTTCATTATGGTAGGACGCGCCGGACGCCGCCAAGCGAGCGGTCAGCGCGTCCTGACCGCCGGCGTCTTTGCTATCAATCCCTGAGCAACTCATTCAATCCTACCCGACTGCGGGTTTTCTCATCCACTTGCTTGATGATCACCGCGCAATACAGGCTATGACTGCCGTTCGGTGCAGGTAGCGCGCCGGGTACGACGACGGAACCCGCCGGCACCCGGCCATAGCTCACTTCGCCGGTCAATCGGTTATAAATCTTGGTGCTTTGACCGATATAGACTCCCATGGAAATCACCGAACCGCGCTCCACGATCACCCCCTCGACCACTTCTGAACGGGCGCCAATGAAGCAATCGTCCTCAATAATCGTCGGACTGGCCTGCAACGGCTCCAGCACCCCGCCGATGCCGACTCCACCCGACAGATGGACATTTTTACCGATCTGCGCACAGGAACCGACCGTGGACCAGGTGTCCACCATCGTCCCGGAGTCCACATAAGCGCCGATGTTCACATAGGACGGCATAAGCACCACGCCGGAGGCGATGTAGGAGCCGCGTCGGGCTGCCGCCGGCGGCACGACGCGCACGCCAGCCGCCAGAAAGTCATTTTCGCCGTACTCTGCATACTTGGGCGGCACCTTGTCGAAGTAATTGGTGTAGCCATCGCGGATGATCGCGTTATCGTTCAAACGGAAACGCAACAGCACCGCCTTTTTTAACCACGGGTTAACCACCCAAGCGCCATTACGAGGCTCCGCGACCCGCGCTTGGCCGAGTTCCAGCAAGCCCAACGCTTCCTCGACCGCCTCGCGCAGCACCGTCGGGGCGGTGGCCGGATCGAGTTCAGCGCGGCGTTCGAAGGCGTCTTCAATAATCCGTTGCAATTCAGTCATCAGTCAACATCCTCGGGCACGGGCGGCATTCCCAATCGTCGGGGTTTGGGAATGCTGCGAAAAACCGTCATAATAAAGGGGGATAAATACCGGTTCCAGGTTTCAGGTCTCAGGCTGCCGATTCCAGGACAGACTCATACCCGAAACCCAAAGCGGTATACGACGAAAACTAACGAAAATCCATGCCAGCACAACTGAGGATCACCGGTATGTCCAAAAAGACCGTGGCGGATGACAGGAAACGGACTTTCAACCAGCCTGCGCCAGAGGTGAAAGAAGCGGGGGAAGTCAGCAGGTCAGTCACTGCCGTCCAAGCGCCGACCCCCCCCCCCCATCGCTGGCGCATGCCGTTGTTCAAGCGCCTGTCCCGGTCGAGGCAGCCGTCAAGGCTGCGGCGGATGGTCGCAAGCGCATCATCATCGAGGGCGTCAGCCCGGAAGTGGATGGCGGACGTTTCCCCATCAAGCGCACCGTGGGCGAAGTCGTCGTGGTCGAAGCGGATGCCTTTACCGATGGCCACGATGCACTGTGCTGCGTCCTGCAATACCGTAAAGCGGGCGAAACCGCCTGGCAGGAAGCGCCGATGCTCGCCTTGGTGAATGACCGCTGGCGCGGCGAGTTCACAGTGGCGGAGTTGGGCCGCTATGAATACACCGTTCTCGCCTGGGTGGATCATTTCAAATCCTGGCGGCACGATCTGGGCCGCTGGGTGCAGGCTGAGGATATCACTCTGTCGTTGCGAATCGGCGCAGAACTGGTCGGCAAGGTCGGTCAGCGGGTGGCCGGTATGGAGGGCCATTGGCTCACCGAGCGTGCGGCGGAATTGGTCGGTTCTCAGAACCTGGAACAGCGCCGCCTGTTGGGCTTGGATGAGGAACTGGCGCAGCGGATGTTCCGCCACGCCGACCGGACACTGGCGCTGAGCTACGGCAAGGAACTGGGTGTGGTGGCGGAAGACGTGCGCGCCCGTTTCAGCACCTGGTATGAAATGTTTCCGCGTTCGTGCAGCCCGGTGCCTGGCAAGCACGGCACCTTCAAAGACTGTGAATCCTGGTTGCCGCGTTTAGCCACCATGGGTTTCGATGTCCTGTACTTCCCACCGATCCACCCGGTCGGGCGGATCAACCGCAAGGGTAAGAACAACACATTGACCCCCGGCCCTGATGACGTCGGCAGCCCGTGGGCGATTGGCTCAGCGGAAGGCGGTCACAAGAGTATCCTGCCAGCACTGGGGACACTGGAGGATTTTCGCAGCCTGGTGCAAAAAGCCCGGGAGCACGGCATCGACATCGCCCTGGACATCGCCCTGCAATGCGCCCCGGATCATCCCTATGTGAAGGAGCATCCCGACTGGTTTCGCTGGCGACCAGACGGCACGGTGCAATATGCCGAGAATCCGCCCAAGAAATATCAGGATATCTATCCTTTTAACTTCGAAACCGCCGACTGGCGGGCGCTATGGGACGAAATCAAGAGTATCTTCGCGTTCTGGATCGAACAGGGGGTGCGGATTTTCCGGGTGGATAATCCCCACACCAAGCCCTTTGCCATGTGGGAATGGCTGATTGGCGAAATCAAGCAGATCCGTCCGGACGCCATTTTCCTGGCCGAAGCCTTTACTCGGCCCAAGATCATGCACCGGTTGGCTAAACTCGGCTACACCCAGTCCTACACTTACTACGCTTGGCGCAACACCAAGTGGGAATTAGGCGAGTATCTGACGGAACTTTGTCAGGGACCGGGTCGCGAGTATTTCCGCCCCAATTTCTGGCCGAACACCCCGGACATTTTGACCGAAGCCCTGCAATTTGGGGGTCGGCCCATTTTCATGTCCCGCCTGGTGATGGCGGCGACGATGACCGCTAATTACGGCATTTATGGGCCGGCTTATGAAATGATGGAGCATGTCGCGGTCAAGCATGGCAGCGAGGAGTATCTGGATTCGGAGAAATACCAGTTGCGCCAGCGCGGCTTCCAGGATCTGGACGGACCGGACAGCCTGCGTGAATTTATTACCTTGGTGAACCGCATTCGCCAGCGGAATCCGGCGCTGCAATCCGACTGGGGCTTGCAAATTCACTTGGTCGACAACGAACAGATCCTTTGCTATAGCAAAGCGACGGCTAATCATTCCAACGTGATTCTGGTGGTGGTGAACCTGGATCCGAATTACACCCAAGCCGGCTGGACAAACCTGAAGCTGGAGGCCTTGGGCGTGGAACTCTCCCAGCCCTTCCAGGTGCATGACTTGTTGACCGGCGCTCACTACATTTGGAACGGGCCGCGCAATTATGTCGAGCTGAACCCGCACCGAATGCCGGTGCATGTATTCCGTGTACTCAGCGGCCTGCATACGGAACGCGATTTTGTGACCTTTGACGGTTGAGGAGACCCGCATGGCGCGTAACCCGAAGACCTGGACCGGTGTAGACGATCCCTGGTGGTACAAGGACGCCATCATCTACCAACTCCACGTCAAGGCCTTTGGCGACAGCAGCCAGGATGGCATCGGCGACTTCCGGGGGTTGATCGAGCGACTGGATTATCTCCAGGAGCTGGGGGTCGATACCCTGTGGCTGATGCCCTTCTACCCTTCGCCGCTGCGGGACGACGGTTACGACATTGCCGACTATTGCAACATCCATCCGCTGTACGGGAATCTGGCGGACTTCAAGGCATTTGTCCGCGAGGCCCATCGTCGGGGACTCAAGGTCATCACCGAGTTGGTGATCAACCATACTTCCGACCAGCATCCGTGGTTCCAGGCCGCGCGCCGCGCCCCGCCGGGTTCGCCCGAACGGGCCTTCTATCTCTGGAACGACGATGACCAGAAGTTTCCCGAGACCCGGATCATATTCACCGACACCGAGATTTCCAACTGGGCCTGGGATCCGCTGGCCCAGCAGTACTATTGGCACCGATTCTTCTCCCACCAGCCGGATTTGAATCACAATAACCCGGCGGTGGTAAAAGCGGTCACCAAAGTCATGCGGTTCTGGCTGGATCTGGGAGTGGACGGGTTGCGGCTGGACGCCATTCCCTATCTCTGCGTCCGGGAAGGCAGCTTGAACGAGAACCTGCCGGAAACGCACGCGGTCATCAAGCAGATGCGGGCGGTGGTGGACCAGCATTACCGCAGTCGCCTGTTTCTGGCCGAGGCCAATCAGTGGCCGGAGGATGTGCGCGACTATTTTGGCGACGGCGATGAATGCCACATGGCCTATCACTTCCCGTTGATGCCGCGCATGTACATGGCCATTGCGCAGGAAGATCGCCATCCCATCGTCGAAATCCTTGAGCAGACGCCGGACATTCCCGATCCCTGCCAGTGGGCGGTTTTTCTGCGCAACCATGACGAACTGACCTTGGAGATGGTTACTGATCAGGAGCGGGACTATATGTACCGCACCTACGCCGCCGATCCGCGTATGCGGGTCAATGTCGGCATCCGTCGGCGGCTGGCCCCGCTGATGGATAACGATTCCACCAAGATCAAGCTGATGAACAGCCTGCTGCTGTCGATGCCGGGCACGCCGATCATCTACTACGGCGATGAAATCGGCATGGGCGACAATATCTATCTCGGCGACCGCAACGGCGTGCGCACCCCGATGCAGTGGAGTCCCGACCGCAACGCCGGCTTCTCCAAGGCGGATCCCCAACGCCTGTACCTGCCGCCGATCATGGACCCGATCTACGGTTACGAAGCCGTCAATGTGGAAGTCCAACAGCGTGAGCCATCTTCCCTGCTGAACTGGATGAAACGGATGATTGCGGTGCGGCGCACGTCTCAGGCGTTCGGGCGGGGTCGGCTGGAAATGGTGCGTCCCGGCAATCGCAAGATTCTGGCCTACATCCGGGTCCTTGGCGATGAAGTGGTGCTGTGCGTCGCCAACCTGTCCCGCACGGCTCAACCGGTGGAACTGAATTTGAGTTCGTACAAAGGCATGACGCCGGTGGAAATGCTCGGCCAGATTCCGTTCCCCCGGATCGGCGAAAGGCCCTATTTGCTGACCTTGTCCCGCTATGGTTTTTACTGGTTTCGGCTGTGCCACGCGGCGCCGCCGTCCTGGCACGAGGATCGTCTGCCGGGAACCGAGTTGCGGGTCCTGGTGCTGTTCCAGGGCTGGAAGAGCTTTTTCCCCGACCAGGTCGAGGCCCGTCGGCGAGAAATGGCGGTGACGTTGCACGAGCGACTGGTGCGGCAGGTGTTGCCGGAGTTTTTACCCACCCAGCGCTGGTTTGCCGGCAAGGGCGGACGTATCGACCGGGTGGAATTCGAGAAATACGACATTTGGGCCGAACAGACTGAGTGGGTGCTGGCGCGCATTCGAGTGTGGATGGTCGGTCGGGAAGAACCGCAGGACTACGGGTTGCCGCTGGCGCTGGCCTGGGAAGATAAGGAGGACGGTGGCGTCGAGGCGCTGCGGCCACTGTGGCCGTATTCGTTGGCCAAGGTGCGGATGCGCGCCCGGATGGGCTTGCTGTACGATGCTTTCGCCGATGAGCGATTCGGTCAGGCCCTGGTGAAAATGATTGCCCGTTCCGCCCGGATTCCCTTGGGCAATGGCTGGCTGAAATTCTCGGCGACGCGGGCTTTTCAGGAACTGGCCGGTGAGTCGTCGGAAACATTGCCGGTCAAGCGGCTGACACTGGACAGCAGCAACACCACTTTGGCAATTGGTGATCGCTTGTTGCTCAAGGGTTATCGTCGCCTGCAACCGGGCGTTAACCCGGAACTGGAAATGGGCCGCTTCCTCACCGAAGTCGCGGCTTTTCCCCATGCCGCGCCGCTGGCCGGGGCAGTGGAATATGAGGATGAAGAGGATGGGACGGTCATCGCGCTGGCGTTGCTGCAAGGTTTTGTCGCCAATCAGGGCGATGCCTGGAGCTATACCCTGGATTACCTCAAGCGGTTCCTTGATGACTGCCTGCAATCGGCTGAATCGACGGAACCCGGCGAGAACGTGCATGGCGTCTATTTGCTGTTCGCTGCAACCCTGGGTCGGCGCACCGGAGAGTTGCATCGGGCGCTGGCGCAAACCACCGGCCATCCGGCGTTCGATCCGGAACCGATCACCGTTGCCGACATGACCGGCTGGCTGGACCAGATTCGGGGTGAAGTGGAGACAACTTTCGCCCGGTTGCGGCTGGCGCTGAGCCGATTGCCCGAATCCGTGCAGGCGTTGGCTGAACAGGTGCTGGCCTCCCGCATCGGCTTGCCCCGGGCGGGACGCTACGCCTCGCTGGCCGAACAGGTGCTGGAAGTCCGTGGCGCGGCGGCGGCGCGGACAGCGCAAGTCGAAGCGCTCACCCCCCAGGCCATGAAAACCCGTTACCATGGCGATTACCATCTCGGCCAAGTGTTGGTCGCTCAGGACGATGTGATCATCATCGACTTTGAGGGCGAGCCGGCGCGGTCTCTGGAGGAGCGACGCGGTAAACATTCACCGTTACGGGATGTTGTGGGCATGTTGCGCTCGTTTAACTATGCAGCTCATGCCGCCTTGCGACAAGTCACGGCTGATGGTGCCCGAACGATCCTCGTCGCTCAGATCAACAGTTGGGAGCAGCAGACGCGCACCGCCTTTTTGGCAGCTTATGCCGAAGCGGTGGAGGGCAGTCCGGGCTATCCGGCCGATCCTGATCAAGTCCGGGTGTTGCTGGAATTGTTTGCCTTGGAGAAGGCGTGCTACGAACTCCGTTATGAACTGGACAATCGTCCTGACTGGGTGGAAATCCCACTGGGAGGGTTGTGTGAATTACTCTCACTCGAAAAGAAGGATGCACCGCGATGAAACAACCAAAAATCCTGGCGTTTGTGATGGCCGGCGGCGAGGGTTCCCGCCTGAGTCCGCTGACCTCTGATAACTCCAAACCGTCGCTACCGTTCGGCAGCCGTTACCGGATCGTGGACTTTGTGTTGAGCAACCTGCTCAATTCGGGGATTCAGTCGATCTATTTGCTGGTGCAGTACAAATCCCAGTCGCTGATCGAACATGTCCGCAAGGCATGGGTCGTATCGCCGATGCGCAATGAAGAGTTCGTTACCGTGGTGCCGCCGCAGATGATGCGCGGCGGCGACTGGTTCCAAGGCACCGCCGATGCCGTGTACCAGAACATCAACCTGATCAAGCTGCACAATCCTGATCTGGTGCTGGTGTTTGGCGCGGATCACATCTATCGGATGGATCTCCAGCAAATGGTGGATTTCCACTATGAGCGGGCTTCGGAAGTGACCGTCGCCGCCTTGCCGGTGCCACTGGCCGACGCCAGCGCCTTTGGGGTCATCGCCGCTGACCATGCCGGGCGGGTGAGTGAATTCCAGGAAAAACCCGCCAATCCCGCGCCGATGCCCTCCGATCCGACCCGCGCCTATGCATCAATGGGCAATTATCTGTTTGACAGCAAAATTCTGGTTCAGGCGCTCCAGGAAGCTAACGCCCGGGGCGAGCATGACTTCGGACAGCATGTGCTGCCGAAGCTGAAAGAAACGCACCGGTTATTTGCCTATGACTTCGCCACCAATAAGGTGCCGGGCGTGAAAACCTATGAAGAACTGGGTTACTGGCGCGATGTCGGGACGCTGGACGCCTATTTCGAGGCCCATCAGGACCTGCTGGGAATAGCGCCGCGTTTTGATGTGTTCAACCCGCAATGGCGGATCTTTTCCAGTAATTACCAGGGTCCCGTGGCTCGCCTGATCAAGGCTGATGTGGAGAACAGTGTGGTCGCCGCCGGTTCGCTGGTGCAGCAGGCCAAAATCAGCAACTCGATCATTCGCCGCGAAGTGATCATCGAAGAGGATGTGGTGATCGAGGATTGCGTCATTCAGGACTATGTCTGGATCAAACGCGGCGCACGACTGCGGCGGGCTATTATCGGGCAGTACAACGTGATCGAGGCCGGCAGCCGCATCGGCCATGATCCTGAAGTTGATCGGCAGCGCTACAGCGTGACCGCCGGCGGGATCACCGTCGTGGGGCCGGGCGAAGTGACGAACGCCATGCGGTCATTTAGCGAGTGAGTGTCGCGTCAGGCTTCAGAGCGCCGAGGCTTTGTCTGGTGCCTGACGCCTGATGTCGCGGGACCTGATACTGGGTGTTGAAATCTGGATGAAAAAATCCACGATGGCTGTTTGGCCCGGCCGGCCTTATCCGCTGGGCGCGACCTGGGATGGTGAAGGCGTGAATTTCGCCTTGTTTTCGGAACACGCTGAACAGGTGATGCTCTGCCTGTTCGACGCCAAGGGTCGCCATGAAATCGAGCAGATTCCTCTATGGGAGCGCACCGGACCGATCTGGCATGGCTATTTGCCGGATGTCCGGCCCGGCTTGCTGTACGGCTATCGGGTGCAGGGTCCCTATCGACCGGAGGAAGGTCATCGCTTCAATGTTCACAAATTGCTGCTCGATCCCTACGCCAAGGCCATCGTCGGCCAGATGCAATGGAGCGACGCCCAGTTCGGCTATCGAGTGGGCGGTCGCGCCGAGGATTTGAGTTTTAACACCCGCAACAGTGCGCCGGGGATGCCCCGTTGTCAGGTGGTCGACAGCGCTTTTGTTTGGGGTGACGAGCGCTCGCCGCATCGGCCCTGGCACGATACGCTGATCTATGAACTGCATGTGCGCGGTTTCACCATGCGCCATCGCGACATCCCGCCGAACCTGCGTGGCACGTATGCCGGCTTGGCCAGCGGCCCGGCCATCGATTATCTCAAGGCGCTCGGCGTAACGGCCATCGAGTTGTTGCCGATTCAGTATTTCGTGGATGAACGCCATTTGCTGGACCGGGGGCTGCGCAATTACTGGGGTTACAGTCCGCTCGGCTATTTTGCGCCAGACCCGCGTTATGCCGCTACGGATCATCCAGTGGCCGAATTTAAAAGCATGGTCAAGACCCTGCATTCCGCCGGCATCGAGATCATTCTGGATGTGGTTTATAACCATACTGCGGAGGGTAATCAATTCGGCCCCACACTGAGTTTCCGGGGTATTGACAACGCCGCCTATTACCGGCTGCCGCTCGATCATCCGCGCTACACCATGGATTTCACCGGTTGCGGCAATACATTAAACACGGCGCATCCCCGGGTATTGCAGATGGTGATGGACAGCTTGCGTTACTGGGTGCAGGAGATGCACGTTGATGGGTTCCGCTTCGATTTGGCCGCTGCTCTAACGCGGGATATTCATGGCGTCGTTGATCAATCAGGAACGTTCATGGATGTTATTTTGCAGGACCCGGTGCTGTCCCAGGTCAAGTTGATCGCCGAGCCGTGGGATGTCGGGGAGGGTGGCTATCAGGTCGGTGCATTCCCGGTCGGCTGGAGCGAGTGGAATGGCAAGTATCGGGATGTGGTGCGCGATTACTGGCGCGGCGAAGGGGGATTAATCGGTGATATGGCCTACCGGTTAACCGGGTCGGCTGATCTGTACCAGCACAATGGCCGCCGGCCTCATGCCAGCATTAATTTTGTGACTGCGCATGACGGTTTTACGCTGTACGATCTGGTCAGTTACAACGAGCGGCATAATGAAGAAAATGGCGAGAATAACCAGGACGGTGAATCGCATAATCGAAGCTGGAATTGCGGAGCGGAAGGTGATACCCAGGACCCGGAGATTCTCGCCCAGCGCCTGCATCAGCGCCGCAATTTTTTGACGACCCTGTTGCTGTCTCAGGGTGTGCCGATGGTCCTGGCTGGCGATGAAGTCGGGCGGACTCAGCGCGGCAATAACAATACCTATTGCCAGGATAATGAGTTGAACTGGTTTGACTGGGATATTTCCTGGTTGCCGGAGAATCGCGAGTTGCTGGCGTTTACGCAACGACTGGTTCAGCTTCGCCAGCAGCATCCTACTTTCCGCCGTCGCCATTTTTTCCGGGGCATTCACGGCGAGGGGGTGCGCGACATTCTCTGGTTCAATCCCGATGGCCGGGAAATCGACGATGATGAATGGACGCATGATTACGCCCGTTGTCTGGGACTGTATCTGCCGGGCGATGGACTGGGTGACTGGGACGAGCGCGGCCATCCGCTGGAGGATGATGACTTTTTGCTGCTGTTCAATGCCCATCACGAGGAAATCCCGTTCGTTTTACCCGTGCTGCGGGAAAATCCGGTATTTGAAGTGCTGGTGGATACCGCATTGCCGCAGGGTCAGCCGACCGGCGGCAATCAGCATCCGGCTGAGGAGCCTTATCCGGTGCATGGTCGTTCTCTGGCGGTGTTGCGGCATCGGCGGCTGCATGGCTGACCACTACGACGATTACACCCGCGAAGAACTCATCCGTCTGCTGCGCGAACGCGACCGCAAGCCGAAATTCGGCCTAGTGTGGGAGCGCGACGAAATCGAGCATGAAAAAGCCATCAACGATGATTTCGTGGCGCTGGATTTCGATGCCGGCCTGTCCTGTGGCGCAGCGCCATTTCGCAATCTCATCATTGAGGGCGACAATTTTGACGCCCTGCGCTTTCTGCGCATGACCCACGCCGGCAAGGTCAAGTGCATTTATATCGACCCGCCTTACAATACCGGCAATCGGGATTTTATTTACAACGACCGCTTTATTGACAAGGAAGACGCCTATAAACATTCCAAATGGCTGGAATTCATGTATCGGCGGCTGGAACTGGCAAAGGAGTTATTAGCTGAGGATGGAGTGATTTTTGTTTCGATTGATGATAATGAGGTGTTTAATCTTGGTTTGTTAATGAATCGAGTTTTTGGTGAAAATAATTTTATTGCTGATTGCATTTGGCAGAAACGCTATTCATCTTCCAATGATCACAAAACCATTGCACCCATGCACGAGTACATATTGGTTTATCAGGCCAGTGGTGTATGGAATCGGAATTTATTGCCACGCGAGAAAGATAAAGATAGGCAATATCGATTTCAAGATGATTTTGGCATATTCAGGATCAGTGACTACACTTGTAATAAAAGTGCGGAAGAACGTCCTAATCTTTATTATCCAATCATTCAGCCTAACACAAATCAAGAGGTTTGGCCTAAAAAAACTCGTATTTGGGCTTACTCAAAAGAAGAGCATCAACGTCATGTTCAGGAGTGTTTAATCTACTGGGGCAAAGATGGACTTGCAGCGACTCCTTCATTTAAACGATACAAGCGTTCACTTAAAAATGCCGATGGTATAGTACCGAATACTTGGTGGGCTTTTGAGGAGGTAGGACACACGGATACCGCAAAAAAAGAATTACTAGATATTCTGTCGGAACACACTACTACTTTTTCCACGCCAAAACCTGTTCGACTCATTGAACGCATCCTCCGCATTGCTACAAAGCCCGGTGATTTGGTTCTTGATTTCTTCGCCGGCTCCGGCACCACTGCCCACGCCGTTCTGAAACTGAATCAAGAAGACGGCGGCAACCGGCGTTTCATTCTGGTATCGAATACCGAAGCAACCGCCGACGCGCCGGACAAAAATCTCTGCCGCGATGTATGCGCCGAGCGGGTGCGGCGAGTAATCACCGGCTACCGCAACAAGAAAGGCGAATGGGTAGAAGGTTTAGGCGGCGACCTGCTGAAAACACGCGGGGCCAGTTTTGCCTATCTTCGCGCTCGCCGCATTCCCGCCGAAACCATCCTGAGCCAAATCGAACACGAACAAGTCTGGACAGCGCTGCAACTCATCCACACCGAAACACTCGCGCCGTTCGATGCAGCGGCGCTCGTTCAACGCGCCGAAACCGAAAACGGGGCCATGCTCTACGTCCCCAAGGTGGCCGAAGCGGTCATTGAAATCCTGGAACAGGCCATTCATGACGCCGGAACCGCCGTGATTTATTCCTGGCAACCGGGCTGGTTGAATCAGCAGATCGAGGACGAGCGGGCCAGCTTTCAAGCGATTCCCCAATTTCTGGTCAATCGTTTCAACTTGGGAGCGCGAACGTGAGCGCCCCAGCGCCAAAACGCTATCAAAGCGAAGCGGTTAACAATGTGCTGGACATTTTCCGCCACGCTGAAAACCAAATGCAGGCGGCGGCGGACGAGGACAGCCGCCGCGCCGCCAGCGCCTTCAACGGTTGTGTACTGCTGGAAGCACCCACCGGAGCCGGCAAAACGCTGATGGCTGGCCTGATTGCCGAGGCGTTCGCCCGTCCTGACCACCGCCACAACGCCAGGATTATCTGGTTCTGGTTCACGCCCTTCGCCAATCTGGTGGAACAGGCCAAGAGCGTGTTAAAGCGGGATTTCCCCGGCTTGCGGGTACGCGATCTCGCCAGCGAGCGCGTGGCCTATTCCGCCCAAAGCGGCGATGTCTTCGTGACGACCTGGGCCTCGGTGGCGGCGCGCAACGCCGATACCCGAAAGCTGCGCACCAGCGGCGATTTGTCACTGGCGCTGGATGAGTTCATTCCCGGCTTGCGGCAGGCGGATTTCCGCATCGGCGTGGTGGTGGACGAAGCCCATCACGGCTTTACCAGCGCTACCGAAGCGGTGCGCTTTTGCCGGGATGTTATGCGCCCCGACTTCACCCTGCTGATTACCGCCACGCCGGACGATGCCGACGTGGAGAAGTTCAGAAAAGCGGCGGGCATCGGCGAATTGCATCGCCATCGCGTCTCGCGCAAGGATGCCGTGGATGCTGGCCTCATCAAGGAAGGCGTGCAATGCATCGCCTATCTGGCCCCCAATAACCAGGAAACGCTAGGCGACATTCCCGCAACGGCATTAGCGGAAGGCTGGAAAACCCACAACGCCATTAAAGCTCAATTGGCGGCAATGGGAATCAACCTGACGCCTTTGATGCTGGTGCAAGTCGGCAACAAAGGCAACGCCGGCACATCCGCCATTCAGGAAGCGAAAACCCGCCTGCTGGAGCTGGGCGTCTCGGAAGACGTGATCGCGTGGTACACCGCCGACGAACCGAACGATGATTTGCTGGCGGTCGCGCTGGACGAAAGCAAGGAAGTATTGCTGTTTAAAATGGCCGTGGCGCTGGGATTCGACGCGCCGCGTGCGTTTACCGTGGTCTCCATGCGCGGGGCGAAAGATACCGATTTTGGCGTTCAAGTGGTCGGACGCATTTTGCGCGTCCATCGCCGATTGCAATCCAGGGTTCTGGACCAATCCCTGCCGGAGGCGCTGCGTTGCGGTTACGTCTTTCTGGCCGAGGCGGAAAGTCAAAGCGGCTTGATCGGCGCGGGCGAAAAAATCAACGCCATTCAAACCGAACTGTCGGGTATCAGTCCCTATACCCTACTGGTGCGCGTCGCCGGGGAAACCCAGGTTCAGGTGACAGTGAACGGACAAACCACTTTGCTGCCGCAATCTTATACCCCGCCCACCTGGAAACCGGTGGAAGGTGGCGAAGCGGAGTCTACGGCCACGCTCGTTCGTGATCCATCGACTTTAGGCGTCACGCAAACTTTCCCCGATTTTATTCCACCCTTGCCCGGCGCGCCTCTCGGACAAAACCGAAGCCAATCCCGCCAACCCGCAACGCCTTCACCCGGCAATGTGTTTTACCCGCTGCGCGTGGGAGCGCCGACCCGCTTTCACACCGAACGCCTGCCATTGTCCACCGACGAATTGGTGCAGGGGATTGGGGCGCATCTCAAGCTAAACGCGGAGGTGTTGAACGCCGGATTGCGCCAAAGCGTCAAGATCACCCGCAAGACAATCACCGATATTTTCGGCGACCATGAAGAACGGGTTGATACGGTGCAGGCCAAGCTTTCCCATGTGAAATTAGCGGTTCGGGCACAGAGCGTTTTGTACGATGCGCAGTATTACAACCCGCGTGATCTTGAGGAAATGTTGCTGTCGCGGTTGCGGCTGGAATACAACGACCACCAGGGTATTGGGCTATCCGATGAAGAATTGCGGCGCGCCCTGAATCTGATCCTGGCGATTTATCCCAGGCTGTTGCGCGATGCGGCCCGAATCTGCGCGGCGCACAACAAGGAAATCGTGGAAGCCGCACCCTTGCCCGAGTCTATGGAAATAGCGCCGGGCGCGCAGCGGTCCCGCCTGAATGTCTACGGCGTCATGCCGCCAGACCTGAACGAACACGAACGGAAGTTCGCCGAATGGCTCGACGCCGACCCGTCGGGAACGGTGCTGTGGTGGCATCGCAATGAGCCGCGCAAGCCGTGGTCCATCGGCATCGTCCTACCCGACGGCGACCGCTATTTCCCTGATTTCGCTGTGGGCGTGAATGGACGCGCTCGCGGTGCGGGCGCACTGCTGGTGGAAACCAAAGGCGGGCATCTTCTGAACAGCGATGAGACCTTGGAAAAAAGCGTCGCCACACACAAAACCTATGGTCCACCGGTGATGATCAAACGGCGCGATGATGGGAGCTTTTGGATCGTGCGCTACATCGAAAGCAGGAATCGCGTTGAGGAAGATCAAGCCTTTCGCGTGGAAAACATGGCGCAGTATTGAATGAATATCACTTTGCTTCGCGAGGTCAAACCATGCAAGCCATCCGCCAGATTTATGATGATGCGCCTGACACTATCCCCGTGCCCGAAGCCTTCCGTCATTGCCGGCTTGAAGTGTTGCTTATTATGGAGCAAGAAACTGCGCCACCCAGCGGATTGAAGGCGCTCTTGGCCGATATGCCCGATGTCGGCGACGATGCTGATTTTTCCCGCTCGCGTGATTTTGGAAGACAGGATGTGACATGGGATTCCTGATCGACACAAACATTTTGGCCGAGCTGCGCAAGCGGGAGCGTGGCAATCCCGGTGTTCGCCGCTGGTACGCCGGGGTCGAAGAATCTGAAATTTATATATCCGTCATTGTGTTGGGAGAGATTCGCCGAGGGGTTGAGTTGCTGCGCCGCCGGGATCAAGTTGCGGCGGAGGGCCTGGAGGTTTGGCTGAATCGCCTCCGGTATTCGCTAGGCGACCGGTTGTTGCCGATTACGGAGGCCATAACCGATTGTTGGGGCCGAATAGGTATTCCAGATCCTATTCCCGTCGCTGATGGATTGCTGGCTGCTACCGCATTAGTCCACAACTTGACTTTGGTTACTCGCGATACCGGCGATGTGGAACGCTCCGGGGTGCGCCTGCTCAATCCGTTCTCGTGATTTTTAAAGAATTATCAGCTTGTTGAAGCATTACAGAGCAAGCGTCTTATCTGCCCCGCCTATAATGGAAACCCCCATAATGCCCCTATTAAGCATTGACCGTCTTTCCATCGCCTTCGGCGCTGACAAGTTGCTGGATGGCGCCAGCTTTCAGCTCGATCCCGGTGAAAGGGTCTGTCTGATTGGCCGCAACGGTGCGGGTAAAACGACCTTGCTGCGCCTGCTGACGGGCGAGCTACACTCCGACAGCGGCGACATCTGGCGTCAACCCGGTCTGCGGATCGCGACTCTGGCGCAGGAACTGCCCACGGATACCGCTGCGACGGTGTTTGAAATCGTCGCCAGCGGGCTGGAAGGGTTGGGAGCGTTACTGGCCGAGTATCACGAAGCCGCTTTGCAATTGACGCATGACGCTGCGCCGGAAGCATTGCAGCAGGTAGAACGCTTGCAGCATGAATTGGAAGCCCGCGACGGCTGGCGGTGGCAACAGCGGATCGAAACCGTTATCACCCGTTTACAGTTACCCGCTGATACGCCGCTGGCCGAATTGTCCGGTGGCTGGCGACGGCGGGTGCTGTTAGGCCGGGCGCTGGTCAGCGATCCAGAAGTGCTGCTGCTCGATGAACCCACGAATCATCTGGATTTGGAAACCATCCAGTGGCTGGAAGAGGAGCTGCTGGAGTTCCGGGGCGGCCTGCTGTTCATTACCCACGACCGCGCTCTGTTGCAACGGCTGGCGACCCGGTTGCTGGAACTGGATCGTGGGATGCTGACCTCGTGGCCGGGCGATTATCCGGCGTTTGTCGAGAAGAAAGCGGCGCTGCTGGAGGTGGAAGCCCGGCACAACGCCCAGTTTGACAAAAATCTGGCGCAGGAAGAGGTGTGGATTCGCCAAGGCATCAAAGCGCGGCGTACCCGTAATGAAGGCCGGGTGCGGGCGTTGCTCGATCTACGTGAAGAACGTCGCCAGCGTCGGGAACAGACCGGCAAGGCTCGCCTGGAACTGGAGCAGGCCGAAACTTCCGGCAAGCGGGTGATTGAGGCGAAAAAGATCAGTTACGCCTGGCAGGGCGAACCATTGATCCGCAACTTTTCCCTGAACGTGATGCGCGGTGACCGCATCGGCCTGATTGGCCCGAACGGTTCCGGCAAGACCACCTTGCTCAATCTGCTCATTGGGCGACTGACGCCGGGAAGCGGTCAGGTGCGGTTGGGGACCAAGCTGGAAATTGCCTGGTTCGACCAGTTGCGCGAGCGGCTGGACCCGGAGCAGACCGTGTTGGACACCGTCGCCGGGGGGCGCGAGACGGTGACGATCAATGGCCGAAGCCGGCATGTGATCGGTTATCTCGGTGATTTCCTGTTCACTGCGCAACGGGCGCGGTCGCCGGTTAAGTCTCTGTCGGGTGGCGAACGCAACCGCCTGTTACTGGCGCGACTGTTTACCCAACCGGCTAATTTGCTGGTGATGGATGAGCCGACTAACGATCTTGATCTGGAAACGCTGGAATTGTTGGAGGAGCTGTTGCTGGATTACCAAGGCACTCTGCTGCTGGTCAGCCATGATCGGGCGTTTCTGGACAACGTGGTCACCAGTTGTCTGGCGTTTGAGGGCGACGGGAAAGTCCGCGAGTATGTCGGCGGTTACAGCGACTGGTTGCGCCAGCGGCCAGCGCCAGAACCGGTGGTGGTCGCTAAACCCAAGTCAGCAGCGCCGCCTGCGCCGAAGCTGGCAAGACCGGCTACGCCCGGCAAGTTGAGCTACAACGACCGGCGGGAATTAGCACAACTGCCGGTGCGGATTGAGGTTCTGGAGCAACGCCAGCAAGAGCTACAGGCGATGATCGTTGATCCAGCGTTTTATAAGCAGGAGGCCGCAGTCGTGACGCAACAACTGGAGGCATTGCGGGCGTTGGAGGCAGAATTGGCCGCGGCGTATGAACGCTGGGCGGTCCTGGAGGGGTGATTTTAACTGTCTGTCCTTCCATACCCGGACATCCGACAGGCTGCGCGCAGCCGGGTTTCGCGCACCCAGCGCGGTTCCTTAAGGGATGTGCTGGACTGGCGTAGCGCTTCGCGTAACCGGGCTTCGCGGGTTACGCGAGGTTCCCGTGGCAGCGGGGCCTGATGCGTAGCTTCGGCGTCTTTCTGGGCATCCGCCAGTGCTGGCGGGTTCGGACTCAGGCTCAGGGTGGCAACGGCGGCGGCAGTCAGCAAGGTTTTCATACGGGAACCGTGTGGTTTTTGAAGATAGCGGTTAGGATAATCGGCGCTGGCTGAACGACGGCTAAACAGTTCAGCGCGTTGTCCACACGGTTGCCGCCCTGGCATCACCTAACGCTGCTACCGGTCATCCACGCATAACTGCGTCCGGATCGCTGATTGCCGCCCGCCAACCGGGAATCAGTGTGGCGGCCAGATAGGGCAGCACAGTGACGGCCAGCAGCGCCAGGACCTGGGAGAAATCCATCGCGGGCGTCAACCGAAACTCGGGATACAACACTGCCCAGCCTTTCAGCACCGGCGCGAACAGTCGAGCGCCGCCATAGAACACCTGCCAGTACGCCAGCGCGTAACCCGCCAGAAAAGCCGTCAGCGACAGCAGCAACCCTTCCCACAGTTTCATGCGCAGAATGTCGCCGGTTTCCCAGCCAATCGCCTTGAGAATGCCGATTTCACGCTGCTCCTCGGCGTTCAATCCCGCCGCCTTGTCCCAGGCCAGGATCATGAACGCCAGCAGCAGCGATCCCAGAGTGATAAACACCAGCCCTTCGCGCCAGTGAAACACCGCATCATAAGTCCGCAGGATTTCTTCCCGCAGAATCGGTCGGCTGTCGGGCAGCGCCAGGGCAATTTTCCCGGCCACCGTGCGCGCCTCACGGGGATTACGCACGGTCAGCACCGCATCGGTGTACACCTCCGGCGGCAGATTGAACAGTTGCCGATAGCTGGTTTCGGACAGCAACAACAGGTCGGCGCTGAGCAGTTCCGAGGCGGAGTCCAACACGCCTGCGACTTTGAGGGGCAAGGGTTGGCCGGTCACAGTGCGCAGGCTCAGATAGTCGCCGATACCGAGTTGACGCACCCGCGCCAGAGTTGCGCCGATCAGAATAGCGCCTGCCGCTAATTCCCGCTCCGGGGCGACCATCAGCGTGTAGTTGGCCTTGACGGCTGGATCGTAGTAGTAGCCCCACAGCCGACCCTCAACCCGGCTGACTCCGCGAATGCGTCGCAAGGGTTCCAGCCAGTCAGCGGGCAGCAGATCGTGGCGACCGGCGATCAGCTTCTGCACAATCACTTCTGGAGCGTCCTGGAGCAACAGCGCCGCCTCCCGTCGCAAACCCTGACTCAACAGCAGCACGGAGCTGAACAGAAACACAAGCAACGTATAGACCAGCAGCAACCCCAGATTGCGAGTCTTGCGTCGCCGCAGGGCGGCGAGGGTGTAGTCAATCAGATATTTCTGCTGTTCGAGAAAAGTGCGCATGCGTTATTTGGAAGGGCAAGTGCAGATCAGGAGCCTACCGCGGAGGGGGTGTTAGCAGTGAGCCGGTGGGGAAATGCTCCAGCGCCGCCGGGTGATCCTGAAACGGGGTGTGGCGATCAGCCTGAGTCGGATGGCGGGTATACCGGGCTTCGGTGAATAGGGCCAGATCGCTCAGGCCGAGTTCCCGGACCAGCGCCCGGTCAGCGGCGTGATCCACGGTTCGGGAACCGGCATCCGCCAGAGTCAGACCGAACAGCAGCAGCAGGATAATCAGCGTCGGCAGGGCGATGCGGGAGGGGCGCAGGGGAGGGCGAGTCATCGGTCTTTTCCAGTGGAGCCTGAAGAGCATAATAACGGCTGAGGCGCTAAAATCCACCTTTTAAACGGATAGCAAGGTAACGGCAGCGATGTCCCGCGTTCAGACTGGTTTAGAAACCTTAATCAATGAATTCCCGGAAAAGATTCGGGGCGCACGGATCGGTGTGGTCTGCCACCCCGCTAGCGTCGATGCCGAATTGCGTCATGCGCTCGATCTGCTATCGGCGGCTGGCGCTAAAATCGTCGCGATTTTTGGCCCGGAACATGGCGCGCGGGGCGAAGCACAGGATATGGAACGGGTCGATGACGTGTCACTCGATCTCCGGTTGAAAGTCCCGGTCTATAGCTTGTATGGGGCGACCTTCGCCAGCCTGACCCCCCCCCGCGAGTATTTAAGGGGACTTGATGCGCTGGTCATCGATTTGCAGGATGTCGGCGCCCGTTATTATACCTTCATCTGGACCATGGCGCTGTGTATGCAGGCGGCGGGCAAGGTCGGGGTGCGGGTGCTGGTCTGCGACCGGCCCAACCCGCTCGATGGGGTGACGACCGAGGGAAATTTGATCAAACCCGGTTTTGAATCCTTCGTCGGTCTCCATCCCGTGCCGAATCGGCACGGTCTGACGGCTGGCGAAATCACCCGCTATCTGCAAAGTCGGCGCGGCGTGGAATGCGAATTAGACGTGTTGCCGCTGCGAGGCTGGCAGCGTGAGATGTATTTCGAGGATACCGGTTTACCCTGGATTTATCCCTCGCCGAACATGCCGACGGTGGACACCGCGCTGGCGTATCCCGGCATGTGTCTGGTGGAGGCGACCGAGTTATCGGAGGGGCGGGGAACCTGCAAACCCTTTGAAGTGGCGGGCGCGCCGGGCGTCGATGCCGAAGCACTCTCTGCGGCGCTGAACGAACAGAATTTAACCGGCTGCCGGTTTCGGCCCCTGTATTTCCGGCCCCAGTTCCAGAAACACGCCGGGAAGACCTGCGGCGGCGTACAAATCCATATCACCGACCGCCGACAGTTTGATTCGATGATGACCGGCATCACCTTTTTGCAGTGCGTCAAACGACTGGCCCCTGAAGCGTTTGCCTGGCGGGCCAAACCCTACGAGTTCGTGGACGAAACTCCCGCTGTTGATCTATTGGCCGGAGATGATCAACTGCGCCTGGCGCTGGACACTGACGCCGATCTGGCTGAATTGGCTGAGCGGTGGCTACAGGAACGGGTTGAGTTCGAAACCATTCGCCAGGAAGCCTTCCTGTACTGATTCAGGTTCCCGCCAATTCCGGTTTGGCGTGATAGCCGCGTGGCGTGTAGACCCATGGGCCAACTCGCCGCGTTTCGCTATTGCCGACCATCACCAGCGACAGCATGTTCAGCGGTTCCGGGTCGAGGTCGCCCAGCGTCGTCACGGTGATTTGTTCGCCCTTGCGGGTGACGTTGAAGGCGACGATCACCGGCGTGTCCGGCTGGCGGTAGCGCAGCAGGGTTTGCCGGGCTTCCAGCAGTTGCCAAGAGCGCTTGTTGGACACGGCGTTGTAAAAGGCGATGGCGAAATCGCCCTGACCGGCTAGGTCGATGCGCTTGGCGATCAATTCCCAAGGAGTAAGCAGATCGGACAGAGAGATCACGCAGAAATCATGAGCCAAGGGCGCACCCACTCGCGCCGCTGCCGCCTGCATGGCGGAGATGCCAGGAATGACTTCGATTTCAACCGTGGCCCATTCCGGTTTCGGTTTGCGGGCCAGCAATTCAAACACCACGGTCGCCATGCCATAAATGCCGGCGTCGCCGCTGGACACCAGGGCGGTCGTGCGGCCACTGGCGGCCAGATCAAGCGCCAGCGTGGCGCGGGCCAGTTCTTCGCCCATCGGCGTTTTATGGCGGGTTTTGCCGTGAGCGAGTTCGCCGAGCAGGTTCAGATACAGGCCGTGACCGGCCAGGTCGGTGCAGGATTCCAAAGCAGCGCGGGCGATGGGGCTGAGATAGTCCAACCCGCCAGGGCCGGTACCGATGATATAGAGACGGTTCATGGTTGCTCTGAGGTTTTTTGGAAAGGATCAGGCATCGCGATTGCCATAAATCCGGGCAATCGCCAGTGTCGCGTCGGTGTTTTTCTGCTTGGGAATGAGCAGTTCCGCCAGGTAGTCATGACGGACCAACCGTTCAGCGTGTGCTAACGCCGCCGCTTCCGCGACCCCATGACAGCCGGTTTCGCGGAAGACGATAGCGGATTTGCGACTGAGTCGGTCGCCATAATCCCGCAGCACGGCAGCCGGGTAAAAGGTGATCGGTAACCCCAGTTCCGCCGCCAGTTCGTGTAAGCCTTTTTCATCCTGCTTCAATTCAATGCTGGCCAGCCCCCGCAGGTCGCTGCGTTGCAGACCGTGACTGGTCAGCGTGTCGTCCAGCAGCGCCAGCAACGGTTCCAGTCGGCAGCCGCGATTGCAGCCCAGACCGGCGACCAGCAAGGGTTGCGTGTAGCGTTGCGCACCGGTGATGATGGCTTGTGCACCCAGGAATTGCGCAATCTGTCGCGCCCACTCGTTAGCGCCGCCTTCATGACCAGACAGGATCGGTACAATAAACCGTCCATGTTCGTCCAGGATCAAGACCGCTGGGTCCTGATATTTGTCGCGCAGTGCCGGCGCGAGCGTCCGTACCGCGATACCGACCGCGCACAGCAGAATCAACCGATGGCCCGCCAGAAAACGCTCGCGCACCGTGTCTTGAAAGGGCTGGGGACGATGGAGATGTTCGGCGTCCGGCAGGAAGGTTAGCAAACGCTCCACCAGCACTTGACCGGGATCGGTTAAGCTGATGATCGTAACAGGGCGCATGGATGTTTGGATTTTTTCAACATGATGAAAGTATACTTGGCATCCAAACTTTCGACATCGCATTAGAAATACTTCATTAATTGGCGATGTTTGATTTCATTCCAAACCTGTTCATCCGGGTTGATCTCAGGGGAATAGGGTACACAGCAAGCTGGGCAATATCGCCGAGTATCTGTACCTGCAAACTAACCGCAATCTCCCCACAGTGCCTGAATCGCCGCCAACGCCGCAACGCCGGCGGTTTCAGTACGCAGAATGCGCGGCCCCAGGCGAATACCGATAAAACCTGCTTCCCGCGCCTTGGCCAATTCCGCCGGACTCAACCCGCCTTCGGAACCAATCAGCAACGTGATAGGACCGGAGGGCGGTGTTAAGCCACGCAATCCCAGCGCCGCCAGTGGATCGAGTAACAACCCCAGGCCCGGCTTTTTCGTCAGTCGTGTCAATCCGTCGATCAACGGCAACGGTTCCCGCAATTCCGGCAGCCGGTTGCGTCCGCACTGCTCACAGGCGCCGATGACAATGCCGTGCCAGTGCTGAACCTTGCGCGCCAACCGCTCGCCGGTTAAATCCACTCCGCTGCGCTCGGTAAACAGCGGCTGGATAGTAGCCACGCCCAATTCGACGGCCTTCTGGAGGGTGTAATCCATCTTTTCGCCCCGCGAAACGCTTTGTGCCAGCGTCACGGACAAGGGCGATTCCACTTCGCCGGTCAAGGCGTCCTTCACCCGCACCAGCGCCTGCCGTTTGCCGACTTCGGTGAGCGCAGCGGCGAACGTCCCGCCCTGGCCGTTGAACAGCGTCACTGGCGCGTTCACACCGAGCCGTAAAACCCGCACCGCATGGTTGAAGGTATGGTCATCCAGCGGCACGGTGAGGCCGGTCGCCAGCGGAATCGGGAGATAGAGTCGGGGAGCGCGCATCGCTCTACATCATCTGAGGTCAGACACTCAGCGGGTAATAACCACCTTCTGGTAGAGTCCACCGAAATAAGTTTGCTTATCAATCTGCGCGTTGCGCGCTTCGTCAGGCAACCACTCGGCAATCTCCTTACGCCACAAGTCCATGGCGAAGGGTTCGAGGGAACTGAGAATCGGGATCATCACATAGCGGAACGGGTTGCGCCAAATGGGCTGATGGTAATCGACAAACACCACCTTGCCGCCCGGTTTCACGACCCGCAACGCTTGGGCGATAGTGCGAATGCGGACGTTTTCCGGCTGCTCATGCAACAGGAAAAACACTACGACACAATCATAACTAGCGTCGGCGAAGCGCAACTGGGTGGAATCCTGATGGTGCAGGCCGATCCGCGCGGTATCGCCATTCAGTTTGGTTTTCAAATTCTCCAGTTGCACCGGCGCAACATCCACCACGTCCAACCGCCCATCCGGCCCGAGCCGTTGCGCTAACTGCTCGGTGAAATCTCCATACACACAGGCGACCTGGAGAATACGGCCGTTACGGAACGGCTCCAGTTCCGCCAGCGCCAGATCGCGCAATTCTGCAAAGTTGCCCCACAGAATCAGATTGACCAGCCATTGCCGTTCAAAGATGCGCACCGAAGCCGGATGCAGATAGGCCCACCAGTAGGTTTGCTGCAGGTACACCGGCAAGGGAACCTGCGCCTGACTGGCAGCTTCAAGATGAATGGTCTCTTCAACCCCGGGTTTTAGACCCGGGCCATGATCCAATGATGGAGGCTGGTTCAGGGCGACAACACACTGGGGAGATTCAGAACTCGACATGCAAAAGCTTCCTTCAAGCCCCCTCTCCCACTCAGGGAGAGAGGGCGAGGGTGAGAGATACTCCCCGCTCCCCTTGAGGGAGAGGGGGTGAGGGGTGGATTAGATACGCAACAGGTAAATCAGCGTCAGCAGCGTTCCCAGGCCGGCCAGCGAATAAACGACGATCGCGACCTGTTTGTCCGCACGGACACCGAAATCATGCACCGTAACCCGCAATCGGTGGGCGGCGTGCCATAACGACACCAGAATAATGCCGAAGATGATCAGCTTGCCCAGCCACCACCCCGCGAATGCATGGATCGATTCATAGGTAAACATATCCATGTTGAAGCGCATGGCGGCGAACAGCGTGACCAGCACCAGCGCCGGGGTCACAAACGCTGTGACCGTGCCGCCGGCAGCGAACAATCCCCAGAAGATCGGTTTGTTGGATTTGGCCATCTTACATTCCCCAGAACAGAATGATCAGCGAGACCACCGCCCAGGCCCCGTAGTGGGCGTTGACGATAATGTTACCGGCTACGAATTCCTCACCCATTTGGATGGGCATGGCTTGTGGCGTCACGTCGAACCACGACATGCTGTGGTACACCGCTGCAATCAAGGCAGCCACATTGAATAATACCCCCAAGGGGCTACGCAGCGCCTGCACAAAGGCATTGAACGCTTCCTCGCCTTGTGACAGCCGCGCCAGCGCCACAATCAGCAGGAAGGTGTAGGCGAAGATGAAAATGCAGGTCACTTCGCGAGCCATATAGCGCTTGTAGCGCGGGTGGCTCAGAAACCAGGTCGTTTTGGAGACCTCACGAACATAGGGTTTGCTGTTCATTTTTTCATCCACGGCATCAAGTGCTCTTTATACCAGTCGATGGTGCTGGCGACCTTGACCTGTTGCAAGGCACCGGCTGGATCGACATGCTTGGGACAGACTTCAGAGCAGGCTCCGACAAACGAGCATTCCCATACACCTTCATCGGAGGCAATCACTTCCTGACGCTGATCCCGTCCACCATCGCGGGAGTCCTGGTTGTAGCGGTGCGCCATCGAAATGGCTGCTGGACCGAGGAATTCCGGCACCAGGGCGTATTGCGGACACGCGGCGTAGCACAACATGCAGTTGATGCACAGCGTGTACTGCTTGAACTTCTTGAGTTCCGCCGGCGTCTGCTTGAACTCGCCGGCGCTGACCGGTTTGTCTTCCTTGGGAATCAGGTAGGGCTTGACGCTGGCCAGCTTGGTGATGAAGTCCTCGACTGACGTGACCAGATCGCGCTCGATAGGGAAATTCGCTATCGGCTCGACCTTGATCTGACCCTCCTTGTATTCGTGGATGAACGCCTTGCAAGCCAGCTTCGGCTCGCCGTTGACCATCATGCCGCAACTGCCGCAGACCGCCATGTGGCAGGACCAGCGATAACTCAGCGTCGGGTCGAGGTGGTCTTTGATGTAGTTCAGCGCATCCAGCACCACCCATTCTTCCAGGCAGGGTACGGAATAGGTCTGATACCGGGGCGCGGTATCGGTCTCCGGGTTGTAGCGGAGCACCTCCAGTTGAATCTGGCGTTTCTGGAGTTCGCTCATTTCTTGGCTCCTGAATAGTCACGCACACCGGGTTTCGACTTGGTGATGACGACATCGAGATACTCGATGCGCGGCGGTTCCGTGGGATGGTAGTGGGCCAGCGAATGCTTGAGCAGGTTCTCATCATCGCGGGCGGTAAAGTCCAGCCGCTGATGCGCGCCCCGCGATTCCTTGCGATCCCGTGCGCCCACCGTGACCGCTTCGGCGCAGTCGAGCATCGACCCCAGTTCCAGCGCCTGCATCAGGTCGGTGTTATAGACATGCGTCTTGTCGGTCAGCGCGATGTTGGCGTAGCGCTGGCGCAGTTCGGCAATCTTTTCACATGCCGCCGCCAGACCTTCGCCCGTGCGATAGATACCGACGTTCGCTTCCATGGTGTCCATCATTTCCTGGCGCAATCCCGCGATGCTCTCCGTACCGTTGCTCTTGTCGAACAGGGCCTGAATGCGGTTCTGCGACGCTTTCGCCTTCGCGGCGAGCGCTGCATCGCTGCTGGGAACCTGATGGGATTGCAGATGAGCAATGGCGCTGAGCGCCGCCCGCCGGCCAAACACCAGCAATTCGGTGAGCGAGTTGGAGCCGAGTCGATTGGCGCCGTTGATGCTGACGCAGGCGCATTCGCCCGCAGCGAACAGTCCCGGCAGCCGGGTCGCGGCCTGAATGTCGGTATGGATGCCGCCCATCATGTAATGAACAACCGGGCGAATCGGAATCGGCTCCTTGACCGGGTCCTTGCCCAGGTAGCTGATACACAGATCGCGCACCAGCGGCAGCCGCTCATCGATTTTTTTCTCGCCCAGATGGCGCATGTCCAGCAACACGCAATCGCCCCAGGGAGTTTTGACCGTATTGCCCTTCTGCTGCTCGCCCCAGAATGCCTGGCTGAGTCGGTCACGCGGACCCAGTTCCATCGTCTTCAATACCGGCTGGCCGACGGGGGTTTCTGGTCCCATGCCGTAGTCCTGCAAATAGCGGCGACCGTCCTTGTTGAGCAGAATGCCGCCTTCACCGCGGCAGCCTTCAGTCAGCAGGATGCCGTTATTTGGCAGACCGGTGGGATGGTATTGGACGAATTCCATGTCCTTGAGCGGCGTCCCGGCGCGATAGGCCAAGGCCATGCCATCGCCGGTCTTGATATTGCCGTTGGTGGTGAACGGGAACATCTTCCCACCACCGCCCGCCGCGATGATGACCGCGCCGGCCTGAAACTGCTTCATTTCCCCGCTGCGGATTTCCAGGGCGGTGAGTCCCTGACAGCGCCCGTCATCGACCAGCAGGTCGGTGGCGTAGTACTCATCGAAGCGCTGGATACTGGGATATTTCAGCGAGGTTTGAAACAGGGTGTGCAGGATATGGAACCCGGACTTATCGGCGGCGAACCAGGTCCGCTTGATCTTCATGCCGCCAAAGGGGCGTACCGCGACGGAACCATCCGGCTCGCGGCTCCACGGACAGCCCCAATGTTCCAGTTGCGTCAGTTCCTTGGGCGCTTCATTGATGAAGTATTCGACGGCGTCCTGATCGGACAACCAGTCGCCGCCGCCCACGGTGTCGTTGAAGTGCAGGTCGAGGCTGTCATCCGACTTGATGACGCCAGCGGCGCCACCTTCGGCGGCGCAGGTGTGGCTGCGCATGGGATAGACTTTGGAAATGAGGGCGATGCGCAGTTTCGGGTCGGCTTCGGCGAGGGCGATAGCGGCTCGCAACCCCGCGCCTCCCGCACCGATGATAGCGACATCGGTTTTAATGATCTCCATTACTTCTGGCTCCTCGGCATGATGCGACAGGATGGATGGAAGGGTTTTCGGGTTTAATTATAGAAGTTATTTAGAGGTATCAGGGGGCTTTTGATTCAACTCACCCTAATCCAGCGCCGCTGCTTTCAGCACTCCCGGTTCAACCTGGAGCGGTACGACGTTCACGCTGTCGATGCGGGCGCAGTAATCCAAATCCTCGCCGCAACCCAGCGCCGCCAGACCTCGCCCATGATGAGCATAGCGCAGCAGTTGAGGCAGCCGGGTCTTCCACTGCTCGAACAGGGCCACCGCGGCGATGGATTCATCATCGCCGGCGCAATCACTGTCGCGTTCCACGCTTAACAGGTAACCAATCGCCCCGGCGCAGATCGTATCCTCCAGCGAGAAACCACCGCGCCAGCCGGCAGCGACGATCCACACCGTATGCGGCTGATGTTCCAGTAGATAGCGCACCACCGCTCGCCGGTTGGTGAGTGAAGCGGTCATCAGCATGGGCACTTGCTGCACCCGCTCCAAGGCGCGAGTACCGTTAGTCGTACTCATGAATAGTCGTTTACCGGTGACCCGATCCGGGGTGCATTCCGCTGGCGAGTTGCCGAGATCGAAGTCGTCCAGTTTCTCGCCGCCGCGTTCGCCGGCCAGCAGGCGGCGTTCGGCGGGCCAGCGTTTGCTGATTCGGAACAGTTCATCGAGGTCATCGAAGACTTGAATAGCCTCGGCGCCGGATTCCAGCGCCGTAGCCATGGTGGTGGTAGCACGCAGCACGTCAATGACGATGGCGCAGGCCGGCAGCTCAAGCTGCAAGCCGCCTTTGCGGGCTTTTTTACTGAAATCGGGGACTTGGTCGGGAGTGTGATAGACGAAAATTTCCATGGCGGCGGTTCTGATCGGCGATAGTTTTTGTGGTTGATTCCTGGGAAAGGATGGGTATCCTTTATTTCCACAAGGTTAATCGACTCTGGCATAAATCGCCATGCGCGCCAGCAGTGCCTCCTGCGAACGGAAGGACATCGAGCGTTCGTGGAGGCGCTCTTGGCTTTACCGCAACAACCGCTCCAACCGCCGCGCTTCGCCGGCAACGAGTTCCCGGTGGGCGAAATCCTGCACCGTCGCCGCCAGCGGACTGTATAGCAGCATCAAGGCCTGTTCCGCCGCCCGGCGGGCTTCCAGCGGTTGCCCCGTTTCCAGCAAGGCCACTGCCTGCTGTTCCAGCGCGGCAGCCTCGGCTTCAATCACCAGCAACGCGCTTAAATCCGCGCCACAGCGATAGCAGACCGGTTCCTCCTTAAACCGGGCGCGACAAACCGGGCAGCGTTCCATGACTACGACTCCAGATAAAACAGAATGTCAGATAGCGTCGCCACCGGCTCAGCCAGGGCATCAATATCCTCTTCGCGCAACGCATCCTTAATCGACTCCATCAGGTTGATCATCTCCTCGCGATCCTCTTCGGCGGCGCGATCCAGCAATCGTTCCGCTTTCTCCACCAGCGCCTTGGCCTGCACCGTCAGTTGATGATCGCTGGTGGCAGCATTGGCCGCCGGTTTCACCAGCACATGCTCTTCGTCAGCGAATAAAGCGTTGACCCGATCCCGCGCCGTTTGCAGTTCACCTTCCTGGAAGTGGGTCAGCGCATTGTCGATGCGGATCGACTTCTCCAACCCGGTGTTTTTCTCGCGGGCAGTGACGTTCATAATGCCATTCACATCCAGAGAGAGCTGAAGCACAATCGGATTGCCGGAGGGCACCTTGCTCAGATTTTCCACGGTGAATTTGCCGATTTCGATATTGTTCAGCGCATCCGGGTCCTCTCCCTGGTAGATATCGACCTCGACCACCTCCTGCCGATCGACAACGGTATAGAACACCTCGCTCTTGGTCACCGGAATTGGCGTATTTTTGTGGATGATCGGTACATAGGTAAACGGGTAGGGGAAGCCGTTCCGGTCGCTCAGGGCGCTGGTGCCGAAGGTATAGGGTGTAATGTCTACCAGCACCGCCGAGACTGCTTCGCCCGCCAGCATCCCCGCTTGAATCGCCGCGCCCGTGGCAACGCATAAATCGGGGTTGACCTCGGCGCGGACCGTCAGACCCAAATCCGCTTCCAGCCGCTCGGTAATCACCGGGGTGCGGGTCGCGCCGCCCACCAGCAACACTTCGTCGATATCGGATACGGTGAGATTGGCGCCTTTCAGGGCGATATGCACCGCTTCCAAAGTCTCATCGATGTAACCGTGAATCATCGCCTCGTAGTCGTGCCGCGCCAGTTCCAATGACAAATTAACCGGCGTCCCGGCCTTGTCCAGCAGGTATTCCTCTTCAATCCGGACGTAGGGCTGGTCGGACAGGGCGATCTTGGCGTTTTCCGCCGCCCGGGTGATACGAGCCATGGCCTTGCGCGAGGTGGTCGGATCAGCGCTCTGGCTTTTCAGATGCTCCACCAGGTGGGCGACGATCTTGGCGTCAAAGTCATCGCCGCCCAAGTGATTGTTGCCGTGGCTGGCCAACACCTCAACGACGTTGTCCTCGATACTCACCACCGACACGTCAAAGGTGCCGCCGCCCAGATCGTAGACCAGCACCTTTTTGTGGTCCTGATGGTTGGCTTCATAAGACAGGGCGGCGGCGGTCGGTTCGTTGATGATCCGCATCACTTCCAGCCCGGCAATCTCGCCGGCTTCCCGCGTCGCCTGGCGCTGGGCGTCGGAAAAATAGGCTGGAACGGTGATCACCGCTTTGTGAACTGGCTCGCCCAGATGGGCTTCGGCAATCTCTTTCAGCCGCCGCAGGATGATGGCGGAAATTTCCTGAGGACTGTAATGCGCATCGCCCAGTTCAAGCTGGTCGGCGCTGCCCATCCGCCGCTTGATGGACTTGATCGTGCGCTCGGGATAAAGCACGTACTGGTTCTTGGCCGGTTCACCGACCAGGATGGAGCCATCATCAGCGAGACTGACGAAGGAAGGCAGGATCGGGTGACCGGGGGTAATATCGATGACGGTGACACGACCGTTTTCCACCACCGCGACTTCAGAGTTGGTGGTGCCCAAGTCAATGCCAATGATTTTTTCAGCCATGAGGAAAGTTAATCTCGTATTTGGAGTTCGGAGTTCGAGGTTTAGGGTTCGCTGCGATCTTCGGGTTGCGAACCACGGTCCTCGGTTTTCGGATGTTCAGCCGGCGGTTCCGGTCGGCGATTGACCTTGACTTCTGCCAGTCGTAACAGTTCGCCCTGCCAGAGATAGCCCTTGCGCAGCTCTTCGGTGACGATGCCGTTGGCCAAATCTGGACGTTGATCCAGTTCGGCGGCGCGCATGGTGTGTGGATCGAGAGGCTTCCCTTCAGCAGTCAGGGCGACGACTTGCTGAGCGTTCAGGATTTGATCCAGTCGCCGCAGACTGATGTCCTGACCTTGGGCAACCGCTTGCAGCAAATCTCGTTCCCGCCGCCGTCGTCCCAGCACCCGAACCCACAATGTGGGGTGGTAGTTGTGCAGGACGCGCAATCCGGCCTCGAAGCGGTCACGCAGTTCGACTAATTCCAGCAGCACCGGCTTCAACGCCGCTCGTTGCTGTTCGGGCACTGCGTTGCGGGCGCGATCCAGTTCATTGCCGAGTTGGCTGTGACTGGTTTGCAGGGTTGCAAACACTGCCCGAAATTCGTCGAGTACCGTTTTGACCTGGCGTGATTCCAGCCGGACTTCGTTTTTCAACGCGACCAGTTCAGCGAATAGCGAATACAGGTCGGTCCGCCGGTGGCTTTTATCCGCTTCAGACGGGACAGCTTCGGGTTGTTCGTCCAGATAGGCGCGAAAACGGTCCAACAAGCGTTCTGTAGTTTCGGTATCCATGCGAGGTCTTTATTTCTGACTGGTCAGACGGTGGTTGAGCCATTGCCACAGTTGCTGTTCAGTCAAGCGGCGAGGCGGGCCGGGGTGCAGGGCGGTCGTTACCAGTCCAGAGGGATCCGGGGTTTGGCGCTGGAACAGTCGGTAGCGCAATCGATCCCGCCGGGTTTTGATCGTTTCATAAGCGGCGCGAATCGTTTGAAAGCGTTCGGGATCCCGTTCTGGTGGATGCTCGCGCACCTGTTGCAGGTACGCTTTCTTGATGACGTCGTCGTCCGCCGTTTCGGCGACATCCAGTACGATAAACGGATTCTGCATAGTTATCCCCGGCGGCGTTCGGGTCGGCCACGACCCGGTGGTGGAAAGTCATCCATATCCATGTTCAGCAGTTCCTCAAGCCCCTCGCCGCCCAGCAACAGGGCTTTCATGATGGCCCTTTGCACTTCAGGTGGGAATTCATCGTCGGGAGGCAGGCTGTCCAGTATCTGGTCTAGCATCCGCTTCCTTAAAGCCGGGGGCATCTGCGCCAGGTTTTCACGCATTTGCGCCAATTCTCGCGGCATTGGCGGCAGCGTGGATCGAGGCCCACCGCGTGGCCGGGGGAAGGGCATCGACATCCTGCCCTGATAGAGAAATCGGGCGATTCGCATCACGGCGCGGTGGTCATTTGCCGCTTTGGCCGTGTCCAGCGCGTCCTCCAGTCGGTCATCATCGCGCTTGTTGAGGTCATCTGCCTCACCCTCGGCGCGACCGTAGACTTGGTAGTAGATGAAAATCGGTCGTTCTGGATAGTGTTGGAGCGCTCCGGTCGCAGCGTATTCCAGCAGTTCATAATGCGGCGCTTGATGCAGGCACTCACACACCGATAGAAAATCCTCTTCTTTACCGAGTTCCTTGATCGCTTGCTTCAGCGGCTTTTCCAGATCTTCCAGCACCGAACTGATGGCGTCGACGCCTTCTTCCTGGTAGGCGTTGACCCATTGCGTCAGTGTCAGCAGATCAGTCCGGCTGGCGGTGAATTTGCGGGGATCGCCCAAACCCAGATCGCGCTGAAAGGTTGCCGGTTCCAGCTTGAGGCGGGCGGCCTCCACCGCCAGCCGGAACCAGCCCAGTAACGGGCTGCCGGCCAGGCGGACGCCTTCCCGCAGCCCGTTTTGCATCGGTTCCTGCTGATGTTGCCGGAAAGCCAGCAGACCCCGATTGATTTCGACGATACCCGTGCGGGCGTTATCGCGTTCAAGCTGGCTGGCGCTGCCCAATTCCTTTTCTGCCAGCGCGTATTTGCCGGCGATCATCTGCTTGCGGGCGTGGGCCAGGTGCGAGTTGATCAGAACAGCGCGGGCCTTGCTGTTGATCGGATCGAGTTCCAACACCCGTTCGGCAAAACCGGCAGCTTTCTTATAAGCCTTGCGGGCCGTCGCAGTAGCTACCGCAGCCATTAGCACTTGCGGATCGTCGGGGAATTGCTTAACCGCGCGTTCCACCCACTGGTGATATTCCTTGTCTTCGTCGGCTTCCTGATAATGCGTCGCTATCTGCAAATAGGTATCGCGGTCATCGGGATCGAATTCCAGGCTTCGCTTGAGGTATTCGCAGACGGCCGGGTTATCCTCCCAACTATAATCCCTGTGCTTTGCCAGTTCCGCCATGTGGCGCAGCACCAGCGCAGCCATGAGTCGGTGATCCGGGTTTTTCTTGTCTTTGGCCAGTTCATCGACACAGGTTTGCCAATGGCGCAGGGCGTGGTGGAGATCGTGTTCCTGCTCAGCCTGAAAGGCTTGGAGGCGATGCGCTTCGAGCGTGGGTAACGGTCCGAACAACTTGGTGTAAGTGGGCTGTCCCTTGGGATAAACGGCTAACAGAGCCAGACAGGCTTGGCGGGCCTGTTCCTGGTCCAGGAGCGCCGGATTATTGGTGATGAAGCCAAATAACGTCTTGTCGTTGGGATGCTCGCCCAGTCGCGCCCATTCCTTGAGTAGCTTGATTTGCTGCGGATTCAGACCGAGAAGCTGGGCAGCCAAATCGCGCTGGATGGAATCGAGCGCCAGCAAGGCTCGGGCGGGTTGAGGGGCAGTAACGGCGCGGACGATTTCCGCCAGATCGTGATAGGGGGATGTTGCCGGGATACGTTCGACCAGCGCTGGAGCGCCAGCGGGATCGGTTTCCAGTCTCAACAGCGCGGAAAGCGCCTGCCGCAGGTCGCGGTACGGGGAACGGATCGGGATGTTTTGCAAGCATTCGCGCACCACGGCTTCGGCCTCGCCCTGACCGTAAGCGCGCAGCGCGGCTTGAGCAGCATCCAGTTGCCGACGCAAGGGCGCATCCTGAGGCAGAGTTTGGAGGACCTCTTTTTGCCCGGCCAGCAAGAGCGCCCCGAGCCGGGTTTCCAGTTCGCCGGCGCCGGACAGCGCGGCGGCATGTTGCCCATAGGCGCGCATGGCCTTGGCGTATTGGCCGGTTTGCAGCAGCCAATCGACGTACAACTCGGGTTGTCGGGTCTGGCCGCACAGGCTGGGAATATTCTCCCAGAGAACGGCAGCTTCCCGGTACATGCCTTTACTGGCCAATTGTCTGGCCCGTTCCAGATAGGCGCTGGCCAGCGCTTCATGCCAGCCGGCCTGCGGTTCGCGTTTCAGCAGCGATTTGTAGACGTCAATCGCGTCCTTGTAGTCATGGGTTGCCAGGAGAGCTTCACCACGGGTGATCAGTTCCCGGGTCGGCAGTTCCTCAAGGCGGGGACGCGACGATGGGGACGGTTTGCGCATTCGGTTAGACTCTTGATGTTCCGGAGGGCGGGCCGGTCAAACCGCGATGAGGGTGAAATCGGCCTGTTCGGTCAACGTTCGGGCATCGCTGAGCACCGCGCAGCAAGCGCGTTCCGGTTGCAGATAAGTGGCGGCAACCCGTTGCAGATCGTCGAGGGTCACGGCCAATACCCGTTGTCGATAGGCGCGGCGCTGCTCCGGGGTGCGGCCAAACAGGCTGCCGAAAAAGGCGCTGATTGCTTCGCCGGCCGGGGAGCCGGGTTTGTCGATGGCGGCGATGACGCCGAGAATCGCTTCCTCCAGCGTCCGGGCGGGATGCGGGTTGGTTTGCAGCCAGTCCAGCGCCCGGTCGAAATCGGCCAAGGTATCGGCCAATCGCGGATCGCGGTAGGAATGGAAGCGGAACGCGCCGCTGTCAGGATGGTAGCCCGCGCCGCCGCCGTAAGCGCCGCCCTGTTCGCGGATGGCGCGATGCAGGTAGCCGTTGCGCAGAAAGTCGCCGAGGACGTGCAGGGCTGGCGCATCGGGATGGTTCGGTGCGACGGTGGGATAAGCCTTGGCGCAGAAGTTGACTTGAGTGTTGACGCTGAATCCCAGGCGGGCAGGGGACGCCTCCGGTGCAGTCAGGGTGAACGGTTCCGCCAGGGTTGCGCCGTCCCGCCATTGCGCCGCCAAGGCTTCGACGATGGCGTCCTGGCGTTCCGCCTCGCTGACCACCAGCAGTTGGCATGGCGTATGTTGCAGGCGGTCGCGCAGCCGTTCCAGCCGGTGGGCGGAATGGGCCAACGCTTCGGGATCGTCGAGCGCATCGTCCAGCGCTTTAAGCTGTTTCAGCCCGGCCAACCCCTCCCAGCGATGGTTGAGCGCGGCCACGGGACTTAAGCTGGAACTGGCGGCGGCCAGGGCCAGCAGATGGCCGTGATCGGTGATGCCTTCCTCACGATGGGCGCGCAGTTGGGCGACCAGTTCCCGTAACCGGGGCAGCTCATCAAAGCGAGCGGAGGTGAACGTTTCCCACAGCAGATCAGACAGGGCGGATTGATTGCGGGCCAGCGCCTTGCCGGCCAGCACCATAACACCCTTGACCTGTTGCACGTCGTCCACGCCGCCGCGCACGTTGGCGCGGGCGCTGAGTCCGCCAGTGATTGCCGCTTGCCGGGCCTGGGTGGTTCGATAATCGCGCCCGGCGCTGCCGACTTCACTCAGGCAGGCGCAGAACAGCGGCAGTAAATCCAACTCATCGGGTTCCAGCGCCGGCAGATCGAGAATGGCTTGCAGATAAACCATGCCGTTGGTGCCTTGGGCGTACCAGGCGGCGGGGAGATTAGCGACGGGACGATGGACGCCCTCGGCGATTTTCAATTCCACCGGCACGTCTTCCAGGCCGACCTTGGGCAACTGTTCGGGATCGTCCTGACGTTGCTGGCGTTCGGCCAGGATGCGCGCCTGTTCGACAATGCGGGCTTGATCGGCGTCGGTCAACGTGGCGCGCAGGGTTGCTAATCGTTCCTGTTCCGCTGCGGTCTGTTTCGCGCTGAGTTCAGCATCCGGAACCATGGTCAAGCGGACCTGATGAGGATTATCCAGCAGCAGTTGCCGCACCAAGTGCGGGATAAAATCGGGATCGCGGCTTTCGGCGCGGAGTTGTTCCAGGAGCGGATCGCTGTCCAGCGCCGGGAGCGGATCAGCGCCGTGAATTGCCGGGGTCAGCGCTTCCATGATCAGGTGCAGACCGTAGGGAAAGCCGTCGCCGGTGATTTCCCGCTCGCTCAATTCGAGTTGATGCAGGGCAGCGTCAATCGCCTCCTGCGGTGCGCCTTGGGCGACGACCTGTTGCAGCACGTCAAAGATGAGTTGTTCAACCGCTTCGGCGCATTCAGGATTGGAGCCTTCCAGCCCGCAAACGAAGGTCGCTTCGCGGGTGGCCGTGTCGAAACCGCATAAAGGCGAGGGTGAAGTTCCCAGTTCCGACGTTTCCAGCGCATGGCGTAGCGGCGAACTGCTGTTATCCAGCAGCACGTCGCTGAGCAGCCGCGCCCGCAAGGTTGCCAGCGGGTCGGTGATCGGTCCGAGTAGCCACGCTAATACAATATGGGTCTGGTCGCTGAGGTCGTCGGTCCCGTCCAGAGGATAGTGAATGAGATCGGTAACCGGCGCGGTATACCGGCACTCATCGGGAATGGCTAAATCAAGTTCCAACGCCTGAAACTGACTCAGCGCTTGGTTCTCGAAGCGTTCTTGATGTTCAGCGGCGGGAATGTCGCCATAGGTGAGGAAAATGGCATTGGACGGGTGATAGTGGCGGGCGTGAAAGGCTTTCAGTTGTTCGCGGGTGAGATCGGGAATCGCCGCCGGATCGCCGCCGCTGTTGTGATGATAAGTCGTGGTCGGGAACAGCCGGCGCTGTAATTCCTGGCCGAGTCGCTGCACCGGCGAACTCAGCGCGCCTTTCATTTCGTTGAATACGACGCCCTTGAACAGTAGTTCGGACTGCGGGTTGTCGGGTTGGGCGAATTCCAGGCGGTGGCCTTCCTGGGCAAAGTCATATTCATTCAGCAGGGGAAAGAATGCGGCGTCCAAATACACATCCAGCAAATTGTTGAAATCCTTTTTGTTCTGGCTGGCGAACGGGTAGGCGGTCCAGTCGCTGCTGGTGAAGGCGTTCATGAAGGTGTTGAGCGACCGGCGAATCATCATGAAAAACGGATCGCGCACTGGATAGCGCCGGCTGCCGCACAGCGCGGTGTGTTCCAAGATATGCGCAACGCCGGTGGAATTTTGCGGCACGGTCAGGAAGGCGACCATGAAGGCGTTATGCGGGTCATCGGCGGCGAGATGAAGATGGCGTGCGCTGGTCACGAGATGACGGTATTCCTGGAATTCCAGCCGCAGGGCGGGAACGGGGTGACTGCGCAGGTGCTGAAAGGCGGGATGAGTCATGGGTTGGGTTTTGGGGCGAGCGCCGAGGTCGTGGAGATTGAAAGTCGGGAGCCAGTGCATTCAGGGCTGTTGCCGGGAGGCTGTCGATGTCAGCGGCGGGTTACCCGATTCCGGCTGGAAACGGTGAATGCGCGTCAGGACATCCGCCAGGGTATTTTTTGCCATGGCCGTATCGTAATCGGTTTGCAGGCCAATCCAAAACCCATCGTTCATGCCGAAGAAGCGCGCCAGACGCAACCCGGTGTCAATCGTGATCGCCCGCTTGCCGGCGATGATCTCGCCGATGCGTCGCTGTGCGTCGCTGTGGTACACCAATTTCCTTGGCCAGTCGATACTGGGTTAAACCCATCGGCTTCAGAAAGTCCTCCAGCAGGATTTCACCGGGCGTCACCGGCGGCAGCTTGCCGCCTTCCGCTACGTCAGAAAAATCCATCGGGTTCAGGTCTTCAACGCGGATGTTCAAGCGGTTCCTCCATTAGTGATAGTCAACGATCTCGACATTCCAGGCATTACCCTCGCGCCACTCAAAACAGACTCGCCATTGTTGGTTGATGCGGCAACCCATCCGCATTAAAGCGCCGGACCCGCTCATGGGCGAACACGGCTGCGGTTTCCTTGTTAGCGAATGTTTTGATCATGGAGGAATACTAACGTTTTACGTTAGTATCATCTGCGTTTGCAATGCTTTCACCCTCTGGCAATTTGGATTTTAGGGCGGAAATGATAACGGCCCCGCTGGGGGGCCGCTATATGGAAATGAGGATTTTGCTGCGGTCAGAGGGTTTTGCGCTAGGCGCGACGGCGACGCGAGAAGCCGAGACCCACGAGACCAACGCCAATCAGCGCGAGCGTGGCAGGTTCGGGGACGGTAGCTGTACCTGTATCTACGCCCACGGTGGCGGCAGCGATGAAAGCAATCCCATTTGCATCAACATAACCATTCGATCCGTCATTGAACAAGCTTGTGAAACGAATGGTTTGTAGTGTTTCAGAACCGAACTGGCTAGGCAGGTTGTATATCTGCTGGTCTAAACGGAGTTCTCTATTCGTGGTAGCGCCAGTCGCGCTAAAGGCAGGAATAGCCGTTGTGTTGTCGATAGTGTTGTTGAAAACGTTGTTGAAGTGATCGCGGATGTTGGCACCCTGCACTAAATCGACCTTGTAGTAAGCGCTGTTTGTGCCGAAGAACTCGACCGAACCGTTGTTGGCACCAAAGGTGCCGAATCCCGAGTTGATCAGCGTGTAGGCTTGGGTGACACCAACCACGTTGACTGATATGTCAAACACCCCTTCCCAGAGCACCGTGTAATTATCAATATCCACTACCAGATCGAACGGTACACTGTTAAAGGTTGACGTACTAGGGAATAGTGGATTATAGGCGGAGCCATCGGTAAGAACGCGGATGTCGGCGTTGAGTGTCGGTAACGTTAGCGTGGTGTAGGTGGTGGCTCGGGCCGGCGCTACCATTCCACCCAATGAAATTGCTAGGGCAGCGGCTACGAGGAGAGGAGAGGAGAGGAGAGAGCGTTTCATGGTTTTAACTCTGAAAGATTGGTTGCAGGATTGACCGCAGTTTATTAGCATGAATAGTGCCAAATTTTTTATATGATTAAAATCAATGAAATGAATTTAAGCAGCTTTATCACTTGTAAAATATAACGGTGATCTTTTAATTAGGATTTATTTAACTATTTGATAATTTAGAGATTTTATTGCAGATGCACAATAAAAAATTATTATTTAATCAATCAATTGACTGTCAAAAACATATTAAATTTGTGGTATTTGTAAGCTTTAGAGGCTGTGTAAAAAAAGCTGACAGTGGTTGATATTGGTGCCGGTGTTTTCCCGCCAATCCATACTGAGCGGAAGCAACGCCTGGGCGGCGCAGCATTCCGTCAATGTAGATTATATAAATAAAATCATCATCTTACTGTTCTTGGAAGCAGTGTAAAAAAAGCTGACAACCGCTATTCCAAGATCAGCGATCTCCCGACTATCAGCTTCAAAAGGAATCAAAGAGGATTGTGGCCCACAGGGCGAATGAGCGATTTCATCCCCCTGTCGACCGCACGATCAAGCGAAGTGGCGTTGCAGATACCAATCAACGGTTTTGGCGATGCCGGTCTGGAAAGTTTCTAGTGGTTTCCAGCCCAATTCCCGCTCCATCTTGTCGGCGGCGATAGCGTAGCGCCAGTCATGGCCGGGCCGGTCAGTGACGAAGGTAATCAACCGCTCATGCGGGGCGTGTTCCGGGCGGTGTTCATCGAGTAACTGGCAGATCAGCCGGGTAATATTAATATTCGCCCATTCATTGCAGCCGCCGATATTGTAGGTTTTACCCAACTGGCCCCGGCGAATCACCGCATCAATCCCCCGGCAATGATCTTCGACATACAGCCAATCGCGGATATTACTGCCGTCGCCGTAAACCGGAATCGGTTTTTGCAGCAGGCAGGAACGGATAACGGTTGGGATAAACTTCTCGCCGTGCTGAAACGGGCCGTAGTTATTCGAGCAATTGGTGGTGACGACCGGCAGGCCGTAGGTGTGGAAATAGGCGCGCACCAGATGATCGGAACCCGCCTTGGAAGCGGAGTAGGGCGAGTTTGGCGCGTAAGGCGTGGTTTCGGTAAACGGCGGATCGTCGCGGTTGAGGGTTCCATACACCTCGTCGGTGGAAATATGATGGAACCTGAAAGATATATTTGATTTTCTTTCGAGATAAAATTGCCGCGCCGCTTCCAGCAAGGTGAAGGTGCCGACCAGATTGGTTTGCACGAAAGCCGCCGGCCCGGTGATTGAGCGGTCTACATGACTCTCGGCGGCGAAGTGAGTGATGGTGTCGATCTGATGTTCGCGCAGCAGGCGATCGATCAGCGCCCGGTCGCAGATGTCGCCTTGGACGAAAAGATGCCGGGCGGGATCGGGCAAGTCGCGCAGGTTGTCCAGCGAACCGGCGTAGGTCAGCAAGTCGAGATTGACAATGCGAATCTCCGGATCAGAGGCCAGCCAATGGCGGACAAAGTTGCAGCCAATGAAGCCGGCGCCGCCGGTCACGAGTACGTTATGCGGATGATGTTCCATGATCAGGTCTCAAAGGTCAGGGGTAATGCGGAATTCGGCAACGACCGGCGCATGATCAGACGGGCGCTCCAGGCGGCGCGGGGCCGGGTCGATCCAGCAAGCGGTGCAAACCGCAGCCAGCGCTGGACTGACGAGAAGATGGTCGATGCGCAGGCCCATATTTCGACGGAAGGCGGCGGCCCGGTAATCCCACTGGGTGAAACTGCGTTCTGCCTGGGGAAACAGGCGGAAGGCGTCTTTCAATCCCAAGTTCAGCAATCGTTGGAACGCTGCCCGTTCCGGTTCACTACAGAGTACTTGCCCGGCCCAGGCGACGGGATCATGCACATCGCGGTCTTCCGGGGCAATGTTGTAATCGCCGAGGACGATCAGTCGAGGATAGTGCGCCTGTTCCGTTTCGATCCAGGCAGTGAGTCGGTCCAGCCAGGCCAGTTTGTAGGCGTATTTATCCGAGCCGACCGCCTGGCCGTTGGGAATGTAAAGATTTAGCACTCGCACACCGCCGATGGTCGCGCCTAGCACCCGCCGCTGTGGGTCATCCAGGCCCGGCAGGTCGGTCACGAGGTCCACGGCGGGCAACCGGCTGAGGAGCGCTACGCCATTGTAGGTTTTCTGCCCGGAAAAGAGGGATTGGTAACCGGCGTTGGCGATGTCCAGCGTCGGGAAATCCGCATCGGGCAACTTGGTTTCCTGCAAGGCCAGGATGTCCGGCTGCTGCTGGCCTAACCAGTCAAGCACCTGCGGCAGGCGGACTTTCAGGGAATTGACATTCCAGGTCGCAATGCGCAAAAGGGGCGTTTGCAGCGGCATGACGCTCAACCAATGGGTGGGGCGGGAGTGGATCAGGATTTTTTTGCATCAACATCCGAAGAGTAACCGGGAAGGAAACGCGATGCAAAAGCAGTGTGCGCCGAAGCGCAGACCCCTCTCTGCTGGCTCTGGGTTACAATGAGTGCGCCTGTTGGGGGCGAAGGTTACGCCAAATTTTCTTTGGCGCGGATTGAAACATCACTTGGGGAGATCGCGCAGATGCAAACACCGTTAAGCAAATGGGGATGGATCGCTTTGGCGTTGCTGGGCGTGAGCGGCGCAGCGCAGGCGCATACGCCGGGACTGCCGCACATGGATTTCGCTACTGGCCTGGCGCATCCCTTCAGCGGACTGGACCACATCCTGGCCATGGTGGCGGTCGGGCTGTGGGCGGCGCAACTGGGAGGGCGCGCGCTGTGGCTCGTGCCGCTGACTTTCGTGCTGACCATGGCGGCGGGCGGAGCGCTGGGTTTTCTGGGTCTGCCGCTGCCGTATGTGGAACTGGGCATTGCCGGTTCGGTGCTGATCCTGGGCGTACTGGTGGCGCTGGCCTCGCGCCTGCCGCTGGCGGCGAGCATGGCGCTGGTGGGCGTATTCGCCCTGTTTCATGGGTACGCGCATGGCGCGGAAATGGCCGTGGAGGCCAGCGCATTGTGGTACAGCCTGGGTTTCATGCTGGCGACGGCGACCTTGCACGCCAGCGGCATTGGCCTGGCGCTGGCAGCCCGGCAGGGTTGGCCGGCGCAGCTATTGCGGGTTGGCGGCGCGGCGATTGCGGCCAGCGGTGTCTGGCTGCTGGCAGCGTAATGTCGTTTCTCTGACGTTCAGCCCTTCTCCCGGACGGGATGAAGGGCGTTTCACCTTGCGAGGTGTAAAACTTATGTGTGCGACCTGCGGTTGCAGCGACCACGACGCCAGCCTTCATTCTCACGCCCACGATCATGCTCACGGACATGACCACGACGCCAGCCGGCGGGTGACCATCGAGCAGGATATTCTGGCCCGCAATGCGGAATTCGCGGCGGAAAACCGGCAATGGTTCGCGGATTCAGGTGTGTTCGTCCTGAATCTGGTCTCCAGTCCCGGTTCCGGCAAAACGACGCTGCTGGCCCGAACGGTTCAGGCGCTGCACATGGAATTCCCGGTGGCGGTGATTGGCGGTGACCAGCAGACTACCCGCGACGCCGAGCGCATTCAGGCCGCCGGTGCGCCCGCCGTGCAGATCAACACCGGCAAGGGTTGCCATCTCGACGCCCACGGGGTCGGCCACGCTCTGGAAACGTTGCCCTTGCCGGAAGGCGGAGTGCTGTTTATCGAAAATGTCGGCAATCTGGTTTGCCCGGCGGATTTTGATCTCGGCGAGGCGCATAAAGTGTTGGTGCTGTCCGTGACCGAGGGTGAGGACAAGCCGCTGAAGTACGCCAACATGTTCGCTGCTGCCCGGTTGTTGCTGCTGAACAAGATCGATTTGTTGCCGTATGTCGATTTCGATGTGGAACAGTGCCTGGACTATGCGCGGCGGGTGAATCCCGACGTGCAGATTCTGCAACTGTCGGCGCGCACCGGCGTCGGTCTGGACGCCTGGCTGGACTGGGTGCGGCAGGGTCAACAACAGGCGCTGGCCGAACAGGTCCGCCGGCTGGAAGCGAAACTAGCGACAGTGCGGGCGCGGTTGGCGTGCAACGAGTCGGTCAACCATGCATGAAATGGCGTTGGCGGAATCCATTTTGGACATTATCGAAGCAACCGCCCGTCGCCAGGGCGCGGTCCGGGTACGGGAAGTGCGGCTGGAAATCGGCGAGCTGGCTAATGTCGAAATGACAGCGCTGGAATGCGCTCTGCAAGCGGCGCTGCGGGATTCGCTGGCTGAGGGGGCGCGCATCGAATGTCTGGTGATTCCCGGCCAGGGGCTTTGTCTGACCTGTGGCGAGACCGTGCCGCTGGCGGCGCTGTATGATCTCTGTCCCCGCTGTGACGGCTATCCGGTGCAACCGACCAGTGGCCAAGAACTGCGGGTCAAGGATATTCTGGTCGAATAGGGATCAGGATTAGCCGGATCTCGGCTCACTACCCAAAATTATTGGCCAACGCTCCATGCGATTAACGGCCTGCCCAGTGGTCTTTGCACCTTGGTGGATTCATGACACCATGCAAACTTCTACCCAAGCCCCGGTATCCCGCACTCCTTATGACTCCCGGAACTTTGTATATCGTCGCCGCCCCCTCCGGCGCTGGCAAAACCAGTCTGGTCAAACGCCTGATCGAGACTACGCCTAGCGTCGCCGTGTCTATTTCCCATACCACCCGCCCGCCCCGCCCTAGTGAACGAGAGGGTGAGCATTATTACTTCACTTCCCCCGTCGCCTTTGCCGCGATGATCGCTGAGAACGCTTTTCTGGAACACGCCCAGGTTTTCGGCAATCGCTATGGCACCAGCCGCACGGCAGTGCAGGCGCAATTAGCGTCTGGGCAGGATGTGATTCTGGAAATCGACTGGCAGGGCGCCCGGCAGGTGCGGGAGTTGCTGCCGGATAGCTTGAGTATTTTCATTCTGCCACCCTCGCGGGAGGCCTTGCGGCAGCGCCTGGCAAGTCGTAGTCAGGATAGCGTTGAGGTCATCGAGCAGCGAATGGCGGCGGCGCTGGACGAATTATCGCACTACACCGAGTTTGATTACCTAGTGATTAATGACGATTTTGCGACCGCGCTGAACGCTTTGCGCGCTATTCTGATCGCCCAGCGTCAGTGCCGGAACGTCCAAATGGAGCGGCAGCGGGAACTTTTACAGCGGCTCTTGTCTTAACTAATTGTTTTTAGTTAAACTATCAAGTTCGAAATTCCCTCTGCCCTATACCCGCCGCCGGGTTTGGAGAATTGCCTGAATGGCTCGTATCACTGTTGAAGACTGCCTTAGCCGCGTGGACAACCGCTTTGAACTGGTGCTGGTCGCCGCTCGCCGCGCCCGCGATCTGGCGCTGGGCCGGGAAGCGCTGGTCCCCTGGGAAAATGACAAACCGACGGTCGTCGCACTGCGCGAGTTAGCCGAAGGCAAGCTCGATCATCTGCTCAAGGATAAAACCAGCAGCTCCACTCCGCCGGTCAAACCGGCGTCCTCGCCACCGGCGCTCGTTAACCCGTCCGACGAAGCGGACTGAGGCATCAGGAGAATGAGGGTGATGAGCGCGCCGTTGCGGGATCCGCGAAACGACCTCCAGCCGGGTCGTCAGTTGATCGTCGACGAGGCGTGGCGGGATGATTTGCATCTGCGCATCGACGATCTGTGCGCCATCACCAGTGAATACCTCGAACCGGCCCAAGTCGAGCAACTACACGAGGCTTGTCATTTCGCCGCCGAGGCGCACGCCGGCATTTATCGCAAGAGCGGCGAACCCTACATCTTTCACCCCCTGGCGGTGGCCCGCATTCTGGCCAATGTCCGTTTCGATCATGAAACCTTGCAGGCAGCTTTGCTGCACGATGTCATCGAGGACACCCACTATAACAAGGAGCACCTCAGCAGCCGGTTTGGGCCGGAGGTCGCCGATCTGGTCGATGGCGTCAGTAAACTGACCCAAATTCAGTTCAACTCCAAGCTGGAGGCGCAGGCCGAGAACTTCCGCAAGATGTTCCTGGCGATGGCCAATGATCTGCGGGTGATCATGATCAAGCTGGCTGACCGGCTGCACAATATGCGCACACTCGGCGCCATGCGCCCGGAATCCCGCCGCCGCATCGCTCGGGAAACGTTGGAGATTTACGCGCCGATCGCCGGTCGGCTGGGTATGAACCATCTGCGCCAGGAGCTGGAAGATCTCGGTTTAAGTCACTTGCATCCGCTGCGTTATCGGGTCCTGCAGGATGCGGTGCGCAAGCTGAGCGGTAATCGTCACGAGATTATCAGCCAACTGGAAACCCGTATCGATGCCCGGTTGCGCGACGAAAACATTTCGGCCCGGGTGATGGGGCGCGGTAAGCATTTGTGGGGCATCTACCAGAAGATGCGGGATAAGCGCCTGCCGTTTCGGGAAGTCCACGATGTTTACGCCGTGCGGATTATTGTCGATACGGCGGACACCTGCTATCGGGCGCTAGGGGCGATGCATAGCCTGTATAAACCGATCATGGGCCGTTTCAAGGACTACGTCGCCATTCCCAAAGCGAACGGTTATCAGTCGCTGCATACCGTGCTGTTTGGCCCCAACGGCGTTCCCATTGAAGTGCAAATTCGCACCGAGGACATGCATATCATGGCTGAAGTCGGGGTCGCCGCACACTGGCGCTATAAATCCGGCGGCGACAGTCAGGGTAACTATGCTCAACAGCGCGCCCGCGAATGGTTGCGGAGACTGCTGGACATGCAACGCCGGGCCGGCAATCCGGTCGAGTTTCTGGAAAGCGTCAAGGTCGATCTGTTCCCGGACGAGATCTATGTGTTTACCCCGCGCGGTGAGATTATCGAATTGCCACGCGGCGCGACCGCGGTCGATTTCGCCTACGCCATCCATTCCGATGTCGGCAACACCTGCGTAGGTGCCAAGATCGACCGGCGACTGGCGCCGCTGCGTACCCCGCTGACCACCGGCCAGACCGTTGAGGTGATTATTACGCCCACCGCCCGGCCCAATCCGGCCTGGTTGAATTTTGTGGTTACCGCCAAGGCTCGCGCCAGCATTCGTCATTACCTCAAACATCTGCAACGTGAAGAAGCGATTCTGCTTGGCAAGCGACTGCTGGAAAAGGCCCTTGCGGGCCACGTCAGCGGTCTGAGCGAACTGCCGGCCCAGCGAATTGAGCGGCTGGTTCAGGATCTGGGATTGAGCGGTTTCGGCGACCTGCTGGCCGAAATTGGCCTGGGTAACCGGGTGGCGGCGCTGTTCGTCAAGCGACTGTTGCCGGAGGGAGAGGAGATGGTTACGCCGGACACTAACGCTCAGCCGTTGCTGATCAAGGGCGCGGAGGGGACGGTGGTCAGCTTTGGCAAATGCTGCCGGCCGCTGCCGGGCGATGCGATTATCGGTTATCTCAACGCCGGACGCGGGATTGTGATTCACCGCGACAGTTGCAAGAACGTCGCCAGCTATAAGAAAAATCCCGACAAATGGATCGAAGTGGAATGGGAGCGGAACATCAGCGCTGACTTTGCGGCGGAGTTGCGGCTCGATGTCGCGAATAAGCGCGGGGTATTGGCTACGCTCGCCGCAGCGATTTCCACGACCGACACCAATATTGAAACGATTAATACGTCGGAACGGGATGGCAACACGACGACTGTTCATCTGCTGCTGGATGTCCGGGACCGCGCTCATCTGGCGCGGGTCATCCGGCGGTTGCGCACGCTGCCCGAAGTGCTGAAGTTAGCCCGTCGCGGCTAAGCCCCTCACCCCAGCCCTCCCCACCGGCGAGAGGGCGATTTGCCAGGAGTACCTCAGCGATGCCCCGAGAAATGATCAACACCGATCAAGCCCCTGCGGCTATTGGGACTTATTCCCAGGCGGTCAAGGTGGGCAACACGGTCTACCTGTCCGGTCAGATTCCGCTCGATCCCGCCACCATGCAGTTGGCGGAGGGGGGGATGGAGGCGCAGATTCGCCGGGTATTCGACAATCTGGCAGCGGTGGCTCGCGCCAGTGGCGGCAGTCTGGCCGATACTGTCAAGCTCAACGTATTCCTGACCGACCTCGGCCATTTCGCGCTGGTGAATCAGATCATGGCGGCGTATTTCCAGGAACCCTATCCCGCCAGAGCGGCGATCGGTGTTGCAGCGTTGCCGCGCGGCGCGCAGGTGGAAATGGACGCGGTGCTGGCGCTGGACGAGTAGCATCCGCCAACTTTCTGCCTCCGCTCTTCCTGGTTAACGGAGTGACGGTGGAAATAGCTACGATGGAACTCAACGTGCGCGAAGCGGCGCAGTCGCTGACCGCGCAACCCCTGCCCGTCACTGCCCTGAAGGGCGTCGGCCCGAAGTTGGCGGAACGGCTGCGCCGACTGGGGATTCACACGGCGGAAGATGTCCTGCTGCATCTGCCGCTGCGTTATCAGGATCGCAGCCGCATGACCCCGATCAACCAGTTGCAGCCTGGCGAGGAGGCGCTGATCGAGGCGCAAGTCCTCAGCAGCGAGGTGGTGGCGCGCAGTCGGCGTTTCCTGCTCTGTCATCTGGCCGATGGGACGGGCGTGCTGACCCTGCGCTTTTTCCACTTCAGCCCCGCCCAGCAACAACTGCTCGGTCAGCCGGGTGTGCGGCTGCGCTGCTTCGGCGAGGTGCGGCAGGGCTATAACGGCGGACTGGAGATGATTCATCCCGAATGCCGCCGGATCGAACCGGATACGCCAGTCGAGGAACGGCTGACGCCGTTCTATCCGGCCACCGCCGGCCTGCAACAATTTACCCTGCGCAACCTGGCGGAACAGGCGCTGGAGCAGACCGAGGCGCTGTTACCGGAACTGTTGCCGGCGACGCTATTGACTCAGTTGCGGCTGCCGCCCATCGCCGAGGCGGTGCGGTTGTTACACCAGCCGCCGGCGGAGACTTCGGTTGCAGAGTTGGAAAGCGGCCATCATCCCGCCCGGCAGCGACTGGCTTTTGAGGAACTGCTGGCCCACCAACTCAGTCTCCGCCGGTTGCGCGAGCGGACCCGGCGCCAGGCCGCGCCACCGCTGGCTGGAAGCGGTCTCAGTCAACGCTTTCTGGAACGTCTGCCCTTTACCCTCACTGGCGCCCAGCAGCGGGTGCTGGCGGAAATCGCTGAAGACCTCGCTCAACCCCGTCCCATGCTGCGCCTGCTCCAGGGCGATGTCGGTTCGGGCAAAACCGTGGTGGCTGCCGTCGCTGCCTTGCGGGCGGTGGAAACCGGCGCCCAGGCGGCGCTCATGGCTCCAACCGAACTGCTGGCCGAACAGCATTACCGCAATTTTCGCAATTGGCTGGACGAACTGGGTATTGAAGTCGCTTGGCTGACCGGGCGGCTCACGGGCAAGGCGCGGCACACGCTGCTCGAACGGTTGGCTGCCGGGGACATTCAAGTCGCAGTGGGCACCCACGCGCTGTTTCAGGAGGCGGTTGCGTTCGCCGAACTGGCTTTGGTGATCGTCGATGAACAGCACCGGTTCGGCGTCCATCAGCGGCTGGCGTTGCGCGAGAAAGGCCGGGCGGGCGGGCGCTGCCCCCACCAATTGATCATGACCGCCACGCCGATCCCGCGCACCCTGGCGATGAGCGCCTACGCGGATCTCGACACCTCGATCATCGACGAATTGCCGCCGGGTCGCCAACCGGTCAAAACGGTCGCTGCGCCGGATCGTCGCCGCGCCGAGATCATCGACCGCATCCGCCGGGCCTGTCTCAGCGGTTGCCAAGCCTATTGGGTCTGCCCGCTGATCGAGGAGTCCGAAGTTTTGCAATGTCAGGCGGCAACGGTTTCGGCTGAACAGTTGACTGCGCTGCTGCCGGAACTGCGCATTGGCCTGGTGCATGGTCGATTGTCAGCAGCGGCCAAGGAAGCGGTGATGGCCGCTTTCAAAGCCGGCGAAATCGATCTATTGGTCGCCACCACGGTCATCGAGGTCGGCGTGGATGTACCCAACGCCAGTTTGATGATTATCGAGAATCCCGAGCGGTTGGGATTGACGCAATTGCATCAATTGCGCGGCCGGGTCGGTCGGGGGACGGCGGAAAGCAGTTGTGTCCTGCTCTACCGTCCCCCCCTGTCCGAAGTGGCGCGTACCCGGCTGGCGGTATTGCGGGAATGTCATGACGGTTTTGAAATCGCCCGCCGCGATCTGGAACTGCGCGGTCCCGGCGAAGTGCTTGGCACGCGCCAGACCGGCGAACAGAACCTGCGCATCGCTGACTTGTTGCGCGATCAGGATTGGCTGAATGTCGTCCGCCAGACCGCCGATGGTCTGCTGCGCGAGCATCCGGACTGTGTGGAGCGGTTGATCCGGCGCTGGATTGGCGCCGGAACGCGCTATGGGGAGGTGTAGGGAGGCTCAACGCCGCCGGTCTTCCTCAATTTGGAGCGGTCCCTCGCTGACGGTCTTGGGTTGCGGGCGCTGGCTTTCCAGTTTGATCCGCAGCCGCAGGTTGTTGACGGAATCAGCGTGGCGGATGGCGGTTTCGTAGCTGATCCGTCTCGCCTCGTAGAGATCGAACAGCGCCTGATCGAAGGTCACGATCCCCTGTTCGCTGGAGCGGGACATCACCGGCTTGAGCTCCTTGACCCGTCCCTGAAAAATCAACTCCGCCATCAACGGTGTGTTGAGCAACACTTCGACCGCCGGAATCAGGCCAGCCTGATCCTCGCGCGGCAGCAGGCGCTGTGAAATAAACGTCTTCATGTTGAACGATAGATCCATCAGGATTTGCGTCCGCTTTTCCTCCGGGAAGAAATTGACGATGCGGTCAAAGGCTTGATCGGTGTTGTTGGCGTGCAGGGTGGTCAGGCACAGATGGCCGGTTTCGGCGAAATTGATGGCATGTTGCATGGTCTCTCGATCCCGGACCTCGCCGATCATGATCACGTTGGGTGCCTGCCGCAGGGTATTTCTCAAGGCGGTCTCATAGGAATCGGTGTCGGTTCCTACCTCGCGCTGATCCACCAAGCATTGCTTGTGCCGGTGGAAGAACTCGATGGGATCTTCGACGGTGACGATATGTTCTTGGCACTGTTCATTACGATAATCCAGCATCGCTGCCAGCGAAGTGGTCTTGCCGCAACCGGTGCCGCCCAGAAAAATGACCAGCCCGCGCGGGGTTATGGCGATGTCCTTGAGAATTGGCGGCAGATTGAGTTCGTCAATCGTCGGGATTTGTTGCTGAATCAACCGCAGCACCATGCCGGCGCTGCCGCGCTGAGTGAAAGCGCTCACCCGGAAGCGCGCGATATTAGGGAAATTCAGAGAAAAATTGACCTCGTGATGCTGGTCAAACTCCCGCGCCTGACGATCGTGCATGATCGAGCGGGTCAGCAGCGCTGTCTGTTGCGGGGTCAGCTTACGGTCACCGACCCGGTGAATGGCCTGGTTGACCTTGAGCGCTGGCGGGCTGCCAGCAGTGATGAAAATATCCGAGCCTTGCAACTCCAGTAAATTGATGGTCAGTTCGTAAAGATACTGTGTGGCCTTTTCATAATCATTCATTTCTAATCCCGGAGTCTGTTCCATACTGTGCCCCTCTGGCTGATGGATGCTGATACGCTAAATAGCGTGATCTTTGCTTTCGAGTGTCGCCCGGTAATTCTATACTGTGCAAATTACGTCGGCGCTGTTCCCGACATGACGCTCGGTTTTTCTGTTCCCCGATGGCTTGACACGCTACGCCCGCCGCCGCCTGCACAGACCCGCATCGCCCATTAGTTTTGAGGAGATTATCGTTTTCATGAGCTGTTCTCGCCCTGTATTCCCGTTATTGGCGTTGCTGTTCGCGCTCAGTTGGGCCGTCGCGCTGGCGGCGCGCCCCGCCGATCCCGGGCAACCGCTGCCGGATTTTCGCAAGCTGGTTAAACAGAACGAAGCGTCCGTTGTCAACATCAGCTCCACGCAAGCGCCCAGTCGGCGAACCCGCTCATCCAGCCTGCCGGAGCTGCCGGGCAGCGAAAATCCCTATCTGGAGTTCTTCAAGCGCTTTTTCCAGGAACGTCCGGAACTACCGGGCGACCGTCAGGCCAACTCGCTCGGTTCCGGGTTCATCATATCGCCGGATGGCTATATCCTGACCAACGCCCACGTCGCGCAAGATGTCGACAAGATCATCGTTCGGCTCAGCGACCAGCGCGAGCGTCCCGCCAAGGTCATTGGCGTCGATGAACTGACGGATGTCGCGGTACTCAAAATCGAGGGCGAAAATTTGCCGACGGTCAAAATCGGTGACTCCGATGCGCTGGAGGTCGGCGAATGGGTGCTGGCGATTGGTTCGCCGTTCGGTTTGGAGCGCACCGCCACCCAGGGCATCGTCAGCGCGGTGGGCCGCAACCTGCCCAGCGGCACTTATGTCCCGTTCATTCAGAGCGATGTCGCCATCAACCCGGGCAGTTCCGGCGGCCCGCTGTTCAATCTGCGCGGCGAAGTAGTCGGCATCAATTCCCAGATTTACAGCAGCACGGGCGGCTATATGGGACTGTCATTCGCCATTCCCATCAAACTGGCTATCCAGGTGGTCGATCAGCTCAAGGCCACCGGCGAAGTGACCCGGGGTTGGCTGGGTATCCTGTTGCAATCCGTCAATAACGATCTGGCCGAGGCGTTCAAGCTCGACCGGCCACGCGGCGCTTTGGTGGCGCAAGTTTTACCGGATAGCCCGGCGGCCAGCGCCGGCTTCAAGCCCGGCGACATCATTGTGCGCTACGGCGGTGAGCCGGTCGAAGACTCCTCGCAACTGCCCCGGATGATCGGCGTCACCCCAGTGGGCAAGACCGTCGCCATGTCGATCCTGCGCAACGGCGAACCGCTGGAAATCAAGGCCACCATTGCCCGACTGGAAACCGTCGAAGAGAAGGTTTCGACCATGGACGAGCACAGCGACCCGCGTCTGGGCATCGTCGTCGCGGATCTCAGCAACGAACAGCGACGTGGATTGGGCGCTGAGGATCAGGGCGTACTCGTTACCAGCCTGGATGAAGGGCCGGCGGCCAACGCGGGCCTGTATCCGGACGACATCATTCTGCAAGTCAATCACCAGCCGGTAAAGAGCGCTAATCAGTTCGTGGAGCTGGCCAAAGAATTGCCTCGGGGCAAGGTGGCGCCGTTGCTGGTGAAGCGGGAAAACGAATCGCTCTATCTAGCCGTGCGCTTGCCGGAATGAGGAACCCATTGTCAAAACGCCCATGAACCCGAATAACTATCTGGACTTTGAAAAGCCCATCGCCGAACTGGAAGCGATGCTCAAGGAACTGCGCCATCTCAGCGCCGAGCAGGATTTGAACATCAGCGATGAGATCGCCCGGCTGGAAGCCAAGAGCAAGGCGCTCACCGAGTCGATTTTCGCGGCGCTGACGCCCTGGCAGATTTCGCAGATCGCCCGCCATCCCTTGCGGCCCTATACGCTGGACTATATCGAAGGCCTGTTCACCGACTTTCAGGAACTGCATGGCGACCGCACCTTTGCTGATGACCACGCCATCATCGGCGGGCTGGCGCGCCTGGAGGGTCGCCCGGTGCTGGTGATTGGCCATCAGAAGGGACGGGATACCCGGGAGAAGATTTATCGTAACTTTGGCATGCCGCGCCCGGAAGGTTATCGGAAAGCGTTGCGGTTGATGAAACTGGCCGAGCGGTTTCGGTTGCCGGTGCTGACCTTCATCGACACGCCGGGCGCTTATCCGGGCATCGGCGCGGAAGAGCGCGGTCAGAGTGAGGCGATTGCGCGAAATCTGTTTGAGATGAGCCGGTTGTGCACGCCGCTGATCGGCGTGGTGATCGGCGAAGGCGGCTCGGGTGGGGCGTTGGCGGTCGGCGTGTGCGACCGGGTGTTAATGTTGCAGTACAGCACTTATTCGGTGATTTCGCCGGAAGGCTGCGCCGCGATTTTATGGAAGAGCGCGGACAAGGCACCCGATGCAGCGGAGGCGATGGGCCTGACCGCCGACCGATTGCTGAAATTGAACCTGATCGACGGGATAATTCCTGAACCGCCGGGCGGCGCTCATCGTGACCTGGCGCTGATGGCTGAGAATGTCCGGACGGCGCTGCGGGAGCACTTGCTGCCGCTCGATGCGCTGTCCGTCGATGAACTGCTGGAGCAACGCTATCAGCGGCTGATGAGCTACGGGACGTTCAAGGAAGCCGCGCCCGCGACGTCGCTGCAATCCACCTGGCAAAGCAGCGTAGCGGCGTTGTTGGGCAAGGACAAGCCAGTGGATGGCTGAATTTCCGGGCATCGAAGCGGCGATGGCGCAACTCGACGCCTGGCCTGGCGTCCGCCGCTTCATCGTCGGCTACAGCGGTGGCGTGGATTCCCATGCGCTGCTCCACTGGTTGGCGAACCAGCGCTATCGTGACTGGACATTGGCGGCACTCTACGTCGATCACGGGCTGCAAGCCGCGTCCGCTGCCTGGGGCGAACATGGCGCCCACGTCTGCCATGCGCTGAACGTGCCCTTTCGGGTCTTGAAGGTTGACGCTCGACCGACGACGGGGGAAAGCCCCGAAGCCTCCGCCCGTCGCGCCCGCTATGCCGCTCTTGCCGCTGAACTGGCTCCTGATTCTGCGCTGTTGACCGCCCATCACCGCGACGATCAGGCCGAAACCTTGTTATTGCAACTACTGCGCGGCGCAGGGCCACACGGACTGGCGGCGATGCCGGCGGCGGCGTGTTTGGGCCAGGGCTGGTTATTACGTCCGTTGCTGAATGTGGATCGCGCTGAATTGCTGGCCTACGCCCGCGCTCACGATTTGCACTGGATCGAGGACGCCAGCAATACCGACACCGGCTTTGACCGTAATTATCTCCGCCATCGAGTTTTGCCGTTGCTGCGGGAACGCTGGCCCGCTGTGAATCGAACGCTAGCCCGCTCCGCACGGTTGTGTGCGGAAACGGCGGCTTGGCTGGATGAGGAAGCGGCGGCTGATTTAACCAGCGTGGCAACGGACCGCCCTGACTGTTTGGCGATCCCTGCCTTGCAAGCATTGAGCGAACTCCGTCAGCGCAATTTGCTGCGCTACTGGTTGCGGCAACTTAACTTACCGATCCCCGATGCCCGGCAATTACAACACATTCTCCATGACGCCCTGACCGCCGCCGCCGACCGTAATCCTTGTATCCGCTGGCCTGGTGCAGAAGTCCGGCGTTATCGGGATAGGTTGTATGCCATGCCGCCGCTGATGCCGCACGATGCCCGACAGAGGGTTATCTGGCGGACTGATACCGAGGGTTGGCCGTCGCTGGAATTGCCGGGCGCAGGCCAATTACGGATGCAGAAAACGATGGGGGCGGGACTGCGTTCCGAAGCGCTGGCGAGTGGTGCGTTGATCGTCCAGTTTCGGCAAGGTGGCGAGCGATTTCGGCTTGCCGGTCGCTCGCATAGCCAGGAATTGAAAAAGCTGTTGCAGCAGGCGGGCATTCCACTGTGGGAGCGGGAACGGTTGCCGTTGATTTATCTTCCTTCCTCGCCAAATTTCTCTGGCGCAGGGGGAGGGGATTGCTGCCTGCTGGCGGTCGGTGGACTGGGCATTGCGGCCGACTTTGCCGCCGAACCCAGCGAAGTGGGTTGGCAACTGGTTTTCCAGTCCAGGACCCAAAACCCTCAATGGTGTTGACATAAATCTGGTCCTGTAAATTTTCCTGTGATGACGAAGGCTGGCAGCGTGGGGCCAGGGTGTCAGCCGCATCCAACCCCTTGATCCTGCTAAGCGATTTTCGCTTCACCTGCTCACCCCATCGTTCGGATCACAGGAAAATTTACAGGACCCATTGCTCGCGGTAACATCGGAAATCTCCAGCTAATCCCCCAGCAGCTCCGCGACCGGCTGCAAGGGTTCAACATGCTCAGACACCACCTTGATGATGACGATGATTGGAACACTGAGCAACATACCCCAAACCCCCCAGAGCCAGCCCCAGAACAGCAGCGAGATGAAAACAGCCGCTGAATTCATTCTGGCGATTCTCCCGGTCATCCAAGTGGTGACAAAGGTGCCGACGAAGATGGCGATCATGAGCCATGCTCCAGAGACCAATAACGCCATTGGGAATGAGTCGAACTGCATAAAGGCCACCATCCCGGTAGTGATAGCCATGAGGCCAGGACCCAGATAAGGAATAATATGAAGCAAACCCGCTGCAACCGCCCACGCGCCGGCGTTGTCCAGGCCGATCCAGTGAAACACAATCCAGGTTAGCAACGCCACGAGGACGTTGGTGATCAACAGCATGAACATATAACGTTGGATGGATTGATTAATATCACTAAGGATTTGCACCGTGATCTTTTTGTTCGATAGCGACGGTCCTGTGAGTCGCACCAGCTTCCATTTATAGGTGTCGCCCGATAATAAAAGAAAGAACACCAGAAAAATGACCATGGTGGCTTGAACAATATAGCCCACGGCCCCCATGGAACCGGCCCAGAGGAAATTTCCGATTTTAAATGCGGATGGATCGTCAATGATGACGCGCGTTACGGGTTTTTTCGGCGTAGTGGGAATGCCTGTTGCTTGGCTGGCCGCCTGTTCAAGTTGATTTGCGGCGGTTTGTACTTTCTGCATCGCACCGAGCTGGTCCTTCCCCAATTTGGCGAGATTCGTGGATAACTGACTCGCGGCTTCGGGCAACTGCTCGACAATAGTCAGCATCTGCCCGCGTAATGAGTAGGTTCCGAACACGAGTGCACAGATAACGGCCACGATCACCAGGCTGGCGCCGATCACGCGATGAATCCTGATCTGCTCCAACCACGCAACGAGAGGGTTCAGTGTGTAAGCCAGAAGAATCCCGAGCGACAGGGGAATAAAAAAGCTCTGCGCCCACTCTAGGGCGAAGACCACCGCGATCGTAGCGACGATGATCAACGCCCAACTTTGCGCGTCCACCGGCGTGTGGACTGTATGCGAAGAAAGGTTCGCCGCATCTGGCGGCGCTACCCCGTTATCCGGTTGGGCCATGACTTGCGAACCCGGTGCGATCTGGGTGATCACTGAAACTGCCATACCTTTGCCGGTTCATAGACGAAAATCCTGGACTCAACGGGTGTGGAATGCGTGAGTCGTTCGGGTGAATTCGGATTCGGCATCAAGACGCTGGGTGTTAGCGGAATCCAATAAGATCCAACCGCTAGCATGAGCGCCAGGCCCAGCGTGACGAGTTGTTTTGGCTGAATTTGCAAGTTCATTAACTCGCCTGAGGTTTTTAATCCGCTGAGCGGGTAGCCGCTCCACCAAAGTGCGGCCCGCTCACACTCTCGACCACCGTCACCTCATGCTTGCCGTGACTGCCTCCCGGTCTTTGCGTGGGTAACTGTGATCACTGTTTGCTTCTATTTTTTCCGATTATCGTTAGTATTGACCTGGTTGCCAATAACGCCACCGACTACGGCCCCACCGACCGTTCCAATCGCGCTGCCATCCGTCAGGACAGCGCCCGCGACGCCACCGATGCCCGCGCCGACCGCGGTGTTCTGGTCTTGTTGTGACATCCCGCTACAACCACTCAAGCCGATTAAAATGGCCAAGCTTGCTGAAGTCACTGAGAATCTTTGTATCGTTTTCACTGGAATACCTCTTGGTCAAAATAGGGATGGGCATGATTCACCCATCCGTTTAACAGCAGTTGATTACTTGCTGTACTTCATTTTGGCGTCAGCCACACAACGATCCTTGGCGTCGCTTTCCAAGGCGTCACACTTTTCCTTAGCGACCGCATAATTTGCATCACGCTTATCCGTTGCCGCTTCCTGGCGTGCTTCAGTGCCTTCTGCTCTTGCCTTCGTATCTGCTTCGGCGGACTTCTCGCTGGCGGTCTGATTCGCATCCGAGGTTTTCATCTTTGCCTCAGCATCGGCCTTAATGCGCGTCTCAACCGCTTTCGCTTCCTTTACGCAGACATCTTTATCATTACCAACCTGGTCATCACATTTTTCGTTGGCGACTGCGTAATCGGCTTCTGCCTTGGCTACCTGCGCTTTATAGTGGTTCTTGGTGGTGGGTTCGTAGCGAGCTTCGAGTTCAGCCTTGGCAACTTTCTCTTTGCCCTTGGCCTCGGCGATGCAGATATCCTTCGTGTTACCGGACAGCGAGTCGCAGTGAGTCTTGGCGGTCGTGTACTCAGCCGCGATCCGGTCCTCGTCCGCCTTGTAGGTGTCTTTTGACATGCTCTGCGCCATCACACCCGTGCTAAAAACGATGCTGATAGCGGCGGCGATAGCGGTCATATTGAACTTGTTCATTCGTTCTTCCTTTATGTGACGAGGGAGTCATCGGAATGCCATAAAGATTCCAATCTGTTCAGGCTGCGATACTGAGATCTTGAGGTTCAATATCGAAAACTTAAAAGCAGCTTATTGAAAAATTCCAACATGGTCTGTGCGGTGGAACACATATAGAAGTTTTAAGTATGAAGTTTTAAGTTTTAAGTTGAAAAACAAAAACCTGATATTGGATTTTGTCCGGTTCCAAGCTGGAAAGACAATAAGAGGATGATCCGTGGCGATCGGTCATCATCGAAGGTCACGCCTCAATCGCCTATGTGTGCTAGCGTACAGAAGAAGCCCATTCTTCCGTTTATTCTTGTTCATAGTGAGCGTTGGATATCGAGTACGACGCTCCAGGTCACATCAACATTCATTGTCAGGAGAGCATCATGAACAAAGATCAAGTGAAAGGTCGCTTCGAAGAAGCGAAAGGCAAAGTCAAGGAAATCGCCGGTAATCTAGTCGGCAACAAGGATTTGGAACAAGAAGGTAAAGTTCAAAACGCCAAGGGCAAAATCCAATCGGGGTATGGTGATCTGAAGGAAGACGTTAAAGACGCTATCTAAAGCGAATTATCACTGAGGTTTTAATGTGAGCCAAGGCAGGCTGGTCGGATACAGAGCCTGCCTGTCTTTTGTCCACAAAGTATTTCTCGAACGTTTTTTATCCGGAGCAAGACATGAGTTACGAAAATCGCAATATCGATAGTACCGATCACCGCGATGGTCCTGGCCCCGAGCTAATGGGCGCTAATACGCTGATTGGCAACGACGTCTATAACCAGAAAGAAGAGGATCTCGGTAACATTAAGGAGATCATGCTGGACACGCAAACCGGCAACGTGTGTTACGCGGTGTTGTCCTCTGGAGGTATCCTCGGTATAGGCGAAAAGCTGTTTGCGGTGCCCTGGAGTGCGCTCACTCTCGATACCGAGAACAAACGCTTCACTCTTAACGTGGAAGCGGATCGCCTCAAAAATGCACCGGGGTTCGATAAGGATCAGTGGCCCAATATGGCGGATGCTTCCTGGGCGCAGAGCATTCATTCTTATTACGGGACTTCATCGGATTCCACGACGAAACCCAATACCCGGCATGTGTAATTGAGCCGTGTCCTTCTAAATTTTGGTAGTGTCCCTCAACTGCCTTGATGAACGTCGTTGTCGAGAGGTGGAAACAGGTGCTCGATCGTAGCCAGAGTGTCCAAGAAGGAGGCGGGCACGCGATAGGACAGCAACTCGGTGGTCGTCCAC
>JAKLIY010000018.1 GCA_022709365.1 Pseudomonadota bacterium
GTGAATAACAATCAAACCAATATTCTGTTGATGCGCACCGGCGAAAAGCGCCAGGGCGTCGTCGGTCTGTTCCAGCCGGGCTTGCCGGGTGAGGTGTCGCCCAGCCTGTCCGTGCGCTTCATGGGCATCAACCGCAAAGCGATTGCCTCCTATCTGATCTCGCTTTACTGCTCCGCGGCGGTTCTCACCGAGGACGCGCTGGGCGTGCTGGAGGACGTTGAGGTGGGGCATTACCATGAGTATCAGTAACCCCGAAGTCGGGGGAGCGCCGTTTGATGCTGCGGTGATTGCCCGGCTTGCTAATGAACTTTTTGCCGCACTGCCGGGGCGTTCGGCGCCTTTGCCCAGTACGGGTCCGGCGACTCCGCCGGTCGAAGTGGGGGCGCTGCCGGTTGCCTCGGCGATTCCTCCGTCATCCGCGGTGGGGCCGTTGACCGAAGTCGAGTTTCGTTCGCTGCCGACTACCGTGTCCGGCGCGACGGTGCGGCCGCCGCAAGCGGGCCTCACGCCCTCAGCTTTGCTCGGGCCTTACGACTTCCGCCCGGAGTTGATCCCGGATGCGGGGGCCATGACGGTTCCGGGAGGAGGGGCAGCCCCGACACCGCCAGTGACGCCGCCGGTCGAGATGGGCGCATTATCCGCGGCTCTCGCAGCTCCCATGTCGGCTTCAGGGTCCCCCCCGCCGACCGAGGCGGAACTCCGGGCGCTCCCCGCTACGTTGACGCCGTCGTCATCGACTACGCCGATAACGCCTGGATCGTCCTTTTATTTCCTCGACGCGGCTCAGTCGCCGCCGCTGCTTACCCCGCCCGCGTCGCCGATCGGGGACTATGACTTCCATCCCGGCATGCTTCCTGATCTGGGGATCACGGCAGGCCCGTATGACCCGCATGTGGAGCGGCGTGATTTCCCGGTCCGCTCATAAGGTGCTCATCCCAAGATGCGGAGAATAAAATGTTAGCAACAACCTTGATGACCGGTGGTCTTGGCGCGTCGCCCTACTTTCTCGACCCAGAGCAGGCGCGGACCGTTACGCCGCCTCTCCGCTTTGAGTCTCGCGAGCTGAGTCCCGACGCCGTGCCGAATTTGGGTTTCGCGGCCCGTCCTTTCGACCCCCAGGCGGTGCGGCGCGATTTTCCCATCCTGCAAGAGCGGGTGCATGGCCGGCCGCTGATCTGGCTCGACAATGCGGCTACGACACAGAAGCCGAATGCGGTCATTGACCGGCTTTCCGAATTCTATCGGCACGAGAATTCCAACATCCATCGGGCGGCCCACACCTTGGCGGCGCGGGCGACCGACGCCTACGAATCAGCGCGGGAGAAAGTGCGGCGCTTCCTCAATGCGCCTTCCGCCCGTGAAATCATCTTCGTGCGTGGCACGACGGAAGGCATCAACTTGGTCGCTCAGAGTTGGGGTCGCCGCAACGTCGAGCAGGACGATGAGATCATCATCACCTGGTTGGAACATCACGCCAACATTGTGCCGTGGCAGCAGTTGTGCGCGGAGAAAGGCGCTCGGCTACGGGTGGCACCAGTCGATGATCGCGGTCAGGTGATTTTGGAGGAATACGAGAAGCTGTTCAGTTCCCGGACGAAACTGGTCGCGTTCAGTCAAGTCTCGAACGCCCTCGGCACGGTCACGCCGGTGCGTGAAATGGTGGAGATCGCGCATCGCTACGGGGCGCGGGTGATGGTGGATGGCGCCCAGGCGGTTTCACATCTACGGGTGGATGTGCAATCGCTCGATTGCGACTGGTATGTGTTTTCCGGCCACAAAGTGTTTGGCCCGACCGGAATCGGCGTCGTCTTTGGGAAGGAGGAGCTGCTCAACGCGACCCCGCCGTGGCAGGGCGGCGGCAATATGATCGTGGACGTCACTTTTGAAAAGACGATCTACCAACCCGCGCCAGGGCGTTTCGAAGCGGGCACCGGCAATATCGCCGACGCGGTGGGACTCGGTGCGGCGCTCGACTACCTCGATCAAATCGGCATGGAGAACGTGAGCCGCTACGAGCATGAGCTGCTGGTTTACGGCACCGAAGGTTTATTGAGCGTCCCCGGCTTGCGCCTCATCGGCACTGCGGCTGAGAAAGCGGGTGTGCTGTCCTTCGTCCTGGACGGGTTCCGCACTGAAGATGTGGGCAAGGCGCTCGATGAAGAGGGGATCGCGGTCCGCGCCGGCCACCATTGCGCTCAGCCGATTTTGCGGCGCTTCGGTCTGGAGAGTACCGTCCGGCCCTCGCTGGCGCTGTATAACACCTACGAGGACCTCGACGCGCTGGTCGCCGCGCTGCGGCGCATCCAGGCTGGGCATGGCGGGTGGTCTCATCAATAACCGGAGCGAATGGCGAGAAGTCAAAAACTCTCGCTATTTCGCTATTTTAATTCGATGAATTATCAGCTTAGCTTTGCTTCCACGGCAACTGCTCAGCTCGCCAGCCACTCGCGCCCCGGTGGCCGTGGTCATTGATCGGACCCTCGAAACCATCGGTGACGTTGTAAGTGGTATAGCCGCGCTCGGCGAGAAATTCGGCGGCCGCCCGCGACCGGATGCCGCTGCGGCAGATCAGGTAGACCGGCCTCCCTGGAGTAATATTTTGAGCTTGCAACTCCCTCACGAACCGGGGATTGCGTTCCATATTGGGGAAAATCTGCCACTCTACCTGTAGCACGGCCTTGCCCAGACTGGAAAGGTCGGGACCGCCGACGAACGTCCATTCAGCGCGGGTGCGGATATCAACCAGCACCGCGCCCGCCTCGTGTTGCAGATTCTGCCAAACCTGGGCCGCACTGAGATCACCCAAAAACTGGCCCGGTACGGTGTGGGTCTCCCGGTTGACAGGCGGGCGGGATTCTACTGGAGTCAAATGCGCCCTTTGTGCGGCGAAACCTCTAGCCATTGTCTCATCCTTCTGGTTAGGTGTCGGTAAAAGGTTTAAATCAGGGGCTGCGCGTAGGTCATCACCAGATATAAGACCGCTTCCACAGAGCCGACATTACGATAGGTATGCGCGACATCGGCCATGAACTGAATCGCATCTCCGGCGACCATTGGGTAGCGGTTCTCGGCAATGATGATCTCGACCTCACCGCGACTGACCACCAGATTTTCGAGAGTACCCGGCGGATGCGGCGCGGCGACTTCGGCCCCATCGCGTTTCAGACGCAATTCGTAAAATTCCATCCGCCGGGGCTTATCAAAGGGGAACAACGCCCGCGAGCAAAAGCGGCCATCCTTGGAAAACAGCCAGTTCCCACTGGCCGCAGGTAGCCGCCAGACGCTGTCCTCCCGATCCTCGCTCAAAAACGCGGAGATCGGCGCTTCCAAGGCATAGGCAATCTTCCACAGCACGGCGATGGTTGGAGTGCTGCGCCCCCGTTCGATCTGACTCAACATAGCCCGACTGACATGCGACCGCCGGGCCAGCGTTTCCAGCGATAGCCCGTGTTGCTTGCGCAGCTTGCGGACATTGCCTCCGATGACTACAGCCAGACCGATTGTGTCCTCACCCGGATCGGGTTCCATGGCCAACGGGGCTACGTTGGGGTATTGAAGCGGTGGCGGCAAAGGGTCAGCACGTCTGACGAGAGCCACTGACGATGCATCGTTCATCCTCAGCATCCTTAAATCCCGGCACCGCCATCAAACACTTCGCTACGCACTTGCGCCTGCGAAACGGTGCTGCCGGACGGTACGCTGCGCGTCAGCCAGACATTGCCGCCGATGATCGACCCGCGCCCCAGGGTGACACGACCGAGAATGGTTGCGCCAGCGTAGATCACCACGTCATCTTCGACGATGGGATGCCGGGCGTTCCCTTTCACCAAAGAGCCATCTTCGTTGACCGCGAAGCGTTTAGCCCCCAGGGTTACGGCCTGATAGAGCCGCACCCGCTGGCCGATGATTGCCGTTTCGCCGATGACCACCCCAGTGCCGTGATCGATGAAGAAACAGCCGCCAATCGTCGCACCGGGATGAATGTCGATGCCGGTGGCCGAATGGGCGATTTCCGCGATGATCCGGGCGATGAGCGGAACGCCCAGTCGGTGCAGCCGATGCGCCAACCGGTGGTGGATGATCGCCGTAATGCCCGGATAGCACACCAGCACTTCGTCGACGCTGCCCGCCGCCGGATCACCTTCGTAGGCGGCGCGAAGATCGCTATCCAGCAGGGCGCGCACCTCGGGCAGTTGCGCGGCGAACGCTTGAGTGATGTCGATGGCAGATTGATGATCGGCATCATGGACACCCTCCGTACTAGCGGCGTAACGCAATTCTCGCCGTACCTGCTCCTGCAAATGCTGCAGCGCTGTATCCAGGGTCTGTCCAACGAAGTAATCAATCCCTTCATCGCTGAAATCATGCCCGCCCAGGCGATTCGGAAACAGCGCCGCGCTCAGCTTCTCGACAATACCGGCCAGCGCCTTGCGGGAAGGCAAGCGGGGCGGGCGATGCACCCGCTGCCGCTCCGCCAGCGACCGTTCCCGTTGATCACGCAACTGGGTCACAATTGTGTCGATGTCGCTGGGCAACCTAGCGATCGACCATGCGTCAACTGATCGGATTCGCGCGCTCACGCCGCCAGTCCCTTGGCGTCAAAGACACCTTCAAACAAGACGGAACTCAGGTAACGCTCGCCGGAATCAGGCAGCACGACGACGATCGTTTTACCGGCATGCTGCGGGCGCTGGGCAATGCGGATCGCTACAGCCGCCGCAGCCCCGCAGGAAATGCCGGCCAGAATGCCTTCTTCGCGCGCCAGCCGATGTGCGTAGTGAATGGCTTCTTCGTTGCTGACCTGCTCGATCTCGTCCACTAACGACAGATCCAGCACCTCCGGGACAAAGCCCGCGCCGATGCCCTGAATCTTGTGAGGCCCTGGTTTGAGCGGTTCGCCGACCCGTTGCTGTGTCAGTACTGGACTGGCCACCGGTTCCACCGCGACCGAAAGGATCGGCTTGCCCTGAGTCTGCTTGATGTAGCGGGAGACGCCGGTAATCGTGCCGCCGGTGCCGACGCCGGACACAAAAATGTCAATAGCGCCGTCCGTATCGTTCCAGATTTCCGGCCCGGTCGTCTGCTCATGAATCGCCGGGTTCGCGGGATTCTTGAACTGTTGCAGCAGGACGTAACGGTCCGGGTCCGACGCAGTGATTTCCTCAGCTTTGGCGATAGCACCGCTCATGCCCTTGGCCCCTTCGGTCAACACCAGTTTTGCTCCGTAGGCAATCAGTAGCTTGCGGCGTTCCAGACTCATGGTTTCCGGCATGGTCAGCGTCAGCGGAATGCCCCGGGCGGCAGCGACAAACGCGAGCGCAATACCGGTGTTGCCGCTGGTCGGTTCGACCAACTCCTTACCGGGTCCCAGCAGACCGCGTTGCTCGGCATCCCAAATCATCGCTGCGCCAATCCGGCATTTCACCGAATAAGCCGGATTGCGCCCCTCGATCTTGGCCAGCACCGTGACCGGCGCCCCCTCGGTGATCCGGTTCAGCCGCACCAGCGGGGTGCGCCCGATGGACTGGGAGTTGTCTTCGTACCAATGCGCCATGGCGGATTCTCCGGGGACTCAACGGCCAGGTTGATAGATCTGGTCGAAAGTGCCGCCATCGTCAAAATGGGTTTTCTGCGCTTTCTGCCAGCCGCCAAAGACCTCGTCGATAGTGAAGAGATTCACCTTGGAGAATTGATCCGCATAGTTAGCCGCGACTTGGGGATCGCGGGGGCGATAGAAGTTCTTGCCAGCAATATTTTGTCCTTCCTCGCTGTAGAGGTATTTCAGATACGCCTCAGCGACTTTGCGCGTTCCCTTTTTGTCCACCACCTTGTCGATCACTGTGACCGGCGGCTCAGCCAGAATCGACAGGGAAGGTACGACGATCTCGAATTTATCCGGCCCCAACTCCTTAGTCGCGAGGAACGCTTCGTTCTCCCAGGAGATAAACACATCGCCAATACCACGTTCGACGAAAGTGGTGGTCGAACCCCGCGCCCCAGAGTCCAGCACCGCGACGTTTTTATACAACCGGGCCACGAAATCGCGGGCCTTGGCTTCATCACCACCCGGTTGCTTCAGGGCATAGCCCCATGCCGCCAGGTAATTCCAGCGCGCCCCACCGGAGGTTTTCGGATTGGGCGTAATGACCGAGACGCCCGGCTTGATCAGATCGTCCCAATCCTGGATGCCCTTGGGATTGCCCTTGCGCACCAGGAAGACGATGGTTGAGGTGTAGGGTGAACTGTTATTCGGTAGCCGCTTCTGCCAGTCGGTTGGAATGAGCTTGGCTTTTTCGGCGATAGCATCGATGTCATAGGCCAAGGCCAAGGTCACTACATCGGCTGCCAAGCCGTCGATCACCGCCCGCGCCTGCTTGCCCGAGCCGCCATGCGACTGCTGGATAGTCACGATTTCGCCGGTTTGCGTCTTCCAATATTTGGCGAACGCAGCGTTAAAGTCCTGATAGAGTTCGCGGGTCGGGTCGTAGGAGACATTCAGCAGGGTCGTCTCCGCCCATGAAGGCAAACTCACCCCGACGGTCAGGGCCATACCCAGGATGGCTTGAGCAATGCGACTTTTTTTCATGGTGCCGTTCTCTAAGGAAGTGATGAACTGCTAATGTAAGTCGTCATCCTCATAAGTGGAACGAATATTAATTGAATTGTTTATTCTAATATTTGCATAAAACGCTGGTTACTACGGTTGCATCCGGCCCAGCGAGTGGCGGACTCTAACCAGCGAAAATCGGCTAGCCGTTCCAGTGATACTACAAAACCTTCAGCGGGTAGCGGTGTACTGAACAGCTAGCCCTGCGCGCAATCGAACCCTGTTCTGTTCAAGGAGAATTCTGTTGCGCTCCGCCATTATTTAAGGGGTTTAAATTGCTGTATAAACAAAAGCCATCTGACTTCTAACCACTCACTGAGGAGAACTGCATGTTGCAAATCTATGGTTGTCCCAACACTCGCTCCAATCGCGTCGTTTGGGCATTGGAAGAAGCAGGCGCGGTCTATGATTACCACAAAATTGACCTGTTCGCCGGCGGAGGCCGGAAACCAGACTATCTGGCGCTCAATCCTGGCGGCAAAGTGCCGACGCTGGTCGATGGCGATCTGACCCTGACCGAATCAGCAGCGATCTGCACCTATATTGGCGACAGTTTCCCCGCGAGTGGTCTGACTTCGCCGGTCGGTTCCCCGGAACGCGCACAATACAGTCAATGGTGCTGCTTTGTGATGAGCGAGTTGGAGCAACCATTATGGACCATCGCCAAGCACCGTTTCGCTCTGCCAGAGAAGCGGCGAGTGCCAGCGATCATCGAAACGGCGCAGTGGGAATGGGGCTTGGCCGCCAAGGTCCTGGCAACCGGGTTGGGAGAACGGGAGTTTCTGGTCGGCGGACAGTTCACCGCAGTGGATATTCTGGCTGCACAAACCTTGGCTTGGGCGCGAGCCTTTAAGATGTCGCTCGGTCACACCCCTCTGGACGCTTACGCTGACCGATTGCTGGCGCGTCCGGCACTAGCACGCGCCTTGGCGCGGGAACAGAACGGCTGATGCATCCTCGCCTAGAGCCAGCGTATGTTAGCCAATTGATCCAATGTTTGCCGCTGACGATAAGCCGCCTGACGATAGGCCGGAGAACAGTAGGCCCGGGTTGTCGGCCGTGCGGTGTGGGACGCGCCACACTGGACACACTGGATCGTTTGCATCGCAGGCGGCGGAACCTGGGTCGCCCGGCGCTGGGCGCAACATTTCTCTTTGGACTATGGAGCGAGTTTAACTGAGATCGGAGAGGCGGATGGGAACGGTTCGGCAGTTGGCGACAGAAATCGAACAAGGGTTGCGCGAAGCCCACCCGACGTTGCGTAAGACCGTGGTGACGAAGTTGGCCTTGGCAGTGGGGGCGATCTGCGAAGCGCAGACCCCGAATACCGTGGAACTGGCGAATCTGTTACCGCTGGACACGGAACGGCAAGACCTGCGCGAGCAGGTGGCGGCGGTTGTTGAAGAATCCGTTGCTGTCGAGCGCGGAATTGCTGGAGTCAGCGGCCTGGCTCATAACCTCCGCTGCCGACGGGGCCTGGTGAATCATTGCATTGGTAATGCCTGTCAGCGACTCGATGAAAGCAGGAATCTACGCCCGAGCATTCATCAAACTTTGGTAGCGGTCCACGATACCACTGTCCCGAATCAACACCACAGCAATTTCCGTCGCTCGCGCTCCTTCTTGAGGCAACAGCCCCGTAGTTTCAAAATCGATGACCGCCACTGTTTCACAGTGATCTGTCATAGGTTTCATCAGAATTGATCCCAGTGCCGTTTGCGCCGCCAGGGAATCAGGGGGATCACCAGACCCAAGAACAAACTGCCCAATACCACGCCGGCACCGGATAGGAACCAGTTGCGGCTTGTATCATCGCGCAACGTGCTGCTTTGCTGCTCCAGGCGTTCCATCTGCTCGCGCATCGTCGCCATCTCCTGTTGCAGCTTGCGATTTTCTTCATCAATCGCCAAAGTTTGCGACGCCTTATTGCGAACCTCCGACAACTCCTCGCCGCACCGGGTCAGATCATTGCGGATGACCTTCACACTTTCATTCTCCCCTCGCAGAGTCTGGTTTTCCTCCTCCAGCGTCGTTACCCGCCCCTCCAGTTGCAACACTCGATCACGGGGACTGGCCTCGTTCATCAGGTCACGGGTCAACATCCAGCCCACAATCCGTTCTGGCGTCCTGACCTTGGCGAACCCCTCATCGTTGGTTTCCAAAACTTCCAGCGGCGTTCCGCTCGGTACCATACGTACAATGCGATTATTTGCCGAACCCCCACTGCGCATCGGGAGCTTAAAGGAATCAGTGGCATAGCGGGTTTCAGCCTGAATCGGGCTTACCAGTGCGCCGAGTGCCAGCGCCAAACAACATGGAAACAATCGCCTCATTTTGGCCCCATCAAAGTGTGAAAACTAACATTTCAAATCAATCGTGCTTACACTTTTAATTATAGCGCCTACGGTTCTCCCGTCTCAGGCTTTTCCTGACATCCTGGTAACAAGGAACATCAATATGCGTATGGTAATGTTGTTGATCGTACTGGCCATTATCGGCCTGACCCTAGCGCGATGGCTCGGCCACAAGCCGCCGCCACCGCCGCCAGTTTCCCAGGAAACGCCAGACCGCGCCACGCCACCCGCCGTGCCGACCCGGCCCGAAGATTTGAAAGCCTTTGAAAAGGACATCAACCGCTTTATGCAGGACGCCGCTCGACAGCGTCAGGAAAATGCGCCTTGACCCGTGATTTTTTCCACAGATCCTGTGGATAAGTCCACTGCAATACCTGCATCTACACATGCAAACGGTTGTTTAGCTTGCGCCGTGTTTGTTTGGCGAAAAATTCGCCAAACCGCTTAAAACCGGCTTACCGCCACGGTCGTTGATCCGCCACAGATCAATGCCCGAAAATCCGCCCTCACCCCCTCGATGCGTTCCCTAAGCCGGGTACGCTGGCGGTCGGTCATCAAGCGCAGCAGGTCGGCGGTCAAAGCCAGGGCCTCGGTACGGGTGCGGACGACCTGCCGGGCATAATCCGCTGTTTGCACTGTCGCCGGCGTCTCGAACAAACCGACCAACTGACGCCGGGCGCTGCCCGCATCCGGCCTGGCCAACGCTGCACGCACGGCTTCCAGCAAGCGCTGCCGGTTCGCCAACCAGCCACTGCTCTGATCATCCAGTACCATGTTCCATTGACGGATGCGGTCAGCTTGTTCAGCAGTTAAAGCGCCAATCCAGGGTTTTAAGCGCTTTTCCAGACGCTCCGCCCGTTCACGCTGCCGCTGTTCCGGCGGCGGATCGACATACTTAACCCGCATCTCGATCAGTTCCTGATCTAGCCGGGCGAACAACTCAGCACGCTGGACTGAATCGAGCCGCAGCAGCAATTCCGCTATTGTCGGCGCGAATTCCGCCAGAATCGCCGCGATGAATTGCTCCAACTGGCCGGAGAGCGCCGCCAGCCGGGCCGGATCCGGCGCGTCAATCTCCGCCTCCAATGCGCCCAGCCATTCAACATAGGCGGGCAACTGGGTCCGGCAATGCCATTCCCGATGCGCCCGCAACCGCTCCTCCAGCCAGCCGCGTTGTTCGGCGTTCAGCGTGACGAAGCTCTCGACCTGACCGAGCAACCAGAAATCAACGTGGTAATAGGCCAGGCGTAGTACGCTGCAACTGGCCAACGCCAGCACCAGACTCAACGCCAGCAGTGCAGGAAAACCGATTCGGCGTAGCATTGTTCGCATGATTATTGGAAGGAGCGAAATTTTAGTGCGCGTGCGCTGGTTGAATGGAAGTGATGAGATAAGCACCCTTTTGGCCTTTCTTCATCTCGAACTTCACTGAGTCGCCGGCCTTGACCTGGCCCGCCATGACTTTATCCGCTAACTGAAAATCCATCACCATGCGCGGCCAATTCAACGCCGGGATCGGGTCATGGTCGATGACCAGTTTGCCCTTGGCAACATCCACGCTTTTAACCGTTCCCGTCGCGGCGATGGTCGGGTTAGTCGTAGAGGAGGTTGCCGGGGCCACCGCATGATCGTGCTTCGCCTCAACCGCCAGCGTCGGACCACTCATGCTGATCAGGGCAGCCAACAGAGTAGGAACAAGTAACAGCCTCTTCATGGTTTTCTCCTTCGTCGTGGATAAGATTCAATGGTTAGCGACGTTTCTTTACCGATCACCCAGCCCTGCCAGATCAGGTACACCGCCGGGATCACCACCAGGGTCAACAAGGTCGCGCTGACGATGCCGCCAATCATCGGCGCGGCGATCCGCTGCATCACCTCTGACCCGGTGCCGACGCCGTACATGATCGGCAACAGGCCGACGATAATCGTGGCGACGGTCATCATTTTGGGCCGCAATCGCAACAGCGCGCCTTCAATCACCGCTTCGCGCAATTCCGCTAGCGTCACATTCCGCCCTGCCGCCTGTGCGGCTTCCCGCCGTCGGGATAACGCATGATCCAGATAGACCAGCATAATCACCCCGGTTTCCGCTGCGACGCCGGCCAGGGCGATAAATCCGACCCCGACCGCCACCGACAGGTTGTAGTCCAGCCAATACAGCAACCAGACTCCGCCGAGCAGCGCGAACGGCAGTGTCCCCATGATCAGCACCGCTTCGCCCAGGCGGCCAAAGCTCAGGTACAGCAATAGAAAGATGATGACCAGCGTCACCGGGGCCACGACTTGCAGTTTGGCCAGCGCCCGGCTCAGGTATTCATACTGACCGGACCAGCGCAGCGAATAACCCGCCGGCAACGCCACCTGTTCGGCAACCGCCCGTTGCGCCTCGGCGATGAACGAGCCGATGTCGCGGCCCTGGATATCCACAAAGGTAATGCCGATCAGCCGGGCATTCTCGCTTTGCAGCATTGCCGGCCCGTCAGCGATTTTGACTTCAGCGACCTGACTCAACGGCACGGCAGCCCCAGTCGGGGTGACAATAGGCAGGTTGCGTAGTTGCTCCAGCGAGTCGCGCATCGCCTGCGGATAGCGCAGATTCACCGGATAACGCTCCAGTCCTTCCACCGTTTCGGTGACGTTCATCCCGCCAACCGCCGTGTTAATCACTTCCTGCACATCGCTGATGTTTAGGCCCAGCCGCGCCGCCGCCAAACGGTCAATAGCGATATCGACATAGCGCCCGCCCGCCACCCGTTCAGAAAAGACCGAGGCCGCACCGGGAATAGTCCGAATGACCTGCTCCAGCTTCTCGCCGATCTGCTGGATCACTAGCGGATCGCTGCCGGCCACCTTAATCCCCAAGGGCGTTTTGATGCCGGTGGCCAGCATGTTGATCCGGTTCTTGATCGGCATCACCCAAGCGTTGCTCAAGCCCAGCAATTTGACGATGCGATCCAGTTCGGCGATTAAATCCTCGGTGGTCAAACCGGGCCGCCATTCCGCATGCGGTTTCAACTGAATCGCCGTTTCAATCATGCTCAACGGCGCGGGATCGGTCGCAGTCTCCGCCCGGCCTACTTTGCCAAATACCCGCTGCACCTCCGGCACGCTGCGAATCAGCTTGTCGGTTTGCTGCATAATTTCCACCGCCTTGCCGATGGACACGGCGGGAAAGGTCGTCGGCATATACAACAAATCGCCTTCGTCCAGGTCGGGCATGAACTCCACGCCCAGCCGTTGCAGCGGCCACCACGCGGTTAGCGTCAGTAATCCGGCGAGTAATACGATAGGCCAGGGATGACGCAGCACCAGATTGACGAAGGGCCGATAACCAGCCATGAGCAGGCGATTCAATGGATTCCGCGCTTCCGGCTGGATGCGGCCCCGCACCAGCCAGCCCATTAACACGGGAACCAAGGTAATCGCCAGTCCGGCGGAAACGGCCATCGCATAGGTTTTGGTGTAGGCCAGCGGCGCGAACAGCCGCCCTTCCTGCGCTTCCAGAGCGAACACCGGCAGAAAGCTGGCGGTAATCACCAGCAGCGAGAAAAACAGCGGTGGCCCGACTTCACAGGCGGCCTGCTGAACGATATGCCAGCGTTCGGCTTCATCGCGCGGCGTCTGCTTCTCCAGATGCTTGTGCAGATTTTCCACCATGACAATCGCCGCATCGACCATCGTGCCAATGGCAATCGCAATGCCGCCCAGCGAGAGAATATTGGCGTTGATGCCCTGCCAGCGCATGATGGCGAACGCGGCCAAAATGCCGATGGGCAGGCTGATTAAAATCACCAGGGAGGAACGCAAATGGAACAGGAACAGCGCGCAGACGATGACCACGACGATGAATTCCTCGACCAGCTTCTCGCCGAGATTCTTCACCGCCCGCAGAATCAGATTGGAACGGTCATACGTCGGAACGATCTCAACGCCTTCCGGCAGCCCGCGCCGCAACTGTTCCAGCTTGGCCTTCACGGCTTCAATCGTGGTCAGCGCATTCTCGCCGGCGCGCATGACGATGATGCCGCCCACGACTTCCCCTTCGCCATCCAGTTCCGCCGCGCCGCGCCGCAGTTCCGGCCCCAGGCGAATCTCCGCCACATCATCCAGCAAAATCGGCGTCCCTGTATCGCTCACGCCCAGCGGGATTTGCTGCAAATCCTCGATCCGTTGCAGATAGCCCCGGGAACGCACCATGTATTCCGCCTCGGCTAATTCAATCACCGAACCGCCGACTTCCTGATTGGCGTTCTGAATGGCCATCCGCACTTGCGAAAGTGGCAGGTTGTAGGCGCGCAACCGGTTCGGATCGAGGATCACCTGATACTGCTTGACCATGCCGCCCACCGTGGCGACTTCAGACACGCCATCGACGGATTGCAGCTCGTATTTCAAAAACCAGTCCTGCAACGAACGCAACTGGGCCAGATCGTGGTGGCCACTGCGATCCACCAGGGCGTATTCATAAACCCAGCCGACCCCGGTCGCGTCCGGCCCCAATGCCGGTTGCGCCTGCGGCGGCAAGCGGGGCGCAATCTGACTGAGATACTCCAGCACTCGCGAGCGCGCCCAATACAGGTTGGTGCCGTCAGCGAAAATGACATACACAAAGGAATCACCGAAACCGGAATAGCCGCGCACTGTGACCGCGCCCGGCACGGCCAGCAACGCCGTGGCCAACGGATAGGTCACCTGGCTTTCTACCACCTGCGGCGCTTGACCGGGATAGTTGGTTTTCACAATGACCTGCACATCAGACAGGTCTGGCAAGGCATCCAGCGGGATATGGCGGGCCGACCACGCGCCCCAGCCGGCCAGCAGCAGGGTCAGCAGCGTGACCAGCAGCCGGTTTTGAATCGACCAGCGGATGATCGCGGCAATCATGGCTGTTCTCCCCTCGCCCCTGGCGGGAGAGGGGCTGGGGGTGAGGGGTCAACCGCATCGATCACATAGCGCCCATCTTTACCCTCACTAATCCGAAAGCGCAGTTTCTGATCCGGCTTTAATCCTTCCAGCTTGACGTTCTGGCGGATCGGAAAATCCATGGTCATGGCTGGCCAGTTCAGCGCCGGAATCGGTTCATGGGTCACGTTCACCATCCGCGAGCCGGTCTCGACGGTATTGATGACGCCCTCGGTCCAAATCTCTGGCTTGGGCGGCGCAGTCAAACGTTGCAGGCTGGCGCGGACGCTGCTCTCGGAGTCGATCAGAAACTGCGCGGAAGTCACGACCTGCTCCCCTTCCTTCAAGCCAGACCGAATCTCCACGCGGTCACCAGATTCGATACCGACCGTCACTGGCTGCGCTTTAAATCGACCCTCGCCGAGCGCCACGATCACCCGCTGTTCAGCGCCGGTCGGAATCAGCGCCTCACGGGGAATGCTCAATGCCTTAGCCAGTGGCGCAGCGTGAATCACGATGTCGGCGAACATGTTGAACTTGAGCCGGTCGCCGGGATTAGGAAAGCGTAATCGGGCGCGCAGGGCGCGAGTTTTTGCGTCAACTTCGGGGTAGATGTATTCCACTTTCCCCTCCCAAACCTCGCCGGGCGCATAGGGCAACCGCACTTCGGCTTTCTGGCCGACCGCCAGCCAACCGGCCTGTTGCTCGAAGACTTCAATTCTGACCCAAACGGTGGAGGTGTCCGCCAAGGTCATCAGCTCCATTTCCGGGGTGACATACATGCCTTCGCGGATATTGAGCGCCGAAACAATGCCGTCCTGTCGGGCATGTACCGTCGTTAACTGGCTGACGCGCCGCTCTTTCTCGATCTGTTGAATCTGGCTTTCCGACACCCCCAGCGCCAGCAACCGGTCACGGGCTGATACTTTCAAGGATTGCTGAAGGCCATCCAACGCTTGGAGGTATTCCCGCTGAGCGTTCACCAGATCAGGCGCGTAAACCTCCAACAGTAAATCGCCCTGCTTGACCCGTTCGCCCAAGGTGCGGACCTTGAGATTCTCGACCCAGCCGTTAGCGCGCAGGTGAACATGACTCAAGGCACGCTCGTCATAGTCGATGTAACCCACGGTCTGGATGCGCCGCGCCAGATCGCCGCGCTCCACCGGCGCGGTTCGCACCCCCAGGTTATTGACGACTTCCGGGGCGATAGTGAAACCAGGACCCGCTGAGTCGCCGCCGCCATCGGCATAGACCGGAAGGTAATCCATGCCCATATCGTCCTTGGCGGGCGTGTCCGAAAAAATAGTTGGATTCATCGGATGGCGATACTTGACCAGCTTGCGCTCGGCGACATCGCTCCCTCCCCTCTCGCCAGGGAGGGTCGAGGACGCGATGTTGAGATTAACCAGCCAGGATTGCAGATGGGGCGCCAGCCACACGCCAGCACCGAATAATAGAATGGCGACCAGGATCGCCAGAAGGGTTTTCATGCAAGGGGACTCCCTGAAAAATCGCACGGAGCGGCGCGAAGCCGCGTTCTTGGTAAAACGCGCGACAACAGGAAGCGCTAGAGGCGCAGAATCAGGGAGCGTTGCGACGGCGGGAGGCCGATAGCCGTGATAAAGGGCAGAGGAAAATAACGCCGGCCCGACCAGTCTGGCGGCAGCCATTCCGCAACCAAGGTCAGTGCTGACCAGGCCGGTTCACTGGCTAATGATAGATACCCAGAAAATCCGTCATGATCACTGAGCGCTTGTAGGCAGGGGCCGTCATGACAGGTTAAAGGCGTAGAAGAAGCCGGCGTGTCTGACGTTGCCGCCGTGTCGTGGCAACAACCGTGGGTATCTGGCAGCGCAGGATCGACATCAGTCAACATCGGACAGGCAGGGGCGCGAAACGCCAGTAATAAAACCAGCAATAGTATCATCATGATACCACTGGGTTGCCGGGCGAAGAGGCGCCAATTTGCCGTGCTCAATGCGGAGTCCTTACAGTAACCATCTTCTTGGATTGTAACCGATAACTCAGGTTCCAATCCGATTAGTGTCAGTCAAGGCAAAGTTTGTAATGTGATGTTATAATAGTCGATTATAATATCGCTATGCGGAATATTACATAAACTAACAAGCACGGTCGGCTATTTTTTAATCAATCCGACTTTCCATAACCAACTTCCGGTTTTTTAAGCTTGCCCCGCAGTCAGCGCCCGTAGTTATCCACAGCTTTTGTGGATAACTACGGGCGCTGTCGGTTCCCCGCACAATTGCAAATCGCTTCCAGCGCATTTTTATGCCAAGCTTGACAAACACAACAGCCTATACTAAGTATTGCCAACGTATATACGAGATGATAATATATGGGTAAATCTAAAAAGCAAAAGTCCAGCAAGGACGAGGAAGTCAAGTTAGTGGTTCGAATCGAAGCGGGTTTGCGCGATGCATTCATCGAGGCCTGCCAAGATATGGACACTACCGCTTCCAGGGAAGTGCGGCGGTTTATCCGCGACTTTCTGGCGCACTCGGGTCAGGAGACCTGAGATGTCGCGAATGATGCTCGGGGTCCGCCAAGACCGATGATTGATCCCTATCCACTCTCCAGCGAGGCACAACACCATGCTTCATCTCAACCCCGCTACTGCTGCCCAACAGCAAACCCGAGCCGCTATTGAAGCCATGCGCGCCTATTTTGCTGCGTCCGCTCAAGCTCAGCCACACCGGGAACGGCAACGACTGGCCCATGAATGGCTGACGGCGGTTCGCCAGATGCGGATCCAATCTACGACGCAGTAGTCTCTTCTACAGCATGACCCTTGCCACTAGGACGAGGCTTTCTCCGAGCAACCCATTGCGGTTTTAGGGCGTGTCAAGCGACATCGAATGCTGGTCTGCTGGAGACATTATAAATCCGTCCCAAGGAATGGAAGTGATCAGTACGCCGTTTGGGTAGCACCCCCTCCCGGCCGAGAGGGGGTGTGCTGCAGGAAGGCGGACTGCGACTTAGCGCGCTACAACCTGGTAGACCCCTTCGGTATAAGCCGCCACGGTGTCCCAGTTAAATTTCTCTTCCACCGCCCGGCGGCCATTGGCTCCCAATGCGCGGCAGTGCTGGTGATCCGCCAGCAGCGAGCCGATGCCGTGCGCCATGCCGCCTGGAGTGGCATCGACCAGGAAGCCGTTGACATTGTGCCAGACGAAGTCCCGTGGACCGCCGGCGGTCGTGGCCACTACGGGCTTGCCAGCAGCCCACCCTTCCAGTACGACAATACCGAACGGTTCGTTGCGGCTAGGCACCGCCAGAATATCGCAGGCGCGCATCAGGTCGATGTATTGCCAGCGGGGAACATGGCCGAGGAAGACAATGGCTCCGGCTGCGCCAACCTCGTAAGCCCGCCGCACCACAGCCTCTTTCTCCGGCCCCTCGCCGGAAATGATGAACCGGGCTTCAGGATAGGACGCCAGCACCATCGGGACCGCCTCGACCAGCATGTCCATGCCTTTTTGCACGGTCATCCGGCCCGGCGCGAAGATGGTCGGGGCCATCGGCGCAATGCCATAGCGCGCCTTAACCTCGGCGGGGTTGATAAAACCGTCGAAAGCCTGATAGTTAACTCCGTTGGGCACGACGTGGATTTTCTCCTGAGGAACCTGATAAATGTTGCACAGTTCATCGGCGAGAAAATGGCTGACGGCGATCACGATGGAAGCGTTATGACAGCCCGCCGCTTCAGCGTCGCGCACCCAGCGGGCGAAACCGTCAAAAAAGACGTTGCCGTCGCGCCCATACTCGGTCGAGTGCATGGTGATCACCCCAGGCGTGTTAAAGCCGTCCATCACGTATTTCATCGCGTTGGCGGCCAGCCAGTCGTGGGCGTGGACGAGTTCGAACTTGCCGATCATGGATGTCACTTCATGGAAGCGATGAGCCATGGCTTTGCACATATAATCCATACACTCGACGAAATTTTCGCTCAGGCCATGATCGATCCGATGATAATGGACGCCATCGATGCCATCATAATAGTTCTGATCTTCCTTGCGTCGGGTGATGACGTGCAGTTCGTGGCCTCGGCGGTGTAAGCCAGCAGCAAGCTCAGTGACATGAACGCCGAGTCCCCCGGAGGAGATGGAGTGCAAGGATTCCGCTGACAACATAGCGATACGCATGATTACCCCCTAGATAAGATATTGAATTTTCGGCTGTAGATAGGGCTGTGTGTGGTCATCATCCTATACTTTGGAGCCAACAGTGCGCCGATCTACCGCCAGTTTACCACCATGTTGCATAGCAGCAATCTTTTTGGCTGGTATTGTTCAGGAGGCTTGGTCCAGAATGGCTTATCGAATGGAAACCTCATGTGGCAAGCACTGATCCGCTTTTTTTCAAAACTGTCTTTCGCTGCTATCTCCCAACGTCCCGTCCAGTTGCAGGAGACACAACGAATTGATCTGGACGTCGATGAAGCTTTTACCGGCCTGGTTTTATAATGCAATCTCCCTTTTTCGAAGGCGGCTTTATTCTGACTTGGCTATGGGCGATCTGGATCTGGTTGCATGAGCACCTACTGGCGCCGCAACACATTGTTTACACCGCCATGCAGATGCCGGCTCTAATGAGCGCCGGTTTCATTGCCTGGTGGATTTACGACTTTGTTCACCCGTGGCTGGTTCGGCGCATCCATGCCAGCGCGACTGGCGAATACGTCCGGCAGGTCTTTCTTACTCTGGCCTCGCTGGGTTTTCCGCTGCTGTGGATCATCGACCTGTCGATCGCCGGTTCGGTTGCGGTGCGCTTTGGCTGGCCCAACCACTGGATCCGTATCGGTATTCATCTACTAGCGGCCTGGATCGCCATTCGTCTGTTTTCCATGTTCGTGCGCGAGCCAGTGTGGGCGCGGGCGGTGGTGATTGCCGCCTACAGTACAGCGGTATTGGCGATTTTCGACCTGCTCGATCCCACCCTGGCGCTGCTCGACCGACTCGCGGTTAATCTGGGACAGTTGCGGCTATCACTGCTGACCGTCCTCAAGAGCATGTTTTATTTTGGGGTCGCGTTGTGGATTGCGGTGCTGGTGTCGCGGGTGCTGGAGCAGCGGCTGGAGCGTTTGCCTAGCCTGACGCCGTCGGTGCGAGTGCTATTTGGCAAACTGTTCAAGGGGGGATTGATCATTCTGGCGGTGGTGGTCTCGCTGGCCAGTTCCGGCATCGATTTTACGGCGCTGGCGCTGTTCAGCGGTGCGCTCGGCGTGGGTCTGGGTTTCGGTCTGCAAAAGATTATTTCCAATTTGATCAGTGGCGTCTTACTGGTGATGGACAAATCCATCAAGCCGGGCGATGTCATCCAGATCGGCGGTACCTACGGCTGGGTGGCCTCGCTGGGCGCACGCTATGTATCGGTGGAAACCCGCGACGGCACGGAATATTTGATTCCCAATGAGGAAATCATCACTCATCAGGTGATCAACTGGTCGCATCGCAACGATTTGGCGCGGCTGAAAGTGCAAGTGCGGATCGCTTACGATACGGACGTGCGCCAGGCGTTAGCGTTGATGGTCCAGGGCGCAGGCCGCCCGGCGCGGGTGTTGGCCGATCCTGCACCGCGTGCGCTGCTGTTGGAGTTCGGCGAGAGTTTTATGCTGTTGGAATTGCGGTTCTGGATTCGCGATGTACAGAACGGCATCCGCAATATTTCCAGCGATGTGATGCTGGAAGTCTGGGATTTGTTCCGCGAGCACGGTATTACCATTCCGATGCCGCAGCAGGGCATCCATATCAACAGCCTGCCGCCAGTCACCGTGCGGTTGGATGGCTCCATGCCCCCCACCTGATGACAGGCATGGCAACTTGCCCCGGCGCTCGGTATGCTTAGCGCTGACAAACCTGTTTTTGTAATGGTTTTTTCGACATCGCCCCACAAACCATAATGAGGAGAAGCGCGATGCGGGATGTTTACCATGCCTTGGTGCTGAATATGCATCAACCCCCCGGCAACCTGGATGCGTTGCTGGATAACAGTGAGTGGGAAGCCAAGGAAATTCTGTTTGCCTATGACCGGATGCCCCGTGCGCTCTGGGACTATCAGGACATTGCCCGTGTTCATCTATCGCTGTCCGGAACATTGCTGGAAACCCTGTCTAATCCGGGCTTCCAGAGCCGGGTTTACGGCATGGTGGACTGCGGCAAATTGCTCTGGCACCTGCAAAACCAGAACCTGTTCGAGATTCTCGGCACCGGTTACTACCATCCCGTCCTGGCGCTCACTCCTGAAGCCGACTGGGATGAGCACATTGCCCGCTGGCAAGCCATCGCTCGTCACCTACTCTGGCGGCCCCGGTTCAACGGGTTCTGGCCACCGGAAATGGGCTTCGACATGCGGATGATTCCACACCTGAGACGGGCCGGTTATCGCTATGTGATGGTCGATTGCGAATATGTCGATCCGGTCGATACGATGAGCTGGCAGGAAATCCGCTATCGGCCGCATATCGCCGAATACGGCGGCGAGCAGATGGTGATCGTGGTGCGTGACCGCGAGCTGTCCGACGCCCAACTGGCCGGCATGGACTATGGCTGGTTCTATCACGAGCTGCAAGAACGGACAAAATGGTGTGATTTCCCACCCTTGGTGACGACCGCGACGGACGGCGACAACGGTGGCTGGTTCCGCAACGTCACTGAGAAATCCAACTTCTGGACCTGGTTCTATCATGAAGCGATGGAGGAAATTCGCGCCGGCCATTCCAGTATGCGCCCGACCTTCATTACCGATTATCTGGATCGCTTCGGCGCTCACGGGCAAGTCACCGTGCGGCGCGGGGCCTGGAATACCGATGAGCATCATGGCTGGGATTTTCACCAGTGGCAGGGTTCCTGGGTGCAGCGTGACACGATGGTCCGGGTGCATGATCTCAGCCAGGAGTTTCACAAGATGGCCGATGCCGTGGCGCAGGTCGAGCATCCGGACCCCGAACTGGCGCGGGTCATGACCGAAGCGCACTGGCATTTACTGCGGGCCGAGACGAGTTGCAATTTCTACTGGGGCGAAGCCTGGGTTCACAAATCTCACGCCGATCTCGACAGCGTAGCCTGGCATCTGGGTGAAGCTAAAGCGATATTGGGCGAGCGTTTAACAGCTTTGCTGGCGCTGACGGAACCGCTGGTCGCTCAACCGGCTGAAACTGCCGAAAGAGCTGAAACATCTGAAACAGCTAGACCCGCTAACAACGCCGCTGGGCCGGTGGAAAATCAGTCTGGCGAGGAACCAGATACGGTAGAAAAGCCGGTGTAGATTGACCGAACGCCCCTCTCTCCACGCAAGGGGAGAGAGGGCGCCGATTTCTCACTCTGGAGGTTCATCTCATGCCCCTGCTGGCTCTGCAAACTTCGGTTACGCTCTCCAATCAACAGCGCTACGACCTGCTCGCGCCGCTTTCGCAAATCATCGCGGAATGTATCGGTAAACCGGAACGCTATGTGATGGTCACGGTGTCCACGGTCGCCATGCTGATGGACGGCAGCGAAGGTCCAACGGCCTATGCGGACATTCGCAGCATTGGCGGCTTGAACCCGGCGGTGAACCGCAAGCTGTCTGAGCGGATTTGCGCCCTGCTCAAGGAACGGCTGGGTGTTCCGCCTGACCGGGTTTATCTCGGCTTTACCAGCGTCAGCGCCGAGAACTGGGGCTGGAACAGCGGCACGTTCGGCTGAAACCCGATGGGAGGTTTGCTCATGAGACAACCCCGCCTGAAACCTAAGCCGGTTTTTACCTATGTCGATTATTGCGGCTGGCCCGATGATGAGCGCTGGGAATTGATCGATGGTGAGGCTTACGCGATGGCTGCTCCCAACCGCGCTCACCAAACGACAGTCGGTGAATTATTCGTCCAGATCAGCCTGTTTCTGCGCAGTAAGCCCTGTCGTCCGTTTATCGCGCCCTTTGACGTGCGTTTGCCTGATCGTCAGGAAGCCGATGACGAGGTAACGACTGTTGTGCAACCCGATATTTCGGTGATCTTTGATCCGGATAAGCTGGATGATCGTGGTTGTCGCGGAGCGCCGGACTGGGTGATTGAGGTATTGTCGCCCAACACCGCCGCCAAAGATCATATTGAGAAGCGGGACGCTTACGAACGCTCCGGGGTGCGGGAATTTTGGCTGGTGCATCCAACGGATCATGTAGTGACCATCTACACGTTGGATGCTGATCGACGTTATGGCAAGCCCGCCGTTTATGCAACCACGGGAATGTTGTCGCCCAGCCTGTTCCCGGAACTGCTGATCGACTGGGCGTTGGTGTTTCCTGACGTCGCCGCCGTTCAGTCGTCTCCCTCTCCGGCCAGCAGGCGAGGGGAATGAGCGGCAGGATCGGGCAGCGTCTCCGGGGCTTCGGGTAACGGCGCCAGCGAACGCAGTTGCAGATGCAGTGCGGCCTTGGACAGTAAATGGGCGCTGGCCGGCGCGGTGATAAACAGAAACAGCGTCACCAATACCTCATGCAGACTGATGCCTTCGCCGCGAGTGCTGAAGTAGACGGCTGAGGCGACGAGCAGGCTGCCGACGCCCAGTGTGGTGGCCTTGGTCGGGCCGTGCAGGCGAGTGTAGAAATCCGGCAACCGGGCCAGGCCCAGCGAGCCAATAAAAGCGAAGGCCGCGCCGGCCAGGATGAGCAGGGAGAGCAGAATATCCAGCATGGTCGTTACTCGATGATATCGCCGCGCAATAGATACTTGCAGAGTGCGACCGTACCGACGAACCCCATCAGGGCGATCAATAGCGCCGCCTCGAAATACAGTGCGCTGGAGAGATGGATGCCCAGCAGCACCAGCAGAGCGATGGCGTTAATGTACAAGGTATCCAGCGCCAGGATGCGATCCGGGGTACTCGGACCAATGAGCAGACGCCAGAAACTCAGGGCAAAGGCTGCGGCGACCAGAGCGAACGCCAAGGGAACGGCAATGTTCAGCATCTCTCGAAGATCTCCTGCAACGGGGCCTCGTAGCGCGCTTTAATGGTCGCGGCCAGTTCATCGGGGTCCGCCGTATCCAGCGTATGCACCAGCAAATACTGCCGATCCAGGCTCAGGCGGGACGACACCGTGCCGGGAGTCAGGCAGAGGGTGTTGGCCAACAGGCTGATGGCCAGATCCGATTTCAGGGCCAGCGGTACGCTGACAAACACAGGCCGCAAGCGTTCCGGGCGACCCAGGATCAACCGCGCGACCGTCAGGTTCGCTGTGACAATATCGCCCAACACCCGGACGATGAAGCGCAACAGGGCGAGGGGACGGTGGATGCGCGGCGTGTCAGGCCAGAAGCGCAGGGTGAACAAAGGAATCGCCCAGCCCAGCAACAGGCCCAACACGATCTGGCCGGAGTCCGCGCTGTTGACTAACAAGAGCCAAACCACGGTCAAGGCCAGAGTGATCAATGGATGAGGTAGCAGGCGACGCATCAGGGTGTTCTTCCTGAATTCATGACCGCCTGAATATAGAGCTGCGGTTGCAACACCTGATCGGCGATGGCGCGGGACTGGTCAAACACCGGCCCGGCTCCAATGGTCAGGCCCAGCACCAGCAGTAGCAGGCCGATCACCGGCGCGATGTCTGCCCGGATTGGGGGCCATGGCGCAGCGGGAGCCGTTTCCGGGTCCACGCGATAGAACAGCAGGCTGCCGGTGCGCGCCAGAGCGATGACGCCGAGTAACGCAGCGACTAACACGGTTCCCATCACCCAGGGCAGAAAAGGATGATCCAGTGCGGCTTGCAACATCAGGAACTTGCCGAGAAAACCGGCCAGCGGCGGCAGACCGGCGACCGCGATGGCGGTAATGAAAAACAATGCGCCAAGCAGGCGCGAGTCGGGCAGGTCCGGACCCGGATCGAGTCGGTCGTTCAGGACGCCGCGCTGACGGGCGATCAAATCCGCCAACAGGAACAATGCGGCGGCGGCGAAAGTGGTATGGGGCAGATAAAACAGCCCGGCGGCGATGCCCGCGTGACTGTTGAGGCCGAACGCGGTGAGCAGCGAGCCGACCGAGGCCACAACCAGATAAGCCGCCTGTTGGCGCAAGTGGGCGCTGGCGACCGCCCCGATCATGCCCACTATCAAAGTCGCTAGCGCCAGCGGCAATAGCCAGAACTCGATCAAATTCGCCGCCGGGCCAGCTTCGGGGCCGAAGATCAAGGTGTAAACGCGCAGAATGCTGTAGGCCCCGATCTTGGTCATGATGGCGAACAGGGCGGCGACTGGAGCGCTCGTGTGGGCGTAGGCGGCGGGCAGCCACAGGTAGAGCGGCAGCAAAGCTGCTTTCAGGGCGAATACCCCAAATAGCAGCAACCCCGCCGCTCGCACTAGTGGAACATTCTCCGGCGGCGCTGCGGCCACTTTGATCGCCAGATCAGCCATATTGAGTGTGCCGAGGACGCCGTACAAAGTCCCTACGGCGAACAGGAACAGCGTCGATCCGGCCAGGTTGATCACTACAAAATGCAGTCCCGCCCGGATGCGCTGCCGTCTGCCACCATGCAATAGCAGACCGTAGGACGCCAGTAGCAGAATCTCGAAGAATACGAACAGGTTGAACAAGTCGCCGGTGAGGAACGCACCGTTCAGGCCGAAGAGTTGGAACTGAAACAGGGTATGGAAGTGCCAACCCACCGTATCATCACCGCGAATGGCATAGAGCAGCGCGAACAGCGCGAGCAGGGCGGTAATGACCAGCATCCAGGCCGCCAGCCGGTCAGCCACCAGGACGATGCCGAAAGGCGCTGGCCAGTTGCCGAGCGTGTAGACCAGAATATCGCTGTTGTTGACCGTCGCCATGAGCGCCAGCGCCAGCCCGATCTGGGCGGCTACGGCCATGACGCTCAGAGTCCGCTGCAGGGTCAGTCGCGATTGCGACAGCAGTAATAACAGGATACCCGCCAGCAACGGCAGTAGCACTGGAGCGATGACCAGCAGGTTCATGGTCGCTCCCGATTGCGGGTGGCTTGACGCCTGACGCCGCTTTTTTCCTGCCCATCGACGTGATCGTTACCCAGCTCCACACGGGCCTTCAGCGCCAATACGATGACGAAGGCGGTCATGCCGAAGCTGATAACGATGGCCGTCAACACCAGGGCTTGTGGCAATGGATCGGCGTAGCCTGCCGCATCCACCGCGATCACTGGCGGCTGGCCGATGGTGAGGCGACTCATGGCGAACAGGAACACGTTGACCGCGTAGGACAGAAAGGTCAGGCCCAGCACGACCGGGAACGTGCGGGCGCGCAAGGCGAGATAAACGCCGCAACCGGTCAGCACGCCAATGATCAGTGCAACCAGAGCCTCCATTAGCGAACCTCCGTGGACTAATTGGGAGTGATACGGTTGGCCTGATGCATCAATCCCAAGCGGATCAGGATCAACAGCGTTGCGCCGACCACCACCAGATAAACCCCTAGCTCGAAAGCCATGGCCGAAGCCAGCTCAAACTCGCCGACTGCCGGCCAGTGCAGATGATCAAAGGTCGAGGTCAGGAATGGATAGCCAAAAATCAGGCTGGACAGACCGGTCAGCGTGGCGATCAGTAAACCCAGGCCAATGACAATGTGCATATTCCACGGCAGCCGCGAGCGCATCCAGGCCGCACCGTTTGACAGGTATTGCATGATCAGCGCGACGGCGGTGATCAAACCGGCAATGAACCCGCCGCCCGGCAGATTATGACCGCGCAGGAAAATGAAGATCGCCACCAGCAACGCCAGCGGCAGCAACAAACGGGTCAGCGAGGACAGAATGACCGGATGCAGGTCCGGGTCCCAGGCGCGGCCCTGGGCGTCCTGCTCGGGACCGTCCAAGCGCAGCGACGCCAACATGGCGTAGATGCCCATGCCAGCCAGCGCCAGCACACTGATTTCGCCCAGCGTGTCGTAGCCCCGGAAGTCCACCAGGATCACGTTGACCACATTGCCGCCGCCGCCCCCCGGAACGCTGTTAGCCAGGAAATAGCCAGCGATGGTTTCGTAGGGTCGGGTGACTACCGCCCAGGTCAGCGCCGCCGCGCTGCTGCCAGCCGCAACCGCCAACAGTATCTGCCAGCGTTGCTGCGCCAGATCGGTTTCAACCGGGCTATGCTGCGGCAGGAAATACAGGGCCAGCAGCAACAACACGATAGTGACTACCTCGACCGAAAGCTGAGTCAGCACCAGATCGGGTGCGGAAAATTTAATGAAGATCAGCGCCACCACCAGACCCACCGCGCCAGTCAAAATCAGGGCGATCAGGCGTTGTCGGTGCAGCCAGACCGCGCTGATGGCGGCGGCCAGCAGGCTCAGCGTCGCCAGCAGGCTGACGCCATCGACCGAGGTCCGGGGTCGGCTTCCGGTCAGCGGCATCGAGGCGCTGAGGAAACCCGCCAGTCCCAACATCAGGGCGGACAGGATGAACACGAAAAGCATTCGCTGCAACGAGCCGGTATCCAGTCGTTGCGTCACAGCCTGGGTCAACGTGAACAGTCCGTTCAGCAGGCGTTGATAGAGCGCTTTCGCCTCCAGCCGGTGTTCGTGGCGTTCGTAAAAAGTGAACAGCGGCCGGCGACCGAGGTAGGTCAGACCGCCGCCGATGAGCGCGATGACGCTCATCCACAGCGCCGGGCTGAAGCCATGCCAGATCGCCAGATCATGTTCTGGCAGCGGTCCCTGTAAAACGCCTATTGAGGCAACGGCCAGGATCGGCTCTACGGTGATCGCCGGGAAGATGCCGACCAGCAGACAGAGGGCGACCAGGATCTCCACGGGAACCTTCATCCAGCGCGGCGGCTCATGTGGGGTTTTGGGCAGATTAATCGGTTCACCGTTGAAGAACACGTCGTGGATGAAGCGCAGCGAATAAGCCACGGCGAAGACGCCAGCTACAGTCACCGCCGCCGGCAACAGCCAGCCGAAGCGCATTTGGGTGGTGACGCCGACTGCTTCGGCGAAGAACATTTCCTTGGAGAGGAACCCGTTGAGCAAGGGGACGCCAGCCATGGCCGCCGACGCCACCATGGACAGCGCAGCGGTGTGCGGCATGAACTTCCACAGGCCGTTGATACGGCGCATATCGCGGCTGCCGGTTTCGTGGTCGATAATGCCCGCCGCCATGAACAGCGAGGCTTTGAACGTGGCGTGGTTGATGATATGGAACACTCCGGCGACGGCAGCGAGCGGGGTGCCGATGCCAAAGAGCAGGGTAATTAACCCCAGGTGGCTGATGGTGGAATAAGCGAGCAAGCCCTTGAGATCGTGCTGGAACAGGGCGATGAACGCGCCGATCAGCAAGGTTGTCAGGCCCACCCCACCGACCAGCATCGACCATTCGGGAGTGCCGGATAGTGCGGGGAATAACCGCGCCAGCAGAAACACTCCCGCTTTCACCAGGGTGGCCGAATGCAGATAGGCGGACACCGGCGTCGGCGCGGCCATGGCGCTGGGCAGCCAAAAGTGGAAAGGAAACTGGGCGGATTTGGTGAACGCGCCGAGCAGCACCAGAATTAGCATCGGCAGATAGAGCGGATCAGCGTGAATCACGTCGCCAGAAGCCAGAATCACGGATAGGTCATAACTGCCGGCTATCTTGCCGAGCAGGAGAAATCCGCCGAGCAGCGCCAGACCACCGGCGCCGGTCACGGTCAACGCCATGCGTGCGCCATTACGGGCTTCGGTGCGCTGCTGCCAGTAGCTGATCAGCAGGAAAGAGGACAGGCTGGTCAGTTCCCAGAAGATCAGAAGCTGAATGATATTTTCGGACAGCGCCACGCCGAGCATGGAACCCATGAACAGCAGCAGGCTGGCGTAGAAACGGCCCATGCTGTCGTTGGGCGAGAGGTAGTAACGGGCATAAAGAATAATCAACAGGCCGATCAGCAGGATCAGCAGGGCAAACAGTAGGCTGAGACCATCCAGGCGGAAGGCGAGATCGAGACCGGCGGTCGGCATCCACGAAAAGCGCTGGATGAGCGTTTGTCCGGCAAACGGGGCGGAAGCCAGCGGCAATAACCAGGCCAAGGCAATCAGCGTGACTAAGCCGGCGATCCATGCCGCGTGCAACCGGCCTCGATGGGAAACCCAGGCCACCAGCGCCGCGCCGAGAAACGGGGTAAGAATGACGAGCAACAGACTCATGACCAAGAGCTTCCTTCGTCAGGGATCAGCGATTTGCGCAAATCGCCTAAATCTTGATCGGCGTCACGATCATCTGGATTTCTCGCAGATGCAGTCGACGTTGCATGGCGATGGCGGTGTGATTGTGCAGCCATGAAATCAGCCAGCTTTCATCGTCAAAAATCAACTTGCTACCCAGGCACACGCTGTTGGGATATTCGATAGTGACCTGCATCACCAACTTTTCCAGCTCGGACTCTACATCGGTGCCATAGGCGGCATAAGACGTTGCCGCCCAGCCCTGGTTGTGGCAGTAGTGAAGATAGTACCGCAGCGAGTTCTCGATCTGATACTGCAACGAGCGTAATGCACCCTTGCCGCCGTAGCTTTCCGCATCAACTTCGCCGACGCTCAGAAAAATGAAATTCTTGAAATGGCCGGTAAAAACCTCATTGAGCCATTTGAGCGTATACATCCCCAAGCCGCGATTCTTGCCGACCAGGAAAATCGCCGTGGGCAACGTTGAGTCCAGTGGCGGTTCCGGCAAATCCTCTTCCCAGTCCGGGCGCGGCGCATAGAGCGCATCGACCGTGCGCAACTGCTGGCGGACCCGGTCGTAATGACGCCGGATTAATGCGCAGAGGGTGATGGTCAGGCCGGTGATCAGCAGGGTCAGCCAGCCGCCCTCGGTGAATTTTTCCACAATCGTGATGATCAGGATGCCTCCGGCGACGATCAGGCCGAGCAACGACAGCGGCAAGCGCGACTTCCAGCGATCTTCATCATAGCGGTTGGTCCACCAGTGCTTGCATAGGCCGAGCAGTGACAGCGAGAAGGTCAGAAATACGTTGATGCTATAGAGCACCACCAGCACCGACACATCGCCCTCGGTCCACATCAGGATGAACAACGCACCAATGCCCATCAGATAAATGCCATTCTGGGTGACCAGTCGGCCGGACAGGTTACGAAACTGGCGCGGCACCCAGGAATCGACCGCCATGTAGGCTAGCACTCGCGGGCCGCCGAGAAAGCCGGTGTTGGCGGCGACGAAGAGTAATCCCGCCTCCAGGATCAGGATGATCGCCAGTAGACCATAGCTGACGATTGGATCGAGCCGCCAACTGTCGATGATGGCGCCGAAAGTGACTGCATTCAGTGTCTGGTGGGGGACGTATTGGGCGTTCCAGAGTAGATAGAGCAGGATGACGCCGCCCGCAGTAAAGCTGAGCGCAACCGCCATGTAGAGCATGGTGTAGCGGCCAGTGGTGACCCGTGGCTCTCGCAGCAGGTTGACGTTGTTAGACACGGCTTCCAGACCGGTGTAGGTACCGCCGCCCAGCGAATAAGCGCGCAGGAACAGCGAGACGGCGAAAAGCCAGCCCATCTGCTCGGTCAGTTGGTTAGTTTCAGTGATCGTGTCCGGGATCAGCGCGGGCAGACCTTCCGAATGGGCAATGATGCCGTAAATGATCAGGAAAGCGTGGGTTAGAATGAAACCGAGAAAGATGGGCAGCAGCACCCGGAGGGATTCTTTCATGCCGCGCAGGTTAAGGACGATCAAAGCTATGCCCAGCGCTATTTCCGTCATCAGTTTATAATCTTGAGCACCGGGCGGCAGCAAACTGAACAGGGCGTCCACGCCTGCAGCGATAGAGATCGCGATAGTCAGCACATAATCCACCAGCAGCGCCGAGCCGGATACCAGTCCGGCTCGGGAACCGAGCAACTGGGTAGCGACCTTGTAACCGCCGCCGCCGCTGGGGAACAATTCGATGACCTGGTTGTAGGCCAGGGCGATGATGAAGACGGTCATAAAGGTGGCGGCGGCCAGGTACAGGCCAAAATGCGTATGACGGCCCAGCGCCAGAAACGCTTCCTGGGGGCCATAGCAGGCCGAGGATAACCCATCGGCACCGAGACTGATCCAGGCCAGAAATGCGACCAGGGCGATGTTATGGTGGGTATCCGGGTAGTGGGGGGCAGTCGAATGGAGCGGGTCTTGCGGCTTGCCAATGACCGCTTCTTTGACTTTATCAGCGAACGGCATAATGGATTCTCGTCGCGGGTTTTTCTGGTGTCATTGCGACACTATACCTTAAATTAAAGACGCTAATACAGCGTTATAAAATCAATATGTTAACCAAGTTATACGCGCCTTGATATGCTTCCACCTGAACGCCCAGTCGTCGCCAGACGGCGGCAGCGTTGGCAATTTGTTGGGAGACCCCACTGTGAACGAGCGTCATGGTGTCTCAGTATCCAGCGATTTTGGGTTCGCCTCAGACCGGCCAGCTATTTTCCGCAACCAGCGTATGCAATGGCTGACGCTCCGCCCAACCTTCCAGTTCCAACATTGGCTTCTCATAAAAGCGTTCAGCCGGTCCCAAACACAGCACTGCGACCGGCCAGGCGCCAGGCGGCATCGCCAACAAGGTTGCCAAGGCTTCAGGATCGAACAGCGATACCCAACCCAATCCCAGACCCTCAGCACGGGCTGCCAGCCACAAATTCTGAATGGCGCAGGCCACCGACGCCAGATCCATCTCCGGCAGGGTGCGTCGCCCGAACACATACCGTTCGCGGCCCTCCATCAGCGCCGCCACCAACAACTCTGCGCATTCCAACACGCCTTCCACCTTTAACCGCATGAACTCATCCTCCCGCTGACCCAGCGCCTCGGCGGTGCAGCAGCGCTCCGCCTCGACCAGCGCATGAATCGCGGTCCGCAAAGCCGGATCGGTAATGCGGATAAAGCGCCAGGGTTGCATGAAACCCACGCTTGGCCCTTGATGGGCTGCTGCCAGCAATCGGGTGAGCTGCGCTTCTGGTACGCTGCCCGGACGGAAGTGGCGAATATCGCGGCGCAGCGCGATGGCCTTATAGACAGCAGCGATTTCGGCGTCATCGAACTGGTGAGGGTTTACCAATGGGTCCGTGGGCGAGCGAAGATTAGCGTTCATCAAAAGATATCGGTTGGCCTGAGAATTGAGCATATTGTAGCGCAGGATAGTAAGCGACTTTGCCAAAATTCCGGCAGTCGCCGCGCACTGACAGCCCCGGCTGACCATAGATGCAAGCCACCTCTACGCATCAGCGGCACTTAAACGGGAGAATTGCTGGTATGGACGCTGCCGATCATTCTTGCTGCTCCCGAAAAAGAGATTGATATTTGCAAAAATCCCGAATTTAGCCTAATCCAATCCCATCAGCTTGTATAAATGAATCGTTGAGGAGAGCCATCACATGTGCAGCAGCGCCCGAACCTCCCCACTTCGGTTGTTTTCCCTGCTCCTGGCACTGCTGCTCCTGGCGGGATTCCACGTCCTACCCCCCGCTCAAGCCGCAGCCATCCCACCCGGTCTACTGACGCAGATTCCAACGCCCCTGCATCCGTGGCTGGATTGGGCGCTGCGCGATCTGCCCCAGTTACGCTGTCCGGTGTATTACGATCAACCGACCCGGCGTCAGTGCCTCTGGCCGTCGGCGCTGGCGCTGCGGCTGGACCACCGGGGCGGCGAATTTACCCAGCGGACGCATCACGATGCTGAAGCCTGGCTGACGCTGCCCGGCGACCGACGCCATTGGCCACAGGACGTGCGGCTGAATGATCAGCCGGTCGTCGTGCTGGAACAGGCGGGACGACCTGCGCTCAAGGCCGCGCCCGGCGATCATGTCGTGACCGGGCGTTTTTTCTGGAGCGCGCTGCCGGATTCCATCCGCCTTCCGCCGGATAATGCGTTGCTCGACTTATCCATCGACGGTCGCCCGGCGCAAGCGGATCGGCTGGAAAAGGACGGGATCTTGTGGCTGCGCCAGCGGCCCGTCGCGCCCGCCCAACAGGACGCGCTCGACGTGCAGGTCTTCCGGCTGTTGAGCGATGGTATTCCGTTCACTATCACCACTCGACTGGAACTGCGCGTCTCCGGGCAGGCGCGGGAGGAACTGCTGGGACCGGCGTTGTTGCCAGCATTTCTGCCCTTGGCACTTGACAGTCCCTTGCCGGCCCGGCTGGAAGCCGATGGCCGCTTGCGGGTACAACTGCGTCCGGGAACCTGGACGATCAGCCTGACCGCCCGTCATCGGGGACCGCTGGACGCCCTAAACCTGCCCGCTGCCGAAACGCCCTGGCCGGCCCAGGAAATCTGGAGTTTCCAGGCGCAAAACGCTTTGCGGGTCGTCCAGGTTGAAGGCGCACCGGCCCTCGATCCGACCCAAACGAATCTGCCCGAAGCCTGGCGTTCCTGGCCGGCCTATCTGTTGCAGCCCGGCGAAACTCTGCGCTTCATCACCCGCACCCGGGGCGTCGCCGAACCCGCGCCGGAGCGGCTGACTCTGAGCCGCACGCTGTGGCTGGATTTCGCCGGCGGCGGCTACACCGTCCAGGATCGACTGAGCGGCTCGCTCGACGCCACGCGCCTGAACGCTGCGCCAGCCTTGCGGCTGGGCCGGGTGGCAATCAACGGTGAAGATCAATTCATCACCGAGCAGTCCGACATCGAGGGCAGCGGGGTGGAAGTGCGGTCATTGAATCTTCTGCAACTGACCGCCGACAGCCGGCTGGAACCGGCAACCATTGACGATCTGCCGGCCGTCGGCTGGCTTATCGCCCCGCAACGCATGGACGCGACATTGAATTTACCGCCCGGCTGGCGATTGTTGGCGGCGGCGGGACCGGATCACACCGGCAATGCCTGGCTGCATTCCTGGAATCTGCTCGACCTGTTCATCGTACTGATCATCGCCCTGGCCTTCGCCAAATTGTGGAGCGTCGGCTGGGGTCTGATCGCCCTGGCCGGGATGCTGCTGATCTACCATGAAGCCAACGCCCCGCTGTATGTCTGGCTCAACGTGCTGGCGGCTATCGCCCTGCTGCGGGTATTGCCGCCGGGCCGGCTCCACAAATTGATCGAGTTCTATCGCCGCCTGGCGTTACTGGCGCTGCTGATCATCGGCGGACTGTTTGCCGTTCAACAGGTGCGCAGCGCGTTGTATCCCCAACTGGAACCCTTCGCCCTCAGCCCGACCGCCTTCGACGTCATGCCGCCCGCCGCCATGCCGACGACTCCGGCTCTGGAGGAGAAACAGAACGCCTACAGCGCCTATAACCGTGCGCAGTCATTTGAACAGCAAGCCAAAAGTAAACAGTCGCAACGGCTCCAGCAGCAGTATGCAGCCAATATCAAGGTGCAAACCGGGCCGGGTGTGCCCGTCTGGAACTGGCAACGGGCGACCCTGCGCTGGAGCGGGCCGGTGGCGATGGATGAACGCCTGCGCCTGTGGCTGTTGCCGCCCTGGGGAACCCGCCTGTGGCTGCTAGCCGGACTGACGTTAATGCTGATCATGAGCACACGGGTGTTCGTGATCAGCGGGAAGGCGTCTTCCCCGTCCACGCCTGCGCCGGAAACAGGGAAACCTGCGACGGCAATAACGGCGCTGACTCTGTTGGCAGGAGTGCTGCTGCTGGGAACGGTATCACCCGCTCAGGCGCAATTTCCATCCCCGGAACTGCTTAATGATCTGCGCGATCATCTGGCCAAACCGCCGGATTGTGCGCGCTGCAGCGATCTGGCGGCGCTGACGCTGAACGTCGATCACGATGATCTGCGCCTGCGGCTGGCGCTGCACGCTCAGACCGACACCGCCATGCCGCTGCCGTTGCCTGATGAAGGGCTGATTCTGCGAGCCATTGAACTGGACGGCCAGCCGGCGATCCTGTTGCGGGACGGTCAACGACTATGGTTACGATTGCCGTCGGGTTTGCACGAATTGACGATCATCGCCGCCGTGCCGGCCACGGTCGCCACCCTGCAACTACCGCTGCCGATGACGCCGGGCCGGGTGGAATTGAACGCGGAGGGTTGGCAGGTCGAGGGCTATGTCGAGGGCCGCGCCGACCAGCAATTGCAACTGACCCGGCAGCGTCCCCTCTCCGCCGATTCATCCGCTGCCGGCGGATCGAACAGCCCGGTGTTGCAAGCTGGAGTGATGCCGCCCTTCGTACAGGTTGAGCGAGAGATCCTCCTAGACGTAGATTGGTCGGTGGAAACCCGAGTGCGGCGGCTAAGTCAGGCGGATTCGGCAGCGGTCGTAGAAATTCCACTGCTGCCCGGCGAGCGGGTCACGACCCCGGACATTCGAGTGCGCGATGGACGAGTGTTGCTCAACTTGCCGCCGGATCGCGCCGAGATCGGCTGGACGGCGACCTTGAGCCGTGCCGATGCGTTGAATCTTCAGGCGGCGGACCTTGAGAGTCTGGTGGAAATCTGGCGACTGCACACCGGCTCGTTGTGGCATGTGCAAAGCGCCGGTATTCCGCTGGTGCAGCGCGTCGATGCGCAAGGCGAGTGGCTGCCGGAATGGCGACCCTGGCCGGGCGAAGCGGTGACGTTAAATATCACTCGCCCGGAGGGTGCGCCGGGTGGTACGGTCACGATCGACCGCAGTCGTTTACAGTTGAGTCCGGGACAACGGTTGAGCGAGGTAACTCTGGAAATGAGCATCCGCACCAGTCGCGGCGGGGATCATCCGGTGATGTTGCCGCCGGGCGCAGTGCTGACCGGGGTGCGGATCAATGACCTCGCACAACCGCTCCAGCAGCAGGAGCAGCGGATCGTTCTGCCGCTGGTTCCCGGCATCCAGTCGGTCGTCCTGACCTGGCGCAGTGAGGAGAATCTCGGTTGGCGATATGAAACGCCGCCGGTGGATTTAGGCGGTCCCAGCGTGAACGCGACGGTGAGTCTGAATCTGCCGCGTGACCGCTGGCTGCTGTGGACGAATGGCCCGGCGATGGGGCCAGCAGTGCTGTTCTGGGGGATGCTGGCGGTGATTCTGGCCGGGGCCATCGGGCTGGCGCGATTCAGCGGCGCACCGATGCGGACGCATCAGTGGTTCCTGCTGGGGATTGGTTTGAGTCAGAGCCATATCATCGCCATTCTGCTGGTCGCCGGCTGGCTGTTGCTGCTGGCGCGACGGAAAGCGCTGGCGGAATCAGCAGTGATGAGTGCATTCAAGTTCGATCTGGTACAAGTCGGGCTGGTCGTGTTGACGCTGGCGGCGCTGGCGGCGTTGCTCAGCGCGGTGGAGCAGGGCTTGCTGGGAACGCCGGATATGCAGGTAGCCGGCAACAATTCCAGCGCCTGGCAGTTGGGCTGGTATCAGGATCGCCTGGCTGGACCATTGCCTACCGCCTGGGTGATTTCCGCGCCGCTGCTGGTCTATCGGGGGCTGATGCTGGCCTGGGCGCTGTGGCTGGCGCTGGCGCTGCTCCAATGGCTGAGTTGGGGCTGGAGTTGCTTCAGCGCCGGCGGGGTGTGGCGACCTTTGCGGCGGCACACATCGACCGAAGCTCATTGATAGCCCGTCCCCTCACGCCGCTTGTGTTGGAGTTTCTCAGGCTCCAAGTCCCGCACTATCGGATAGGTGATCTTCCCGGATTTTGAGACCGCTGTGCCTTCAGCGCGGGTCGGGAGTACGGCAACTGTGGTCGGTTCACCCCATTTGAGCGCCTTAGCCATGGAGTTGGTCTTAGCCACGGTTTCCGGCATGACAATAGTCGCCGCTATCTGATAGTGACGGGCTGCTAACGCGACGCCTTAGGTATGATTGCCGACACTGGCGACCATCACTCCTTTAGCTCGTTCCGCCTCGGACAGGCTGGCGATTTTGTTGAACGCGCCGCGCACTTTGAAAGAACCGGTGCGTTGCAGATTTTCCAACTTCAGAAACACCCTTGGCCGTTCTCCCGAACAAATGGCTGATTTCATGCAGCCGGTGCGCCCGGCCGCCCGCTTTGTAGCGGGCGGACTAATACGACGTATCAGCCTTAGCCAATCCGCGTATAGCGGCGAATGTCCGGTTCCATCGCCAGCAGGGGCGGCGCTTGCGCGAACGCCGCCTGCACATGCGGCGTGGTGAAATGCCCTTCCAGCGCCGTTTCATCCGCCCATTCCTCGACAAAGGTAAAGTCGGTCGGGTCGACGGCGTGGTGCAGCAACTCATAGCGTAAGCAACCCGGCTCTTGGCGAGTCGGTTCGATCAGGCGCAACAACAAAGCTTGCAACTCCGCTACCGTTTCCGGGCGGGCGGTCAAGCGGGCTACGACATGAACGGTCATTGCAAAATCCTCCGGAGGTGAGTGATGGCTTTAAGATTAGCATCCGAGTCTCAATTTCTTCGACGGATAAAGTCAGGCAAAGTGTCCGATTTCCTTGACTGCTTGATCATGCTGGAGGATCGCTCGATCTCGCCCGTCGGAAAAATGTGATCCATGACTTTTACGAACCCTGCGCTATCAATCGACGACCAAGCCCAGTTTCCTCATCCTTCGCCACAGGGTGGTCCGACTGACTCCAAGCAGCGTGGCAGCTCGATCGCGGTTGCCTCCGGATTTGGTCAGCGCCTCGACAATTGATGCAAGCCGTCACCGCCCTGTTAGCCCGCGTGCGCCCTCCCCCTCTCCCCCAACCCCTCCCCCACCGGGGGGGAGGGGAGCAAAAACACCTCCCTCTCCCCTCGTAGGAGAGGGCCGGGGAGAGGGGAATTCCGTAACCTCGCCGCCGATCCCGATCCGCGCGGTATGGACCTGATCGCCGATGCGGTCGAGATCATCAATGAACCGATCCAGTAGCCCCGTAGAGAACGGATCGGGTTATCGGGCAACGCTGCGCTTTTGCCCGACCTACAAGACTACAAGACTAAAACACCCGGGCCGTCACGATCCGCCGCCCGCCAAGTCAAGCGCCCAAGCTCCCGCTGGAAGATCAGGTCAACTCCACCCGGCATTTCATGCGCGAGCTGAATCGCCTCGGCATCACCTCGGTGATTGACGCCGGTGGCGGCGGGCAGAACTACCCCGAGAATTACACTGTCATCCAGCGCCTGCACCAAGACCGGCAGATGATCGTGCGCGTGGCCTACAACCTGTTCGCCCAAAAAGCCGGGGAAGAGCTGGACAGTTTCCGGCGTTGGACCGAGATGACGACCCCAAGGGCTGGCGATGCGCAACTACGCATGAACGGCGGTGGAGAAAATCTGACCTGGTCCGCCGGCGACTTCGAGAATTTCCTGGAGTCGCGCCCGGAATTCGCCCCCACCATGGAACGCGAGTTGGAACCGATTGTTGAGTTGCTGGTGGAAAAGCGCTGGCCCTTCCGCCTCCACGCCACTTATGACGAGAGCATCCATCGTTTCCTGACCGTGTTCGAGCGCGTCAACGGGTGCCGGCCGTTTGCCACCCGCTTCATCATCGGCCACGCGGAAACGATCTCCGAACCCAATATCGAGCGCATCAAGGCTCTGGGTGGCGGCATCGCCATCCAGCACCGCATGGCGTTCCAAGGAGAGCATTTCGTCGAGCATTACGGCACCAAGGCGGCCGAGGCGACGCCGCCAGTGAGCAAGATGCTGGCGCTGGGCGTGCCGGTCGGAGCGGGCACCGACGCCACTCGCGTAGCCTCCTACAACCCCTGGGTGTGTTGACCCGCGTTCCTCAATGCCGGTGGTTTCCTGATGCAGCGGATTTCGGTTATTGCACGGCAAAAAAGCAGTATTATTATGGGCTTCACGGTCATCGGATGATCACGGTTAACGGCGTGATCACCGCTTGGACGGTGACGCCGACCGCCGGTGATGAACGCGCGGCGCTGCGGGATTTGACTGAGGGCGTTCAGGGCCTAGTGATGGGTGGCAAAGGTTACATTAGTGCCTTTCTTCAGGCGGAGTGGGCGACCGTCGGCATCGATCGGCAAACCCCGTTGCGAGCGAATATGACCGAGACCCGCCCCCCAAACGGGGTTCGGCGATGGACCAGAACCCGCCGCCTCGTGGAAACCGGGATTGGCCAACTCACGGAGCGGTTTCATTTTGAAAAAATCCGGGCACGGGATCGGTGGCACTTGACGAGCCGGATCGCACGGAAGGTGTTGGCTCACACCCTGGGTATTTTTATGAACCGGCTACTCGGCCGCTCAGACCTCCAGTTTGAGGGGCTGATCGCCTGAAAAGTCGAACATCGCGTTTGATAAGTTTGGTCGTCTTCCAGAGCCGGCATCCGCCTTGCCACGCGAAGACAAAATCGCCTACTCGGGCAACATGCAGCAGGTCTTCTGCTATACATGAACCCTTAACTTAAACTTCGGTGATTTTGGTCTTGACAATGGGGTCCATCATAGATTTCCCTCAATGGTAGCTTTTGGCTGGCCCTTTCATTAGGCTATGCGGCGCTGTCTTCCTCCTTATCCAAGCTTTGGAGATCTCCTGTATGAACCGTTCGGTCATCACTGCCGCTCTGTGCCTGTCCGCCGCCTTGTTCGCCTCATCGACCGCGCTGGCCAAGAAAAGCCAGCCACAGAACATCGACTTCGGGGCGATCACCTGCAATGAGTTCATGCAGGAACTCGCGAAAGGCTCCTCTGAAGACGCGGGGGTGGTGTTCATGTGGATCGATGGCTATTTGAGCGGCGTTTCCGGGGATAAGGTGCTGAGCTGGAAGAATCTGGAAAAATTCAGCACTGATCTGGTGGCTTATTGCAGCAGCAAGCCCAATGCCAAGGTGCTGGACGCCGCCGAGGAAGTCGGCATTTCCGAGTGATGCGTCATGACCTCATCCTCACTGCTTTCGACCAAACCGATTCCCCCGGCTGAACGCCTGATTTTCGCCTTGGACGTACCCAACCCGGTGACCGCCCGGGAGTTAGTGGCGACGCTGGGCGACGCGGTGTGCTTCTACAAGATTGGCCTGGAACTGTTCATGGCGGGCGGTTATTTCGAATTGATCGAATGGCTGCGCACCCGTGGCAAGAAGGTCTTTGTCGATCTCAAGTTCTTCGATGTACCGGAAACGGTTCGCTCCGCCGTGCGCCAGCTTCAACCCTATGGCGCTACGTTCACCACAGTGCATGGCAACGACGCCATCCTGCGGGCGGCAGTGGCGGCCGCTCAGGAGACCGGCGGCGATCTGGGCATCCTGGCGGTCACCGCGCTCACCAGTCTCGATCAGGCTGACCTCACCGATCTGGGCTTCGCCTGCGATCCCAAAACCCTGGTGCTGTCACGGGCGCGCCGGGCGCTGGAGATCGGTTGTCGCGGCGTCATCTCCTCGGGGTTGGAGGCCGCTGATTTGCGGGAGAGTCTGGGCGAGAAGTTGCTGATCATCACCCCCGGCATCCGGCCGGTGTTGAACCGACCGGCGGATGATCAGAAGCGTACTCTGGATGTCGAGGACGCTTTTTTAAACGGCGCCGATTATATCGTGGTCGGTCGACCGATTCGCCAGGCGGCGGATCCCCGGATAGCGGCGGCGGCGATTCAGGAGCGGATTGCCCGGTTGTTTTGAAGGGGTCGCCGGGAGATCGGGAATAGCGTAGCGAACTCCCGACCCCCGAAGTTCTTAAGCGGCTTCCGGTTCATCCTTCAGCGATTTGGCTAATTCAATATCGGCATAGGCATGTTCCCGATACTCCGGGTCGCCGACGATTTTGGTAATACGGTCGTAATTCAGCGCTACCCAGAAACGCAGCGCGGGCCAGTTGCGCAGACCGACGGTAGCCCGTATTTCCCGATAGCCGGCTCTCGCAGCCCGCCTTTCGAGTTCCGCCATGACTTCCCGGCCGATGCCCCGCCGTTGCCAGCGCGGGCGCAGGAAAAAGTGGCTAATGTAGAGCGTTTCCGTGGTGGGATGGCCACGATAGACGCTTAACAACCCCACCAACTCATCGTCGCTCCGATTCCGGATGAGAAAGCTGTTTTCATGAGCCGAGTGGCCGTTCGGTGGCAGGCGGTCGTGACGCAGTACGCTCAGGGCGAGGCGCTCCAGGTCGCGCTCCGGTCCAAGCAGTGGAAACACGGCGCGATTCTCGGCCAGAACAGTGGCGACGACCGGCAAATCGTTTTCCCGGGCTTCCAGGAGCCGGCAGCGGCCCATTTCCCAGATTGAGGCGAGAAGGTTCATGTTCAATGAGACTCTGTGATGGAGCCGGTCCACGTCGCTGGAGCGGGCCGGAAGAGGATGAATTGGCAAAATGACGGGGGTGCCACGGCGTGTTTTACAATTATTAATTTTCGATATGTTAACCGGTAAAGCCTGATGCAGGTCAATGGCGAATGAGCAGTGATCAACCAGTCGGCGTGTTTGACTCCGGGGTAGGCGGCCTGTCGGTGTTTCAACGGATTCGCGCCAACCTGCCGTATGAGCGCCTGCTGTATGTGGCGGATTCGGGTCATGCGCCCTATGGCAATAAACCTGCCGGGTTCATTGTGCAGCGTTCGTTGGCGATCACCGAGTTTCTGCTGGAACAGGGCGCTAAAGCCGTGGTGGCGGCCTGCAACACCGCAACGGCGGCGGCTATCGTCCCGTTGCGAGCGCATTTTGACATTCCCATCATCGGCATTGAACCGGCGGTCAAGCCCGCCGTTGCCATGACCCGCTCCGGGGTCGTCGGGATTTTGGCGACCGGTAACACCGTGCGCAGCGACAAGTTCGCCCATTTGCTCGACCAGCATGGTCATCGGGCGCGGGTGCTGGTGCAGCCCTGCCCCGGATTGGCGGATTGCGTCGAACAGGGAGATTTGAACGGTTCCCGTCCTCGCGCTCTGTTGGAGCGTTATCTGATGCCGTTGCTGAGCGCTGGCGCCGATACCCTGGTGCTGGGGTGTACGCATTATCCGTTTCTGACGCCATTGATTCAGGAATTAATGGGACCCGAAGTTGCGATCCTTGATCCGAGTCCAGCCGTCGCTCGACACCTGCGTCACCGCTTGGCCGTCGGGGGACTGCTGGCCGATCACAACGCGAACGGCGGCGAACGCTATTTCACCAGCGGCGAACTGGAACCTACTGCTGGCGTGATGGCTCGATTGTTGACTGAGTCGGTGAATCTGGAAGTTCTGCCCGAACGTTTCCGGTCTGCTGAAGCGCTCCCCGCGTCATCCCTTTCCCGCCTGCAGAACGATCCAGTGGCAACGTCTCAATCAATACTGGCGTAAAGTTCATCGATATCCAGTGAAAAATCCACGGAGCGCAACTCCACCCGTCCGCTAATATGAATGCCTGCCTGCCAATCCTCGGCCCGCTGGTAGATTTCGATATGCCGGGTTTCCTGCGAGACCAGCACATATTCCTCCAGGCTTTCAATCTGCTGATAGGCCAGGCGCTTCTTGAAGCGATCTTTGCGGGAGGTTGAGTTGGACAGGACTTCAATAATGAGTTTGGGATTATGGCAAAGCACCCCATCATTTTCCTGCCGGTCACAACTGACTACTACATCCGGGTAAAAGACATTTTGGGCAACCTGGACTTTTAAATCCGATGTGAACACCCGGCACGGCGTACCTTTTAGATGGTTCAGCAAGGCGGCGCCCAATTGCAAAATTAGCGATGCATGGGCGACCGTACCGCCGGTCATGGCGATGATTTGCCCGTTCAACCATTCATGCTTGGTGTCCTGCTGGTTTTCCCATTCGATAAATTCGTCAACGCTCAGATCACTGGAATACAGGGTTTTAGCAAGTGCGCTCATGGTCTTATTCCTCGGTGAAACAGTGGATGGGCGGAAAGCCGTCCCAAACGATTAGTCAGCCTCTTCGGTTGAGGCGATGAAGACGCCGTCCACTTCGTTGATGTGATAGCGATGCGGCCTGCTGGCAACCGGTAGGTCGTTCTCGCGCAATCCGGACTTTTCCAGCATATGGGCGCGCATAACCGGATCGCTCAGCGTACCCTCCTGATGTTCGACCCATTCCTGGATACACGGATCCTGAAGCTGAAAGATATGAATCTCCCGATGACCGCGCTCCAACGCAGCGTAGACGGGCGGATCACCAAACTCGATCAGTTTGGTATAGCCCATACCCTCATACATATGGGTAGTTTGCCTGACGCTGGACAGGACTTTGCCATTTCCTTCGAAATCGGGGCCATGCTCGAAACGGTTACCCTTTTCCATGAGGTGACGGCGAACCGCTTTCAGCGCTTCATCAAAGCAACGGGTTTGTTGAGTATCGCTCACGAAATCCGGTCTCCTCGTGATGATGTTGAATACGGCAAAGGGAACAACATGTCCGGCGAATTTGCAACGAAAGGATTATGATTTTCTCTGACTGTAATGTGAATCGCATTCACTCAGAACGCCCTCTGGAGGAAGTGTTCATGGCAAACCCGGCCAGGGGGAGAAAGAAGGTACAGTATTCATGCCCCTGTCATGGAACGAGATCAAAGATCGCGCCCTGCAATTTTCCCAACACTGGGTGGACGAGACGTCCGAGCACGCCGAAGCTAAAACCTTTTGGGATGAGTTTTTCCAAGTCTTTGGCGTGTCGCGCCGGCGGGTGGCGACCTTTGAAACGAAGGTCAAAAAGATCGATGGCCGGGATGGCTATGTGGATCTGTTGTGGCGCGGCATCCTGTTGATTGAACACAAATCGCGGGGCAAGGATTTAGACCGGGCCTTTGCTCAGGCCAAGGACTACTTTCCCGGCATTCAGGACCGGGACTTGCCGCGCTATCTTCTGGTGTCCGATTTCGCCCGCTTCCGGTTGTATGACCTGGAGCAGGGCGAATCCCATGAATTTCCGCTGGCCGCGCTGTATCAAAATGTCCGGCTGTTCGGCTTTATCGCCGGTTATCAGACGACTACCGCTCAGGAACAGGACCCGGTCAATATCCAGGCCGCCGAGCGGATGGGCCGGTTGCATGATCAGCTCAAGGCCATCGGTTATGGCGGCCATGAGCTGGAGGTGTATCTGGTTCGTCTGCTGTTCTGCCTGTTTGCCGAGGACACCAGTATCTTCGAGCGCCGCCAGTTTCAGGATTTGATCGAACAGCGCACGGCGGAAGATGGACAGGATTTGGCGCATTGGCTCGCGGATTTGTTTCAGGCGCTGGATACGCCGGTGGAAAAGCGTTTGAAGATGCTCGATGAGCAATTGGCGGCGTTTCCCTATGTGAATGGCCGTTTGTTTGCAGAGCGCTTGTCCATCGCCGCGTTTAATGCCGGGATGCGCCAGCTTTTGCTGGAAGCGTGCGCGCTGGACTGGAGCCGGATTTCCCCGGCGATCTTCGGCAGCCTGTTTCAGTCGGTGATGGATGCGACATTGCGCCGCCATTTAGGCGCGCATTACACCACGGAAAAGAACATTCTCAAGTTGATTGGGCCGCTGTTTCTTGATGAGTGGCGAGCCGAGTTTGCACGGGTGAAGCAACAGCCCAAACGGTTGGCGGAGTTTCATCAACGGTTGGCGCAATTGAAATTCCTCGACCCAGCGTGTGGGTGCGGTAATTTTCTGGTGATCGCCTACCGGGAATTGCGCGAACTGGAATTGGACGTGTTGCGCGTGCTCTATAAAAATCAGCGCACCGCGTCGCTGGACGTGGCGCAGTTCAACATTCTGTGCGACGTGGATCAGTTTTACGGGATCGAAATTGCGGAGTTTCCGGCACAGATTGCCCAGACGGCGCTCTGGTTGATGGATCATCAGATGAATCTGCGGGTGTCGGAGGAGTTTGGCCGCTATTTTGTCCGGTTGCCGTTGCGGAAATCGGCGACGATCGTTCATGGCAATGCGCTGCGGATGGATTGGCGGGAGATCGTGAAGCCTGCCGAACTCAGCTACATTCTGGGCAATCCGCCGTTTGTGGGGAAGAAGGAGCAGTCTGCCGCGCAAAAGCAGGACATGACGCGGATTTTTACCGATACGTCGAGCGCGGGCGTCCTGGATTATGTGGCGGCCTGGTATCGCAAGGCGGCGGATTACATGGCGGACCATCCGGCGATCAAAGCCGCTTTTGTATCCACCAATTCCATCACGCAGGGCGAGCAGGTCGGCGTACTGTGGGCCGATTTGCTGAAACGCGGCGTGAAAATCCATTTTGCCCATCGCACGTTTCAATGGTCGAGCGAGGCGCGGGGTAAGGCAGCGGTGCATTGCGTGATCATCGGATTTGCCTTGCGGGATACGCCGGACAAACGGTTGTTTGATTATGAAACACCCCATTCCGAGCCGCAGGAAATCAAAACTACCGCCGTTAATCCTTATCTGATTGATGCCCCTGATGTTCTTCTCACCAAACGCATGTCCCCGCTTGGCGATGCGCCGAAAATGGATTTTGGCAGCAAGGCAGCGGACTTTGGCCACCTGACCCTTTCAGAAGAAGACCGAACGGACTTGCTGCAACAACATCCCAGCGCGGCATCCTGGGTGCGCCCTTTTATCGGGTCGGAAGAATTCATCAATGGCTCCCGTCGTTATTGCCTCTGGTTGAAAGGCATTTCCGCCAGCGAGCTTCGCTCCTATCCGTGGATCATGCGCCGTATCGAGGAAGTTCGTTCTGCGAGGATTAAAAGCAATAAAAAGCAAACAAACGAATGGGCCAAGTTCCCAACTCTGTTTATTGAAGACCGGCAACCCACAACTGATTATCTGCTGATTCCTAAAGTGAGTTCCGAGAGAAGAGAATATGTGCCTCTTGGATTCTGTCAGGCACACTTGATCGTAAACCCATCGGTGCTGGTCGTGCCAGACGCGACGCTCTTTCATTTCGGTGTCTTGCAGTCAGCCATGCATATGGCCTGGATGCGCTATACAGCAGGAAGGATGAAAAGCGATTACCAGTACTCCAACACGATTGTTTACAACAACTTCCCCTGGCCGCAAACTCTTGCTGATCCACAAAAACAGGCCATTGAAGACGCAGCGCAAGCCGTGCTGGACGCCCGAACCCGGTTCCCGGATTCGTCGTTAGCGGACCTTTACGACCCGTTAACCATGCCCCCGGCATTAACCCAAGCGCATCAAAAACTGGATGCAGCGGTCGATACGGCCTATGCCAAACGGAAATTCAACGGCGACAGCGAACGAGTCACCTTCCTGTTCGCGCTTTACCAACAACTCATCAGCCCGCTGGCCGCACTCGCTACCAAACCGACGCGGCAGCGCAAGTCTCACAGCGATCCGGTTAAGAAGACTAAATCTTTCCGATCACCGACTGTATAAGCGAGAATAGACCCGCGTGGTGATCAATGACATGCCCATGCCACAACCCATAGGGCGCCTATGTCTATGAGCACGATCCCTTTCCCACCCTGCGAGGATTTTCCATGAGTGATAAAGCCAAGAAAACCAACGATGTTACTGCTGCGATCAAGGAACTGCGTCGTCACCTGCTGGAAAAGGGCCATCGCTTTGAGCGTGGTCCCGCCTACGAGAGCCAGGGCAAAGCCCTGTCCAGCGTATCCCAGGCAGTACGGATGTACGAAGGAATGGGTTATACCAAGTTCATGCAGGTCGGCGATCCGCCGGTCTATGCCATGCTGGGGCGCGGTCATCAGGAGATGCATATCTTCCAGCCACAAGATCCGCAAGTCCGTGAATGGCTGGAAGATGATCAAGTCGCGCTGAACGATCCGACCGTGCGCGCCTACCTGATGCAGGGCACCGGTTTGAGCGAAGGTGAGCTGCCGGTCGCCAGTAAACCACAACGCTTCCGCATCACTGAGGTGGGCGATGTGTACATCATCACCAGCGAGGATGCCCCACCTGAACGGCGGTGACCGGCGCTGGGTCAGGGTTGGACCGAAAGCATCCCAAGACGCTGCCGTGGGCTAACATGGCAAGCCTAATGTTGCACCAAACGCTGCCCCATTTTGCCGTTCTGTCGAGGACAACCTGATGCAATCGGGGGTAACCGTGACCCGTACACGCTTGACAGCGCCACGCGCCGCCGCCATCGCCGGTATTCTCTTTTCCATCCTGCTGATCTCCAGCATCATACTCATCCGGCTGTCGGTCCCGGCCAATCCGCTGGAAGCAGGGGCATGGCTTCAGACCCGGGCGAACACTGTGGCGCTGGCGCTGAACCTGGTCCCGTTTGCCGGCATCGCCTTTTTGTGGTTCATCGGCGTGCTGCGCGACCGCCTGGGGGAGCGGGAAGACCGCTTCTTTGCCACCGTCTTTCTCGGCAGCGGGCTGCTGTTCCTTGCCATGCTGTTCTTCTCGGCGGCGGTGGTGGGCGGGATCATCATCGCCCATACCGCCGACTCGCAGCGGTTGCTCGGCTCCGGCACTTTCACCTTCGCCCGCGCCATCACCTATGAAATCATGAACATCTACGCGATCAAGATGGCGGGAGTCTTCATGATCGTCACCTCCACCCTCGCGATCCGCACCGGGTTCATCGCCCGCTGGATCGCGCTGCTGGGCTATGCTTTAGCTCTGTTGCTGTTGTTGAGCAGTCGCTACATTGAAGAAATCTTGCTGGTCTTCCCGCTATGGGTGCTACTGACCAGTTTCTACATTCTGATCGACAATTTACGCCAGCCGCCGCCAGCGGAGGCGACCTGCCCGGAGAAACACCCCGATGAGTAAAACCAAAGCCGTCAACGATTCAGTAGAAACCCCAGCCCCGGAAAAGCCGGAAAAGCCGGAAAAGCCGGAAAAATTGAGCAACAAGGACTACGAACGTGAACTCGCCAAGCTGCACGTCGAGTTGGTCAAGCTCCAGGAATGGGTCCGCCATCAGGGACTGAAAATCTGCATCGTCTTCGAGGGCCGCGATGGGGCCGGTAAAGGCGGCGTGATCAAAGCAATTACCGAGCGGGTCAGCCCGCGCACTTTCCATGTGATTGCCCTGTCCGCGCCGACCGAGCGCGAGAAGTCCCAAATGTACGTTCAACGCTATATCCGGCATTTTCCCGGGGCCGGCGAGGTGATGATCTTCGACCGCAGTTGGTACAACCGGGCGGGCGTCGAGCGAGTGATGGGCTTCTGCACCGAGCGGCAGGCGCGGTATTTCCTGGAGATGGCTCCGCAGGTTGAGAAGGCCATGGTCGATTCCGGCATTATTCTGCTCAAATACTGGCTGGAGGTCAGTCCTGAAGAGCAAACCCGGCGTCTGGAAGCGCGTATCAACGATGGCCGCAAAATCTGGAAGCTCTCGCCGATGGATTTGCAATCCTACAGCCGCTGGTATGACTACTCGCGGGCGCGCGATGCGATGTTCGCGGCGACCGACACGCCGTGGGCGCCCTGGTATGTGACGCACTCCGATGACAAGCAACGGGCGCGGTTGAACATCATTCGCCACCTGCTCAGTCAGATTCCCTACGAAGACATTCCACGCGACAAGGTGAAACTGCCCAAGCGGCAAAAACCCGGCGACTATCAGGAACCGGACTACCCGTTCAAGTTCATCCCTGAAGCGTATTGAAAAAACCGCTCGGCGAAGTGCAGGCCAAGCCCTTTGAACGATCCCTGTTGAGAAACCTGCTCATGGAACAAAAGCATAAAAAGTATGAAAGCTTGATTGCCCGCTGCCAGGCGCTGGCCCCGGTCCCGACTGCGGTCGCCCATCCCTGCGATGAGACTTCACTCAAGGGGGCAGTGGAAGCCGCGGAACTGGGCATCCTCAAGCCCATTCTGGTCGGGCCAAGAGCGAAGATCGAAGCCACGGCGGCGCAATTCCAGATCGACATCACGGGCTACGAAATCGTGGATGCGCCCCACAGCCACGCTGCCGCCGATCTCGCCGTGCAACTGGCCCGCGAGGGCAAGGCGGAAATGTTGATGAAGGGCAGCCTACACACCGACGAGTTGATGGGCGCGGTAGTGCGCACTGGAACGGGGTTGCGCACTGAACGACGCATCAGCCACGCCTTCATCATGGATGTACCCGCTCTGGATCGGGCCATCATCGTCACCGATGCCGCGATCAACATTTTCCCGACCCTGGAAGACAAGCAGCATATCATCCAGAACGCTATCGATCTGGCGGCAGCCTTGGGCTTCTACCAACCGAAAGTGGCGGTGCTGTCGGCGATGGAGACGATCAATCCCAAAGTGCCGTCCACCGTGGAAGCGGCGGCGCTGTGCAAAATGGCTGACCGGGGGCAAATCACCGGCGGCATTCTCGACGGGCCGCTGGCGCTCGACAACGCCATTAACCTGAATGCGGCGAAAATCAAGCACATTGATTCGCCAGTCGCGGGCCACGCGGATATTCTGGTCGTCCCCGATCTGGAAGCGGGCAATATGCTGGCCAAGAGTCTCACCTTCATGGCCGATGCCGACGCGGCGGGGATTGTCCTCGGCGCACGGGTTCCCATCATTTTGACCAGCCGCGCCGATTCGGTCACGACCCGGCTGGCGTCCTGCGCCGTGGCGGCACTGGTCGCTCAGGCGCGGCGCGAAGATGTGAAAAAAGCGGTGGCCTGATTATTCATCTTCACTGGAGTACCCCATATGGCTATTGACATTCCCCGCCCGTTGTTTAAAGGCAAAAAAGTCTTTATCGCTGGCATCGCCAATGAACATTCCATCGCTTTCGGCTGCGCCAAAGCCTTCCACGAACTGGGCGCAGAAGTCGCGATCACCTACTTGAATGAGAAGGCGAAATCCCACGTTGCGCCGCTCGCCGAGCAACTGGAAGCACCGATTTTCATGCCGCTGGATGTCAGCCAGCCCGGCCAGCTCGAAGCGGTGTTTGCGCAGATCACTCAGCAATGGGGCCGACTCGATGCCCTGGTGCATTCCATCGCTTTCGCCCCCAAGGACGATTTGCAAGGTGGCTTGCTGAACTGTTCGGCGGAAGGTTTCGCCAAGGCGATGGATATTTCCTGCCATTCTTTTATCCGCATGGCCAAGCTGGCTGCACCGCTGATGACCGAGGGTGGCGTGATGTTCGCCATGAGCTATCACGGCGCGGCGGAGGTGGTGCCGAATTACAACGTGATGGGGCCGGTCAAGGCGGCGCTGGAGTCGTCCTGCCGTTACCTGGCCTACGAGCTGGGGCCGAAAAATATCCGGGTCCACGCCATTTCGCCGGGACCGCTCAAGACTCGCGCTGCCTCCGGATTGAGGGATTTCGACCTGCTGCTGAATGAAGCGGTGGAGCGGGCGCCGATTGGCGAACTGGTGGACATCATGGATGTCGGCTTTACCTGCGCCTTCCTCGCCACGCCTTACGCCCGACGGCTGACCGGCAGCACCATCTATGTCGATGGCGGCGTCAATATCATGGCGTGACCGGTCTGCGGTACGGTCCGAACTCCATGAAGACTTCCAACGTCCACCTCCAGGCCGAACTCGAAGACCGGTTACGATTTGAGACCCTGTTAGCGGAACTCTCGGCGCGGTTTGTCAACCTCCCTCCCGAGCAGGTGGATCAGGAAATCGAGAACGCCCTAGGCCGCCTGGTTGAAGCCTTGCGCGCCGACCGGGCGGCTTTGGGACGCCTCACTGAAGACGGCCAAGATCTGGTCGTGACCCATACCTTCGCGGTACCCGGCGTGGAGGCGTTCCCCCTGCTCACTTCGCTGACCGCTCAGGCGCCGTTGCTAGCCCGGACGCTGTTGAGCGGCCAGCCTTTCGTAGTACCATATCTGGTTGACCTGCCAACAGAAGGTGAAGCGGATCGGCAGTTCTTTGCCAGTCGCCAGATTTTATCGGGCATGGTGGTTCCCTTAACGGTCGGCGGGCGCATCATCGGCGGCGTCGGTTGCAGTCTGGCGCACGGGGAACGTGACTGGCCGGAACCGGTGGTGCGCGGTATGCGCCTGATCGCCGATGTGTTCGCCAACGCCTTGGCCCGTCAGGATGCCGACCGGGCGTTGCAGGAAAGCGAGGAACGCATGCGCCTGGCGGCGGCGGCGGCCCAGATCGGCCTGTGGGTCTGGGATATTCCCCGCGATGCCATCTGGGCTTCGGAGCGGGCGCGTACCCTGTACGGCATCCGGCCCGATGAACCGATCAACTTCCAGCGGTTTATGACATCCCTGCATCCCGATGACCGGACCCAGGTCGAAACCGCTGTACAGAGCGCATTGCGCCACGGCGGCGATTATCGCGGGAAATATCGGGTCGTTTATCCTGATGGCGTGATGCGCTGGCTCTATGCCCTGGGTTCCTGCCACCTGGACGGTCGCGGCCAGCCAACGCGGATGATGGGCGCTTCCCTCGACATCACCGAACGGCGCGATCATGAAGCGCGGCTGCGCAACGCCCTGGAGGAAATTCGGCGCTTGCAGGAGCAACTTCAGCAGGAAATCGTCTATCTCCGCCAGGAAGTCAAATTTAATCAAGGCTATACGCGCATTGTCGGCCAAAGTTCAGCCATTCGCCGGGTGCTGACGCAGGTTGAGCAGGTGGCCCCCACCCCGTCCTCGGTGCTGCTGCTCGGTGAAACCGGCACCGGCAAGGAATTATTCGCGACGGCGATCCACGAATTGAGTCCCCGCTGCAACCGCCCCATGGTGCGGGTGAACTGTGCGGCGATTCCGGCGGCGCTCATCGAGAGCGAACTGTTCGGGCGGGAGAAAGGCGCGTATACCGGCGCGCTGGCCCGGCAAATCGGGCGCTTTGAAATGGCGAATGATTCGACGATCCTGCTCGATGAAATCAGCGAATTACCGCCCGAGTCGCAGGCCAAGCTGCTGCGGGTCTTGCAGGAAAAAGAACTTCAGCGGCTGGGCAGCCCAAAACTCGTCAAAGTGGATGTGCGGGTGATCGCCGCTACCAACCGGGATTTGGCCAAGGCGGTCGCTGAAGGCCGCTTCCGGGAAGATTTATATTATCGTCTGAACGTGTTCCCGATCACCGTGCCGCCCTTGCGCGACCGATTGGAAGACGTGCCCTTGCTGGTGTGGACCTTCGTAGAAGAATTCTCGACCGCCATGGGCAAGTCGGTGGAGACCATCGCCAAAGCCAGCCTGCGAGCGCTGCAACAGTATCAATGGCCCGGCAACGTGCGTGAATTGCGCAACGTCATCGAACGGGCGATGATTCTGGCGAGCGGCTCCACGTTGAAGATTGATTTGCCGGGCGCGGTCGTCGGCCCGGTCTCCCGGAGTCTGTCCACCCTGGCCGACGCCGAACGCGAACACATACAGCGGGTGCTGGAAGCGACCGGCGGGCGTATCCGGGGCGCGGGCGGCGCGGCGGAAATCCTCGGACTCAAACCCACAACCCTCGAAAGCCGCATGGCTAAACTCGGCCTGCGCCGCCACCCCTTCAACCATTAATCCGGCATCGGCAGGTCAGGGGAAGAACATCAGCAGTCAAATAGCTAAAAGGTGCTTTTGTACCACCGCCAGAACTCTGTTATTTCGGAGTTCCACGAAATTTCAGATTTTCCCACCGCGTCAGAACCATGATGGCCATCGGGAAAATCATCACAATCTATTGAATTAAAAAATTTTATTGCTTGATCTCCCAGGCTGGCGCGTCACTTGCCCTGACGAGATGCATGATTGAGCTACGTCTTTGCCTCCAACCCCCTCCCCAGCGAACTGAGTCGCTGCTGGCCGCGTTGCAATCACAGGCGCGGCTGGCGCGGCTGGCGCGTGGGTGTCTGGAGGCTCATCTTTTCACAGAAAGCTGCAATCCCCGAAATCTTTGCTATACCGAGGCATGGGATACGGAAGAAAATCTATGCTCGATGCTCCGTTCGGAGCATTTCACCCGTCTCGCGGAACTGATGGAGACGGCAGTCGAACCCCCTATGCTTGATTTTCGCACAATCACCGTAATCCATGGCCTTGAATTCGCTTGGCAGGCGCGGCATGGCCAGAACGATTGGCGGCCAGAAGAGGTCAACGCGCTTCCGTTACCGGTTAAGGCAACTGACCCGCTGTCTTGAGTGTAGCTTGAGCCGATCACGCTCACTGTGGAATCCTCGATGAGTTCACGCACCATAGGCATTCCTCGTCAATTACCGTTGCGCATTCATATTGCGACCCTGTTTATTGCGCTGATCCTGGTCTTGGGCGGGGCGGTAATTTGGAACAATCATGTCGGGACCACCCACCTGATGTTACAGACTGCCGACGAGCGCTTTGAGCGGATCGCCGACCGAACCCGCCAACAGCTCGGCAATCTGTTCACACCCGTTGCTATCACGGTCGATCTGCTGGCTTGGCAACAGTTGACGCGGGCGACTTCGCTGGACGAACGCCTGAACAGTTTGCCTTACCTGCGCGAAGCCCTGGCGCAATCAGCGCATCTATCCGCCTTGTTTATCGGCTATGACGATGGCGATTTCTTTCTGCTGCGGCCCCTCTCCGTGGACTCGCCGCTCCGTCAGACCTTCAACGTCCCGGAACCGGCCCGCTACCTGGTCCAGAGCATCGAACGCGATGAATCCGGCGCAACGACCGGAACCTTTTTGTTCTACGATGAGTCGTTGAACGTGCTGCGCCGCGAACTCCGGCCCGACTACGTTTTTGATCCCCGGCAGCGACCCTGGTACCAGGGTGCGCGTGACCAGGTTCACCGAATCTATACCGAACCCTACCTATTCTTCACCACCCGTGAAGTGGGGGCGACCCTGGCCCGGCACGCAACGACCGGAACGGCGGTAGTCGGCGCCGACCTGACATTGCGCGAGATCTCCGCTGTGTTGGCCGCCAGCCGTTTTCTCCCCAGCGCCCAGTTGGCGCTGTTCGACGACCGCTATCAAGTCGTGGCCTATCCCGAACCTGAACGGCTGCTTCGTCAGGAACCCGGTGATCGATTGCGCCAGGCGACCCTGTCTGAACTGAATGAACCGGTACTCACTGATTTGGAGAGCCGTTTGCGCGATCCCGACCAGCGCGCGGCCTGGTTACGTCCGGACGGTTTCGTTTTGGACAGCGGCAACCAGATCTGGCGCGGTCAGGTGAAAATCTTGACCCTGCAAAGCGGTAAACCTTTGTATCTGGCGCTGGCCGTCCCCAAGAACGAGTTGCTGGCGGATGCAGTACGCATCCGTAATCAATCAATCCTGATAACGATTGGCCTGGTGTTGCTGGCGTTGCCGATGGCCTGGCTGCTGGCACGCCACATCGCGCAACACCTGCAAAGCCTGGTCGGGGAGGCCGCGCGCATCCGCCACTTCCAGTTCCAGGACACAGTTGCTGTACGCTCCATCATCACCGAGGTCAACCAGTTGGCCGAGGCCATGGGGTTGATGAAATCCACCATCCGCCGCTTTCTGGACATCAGCACGGCGCTGGCGGCGGAACAGAATTTTGCCCGCTTGCTGGACCGGGTGCTGACCGAAACCCTAGCGTTGACTCAGGCCGAAGCTGGCCTTCTGCTGCTGGTCAGCGACGATGAACGCACCTTGCAGCCGGCGGCAGCCCGATTGAGCGATGGGGCAGCGCTGGTCCCAGCCAACGAGCTGGGAGCGCTGTCGCTGACTGACCCGACGCCCCACCCGCTGATCCAGGCGGCGCAGGCGACCGTGCCTCGCCGACACCGGCTGATGGCGAATACGCCCCTCGCCGATTATCTGGCCCCGCTGACGAGTGCGATGACGGAACAGCCTGGCCAGTTGATCACCGTCCCATTGCGTAATCGTCAGGAGGAACAGGTCGGGCTGCTGGTATTGCTGGAGACCCAGTCGCTCGATACGGCTGAAGGCGCATCGCCGGAACTGCTGGCGTTTATTGCCGCGCTGTCGGGTACTTCAGCCGTCTCCATTGAAAATCAGCGGTTGCTGCAAGCGCAGAAAAACCTGTTTGAAGCCTTCATCCAGTTGCTGGCCGACGCTATCGACGCCAAGAGTCCCTACACCGGCGGCCACTGCGCCCGGGTGCCGGAACTGACCCAACAATTGGCCCAAGCCGCTTGCGCCAGTCGCGAGGGTCCGTTCCGGGACTTTAATCTGAGCGCGGCGGAATGGGAGGAACTGCATATCGCCGGCTGGCTGCACGATTGCGGCAAGATCACCACGCCGGAGTATGTGGTGGACAAGGCCACCAAGCTGGAGACGATCTACGACCGGATTCATGAAGTGCGGATGCGCTTCGAGGTCTTGAAACGCGATGCTGAAATCGTCTACTGGCGGCAGGTCGTGGCGGGCGGCGACCCGGAAGCGCTGCGGGCGGATTGGCAGGCACAATGGCGGACGCTGGATGAAGAGTTCGCCTTCATCGCCCGCTGCAATCAGGGCGGCGAGTTCATGAGTCCCGAACAGATCACCCGCGTCCGGCAGATTGCGGAACGGACTTGGCTACGCACGCTCGACGACCGGCTGGGGCTGTCGCATGAAGAACTAACCCGCAAAGCAGGGATGTCCGCCCAACCGCTGCCGGTGATCGAGCCGCTGTTGGCGGATAAACCGGAGCATCGCCTCGCCCGCCGTCCCCAGGATCGCATCGAACCGGACAATCCCTGGGGATTCCAGATGCAGGCGCCAGAATGGCTCTATGACCGGGGTGAACTGCATAACCTGTGCATCAGCCGTGGCACCCTGACCGAGGAAGAGCGCTACAAGATTAATGAACACATTGTGCAAACGATCATGATGCTGTCGCGGCTGCCCTTTCCCAAGTCCCTGCAGCGGGTGCCGGAGATCGCCGGCGGTCATCATGAAAAAATGGACGGCGCCGGTTACCCGAAGCATTTGCGCCGTGAGCAGATGAGCCTCCTGGCGCGGATGATGGCGATTGCTGACATCTTCGAGGCGCTGACCGCGATTGATCGGCCCTACAAGTCGGGTAAAACCCTGTCCGAGGCGCTCCAGATCATGGCACGGATGTGCGACGATCAGCACATTGACCCGGAGTTGTTTGCGCTGTTCCTGCGTTCTGGCGTTTACCGCCAATACGCCGAACGCTTTTTGCAACCCCAGCAGATCGATGTGGTACGAATCGAGGATTATCTGGGTGGCTCGGCGGGAGCCTCCGGTATTTCCGGGTTCCCCGTCCTGATGAAACCTTTCCGTGCAATCCGTTAATCCGTGATTTAGACAGGGAGTGCCGAGTATTTATCGATCCATTTAAGCGCATTCCCGAAGTGGTAAACGTTCAGACCCCCCACCCCAACCCTCCCCCACAAGGAGGGAGGGAGTTGCGCCTGGCTCCTGCGGCAGCCCACTAGAATGAACCGGCCATCTGGCCGAATGAAAAGGAGATGATCCAGTATGAAAATGTTGTCATTGTTGTCCGCGATGCTCTTTCCTGCCCTGGCGCTGCTCGGCTGTGCCAGCCCACCCACCGATCCAACGACTGCGTCGGTCGCGCCACCGGCTCAAGTGATCAGCCCGTCACCGGCGGTTAGACCCCAGCCTGCGGACGTGCTGAAAAAGATGGCGGGCTATCTTCGATCCCTCGACCGCTTTACCGTGCGCGTTGAGAGGACCACGGAATTGATCCTGCCCACTAACCAGCGGTTACACGCAGATCAAACCCTGGAGGTTGCCCTCCAGAAACCCAACCGCCTGCGGGTCAATTACCAGAATCTCAGCGGTGGGCGTCAATTGTTCTACGATGGCACGAATTTCTCACTCTACACCCCGGAGGCGAACGTCTACGCGAGCGCCGCCGCCGCGCCGACTATCGACGAGACTCTGGACCTGCTCGCTACCCAATATCGAATTTCGTTGCCGGTTGCCGATTTACTGGTCGCCAACCCCGACAGCCGCCTGGCGCAAAATCTCACCTCGGCAACCTATGTCGGCCGGATTCTGATACAGGGAGTTCCCTGTCACCATCTCGCCTTCCAGACCCCGGAGGTGGATTGGGAAATCTGGATCGAGGATGGCCCCCAGCCATTGCCGCGCCGTCTGCTGCTCACCGACAAGAGCGTGGAAGGCTCGCCGCAGATGATGGCTAACCTGACCCGCTGGGATCTCGCCCCGACATTCCCTGCTGATTTCTTCACTTTCAAGCCGCCGCAGAACGCCCAGAAGATCACGTTCCTGGAACAAGTGCGAGCGGTTAGTCCAGCTAAAGCCGCTCAATAACGCCGAGAGGATTTCACCATGCACAATCTACTATCCATGAACTTGAAACGGGCGATGACGGTGGCTTTGGTCGTGGGACCGATCCTGGCACTCGTCAGCGTCGATGTAGAAGCGGCCCGTGGGGGCGGACGCGGGGGCGGCGGCGGCGGTGTTAGGACTCCGCGAGCCAATATCGGCGGGGGCAGCCACGACTTCAACCGAGGCAACGTCAATCAACGGGATGTCAACGTTAATCGGGATGTCAATATCAATCGCAACGTGGATGTCGACGTCGACCGCCACTGGGGTTATGGTGGAGTTGGAGTGGGTGCGGCGGTGGCGGTAGGAACCGCCGTCGCGGTGGGCGCTGTCGTGTCTACCCTGCCCCCGAGTTGCAATACCTTCGTCGCCGACGGCGTGACTTACCAGAATTGCGGCGGCACCTACTACGCGCCCCGTTACGATGGCCCGAACGTCGTGTATGAAGTGGTGTCGCCGCCGTCCGGCTGGAATCAATAATCTGAAAGACCCGCAACCCTCGCCCGCTGACGGGCGAGGAAGCGAATACCGACCACTCTGGGGGTAAAAGCATCCCAGGGCGTCGCTAAAATTAGCGCGCCCCTTTGGGGCTTAACTGCCTGAAATATCTTCTTTTAGCCCTGAAAGGGCAATTCAATGTTAGCCCAGGGCAATGCCCTGGGTGATCTTTGGGGAACCTCCGATATTTCCGAGTTCCACGATATTTCAGACTTCTCCACTGCGCCAGAACTCTGTTGTGACCGGCAAAATTTTCACAATTCACTGAATTGACGAACTTTATTACTAAATTCCCAAGCTGGCACGTCGCCTGCTTTGACTGGCGGTTAAGGCAAATAACCCGCAGCCTTAATGGCGGTCGATCTTACCGACAAGCGCCGATTTGAATGAAATTCCTGATATCAACAACGAGGATTACTTCCCATGAGAAAGCTCCATACCCGGAAATATCGGAGTTTAACGGCGATAACGCTAGCCTGGGCGCTGACAACGCCGGTCTGGGCCACCCAACCGGCGGATGCCCCTAAAGCCAGCGAAGAACTCCGGGCGACGCTGCGCCAGCACCATGAAGCCCTGAATAAACATGACCTCAAGGCGCTGCTGGCCCTCTATGCCGACACCCCCAACGTGGCGCTGATGGGCACCGGCCCCGGTGAATTCTGGAAGGGCAAGGCGGCGGTGGAAGACACCTATAAGCACTATTTCGAAACGTTCAAGACCGGCTCGTTGAGCCATGAATGTCCCGAAGTGACTGGATTTGAAGAAGGCAACGACGCCTGGCTGATGGCTTCCTGCATCATGAAGGATACTGACCCGGAAGGACAACCACGCGAGTTCGGACTCAATATTTCGGCGGTGCTGAAGAAAGAAAAGGCTGGTTGGCGGCTCCAGGCGATGCACTTCTCCAATCTGGCCGGAGACGAAGCACCGCCTGAAGAAGACGCAGCCCCGGAAGCTACTCCTGCACCAGGGGCGGAAGCCGCGCCAAAGAAGGCTCAGTAGAGGAAGAGGAAGAGGAGAATAATCATGATCGACCAACAGGAGAAGGGGCTTTCGGAATCCTCCGATGCGCCGGTTGCTCAGGAGCGGCGGCGGTTTTTGCGCGGACTCGGTAAATGGTCACAGGCGGTGATCGGCGGCGCGCTGCTGGGTGGCGCGCTGATTGAATCCAAACCGGCCCAGGCTTGGGTTGCCGCCCGTGGCTATGGCGGCTCCGCTGCCGCTGGCGGGGGGGGTAGCTGGGTTAACCGCTACGGCGGTGGCGGCGGCTGGATCAACGGCGGTGGTGGCGGTGGTGGCTGGATCAATGGCGGCGGCGGCGGCGGCGGCTGGGTCAATCGCTATGGCGGTGGCGGCGGAGCCTGGGTCAACCGCCGTTAAAGGGTCGTAATCATTTACACCACCTGCGCCGAATCTCCCTGACCAGGAAAAGGGGGAGTCGCGGAATCGTGGGTAGAGGAGTAGGGTACGCAATGCGTACCCTACGTTGATCAACCCAATCTCACTATTTGAAGATCATCAACCGGCTCAGCGATTCGTTTTAATACAGCTTCCAAGAACATCTTCCTGGGAAATTTTCATGAACTTCGTGCTTTCCGCTTTTCTGATCACTCTGGGTTTATTTTTTGGCATGTTACTGTTCCTGGAAGTCGGCCGACGCATCGGGGTTCAACGACGGGCGCAGGATCCTGATGGCGCAGTCGCCGGAACCGGCCCGGTCGATGGCGCGATCTTCGCCCTGCTGGGCCTGCTTCTCGCCTTCACCTTTGCTGGCGCCGCCTCGCGCTTCGACACCCGGCGAGCTTTGATTGTTGAGGAGACCAACGCTATTGGCACCGCTTATCTGCGGCTCGATGTGCTGCCGGCCAGCGCACAACCACCAATGCGTGAGTTGTTCCGGCGCTATGTCGATGCGCGGCTGGAGACTTATCGCAAACTGCCGGACGTGGAGGCAGTCATGGCGGAACTCAATAGAGCTAATCAGTTGCAGGGCGAAATCTGGTCACAGGCGGTCGCCGCGGGGCGTATGGAAGGCGCGCCGCCCACCGCGACTATGCTGCTGCTGCCGGCGTTGAACCAGATGATCGACATCACCACTACCCGGACCATGGCAAGCAAAACCCATCCGCCGATCGCCATTTTCGTCATGCTGTTCGGGGTGGCGCTGGCGAGCGCGCTGCTGGCCGGTTACGACATGGCCGGCGGTAAATCGCGCAACTGGCTGCACATGGTAGGTTTCGCCGCCGTGCTGGCGATGGCGGTTTACGTCATTCTCGACATCGAATTCCCACGGTTGGGGTTCATCCGCGTCGACGCTTTCGACCAGGCGTTGGTCGAACTGCGGAAAGGCATGAATTGATGTCCGATAAGGCATGACCGTTTCCGTCCATTCCTGAGGCGTATTCATGAACATCACCACCCTGGGCGAAGCCCGCTTCGTCTCCCCCCAGCGGCACACGGTCAGCGACCAGGCCCGCGTCCCTGCCCACCTCATTCAGACGCCCGACGCCCCACCAGCGGAATCCCTCCAGTTCGAACTGGCCGGCCCGCGCGACCGCCTGTTCTTCGACCCGCAGCGAACCCGCGCTGGTATTGTCACCTGCGGCGGACTGTGCCCCGGTCTGAACAACGTTATCCGCTCGGTGTTTCTGGAACTGTATCATGGCTACGGCGTACAGGACGTTCTCGGCTTTCGCGGCGGCTATGAGGGTCTCGACCCGGTACGCGGCCTGGAACCGGTCGTCTTAAGTCCGGCTTTCGTCCACGACATCCACAAGGACGGCGGCACGGTACTGGGCACCTCACGCGGTCCGGTCGATATCGGCCTGGCGGTGGACAACCTCATCCGGCGCGGCGTGAATATCCTGTTCACCCTCGGCGGCGACGGCACCCAGCGCGGCGGCAACGCCCTGTTCCAGGAAGCCCAGCGGCGCGGCCATCCGCTGGCAGTCGTCGGCATTCCCAAGACGATTGATAATGATGTGGCTTTTGTCTCGCGCACTTTCGGCTATCTGACGGCGGTCGAGGAAGCGGCCAAGGTGCTGCATTGCGCCCACACTGAAGCGCACAGCGTTCATAACGGCATCGCCCTGGTCAAGCTAATGGGTCGCCACGCCGGATTCATCGCTGCCGGGGCCACTGTCGCCAGTCAGGACGTGAATTTCACCTTCATCCCGGAAATCCCCCTGCCGCTCGACGGCGAGAACGGGTTTCTCGCTGCGTTGAAACAGCGGATGCTCCAGCGAGCGCATGCGGTGGTCGTGGTGGCCGAGGGCGCTGGACAGGAATTGTTGGCGGCGAGCGGCGAGGAGCGCGACGCCTCGGGTAACATCAAGCTCCAGGATATCGGCCCGTTCCTGCGCGCACGCATCGAGAGTTACTTCAAGGAGGAAGGCATCCCGGTGACGCTGCGCTATTTCGATCCCAGTTATCTGATCCGCAGCGTTCCGGCAGACGCCGAAGACTCCATTCTTTGCGATTTCTTCGCCCGCAACGCCGTCCACGCCGCGATGGCCGGCAAGACCGGACTGGTGATCGGCCTGCTGCACGACCTCTTTATTCACGTCCCCATCGAGCTGTTGGTCAGCCAGAAGAAGCGCCTGGATCTGGACGGTCCCGGCTGGCGTGCGGTGCTGGCCGCCACCGGGCAGACTTTCGATGCCAAGACCGGTCCTTGAGACCGGTTTCTGTGGAATCACTGATCAGTGCAACCCATGGTCACACTCGTCAGGGGTTATCGATTGCGGGAATCCGCTGCAAAGCAACCATCGCTCCCCACCGGGCAAACGACAACATAGGTGTCTTTCTTGCCGCAACCGGTGACGCCCACCATATATTCGGTCCGCTCAACCCCCACGATGTAAATGCCTTGCCGGGTCGGTTGGATCACTTCCCGCGAAAGAACTATTCCGGCAGCATCAGGGCAACTGATTTTAAACTGCGCCCGTTTGACCGCGGTCTGGATGACCACGCCTTGCTGGTCGTCGAGAATCTGGGTTTGGCTGACACAGCCAGCTATCCCCAGCACTATGACGATGAGCGATGTCTTTTTCACAACAAGCCTTCTCCCCTGTTGGGTTTTTTTGCAAAAAACTACCTTCAATTCGCGACAATCCAGAACGTCAAGCTCCAGGACATCGGCCCGTTCGACCTTGATGACATTAGTGTGGGCAACGAAGACCACCCCGTTGAGTTCAAGCCCGCTCACCAGACCGGGATCGCCATGCGGTCGGCGTCGTCCCTGACCAGCGCCGGAATGCCCGGGTAAACGCGCTGGCATCGGCATAATCGAGGGTCGCCGCGATCTGGCACATCGACAGGCGGGTGTTTTCCAACAACTGACGCACGATTTCATAGCGGACCTCATCCACCAACCCCTGGAAGGTGCAACCCTGTTCCTCCAGTCGCCGGTTCAAAGTGCGACGGTGCATCGAGAAGATCTGCGCCACCTGTTCCAGAGAACTCCGGCGGGTGATCAGCAGGGTTCGCAGCACGCTGCGTAACTGGCCCACTAGATCGCGATGATCCAGGTTTTCCAATACGGCGATCCGTTGTTCAAACTGCTGGCGTATAAGGGGATCAGCGCCCATCACAGTGTGGTTGAGCCACTTTGCCGGGAACACCAGCGCGGTTTGCTCCCGGTCGAAACGGAGCGGCGCCTGAAAGAAGTGGTGGTAGGGTTGGATATCGCCAGGCGGGTGATGGGAGAACAGTACCTCGGTGGGGAGCCAGGCCGGGCCGCACAGCGCTCGCATGATATTGAAGATGATGGCAATGGCCCCGTCGTAAATCTGATTGGAGCCTTCCACCCCTTGCTGGTAAATCAGGTAGCTCAGCACCACTACGCCTTGTTCGACTGACAATACCGGCACTGCACCCCGGTCGTGGAGGTGCAGATGAAGAATCAGGCTGCGCAATGCTGAGCCGACATTCGGCATCTTTTGCGCTAGAAGGCCAATAATCCCCAGGCAGTCTGGCCCCGACCGCTGTCCGACCAGCAGCCCGAAATGCGGACATTGCGTCCGCGCCGCGCATAGCTTCAACAGCCGGCCCATGGCAGCGAAGGCGATCATGTTCTCGGGATCGTTCAACAGCGTTATATCGAGGCCGGCACTGCTGATCATTTCAACCGGATCAACGCCCCGTTCCCGCAGAAGCTGGGGAACCTCAATGAGAGGACCGACCCGCAAATGACCTTCATTGACGGAGTGCTTTTGTCGGGAACCGCTTTAACCTTCGCCGGTGCATCATCCTTCCACCGCCGGGCGACGGATACCCAGCTTCTTCATGCGGGCGTAGAGCGTGCCGGGATTCAGGCCGAGTCGGCGGGCGGCGCCGTCCGGACCTTTGATCTTCCAGCCGGCAGCCTGGCAAACCTGCAGGATGTGCGCCCGTTCGCAGGCTTGCAGGGTGTCGGCGGCGGCGGCGGGTCCACTGGCGCGGGCTGAACCGTCGAGCGCGGGGATCGGGCGTCTGACCGGACCCAGTTGAATAGCGTCCAGCTCCAGGCTGGCGCCGGGCGACAGGATGATCGCCCTTTCGAGAACGTTCTCCAGTTCGCGGATGTTGCCGGGCCAGTCGTAGCGGATCAGCCGGTCGAGGACGGCCGGCGTGAGCGGGTCCATTTTTCGACCCAGGCGGCGCGCCTTGCGCGTGATCAGGTAGGCGGCGAGCAGCGGGATATCCTCGCGCCGCTCACGCAGCGGCGGGAGGTAGATGGGGAAGATCGCCAGACGGTGGTAGAGGTCGCTACGGAACTGCTCCTCGCGCACCGCTTGTTCAAGATCGCGGTTGCTCGCCGCAATGACGCGCACGTCGGTTTTCAGGGGCCGTCCGCCGCCCACCCGCTCGAACTCGCCGGACTGCAACACCCGGAGCATTTTCGCCTGCGTTTCCAGTGGCAGCTCGCCTACTTCGTCCAGAAAGAGGGTGCCGCCGTCGGCTTGCTCGAACCGTCCGGCGCGGCGCGCAATCGCGCCCGTGAACGCTCCTTTCTCGTGCCCGAACAATTCACTCTCCACCAGCGTGCTGGGCAGGGCGGCGCAATTCACCGCCACAAACAACCGCTTTCGCCGGCTGCTGCGCTGGTGGATTGCGCGGGCCACCAACTCCTTGCCGGTGCCGGTTTCGCCGCTGATCAGCACCGTGGACGAGGTGGCGGCGACCAGGTCCACCTGTTCCAACACTCGGCCCAGGGCAGGGCTGCGGCCAATGAGGTCCGCGTCGGCGACCTCCAGACCCGCCTCCTGGCGCAGAAACCGGTTCTCGGCCAGCAGTCGCACTTTCAACTGCCGCAACTCTTCCAGCGATTGGCGCAGCGCCTCCTCCGTCTCCCGTTGCTCGGTGATGTCAATAGTGTCGTGCAGCCAGCGAACGTGCCGGCCCTCCTGCTGTTCGAGCGAGAACGCGCGAGCCTGGAGCCAGCGCCACCCGCCACGGCCGTCGGCCAGCCGATAAATCACCCGGAACGGCTCGCCGGTGGCCAGGGAGTATTCCACCTTTTGCGAATAGGATGTGGCGTCCTCCGGATGTATCATCGCCAGCAGTTGTTCGAGACTCCTCGGGAGGCTGTCGGGGGCGAGACCCAGCTTTTCTTCATGCGGGACGTCGCCGAAAAAATCCAGTTCGATCCCGCCCTCCGTAACATGGGCCGCACCCAGCACGGAAAAGGAGTTGGCGGCCAGTTGCCAGAGTTTGTCCTGTTCCGAGCGGAGGGCGGAGCGCGACGCTTCCAGTTCCCGCACGGACCGGCGCAGCGCCGCCTCGGTTTCGTATTGCGCCGTGAAATCACGGTTGATAAAAATCCACCCCATTGCCCGACCGTCGTGGACTTCGGTCGGCACCGCGCGGCCTTCGATCCACCGCCAGTCGCCGCAGCCATCGGCCAGCCGATAGCTGGCGTCAAACGCCTCGCCCGTGGCCAGCGAGTGTTCCACCGCCTGCCGATAGCCGGAGACATCGTCCGGGTGCATCAGGGCGAGGGCATCCTGGAGCGTTTTGGGGAAGGCGCCCGGCGCTAGTCCCAGCTTGGCCTCCGGACTTCTGTCCCCCAGCCAGGTCAGGGTCAGATCACCGTTAGCAGTGACGCGGGCTTCGCCTACGACCAGGAAAGGGCTGGAGGCCAGTATCCAGAGCTTGTCCTGCTTCTCCGTGATCCGGGATGCATTTTTCTGCGACATTAAATCCATAAGAACCCAGGGTTGAAATACTGAACGGGTTGATTAAATAACCTATAAAGGTTGGCTGGTCAACCATCAATTCCTTTTCCTACCCCGTTAATCCGGGCCAAGTCTTGAAGTATCCATCCTTTCTTTAATGGCTTAAAGCGCCCACTCCCACTGATGCGGTTCTTGGCACGCGAATCGCTAAAGCGGGTTTGCCATCATCCGAATCACCCCCATCACGAACCGCCACCTACGGTTCAGGAGAAATGACATGAAAAAACCCTTGATCGCCACGAGCAGCTTGGCTCTGCTGCTGGGTGCTGGCGTCGCACTGGCGACCGGCTGGAATCAAGCGAGTTTCCCCCCCTTCTCGCAAGTCGATGCTAACAAGGATGGCAAGGTCACCATGGAAGAAGCGAAGGCGCATCCTGGCGTCACCACCGCAGCGACGAAAGCCATGCCGGGTAGTACCGCCGAGGCGGCCCTGAAAAGTTTCTTTAGCGAAGCCCATCAAAAAGACAAGAACAAGCCCTATGACTCGCCCATGACCCAGGAAGACTGGGAAGGCATGACCGGCAAGTAAGCGAACCCCCGTGGCAGGGAAGCCACCTCCCGCCGATAAGTCCCTGGTACGCGAATCGCAGAGGCGGGTTTGCCATGATCCGAATCACCACCCATCAGGAACCGTCGCACACGGTCGTCACCATCGACGGCCGGTTGACGGCGGTGGATTTGCGAGCCATTCGCCGGTCGCGCAAGTCGATAAGCGGTGCAGTCGCTCTCGACTTGGGCGGATTGGATGCCTGCGCCGAGGACGGTATCCGGCTGCTGCAGGACTGGCTGGATGCCGGCGCGCGACTGGACGCTGCTACGCCGTTTCTTCGGATGGTGTTGCAGGACCGGAAAGTCCGGGATTCGCCAGCGGAACACCCTCCGGTAACGTCCGACCCGGACTCTCCCACTCAACCACCCTAAGCCGGCCCCATTCTGTACGAGTAACCCTAAAACATGACCATGAAAGCCAACCCGCATCCCACTGCGTGATGCCTGATACGGAGTGCAGACGGTTATGGCAATCAATGGCCCAGTAATTTTTTGAAATTTCTCGACAGACAGCCCGTCGTCCAATGGCGTATTCATGAAACGCTGGGGATCGATTCAATCACACACTGAGGATCAAGACATGCCGAGAATAAAACGAATGACCGATGTCATCGCCCTGACAGCGCGATTCCATATTTTTATGGCGTCGCTGATAGTCGTCACCCTGGGCCTTGGCTTGCAAGCCTGTTCGACAGCGCCCATGTCCGAGCATCAAGTCGCCGATCAGCGCGCCGAGATTCGCGCAATGGCGAACGAGACGCTGGCGCAGCTCTACCAGCAATATCCCGACTCGCGCCGGCAGATTCAGCGGGCGGCCGGTTACGCCGTGTTCAGTAACTTCGGCTTCAAAGTGCTGTTCATGGGCAGCGCGACCGGCGAGGGCTTGGCCGTCAGCCACGCCACGCGGCAAGAGACCTTCATGCGCATGGTCGAGTTGCAACCCGGCTACGGTTTCGGCGTGCAGCAGTTTCGACTGGTGTTGATTTTTGAAACTCCCCAAGCCTTCGACCAGTTCGTTTATTCAGGCTGGGAGTTCGGCAGCAACGCGATGGCTACGGCCCAAACCAGCACCCAAAGCATGGGCAGTCAGTTGGGTGCGGTCGTGGCGCCAGGCGTGCTGATGTACCAGTTCAGCGATCAGGGCGCGATGGTCGGGGTCAGCATCACCGGCGCCAAGTACTACCCGGACCCGGATTTGAACTAACCGAACCGCTGCGAACCCGCATCACCAGGGAATCAGTCAATGCTCATCAAAACGACCCGGCAGATCGCCCTCGCTGTCGGACTGTTCGCCCTCGGCGCGACCCTCGCCGCACCGGTACGGGCGGAACTGAGCGCCGAGCAACTGGCGAAGATGGCGCAAAACCCCATCGGCAACCTCATCAGCCTGCCGTTTCAGGATAATGTCAACTTCAACGTCGGGCCGGAAGACGGCGTCCAGAACGTGCTGAATATCCAGCCGGTCATCCCGATCAGCCTGAACGCGGACTGGAACATTATCACCCGCACCATCATTCCGGTGATCTCCCAGCCCGCGTTCGCGCCGGGGCAAGACCGCAGCAACGGACTGGGCGACCTCCAGTTCACCGCCTTCCTGTCACCGGCCAACGCCAGCGGGTTGATCTGGGGCGTGGGCGCCATCGCGCAATTACCCACCAACAGCAACGACCGGCTGGGCAACGACCGGTGGGGGTTGGGACCGTCCTTCGTGGCGCTGCATCTGGACAAGGGCGATCCGTGGGTCTACGGCGCGCTGGTTAACAATGTCTGGTCGGTCGGCTCGGGCGACGATCCCCGCTACAACAACTTCCTGCTCCAGCCGTTCCTCAACTACAACTTCCCGGAAGGTCTCTACCTCACCAGTTCGCCGGTCATCACCGCCGACTGGAAGGCCGACAACGACGACCGCTGGACCGTGCCGCTCGGTGGCGGTGTAGGCAAGATTTTCCACTTCGGCAAGCTGCCGGTGAATACCCAGATTCAAGCGTTCTACAACGTGGTGACGCCGGACGACGGTGCTAACTGGACCCTGCGCCTGCAAGCGCAATTCCTGTTTCCGAAGTGACTGTTCTGGAAATTCCATGCGAGGTCAAAGCGTTATGGCCTTTCAACCCCCTACCCATTTTGGAGAACAAGACATGAAGGGCAAACCCTGGCGAACCCTCCTGATGTTCGCCTTGTTATCACCCCTGTTCCTTAGCCCGGCTCTGGGCAAGGAGTCCGCGCCCGTCGTCGCCGCGCCTGCCCCGGTCATGGAACAGGGCGCGCTCGATCTGGTGAAAAAGATGAGCGCCAAGTTGGCCGCAACCCCGGCGTTTCTGGTCCGGACCCGCAGCTCGACCGAAGCACCGGGCGGCACCGGACAGTTTCTGACCTTCTTCACGGAATCCGTAGTGGCGGTCCAGCGCCCGAACAAGCTGAGCGCCGAGATTCGCGGCGACGCCCCGCCATTCGATTTTTACTTCAATGGCGAGAAGATGACCGCCTACGAGCCGACCCACAAGCTGTATGCGACGACGGATGCGCCCAAGACTCTCGATGAACTGGTCCCGTTCGCAGCGAAAACGGCCGGCATCCTGCTGCCGTTCGCCGATGTGCTTTACAGCGATCCCTACGCCGTCCTGACCCAAGACCTGACCAGCGCGTTCTACGCTGGCTACTCCGTCATTCGCGGCGCTCGCTGTGAGCATGTGGCGCTCGCCGCGCCGGGCATCGAAGGGCAGATCTGGATCGACGCCAAGACTGACCTGCCGTGCCTGATCGCCGGCACGCTGACGCAGGTGCAAGGCGCTCCCCGCTTCACGGTGGAATTCTACGACTGGAAACTGAAGCCGGAACTCCCCGACAAGCTCTTCACCTTCGCCAAACCCGAAGGTGCCGCGCCGATGGATTTCCGCGCCCTGACCGGGGCGGGCCGCTAACGACTTTGGAGGCAACAGTGATGCGAAACTATCGGAAACCTCTACGAGTTCTCGGCCTGGCCGGCCTGGCGCTCCTGCCGTTGCAGGCCCAGGCCTGGCGCGGCGGCGGCTTTGGCGGCGGCTTTCACGCCGGGGCGGGCGGCTTTACCTCTTGGCATCACGCCGGCTTTGGCGGCGGCGGCTTTGGCGGGGCCTATCATGCCGGCTACGGGGGCGTGACCCACGTCGGCTACGGCGGGGTGACTCACGTCGATTACGGCGGCGCCTATCACGCCGGCTATGGCGGCGGCGCCTATTATCACCCCGCCTATCCGGCGGGCGGCTGCTGGGGCTGCGCGAGCGGTTACAGCGCCGGCGCGGTCGCGGCGGCTGGAGTTGTGGGACTGGCCGCCGGCGCGGCCATCGGCTCGGCAGCAACCAGTCCAACCGTGGTGGTGCAACAGCCGGTGTATGTCACCGGACCCGCCCTCGGCAGCGAGGTGTTCGCCTTGCCCGGCAGCGGTTGCTCCAGCGTCAGCGCCAACGGCACCCGCTACTACAATTGCGGCAGCGCCTACTACCAGCCGCATTTCGGCAGCAACGGCGTGTACTACACCGTTGTGGCCAATCCGTTTTGATCAACCCAACCTGAGGAGAGCATTATGAAGAAAGCCGTAACGTTAACCGTATTAGCCGCAGCCAGCCTGTTGGCGATGCCCGCGATGGCGCAGGACAAGGCCCCGGCCGCCTCCACCTCGACCATGGCGGCGATTGCTGACGCCATGGGTGCTCGCGAAAAAACGACCGCAGTCGGCGTTGTGCAAACCGTCGATCTGCAAAGCCGGCTGGTCAGCATCAAGAATGAAGATGGCAAGATTTTCACCATCCATGCCGGGCCGGAGGTGCGGAACCTGGCGCAAATTGGCCCGGGTTCGGTGGTCAAGGTAGAGTATCAGGAAGCGTTGGCTGTAGCGCTGGAAAAAGCCCCGAGCGGCGGCGTCAACGTGCGGGAAGATACCGTCAGCGCCGGCCGCACTGCAGCAGGGGCATTACCCGGTGCGACGATTGAGGACAATGTGCAGATGATTGGCACGATCATCGCCATTGACAAGGCAAAACGCACGGTGCTGATTCAGGGTGCGATGCACCATGTGAATTTGAAGATCCCGGCGAATATGGACCTCAAAGACCTGAAGGTGGGCGATCAAGTCGTGGCGCACTACGTTCAGGAACTGGGTATCGCGGTCGGGCCAGCGCCCACGCCCAGCCTCAATCTGCCCAAAGTCGGTAACGAATAATCAACCGCCAAGCCCGGCAATCCGGGCTTGGCATCGCCGGATAACAAGAACGGCCGACGATTCCAATCAGGAATCAGGCTGGAACCCATCTAACCATCACTCTGGAGGGTCTTCACATTGAAGATGCTTTCGTTGACCTTAATGGTCATTATTATAAGTTTTGCTACTGGCATCGCCCAGGCGGCTGATCAGGGGCCGCGCCACCATGCCAAGGGCCAGTACGAGACCGTCACCGCCACCTACACGGCGGTCGAGGGTGACGAGTTGATCGCTATCGGTGAGCGTTTCGAGGTTCCGGTGGAGTCGCTGAAAGCGCAAAACAAGCTGACATCGGACGAGGTCAAGGTGGGCCAGAAGTTGGTAGTAGCTGCCGGCGCCCCCGAGGCGGAACCGGCCAGCGCTCCGCAAATCACCGGCACGCTCGGCTCGGCCAGTGCCACCACCACGATTCCCGGCAACCAGTTGCCGCCACCCGACCCGAAGTTCGGCGGCGTCATCAAGGAAAGAGCCTCGGAATCGACACCCTGGTGGCCGCCGCGCGTGGTGCCGCCGAAGAAGGCGCCCAACGTGCTGCTGATCATGACCGACGACGACGGCTTCGGCTCGCCGAGCACGTTCGGCGGTGTGATCCCGACCCCGGCGCTGGACCGCATCGCCAATAGCGGGCTGCGCTACACGAACTTTCACTCCACCTCGCTGTGCTCGCCGACGCGCGCGGCGATCATCACCGGGCGCAACCACCATTCGGTGGGCTTCGGCGTGGTCGGCGAGATCGCCACCGGCTTCCCCGGTTACGACTCGATCATCCCGATCGAGAAGGGCACCATCGGCACGATCCTCCGGGACAACGGCTACGCGACCTCATGGTTCGGCAAGGACCACAACACGCCCTTCTTCGCCAACAGCCAGGCCGGGCCGTTCGACCAGTGGCCGAACGGCATGGGCTTCGAGTATTTCTGGGGCTTTGTCGGCGGCGACGCCAGCCAGTGGCAGCCGAACCTGTTCCGCAACACGACGCCGATCTTCCCGTTCCAGGGCAACCCGGGCTGGAACATGCAAACGGCGATGGCCGACGAGGCAATCCAGTACATGCGACAGTCGAAGGCGCTGGCCCCGGAGAAGCCCTTCTTCGTCTACTACGTGCCCGGCGCCACGCACGCGCCGCATCATCCGACGCCGGAATGGATCGACAAGATCAGCGCGATGAACCTGTTCGACGGGGGCTGGGAGAAGTTGCGCGAGACGATCTTTGCCAACCAGAAGCGGCTCGGCATCATGCCGCCCAACGCGGAACTGACGCCGTGGCCGGACGGACAGGAGATCTACAACGGCGCCAAGCTGCCGCGCTGGGACTCGCTGAGCTGGGAAGAGAAAAAGCTATTCATCAAGCAGGTGAATGTCTATGCCGCCTATCAGGCCTACGCCGACAACGAGATCGGTCGTGTCATCCAGGCGGTTGAAGACATGGGTCAGCTCGACAACACGCTGATCATCTACATCAGCGGCGACAATGGCGCCAGCGCCGAAGGCATGGTTAACGGCACCCCGAACGAGTTCACGACCTTCAACGGTATCGAGGTGCCGGTCAAGGATCAGTTCCTGTGGTACGAGTTCTGGGGCTCTGACCGCACCTTCCCGCACTATTCGGCGGCGTGGGCCTGGGCCTTCGACACACCGTTCAAGTGGATGAAGCAGGTACCCTCGCATTTCGGTGGCACGGCGCAGGGCATGGCCATATCGTGGCCCGGTCACATCGGCGACCCGGGCGGCACCCGCCGCCAGTTCCACCACGTCATCGACATCGTGCCGACCATCCTCGAAGCCACCGGCATCCCGGCGCCGCAAACGATCAACGGCATCAAGCAACTCCCGATCGAAGGCACGAGCCTGGCCTACACCTGGGACAAGGCCAACGCCAACGCGCCGACCCGGCACACAACGCAGTACTTCGAGATGCTCGGCAACCGCGCGATCTACCATGACGGCTGGGTCGCGGCGACAACGCCGGTGACGCTGCCCTGGGAGCTGAGCAGCAAGACGCCACCGGACGTGATCACTGGCTACAGGTGGGAGCTCTATAACGTGATGGAGGACCCGACGCAGAACAACGACCTTGCGGCCAAGATGCCTGACAAGCTCAAGCAGATGCAGAACATCTTCTATCTGGAGGCGGCGAAGTACAACGTGCTGCCGCTCGACAACACGACGCTGGCGCGCTGGAATGCGCCGAAGCCGAGCCTGACGGCCGGGCGCACCGAGTTCACCTACTCAGGCACGCTGGCTAACGTGCCCGGCAGCACGGCGCCGCACATCCTGAACAAGTCCTACACGATCACCGCCGAGGTCACGATCCCCGAGGGCGGCGCAGAAGGGATGATCGTTACCGATGGTGGCCGATTCGGCGGCTACGGGCTGTTCCTGAGCAAGGGCGAACTCGGCATCGGCCGGGGCAAGGTAGTCTTCCTCTACAACCTGATCGACCTGAAGCGCACCGTCTGGGAAGGGCCTGAACTGAGCCAGGGCAAGCACACCATCGTCTTCGATTTCAAGTCCGAGGGTCCGGGCCTGGGCAAGGGCGGGACGGGCGTGCTCAGCGTGGACGGCAAGGAAGTGGCGAGGAACTCGATGGAGCACTCGACCCCGATCACCTTCGCCGAGGACGAGACCTTCGACGTCGGTCTCGACACGCGCACCGGCGTCGCGATGATCGAGTATCGCTACGATTCCCCGTTCAAGTTCACCGGCACGATCGACAAGCTGACCTTCAAGCTTGAGCCCTTTCCACCGCCTCAGCTTGCGAACCCGGTAGGCTCGCCGCATCGGCGTTAAGCGAAATGAGATGCTTGCAAGAAGTAAGCAGCGTTCTGTTACGTGATAAGTGCGTCGGCGTGCGCAATTGATCAAGGCTGGGGGGTGTCATGAAAAGAGCGCTGACCTTCGCCGCCGTCGGTGAAGCATCAACTGGTCTGGCTTTGCTGATCGTTCCAGGTCTGGTCGGCCGGCTTTTGCTGGGCGAGGACTTGACCGGCATCGCCATCCCGGTCGCCCGGGTGGCCGGCATCGCTCTCATCGCATTGGCGGTCGCCTGCTGGCCGGGCACGCCGCTGGTCGGCATGTTGGCCTACAGCGCGGCCGTCACGCTGTATCTCGCCTACCTCGGCTTCGCGGGCGGTTTGAGTGGAATCCTACTGTGGCCGGCGGTCGTCCTGCACACCGTCCTGTCGGTGTTGCTGGCCCGCGCGTGGTTCGAGAACAAGGAGGGCTGAGGAGGCCACCCCCAACCATCCTCTCCCCGCGCGGGAGAGGGGTGGGGAGCGAGGGAGTTTTGCAAGCAGTTAGCCCGGAAACATCACAGATCTGGAGAAAAATTGCATGATGAGAAAACCTGTTTATTTAACCCTGATTTTGCTGGCCGGCCTCGTTGTCGGCGCCGTCCAGGCCGCTGACCAGGGGCCGCGCCGTTATGCCGAAGGCGCATTCGATGCCGCCACCGGCGCCTATACGGTCGTCAAGGGCGACGATCTGGCCGCAATCGCCGAACGCTTCGGCGTCACGGTCGTCGAGTTAAAGGAGGGCAACAAGCTCGGCTCGAACGTGATTGAGGCCGGCCAGAAGCTGGTGATTGCCGCCGACACCCCGGCCGGCACTCCGCAAATCACCGGTGTCCTTGGCTCGCCCGACGCCACCACGACCATCAACGGCAAGCAGTTGCCGCCGCCGGATCCGTCGTTCGGCGGCGTGATCAAGGACGATGCCCTGCAATCGAAACCCTGGTGGGCGCCGCGCATCGTGCCGCCCAAACAGGCGCCTAACGTACTGCTGATCATCACCGACGACGCCGGCTTCGGCGTACCGAGTACTTTCGGCGGGGTCATTCCAACACCGACGATGGACCGCATCGCCAATGAAGGCCTGCGCTACAACCGGGTCTTCTCGACCGCGCTGTGTTCGCCGACCCGCGCCGCACTGATCACCGGGCGCAACCACCACTCAGTCGGATTCGGCGTGATCTCCGAGCAGTCGACCGGCTTCCCCGGCTACAACAGCATCATCGGCAAGGACAAGGCGACCATCGGCCGCATCCTGCTCGACAACGGCTACAACACCTCGTGGTTCGGCAAGGACCACAACACGCCGGCCTTCGCCGCCAGCCAGTCCGGCCCCTTCGACCAGTGGCCGACCGGGATGGGCTTCGAGTACTTTTACGGCTTCGTCGGCGGCGACGCCAACCAGTGGGAGCCGAACCTGTTCCGCAACACCACGCAGATTTATCCGTTCCTCGGCAAGCCAGACTGGAACCTGATCACCGGTATGGCCGACGATGCCATCGACTATATGACCCGGATGCACCAGATCGACCCGAGCAAGCCGATCTTCATCAAGTACGCCCCCGGCGCCACGCACGCACCGCACCACCCGACCAAGGAGTGGGTGGACAAGATCAGCGCGATGCACCTCTTCGACGACGGCTACAACACGCTGCGCGAGCGCATCTTCGAGAACCAGAAGCGGCTCGGCGTGATCCCCAAGGATTCGCAACTGACGCCTTGGCCCGACAAGGTCCTGAAGCCGTGGGATCAGCTCAGCGCGGAGGAGAAGAAGCTCTTCATCCGCCAGGTCGAGGTTTTCGCCGCCTACGCGGCCTACAGCGACCACGAGATCGGGCGCGTGATCCAGGCGTTCAAGGACCTCGGCAAGCTCGATAACACGCTGGTCATCTACATCAACGGCGACAACGGCACCAGCGCCGAAGGCGGGCCGTTGGGCACGCCCAACGAGGTGGCGTTCTTCAACGGGCTGAACGAACTGCCGGTCGACGTGCAGATGAAGTGGTACGACGTCTGGGGCACCGAGCAGACCTACAACCACATGTCGGCCGGCTGGTCGTGGGCCTTCGACACACCGTTCGACTGGTTCAAGCAGAACGCGTCCCGGCTCGGCGGCATCAACCAGAACATGGTGGTGTCCTGGCCGGCGCGCATCAAGGACAAGGGTGCGCTGCGCGAGCAGTTCGTGCATGTGATCGACGTCGTGCCGACGATCCTCGAAGCCGCTGGCATCCATGCGCCGGAAGTCGTGGATGGCATCAAACAGGCGCCCATCGAAGGCACGAGCTTCGCCTACACCTTCGACCCGCAGAACGCCAAGGTGCCGTCGCGGCACCAGACCCAATACTTTGAGATGTTCGGCCAGTGGGCGCTCTATCACGACGGCTGGCTGCTGAGCACCAAGGTAAACCGGGCACCCTGGCAGGTTTTCGGTGAGGCAAACACCGACCCGCTGAACGGCCAGGTGTTCCAGCTCTACGACCTGACCGAGGATTTCACCCAGTCCGAGGATATCGCGGCCAAAAATCCGCAGAAGGTTAAGGAGCTAAAGGAGATGTTTATCGCCGAGGCGAAGAAATACCAGGTCTTCCCGCTGGATGCTTCGGTGGCGGCCCGCATCGTCGCGCCGCGCCCGAACATCACCGCCGGGCGTACCGAATTCGTCTACACGCGGCCGATGGTCGGGCTTCCGCAGGGCGACTCGCCGTTCCTGTTGAACTCGTCCTACACCATCACCGCCGACATCGAAGTTCCGCAAGGCGGCGGCGAGGGCATGATCCTGACCTCCGGCGGACGCTTCGCCGGCTATGGCTTCTACCTGCTGAAGGGCAAGCCGGTGTTCCTGTGGAACCTGGTCGACCTGAAGCGGGTGAAGTGGGAAGGCCCGGAAGTCCTCGCGCCCGGCCCGCACACGCTGGAGTTCGACTTCAAGTACGAGGGATTGGGCACGGGAACGCTGGCCTTCAACAACATGAGCGGCCTCGGCCGGCCTGGCGCCGGCACACTCAAGGTGGACGGCAAGGCCGTGCAGACCATCACCATGGATCACACGTTGCCGATGATCCTGCAATGGGACGAAAGCTTCGACATCGGCTCTGACACGCTGACCGGCGTGAACGACGCCGACTACCAGCCGCCGTTCCCGCTGACCGCCCAGCTCAACAAGCTGACGATCAAGGTGGACCGCCCGCAGATTCCACCCGAGGAGATCAAGAAACTTGAGGCCGCCATGCAGGCCGCCGCCGACGCGAAGTAAGTCGTTTTGGTCGTGAACCGTGCGGGCCGTTCCAGTCATTCCGGGACGGCCCGCGAACTCAAAACCGAATCAAATCCGAACATGAGAGTGAGACGACAATGAACCGCATTGTTTTGAGCGTGGCGCTGGCGTTTGCCGTCGCCACCATACCGCTTACCGGCTACGGAGCGGAGCAAGACGCCATCTCCCAGGCCGAGAAGAGCGAGAAGCACCGGCCCGGCATCGTCGAAACCAAGGCCATCGCCGAGGAAGGCTTCATTTACGGCCTGCCGATCGTGATGAACTATGCCGTCATGTACGAGTATGCGGTGGACAAGAACTCGGGCCAGTTCAAGGCGCCCTTCAACCAGATCCACAACGAGGCCCGCGTCTTCACCTACCAGGACACGGCGATCATCACGCCCAACAGCGACACTCCCTACTCGTTGCTGTGGATGGACCTGCGCGCCGAGCCGCTGGTGCTCTCGGTGCCGGCGGTGGACAAGAAGCGCTACTACTCGGTGATGCTGACCGACGGCAACACCTTCAACTACGGCTACATCGGCAGCCGCGCCACCGGCAATGACGCCGGCGACTACTTGGTCGTCGGCCCGAACTGGAAGGGCGAAACACCGGCGGGCATCAAGAAGGTGTTCCGCTCGACCACCGATTTCTCACTGGCTGCGTACCGCACACAGCTCATCGACCCCGAGGACATGCCCAACGTCGAGAAGGTGCAGGCGGGCTACAAGGTGCAGCCGCTGTCGGCGTATCTCAAGCAACCGCCCCCTGCGGCGGCGCCGGTCATCGATTTCCCGAAGATCGACAAGGACATGGTGAAGACCAACTTCTTCGATTACCTGGATTTCGCGCTGCAGTTCGCGCCGCCCGGCCCCGAGGAAGAAGCGATCCGCGCCAAGCTCGCCAGCATCGGCATCGGCCCCGGCAAGAAGTTCAACTTCAAGGACCTTTCGCTCGAGCACAAGGCCGCCATCCTGCTGGCGATGAAGGAAGGCGACAGCAAGGTCGAGAAGTACCTGGAGGCCGGGCAGAAGGACATCAACGGCTGGAAGGTCGGCTCGCTGTTCGGTGACCGCGCTTTCTACAATGGCGACTGGCTGAAGCGCGCCGCAGCCGCCAAGGGCGGCATCTACGGCAACGATGCCGTCGAAGCCATGTATCCCCTCACCAAGACGCTGCCCAACGGTGACGTGCTCGACGGCAGCAAGCACAAGTACACGCTGACCTTCGCCAAGGACCAGTTCCCGCCGGTCAACGCCTTCTGGTCGGTGACCATGTACGACGGCAAGACCCAGTTCCTGATCAAGAACCCGATCGACCGCTACCTGATCAACTCGCCGATGCTGCCGTCGATGAAGAAGAACGCGGACGGCTCGCTCACGCTCTACATCCAGAAGGATTCGCCCGGTAAGGACAAGGAGTCGAACTGGCTGCCCGCGCCCGACGGCCCCATCTACCTGGTGATGCGCCTGTATTGGCCGAAGACGGAACCACCCTCGATCCTGCCACCTGGAGAGGGTACCTGGCAGCCGCCGGCCATCGTGGCGGTGAACTGACGACGCCGACTATCAGCCGCCGTTCCCGCTGACCGCCAGGCTCAACAAGCTGACGATCCCGGTGAACCGGCCGCAACTGTCGCCCGAGGACATCAAGAAACTTGAAGAAGGCATGGCGAAAGCCGCCGACGCGAAGTAAATTTTTCCAGTCGTGAACCGCGCGGGCCGTTCCGGAGGGATCGGAATGGCCCGCGACTCGATCAATCAACTGTTGTGAGGCAAATGAGAGGAAAAGAAATGATGAAGCGAATCCTGTTCAATTCGGTACTGGCCACCGGCTTGATGACGGCTGCCTTGTTCGTTTCCAGCGGCCAAGCCAGGGAGAATGCCTTTGAGGCCGTGCCATTAGGCGTTGAAGCCTACATTTATGGTTATCCGCTGGTCACGATGGAAATGACCCGCCGGGTGATGACCAATGTCGAGAAGCCGGAAGGCACGCGCGCCCCCATGGGGCAGTTTATTCGGATGCGCGAGTATCCTTCCGCGACGTTCAGAGACGTCACCGCCCCGAACGCTGACACGCTCTACACCACTGCCTGGCTGGACGTGGGGCAAGAACCGTGGGTGTTAAGCCTGCCGGATGCACAGGACCGTTATTATCTGTTCCCCATGCTCGATGGCTGGACGGAAGTGTTCCAGGTACCGGGCAAACGCACGACCGGCACCGGCCCGCAGACCTACGCGATTACCGGCCCCGGCTGGAAAGGCACGCTACCGGAGGGTGTCAAGGAATATAAATCGCCCACCGCCATGGTCTGGCTACTGGGTCGCATCTACTGCACTGGCACGCCAGAAGACTACGCTGCTGTCCACAAGCTGCAGGATGAGATTTCGCTCGTCCCGCTCAGCGCCTACGGCAAACCTTACACCCCGCCGCCCGGCAAGGTCGATCCGTCCATCGACATGAAAACCGCCGTGCGGGATCAGGTGAACGCACTCAGCGCCGATGAATATTTCAATCTGCTGGCCAAATTGCTGGTGAACAATCCGCCCGCCGCTGCGGACAAGCCCATCCTGGAAAAGATGGCCAAGATTGGGATCGTTCCCGGTCAGCCATTTGATCGCAGCAAACTGGCCCCCGTGGCCCACGAAGCGTTCTCCCTTGTGCCCAAGGTCGCCAATGAAAAGATCATGCTTTGGCTGAAGGAAGGCATCGTCGAAGGCGACTTGAAATTGGAGAACGGCTGGTTGTTCACCACCAAAACCGGCAACTACGGTGCGAACTACCTTCAACGCGCCTTGATCACCGCCATCGGGTTGGGAGCGAATCGTCCGCAGGACGCCGTCTATCCCACATCGGAAGGACCCTCCGCGATCAGCTCGTATACCGGCGAGAAGAAATACGTGATGCACTTCAACAAAGGCGAACTGCCGCCCGTGAACGGGTTTTGGTCGCTCACGATGTACGACAAGGACTACTTCTTCGTGCCGAACCCGCTCAACCGTTACAGCATCAGCGCCCGGCAAAACCTCAAGGCCAATGCCGATGGTTCCGTAGACCTCTACATCCAGAACGAAAACCCCGGTCCCGACCAGGAATCGAACTGGCTCCCGGCTCCAAAGGACAAGTTCATCCTCATGCTGCGGCTCTATTGGCCGAAGGAGAAAGATCCCTCAATCCTTGATGGCTCATGGAAAATTCCGCGAGTCAAGGCTGCGGAGTAACTTTCGATCATGAATCGCACGGGCTGCTCGCAAGAGCATCCCGCAAAACTGGATCGAGACTATCCCCGGCCAAGGTTCAGGTTGTGAAAAACCACGCGGGCTGCTTCGTAAAGAGCGGTCCGCGCATTCGCATCGATCCAGGATTACACGGGTAATTTGCCATTGAAGAAATTTCACTACTCCGCCGTCGAGTTGTTGATGGCGCTGTTACTCCTTTTTATAACCGCACCCTTTGTGGAAACCCTGCCTTACGGGGGGTTGATTGAATCGATCCTGGTGACGCTCGTGATGGTATCGGCGGTGCTGGCCACCGGGGGCAAACGCTGGACTTTGGCGGTTGCGGTCGTTCTGGTCACGCCGGCGCTGGCCGGAAAATGGTTGAATTATCTTGCTCCGGGTCTGGTCCCCGTCCCAGTGTTTCTGGTCGCAACCGCACTATTCCTCGCCTTTATCGTGGGGCAGTTACTCCGATTCATTCTCCGCACTCCGCGGGTGGATACGAATGTACTCTGCGCCGGTCTTGCCGGTTACTTGATGCTGGGACTGCTATGGGTTCCAGCGTATGTGCTCATCGCCTACCTGACGCCGGGCGCATTTGTTTTTACTGCAGTATTTCAGGATGGAAGCGCAATGAAAGGCTTCAACGCTTTCTATTTCAGCTTTATCACTCTTTGCACGGTAGGTTACGGCGATGTGATTCCAGCTTCACATGTGGCGCGAATGCTCGTGGTGATGGAGACCCTTTCGGGCCTTTTCTATATGGCGGTGCTGGTATCTCGCCTGGTGGCCGTCTATTCCACCCAGAATTCCCCCGACCGAATCGAGACGGCGGTGGCCAGCACGGATTCGCAATCCCCCTGAGAAAACCTGAAGCAAAGCTGCTGTGATTTTGTTATCCCCATCAATCGGGACCAACCCTGGAGAGGCATACCATGATTCGGAAAAAGATAATGCAAGCGGGACTCTGGACAGCGGTCGCCAGTGCTGGCCTGCTGGTATCGAACGGCGCAGCCTGGGGCGCTGATGTGGACATGTACGATGGCCAGTGGCATTACAGCCTCACGCCCTATGCCTGGTTCCCGAATATCCGCCAGACGCTCCAGTTCAACACTCCGCTGGGCGGGGGCAAGACCGTCGAAGTCGAGGTCAAGCCGGACAGCTATCTCAGTAACCTCGATTTCGCCCTGATGGGGACTTTCGAGGCGCGCAAGGGCGACTGGGCTTTGGCGATGGACCTGATCTACAACGATTTCAGCGATCAGGAAGGGAAGATCAAGACCGTGCGCGGGCCGAGGGGTAACCTGTCGCTGCCGCTCGACACGAACCTGAGCGTGGACATTCAGGTGCTGGTTTGGACGGGTATCGGCAGCTACACCGTGGCCCGGAGCGCCGCCGGGACGCTGGACCTATTCGGCGGCGTGCGCTATCTGGGCCTGGAGACATCGACCGACTTGAGTTTCTCCGGGCCAGACGGGGTGCTGGGTCGCTCGGGCAGCGGCTCTGACCGGGTCAACGTGTGGGACGGAATCATCGGCGTGCGCGGCGCGGTGGAACTCGGCGATGGCGGCGACTGGTTCCTGCCGTACTATCTCGACATCGGCGCGGGCAACTATTCCAACTGGACCTGGCAAGGCTGGGCGGGGATCGGCTATCGCTTCGGCTGGGGCGACGTCACGCTCGTGTACCGCAACCTCGCCTACTCGACGAGCGGCGATGAGATCGTCGAGGATTTGCGCATGGCCGGTCCGGCGCTAGGGGCCACGTTCCGCTGGTAGAACGCGAGCCGATAGCCAGACGGACGCTCCGTAACCTCGACCATCGGCGTCCGCAGACTCCAATCAACGCACAAGAGAAACCACTTTGAATTCCTTTCTCGCCGCCGCCATAGCCGCCGCCTGCCTGTTCGGAGCCGTATTGCTCGGGATGGGTCTGCGTCGCCTCCTTCCCGCGCATCACCTGAGCAATGACACCAAGGATACCGTAAAGCTCGCCATGGGTCTGGTCGCGACCATGGCGGCCCTGGTCCTGGGGTTGCTCGTGAGTTCGGCCAAGAGCGACCACGACACCGGACAAAGCGACGTGAGCCAGATGGCCGCCAAGGTCGCCTTTCTCGACCGGGTGCTGGCCGACTACGGACCCGAAACCGTAGAGGTCCGCGCCCAGCTTCGCTCCATGACCGAGGAGGGGGTCCGGCGCATGTGGCCTGAAGAAGGGAAGATGCCGGTCCAGTTGGCCCCCAACACCCAAGCGGGCGATGCGGTCTATTTGGCCATCCAGCATCTCTCCCCGCATGATGACATTCAACGCGGCCTCAAGGCCCAGGCGGCGACCCTCGCGGTCGAAATCGGCCAGCTTCGAGCACTGCTGCTTGCCCAGTCGATCCCCACCATTTCCATGCCGCTGCTGATCGTGGTGGTCTCCTGGCTGGTGGTCATCTTCCTCAGCTTCAGCCTGTTCGCGCCACCCAACGCGACCGCCAACCTCGCCTTGATGGTCGGGATCCTCGCCGTCTCGGGCGCCATCTACCTGATCCTGGAACTGGACCAACCCTTTGGCGGCCTGATCCAGATCGCCAGCGAGCCGCTGCGTAACGCCTTGAGCCACCTCGCGAAATGAGGCTCATGTAAATCGACCATGCACCCTTCCTCCTGGCGATTTCCCTGGTTTGTGGCGCTGCCTGAGAGACTAATGGGATGGTCCGCCCCGCTCCCCCAAGGAGTCCAAAGCGGGCACACTAGGTGATGTTGTCAACCATCCTCTACTGAGAGTACGGAGCGGACCCATGAAAGAGCATAACAGCAACGAGC